>NZ_MTPX02000009.1 GCF_002154335.2 Actinomyces ruminis
GGCGCGCGACTCCTTCTCCCCCGCCGTCAGGAAGGTCTGCAGGCCGAGGGTGTCGAAGCCGACGCGCGCCAGCTTGTCCAGGCCGGACTCGTCCTGGCCGTTCTCGTGCAGCATCTCGGCGGCCTCCTCGGGTTCCAGCTCCACCAGCTCGGCCTCGAACTGGGCGTCCAGGAATACCGCCTCCGCCGGCGCCACCAGCGCGCCGAGCTCCTGCTGGCGGGCGGCGTCGTGCATGCCGGCGTCGTCCATGTTGAACACGTAGATGAAGGGCTTGGTGGTCATCAGCTGGAACTCGCGCAGAATCTCGGTGTCCAGCCCCTTGCCCGCCGCGGCGGCCGACAGCAGCTCGCCGTCCTCCAGCACCTTCAGCGCGGCCCGCGCGGTCTCCAGCACGGCGGCGTCGGTCTTCTTGCCCCGCACCTCCTTCTCCAGACGCGGGATCGCCTTCTCCAGGGTCTGCATGTCCGCCAGGATCAGCTCGGTGGCGATGGTTTCGATGTCCGAGGCGGGGTTGATCTTGCCGGACACGTGGACCACATCGGGGTCGTCGAAGGCGCGGGTGACGATGCAAATGGCGTCGGCCTCACGGATGTTGGCGAGGAACTGGTTGCCCAGACCCTCTCCCTCGCTGGCGCCGCGCACGATCCCGGCGATGTCCACGAAGGAGACGGTGGCGGGCACGATCTTCTGGGAGTTGAACATCTGCGCCAGCGCATCCAGTCGCGCATCCGGCAGGGGCACCACACCAACGTTCGGCTCGATCGTGGCGAAGGGATAGTTCGCCGCGAGTACGGTCGCCCGGGTCAGGGCGTTGAACAGGGTTGACTTGCCGACGTTGGGCAGTCCAACGATTCCAATAGTGAGTGCCACGGGGCGAGTGTAGCGGCCCACCGTTAAGCAGCCGGAATTCGTGTCGGCGGCTCGTGACATGGTGGAACCATGTCCACAGCGCTCCCCATCCTGCTCCTGCTCATCGGCCTGCTCGTCGGGGCGGTTTCCGGCTACGCCCTGGCGGTAGCCGCTCGGCTGCTGCCCGCGCCGGCGGCCGCGATGAGGTCGCCGCCCTGCGCGCTGAGGGCGGCCCAGTGGCGGGCGCGCGCCGAGGAGCTGACCGCCCGCACCGCCGCGGCCGAGGAACGCGCCGAGCGCGACGGCTCGGTGCTGCGCGCCCTCGCACCGGTCCGTTCCCAGTTGGAGCAGGTTGGCGCCCGGGTGGAGCAGATGGAGCAGCAGCGCGCCGCCGAGCACGCCACGCTAACCGAGCAGCTGCGGGCAGGGGCCGAATCCGATCGCGAGCTGCGCCGCACGACGACGGCGCTCGAGGGTGCTCTGCGCTCGCGTTCCTCCCGCGGGGTGTGGGGCGAGGTCGAGCTAGCCCGCGTGCTCGAAGCCTCCGGAATGATGCGGCATATCGACTTCTCCGAGCAGCGTTCGGTGGCCGCCGTGGTCGGTCGCCGCAACGGCGCCAGCGGCACAAGCGCCAACCCGAAGTCGCGGCCCGACGTCGTCGTGCACCTGCCCGGCGACGGATTCCTGGCGTTGGATGCCAAGGTGCCGCTGGACTCCTATCTCAGGGCCTGCGCGGTCGAAGCGGATCCCGACGGCGCCGCACCCGCCATGGCCGCCTCGCCCGGCCGCCCCTCCCCCGAGGGCCGCGCCCCCGGCGGGCCCGCACCGCAAGAACTCCGAGCCCGACTGCTGGCCAAGCACGCCAAGGCGCTGCGCGCGCACGTCGACGCCCTGGCCGACCGCCACTATGCGCGCACGCTCCAGGACTCTCCGGAATTGGTGGTGTTGTTCGTGCCGGCCGAGCCGATCCTGGCCGCGGCGCTGGAGGCCGATCCCACGCTCATGGAACACGCGCTGGACCGCGGGGTCGCCTTGACCACGCCCGCCTCACTGCTGGCACTGCTGCGGACCTGCGCGACCGCGTGGGCCCGCACCGCCGTCAACGATGACGCACGCGAGCTGGTGGAACTGGGTCGCACGCTGTACGAGCGCCTCGGCACGGTCGCCAAACACCTCGACGCCCTGGGCGCCGCTCTAACGCGCTCCGTGATCGCGTACAACCAAGCCGTTGGGTCCATCGAGTCGCGGCTGCTGGTAACGGCCCGCTCCTTCGAGACCTTCGGCGACGGCCTGGCCGCACCGCAGCCGGTGCCGCCGGATCATGCGCAGGTCAGACGCTTCGCCAGCGCCGAGTTGACGACGCCCTCCGAGTAGCGGCAGGATTCCACCGCACCGATGATTCGCAACGATGGGGTTACATATACACTTTCATTCGCATAAACTAGTTGCACATGATATCTCACAGCAACCTTCCAGGCGCGCACCCTAGCGTACCTGGCAATCTCTGAACCTACCCGTGGAGGTCCTTCCTACATGGCAGCCGCAACCACCAGCAGTCCCCCGTCCAGCGTCGACGCCGCCCACCGCAAAGCCTCCTCCGCACCCGGCGCAAGCGCGGAGGAGGTGCTCGATCACCTGGACGCACTCGCCTCCAGGCAGCAGCAGCTGCAGGACCAGCTCAACACGCTGCGCGATGAGCGCGACAGCCTCATCCTGCGCGGACTCGCCAACGGGCTGAGCTCAACCGAGTTGGCCGAGACAGCCCACCTGACCGGCGCACGCGTACGCGCCATCGCCGACGCCGCGGCGGACTCCTCCGCCCGTGAGCGCATCTCGCGCGCAATGTCCATGCTGGTCGCCCACCGTCCTGCAGTCTGCACCACCTACGGCGCGCTCGCAGAAGCCGTAGGCATTGGTTCGGCGAAGGGAGTCGCCTCCTCACTGGCTACCAACCCGAGGTCCCGGCGCGCGCCGGCGCCCGCGTCCTCCTGCTGCGCTGGGCGAACCCGGCGCTGGGAGCTACGTCATTCCCAGTGAGGAACCCTCATGGCAGACACAGGGCAACGACACCGCCTCGCGTCTGGACTGCCTTAAGGCCGAGCACCTGGTGGTGCAGGTTGGCTCCCCGAGCGGCCCGGTATGGCTGGTCCCCTTCGATCGGGTCGTGGCCGACGCCGAAGCCCTGGCCGGCATCATCGGCTGACCCGCGAGCCGAACCCGACGCCCGGTCACGAGACAACCGCGCACTTAACCGCTGAAGTACCGACCGCACCCCTCACCGGCACGGTCGGTGCTTCAGCGAGTGTGGTCATGCGTGGGACGCTCTCGCTCTGGGGCGCGGCCACCGGCAGCGGCCTTGAGGTCGGCACGCAGGTTCTTGGGCAAGGAGAAGGCGATCTTCTCCGTCGCGGTACGCACCTGCTCGACGTCGGTAAAACCCAGCTCCCCCAGGCGCTCGATCACTTCGCGCACCAGAATCTCCGGTACCGAAGCCCCAGAGGTCAGTCCCACGGTGTTCGCGCCGTCGAACCAGGAGGGATTCAATTCGCGGGCGTAGTCGACCCGATGCGCGGCGGGCGCGCCGGCCTCCAGAGCGACTTCCTTCAACCGCACGGAGTTGGAGGAGTTGCCGGAGCCGACCACGATCATCACGTCCACCTGTGGGGCAATGTTCTTGACAGCCCCCTGCCGGTTCTGGGTGGCGTAGCAGATGTCATCACCGGGCGGGTCGATCAGGCTCGGGAAGCGCTCCCGCAGACGCCGCACCGTCTCCATCGTCTCGTCCACGGACAGGGTGGTCTGACTGATCCACACCACCTTGTCGGGGTCGCGCACCTGTACGGAGCCGACCTCATCGGGCCCATTGACCACCTGGATATGGTCGGGCGCCTCCCCCTGGGTCCCCTCGACTTCCTCATGGCCGGAGTGACCGACCAAGATGATGTCGTAGTCCTCCTTGGCGAAGCGGATTGCCTGTTTGTGCACCTTGGTAACCAGCGGGCAGGTCGCATCGATCGTCTGCAGGTGGCGGGCGGCCGCCTGCGCGTGTACGGCTGGGGAAACGCCATGGGCGGAGAAGACCACCCGCGCCCCCTCGGGCACCTGGTCGGTCTCGGAGACGAACACCGCGCCCCGCTTCGACAGCGCCTCCACCACGTACTTGTTGTGCACGATCTCCTTGCGCACGTAGATCGGCGCCCCATACAGGGCCAGAGCCTGCTCCACGGCGTCAACGGCGCGATCCACGCCGGCACAGTAACCACGCGGAGAGGCCAACAGAATGCGCTTTCCGGGCCGGCCGGCAGGATCCGGCGCACCCGCAGCAGCTTGAGCAGTCGTCACGCTCCCACTGTGCCACATGAGCCTGCCCGGCGAACACGCACGGGCAGCGTTTAACGTGGCACAGTGGAGCCCGTGACCGACCCCTCGCCCCGCCGCATACCCGCGCAGGCGCCACCGAACCCACCCGCCGCCCAGGCCGATGGCGCCGGCACGAGCCGGCCCCTGGCCCGTCTGGCGCGCGAGACCACTCCGGAAAACCCCTGGCCGCTGCGGCTGCTGTCCACCAAGATCGACGAGTACGTCAACAAGATGACCTTCGTGTGGGTCGAGGGACAGATCGTCCAGTTCAACCGCCGTCCCGGTTCGGGCATGCAGTACCTGACCCTGCGGGACGCAGACGCCGACATGTCCATGTCCGTATCCGTGTTCACCCGTGAACTGACCGCCATCGAGCGAGCGACCGGCACGCAGGTCACCGAGGGGGCCCGCGTCGTCGTCCACGCCAAACCGCGCTTCTGGACCAAGCGCGGCAGCCTGGAGTTGCGCGCCGATGACATCCGTCCGATCGGCATCGGCGACCTGCTGGCCCGCATCGAGCAGCTGCGCCGGATCCTGGCAGCCGAGGGCCTGTTCGACGCCGAGCGCAAACACCCGCTGCCGTTCCTGCCCCGCAAGGTCGGGCTGATTTGCGGCCGCAACGCCAAGGCCAAGGACGATGTCGTCGTCAACGCGCGTCTGCGCTGGGCCGGACTGCCCTTCGAAATCCGCGAGGTCGCCGTGCAGGGGGCGCAGGCGGTGCGGGAGGTCACCGCCGCCATCCGCGAACTCGACGCCGACCCGGGCGTGGACGTGATCGTCGTGGCGCGCGGGGGCGGGGCCGTAGAGGACCTGCTGCCCTTCTCCGATGAGGGACTGGTGCGGGCCGCGGCCGCCGCCCGCACCCCGATCGTCTCCGCAATCGGACACGAGACCGACTGCCCGCTGCTGGACCTGGTGGCCGACTATCGGGCCTCCACCCCCACGGACGCGGCCCGTCGCATTGTGCCGGACCTGGCGGAGGAAGTGATGGGCCTGGACCAGGCCCGCGAGCGCATGCGCTCGGTGCTGCGCGCTCGCCTGGACGCCGAGCAGCGGGGCCTGGACCAGGTACTGGCCCGTCCGGTGATGGCCGATCCGACGCTCATCGTGCGCGACCGCATTGCCGAGTTGGAGCAGGCCCGCGCGCGCATGCGCCGGGCACTGTCCGCCACTTTGTCCCTGGCCGACGCCGAACTGCGCGCCGACCGCGCCCACCTGCGGGCCCTGTCCCCCCAGGGCGTGCTCGACCGCGGCTATGCGATCCTGCGCAGCCCGAGCGGCGGCATCATCACCTCCGCCCAGCAGCTTAAGAAGGGCGACCTGATCGAGGGCGTGCTGGCCTCGGGCCGCCTGGTGGCGCAGGTTGTGGGCACCACCAAGCCCACCTCCGGCTCTCCCGAATAACGGGACGCGACCCGCGCCGGCGCGAGGCGCACCGGCGCGGAGAGCCTGCCTCATCAATTGGGATGCAGCGCGGCGGCAAGCCGGTTCCCGGGGTGACTGCGCCCGAATCCGATATGGAGCTGCCGCCGCTAACTGGGCGCGCAGACCCGGCGCGTAGCGAGCGCACGCATGTAAGAATCGGGGCATGAGCGTGTCCTCCCCCGCTGAGCCAATCGGTGCCGCAGACGCCAACGCCGACGTTGCCTCCCTGCCCTACGAGCAGGCCCGCGAGCAACTGGTCGGCGTCGTCCAGCGCCTCGAGGCAGGCCAGGTGCCTCTGGAGGAGGCGCTGAAGCTCTGGGAGCGCGGCGAAGCCCTGGCCGCCCGCTGCCAGTCCTGGCTCGACGACGCACGCGCCCGTCTGGCCGCCGTCGCCGGCGATAGCGGCGAGTCCGCCGACTCCGCCGGTCCCGACACCGACTCCACACCCTTCTGACCCGTACTGGCTCATCTCCGTCCATTGTCGCCACCGCCTATCAACCATGAGGAGCCCCAACATGTCCGCACCCGGCCCCGCAGGCACCGCCTCGTCATCGGCGAGGCGCTCGTCGACGTCGTCATCCACCCCGGCCAGCCCGCCCAAGACATCCCCGGCGGCTCTCCCGCCAACGTCGCGCTCGGACTCAGCCGCCTGGGCCGCGACGCCGAATTGGACTGCTGGATCGGCACCGACCCGCGCGGTCTGGCGGTAAAGGCGCACCTCGAGGCCTCCGGGGTGCGGTTGACGCCGGGCTCCGACGGCGCCGAGCGCACCTCGACGGCACAGGCCACCATCGGCGCCAACCGGGCCGCCACCTACGTATTCGACCTGGACTGGAATCCGCCCTACCCGCAGCGTGATGAAGGCACGGCGGCGCCGCTACTAGTGCACACCGGTTCGATCGCCGCGATCCTGGAGCCCGGAGCCGCCACGGTCGAGCAGGTGCTATCCGACTTCCGGGCCACCTCCACGATCTGCTATGACCCCAACGCCCGGCCACAGCTGATGGGCACGCCCGAGCAGGCGCGCGCCCAGGTCGAGCGGCTGATCTCCCTGGCCGATGTGGTCAAGTGTTCCGATGAGGACATCGAGTGGTTCTACGGCGAGGACGCGGATGTCGAGGCCGTGGCGCGCGGCTGGCTGCAGCTGGGCGCGGCCGTCGTCGTAGTCACCCGCGGCAAGCAGGGCTCGCTGGCCGTGACCGCCTCAGGGCTGCGCATGGAGGTGCCCGCCGACCCCACCGTGGTGGTCTCCGACACCGTCGGCGCAGGCGACTCCTTCATGGGCGGACTCGAGGATGGCATCTGGACCGAGGGCCTGGTGGGCGCCGAGCAGCGCGAGGCACTGCGCAACATCAACGCCGCCGCGCTGGAGCGCGTCCTGCGGCATGCGGCCGCCATCGCCGACATCACCGTCTCCCGCGCCGGCGCCAACCCGCCCACCCGCGCCGAGTTGGAGTCGTACGGCGCCTGACCCGGGCTGCGGTGCCCCGCTTATGGGCGGCGCGGCAGCCGAAATGTCTGCCGGTCTCGGCGCGTCACTAGTGCCGGTCTCGGCGCAGGGGGCAGCGGCCGGTGATCAGTCAGTACAGCGGCACCTCGTCGAGCATGCGCGTAACCAGCTCGGCGATCTCGCTGCGCTCGGTGCGCACCAGGTCCACGTGGGCGAACAGGTCCCGGTCCTTAAGCGACTCGACCACACTGACCACGCCGTCCCAGCGTCCCACCCGCAGGTTGTCCCGCTGAGCGACATCGTGAGTGAGCACCACCTTGGAGTTCTGACCGATCCGGGACAGCACCGTCAGCAGCACGTTGCGCTCCAGCGACTGGGCCTCGTCCACGATTACGAAGGCGTCGTGCAGGGAGCGGCCGCGCACATGCGTCAGCGGCAGCACCTCCAGCTGCCCGGCGGCAACGATGCGGTCGATCCGATCCGTGGGAACCACCGAGCTGAGGGTGTCAAACACCGCGTCTGCCCAGGGAGACATCTTCTCCGCGGAGTCGCCGGGCAGGTAGCCGAGGGTCTGCCCACCCACCGCGTACAGGGGCCGGAACACCATCACCTTGCGGTGCTCGTGTCGGTTGACGACGGCGTCCAGGCCGGCGCTCAGCGCCAGGGCGGATTTACCGGTGCCGGCGCGGCCGCCGAGCGACACGATGCCGATGTCGGGATTGAGCAGGTGATCGATGGCGATACGCTGTTCGGCGCTGCGCCCGCGCACGCCGAAGACCTCGCGTGAAGGGTCGACCAGGTGCAGGGTCCCGCCGACCACGGTGGCGAGCGCCGAACCGCGCGGGGAAGTCACCACCACGCCGGTGTGGGTGGCTGGGCGGCCAGGTCGTCGGCCGCCTCTTCGTCCGCCAGCCCGGACAGGTCCAGAACGCCGTCGCCCCATAGCCGGGAGATCTCCTCCTCGGTGATGGTCATGGCGGTCATACCGGAGTAGATGTCCTCGCTGGCGAGCTCGGCCCGGTACTCCTCTGCGATCAGGCCGACGGCGGCAGCTTGATACGCATGGGCAGGTCCTTGGAGACGACCACCACCTCGCCGTCGTCGTCACTGCCTTGACGGGCGCGGCGGGCTAGGGTCACGGCCACCGACAGGATGCGGGAGTCGTTGTCGCCCAGGCGCATGGCGGCGGGCAGTACGTGGTCGTCGGCACCGTTGAGTTCTACCCGCACCGTGCCGCCGCGGTCACCGACGGGGATGGGGCGGTCGAGCCGGCCGTGCTGTTCGCGCAGACCGTCGAGCAGCCGCAGCGCAGAGCGGGCGAAGTAGCCCAGTTCGGGATGGTGCCGCTTGCCCTCCAACTCGGTGACCACCACGACCGGCAGCACTACGGCGTGTTCGTCGAAGCGCAGCACGGCGCGGGGGTCGGACAGTAGGACCGAGGTGTCCAGGACGTAGGTTCGCATAGCTGTCTCCGTCTGTGCTCGGCGGGCTGCGCCCGACTCCGGACCAGACCCGTCTGTGATACCGCTCACCATACCCGCTGTCACTGTCGGAACGCTGAGCACGATGGGCGTGGTGGCCGCGCAACCGTCGGCATGGACGTACGGTCGGCGCAGACGCGCCTCGCCGACAGCGCGGCCCGGCGCCCGGAGGATCCTCGGCTACTTGCCCAGCCTGCGCTCGCGTCGGCCGTAGTCGCGCAGCGCCCGCAGGAAGTCGATGCGGCGGAAGTCCGGCCAGTACACCTCACAGAAGTAGTACTCGGAGTGAACCGACTGCCACAGCAGGAAGCCGGACAGGCGCTGCTCACCCGAGGTGCGGATGACCAGCTCGGGATCGGGCTGCCCCTTGGTGTACAGGTGCGCGGTGATGTCCTCCTCGGATAGGGAGTCGGCCACATCTTCCAGCGTGGCGCCGGCGGCGGCACGCTCTCGCAGCAGGGAGCGCACGGCGTCGGCGATCTCCTGGCGCCCGCCGTAGCCGACGGCAACGTTGACCTGCATGCGCAAATCTCCGTCGGCGTCCGCCGCCGCGCCGGGGGTGTCTGCGGGTCCCGCCGCATCCACCTGGGCCTCGCCGTCGTCGGCGCCCGCAGGACCGCCCTCACCGGCGGTGCCGTCGGCGGGAGCGGTGGATGCTACGGCCGCACGCAGCCGCTCGGCCACGGGCGCTGGCAGCAGGTCGACGGCGCCCACCAGGCGCAGCCGCCAACGGCCGGTGGCGGCCAGTTCGTCTACGGCGTGGGCGATGATGTCCAGCAGCGGGGAGAGTTCCGCCGGGTCCCGAGAGAGGTTGTCGGTGCTCAGCAGCCACAGGGTGACCACCCCGACCCCGGCATCCTCCGCCCAGCCAAGGAACTCCTCGATCTTATCGGCGCCGCGCTTGTGTCCCTGGGCGGTGCCGATCCCCATGGCCCGCGCCCAACGGCGGTTGCCGTCGAGGATGACGCCCACGTGCTGGGGCACACGTTCGGGTTTGACCTGGGCGGCAAGGCGACGCTCATAGATGTTGTAGAGGAGGTTGTCGCCCGCCATGTCTCGTCTCTTTCCTTTGCGCGCCGGCCCACTATGACGCCACCGCACCAGGGCCGGTGGGAGCGCCTGGCTCCGAGGGTACGCGAGTGAGCCCTAGCCCACCCTCTCCCTGAACCTACGGAGGCGTAAGTTACGGTAGCGTAGGTTAGTGGGACGTCCACGTGAGGAGAACCGTCGATGCGTACTTCCGTCCAGTCGCGCGGCGCGGCCGCAATCAGCGCCGCCAACGACCTCGCCCGCGCCGTCAAACCCAAGCTACGCGGATGGATCCACGCCTGTACCGCGCCACTGGCGCTGGCCGCCTGCATCGTGCTGACGGCGCTGGCACCGGGCGCAGGACTCAAGTGGGCATGTGCCGCCTACCTGGTCTGCTCGCTGCTGTTATTCGCCAACTCGGGCGTGTATCACATCTCCAACGGCCACTTCCCCGGCGCCGTGTCCACGGTGCTGCAGCGCTTCGACCACGCCAACATCTACCTGCTGATCGCCGGCACCTACACGCCGCTGTCGGTGGCGCTGCTGAACGCCAACACGGCCCGTCTGGTGCTGGGAATCGTGTGGGGCGGGGCTGTGCTCGGCATCCTGACCACCCTGCTGTGGCCGACGGCGCCGCGCTGGCTGTCGACCCTGTTCTATATACTGCTCGGCTGGGTGGCATTGTGGTTCCTGCCTCAGTTCTGGGTCACCGGCGGCCCGGCAATCGTGTGGCTGCTGGTGGCCGGCGGCGTTGTCTACACGGTCGGCGGCATCATCTACGCGCGCAAGCGCCCCGACCCGTTCCCCCGCTGGTTCGGCTTCCATGAGATCTTCCACGCCTGCACGGTGGCCGCCTGGGCCTGCCAGTGCACGGCCTGCTACCTGGCCGTGCTGGGTTGAGGGAGCAGGAGCCGCACCCCTCCACCGGCCTCGCAGACCCCGGACCGGCGAAACCACCGCGGCGCGCGCTCACCTCATAGACACGCGATCCCGCCACGAACACGTGTTTTGGAGTTCTACACGCGCTAAGCACCCGCAAAGCGCCGAAAACGCGTGTCTCAGAGGCAAAGTCGTGTGCGAGAGGCAGACCCGCGCACAGCTACGCTGTGATCCACGCGACCGGTACAGGACGGGGAACCGAGATGCCCAAGAAGAACGGCAAGAACGGCAGTTCCGCACACGACCACCTTCGCCGCGGCCCGCTGCGCGATGTGAGCCGCTGGTCCCTCGATCCGCGCGCGGCCCTGCGCGTAGAGCCCTCCTTCGTCCTGGCGTCCTTCGAACACGCGGCCACCCCCGGATGGGATGGCGGCGAGGCGGAGGCGGCCGTCTACGTGGAGGCAGCCACACCGCTGCTGGCCTCGTTGCAAGAGCGCCTGTTCGCCGCCTCTAGGGAGGGCTCCCCCAAGCGCATCCTCGTGGTTGCCCAGGGCCTGGACACCTCCGGAAAGGGCGGGCTCGCACGGCACGTCATGGGACTGGTCGATCCGCAGGGCGTGCATTTGAAGGCCTTCAAGACCCCCACCGAGGAGGAGCTGGCGCACGACTTCCTGTGGCGGATCCGCATGGCCGTGCCGGGACCCGGCATGATCGGCTTCTTCGACCGCTCCCACTACGAGGACATCCTCGTTCCCGGAGCCAGTGGCATGCTCGACGACAACGCCTTCACTGAGCGCGTGGAGCAGATCCGCGGCTTTGAGGAGGAACTCATCGCGGCGGGCACCACGATCCTGAAGGTAGCGCTGATGATCTCGCACGAGCAGCAGGGGCTGCGTCTGCTGGAGCGCATTGACCGCCCGGACAAGCGCTGGAAGTACTCGCCGTCGGACCTGAGCACGCGCGCCAAATGGTTCGACTACCAGGCGATCTACCAGCGGATGCTGCCGGCTACCTCCTTCGAGGCGGCTCCATGGTATGCGGTGCCTGCGGATTCCAAGTGGTACGCGCGGCTAGTGCTCACCGAGCTGCTGCTGCGCGCCCTGGCGGAGCAGCAGGTCTCCTGGCCACCGGCGTCATTCGACGTCGAGGCGGAGCGGGAGCGTGTTCGTTCCACCCTTTCCCCCGGCTCGCTCGCCCGCTACGACGCCCGCCGCGAGGAGCGGCTGAGGCGGGCCAACAGCAAGGACGCCGTCGTCGATGCCGCGGCTGCCGAGGCGCGATCCGACCGGAGCGTATAGACTCGCTCTTTATATCCAGACAGCACCTGAGGATTTCTGAGGATTTCTGACGGTTACTGCCGCCCGTTCGCAAGGAGGAACCATGGCCGAAGAGACCACCGAACAGCAGGGCACCTGGCTCACCCAGGAGGCGTACGACCGACTCACCGAGGAACTCGAGCGTCGCAAGAACGTTGACCGCAAGGCGATCGCCCAGCGCGTGGAGGCCGCCCGCCAGGAGGGCGATCTGCGCGAGAACGCCGGTTACCACGCGGCTCGCGAAGAGGCGTCGCTCAACGAGGCCCGCATCGTCACACTCACCGAGATGCTGGAGCACGCACAGGTCGGCGCCGCCGCCTTCGATGGCTCCGTCACCGCGGGCACGGTCGTAACCGCGAAAGTCGCCGGTCGCGAACAGACCTTCGCCCTGGGCGGGCAGGAGATCACCGAGGACGTCCCCGAAGGGGTCAAGGTCTTCTCCCCCGACGCCCCTCTTGGCCGCGCCCTCATGGGCCACCGCGCCGGTGAGACCGTCACCTACAACGCCCCCACCGGTAAGGAGATCTCCGCGGAGATCATCGACGTCAAGGCTCTCTGACACATCTGCTCAGCTGCGTGTCCCGTTCCCGCCCGTGCGGTGAGAACGGGACACGCCCATACCTCCCCGAATCCGCGCTTGGGGCTTGCCCCGCCAGCGTGGAGGTCCAGCACTGGTCGAGCCGTCACGGATCATTCCGGACCGCATACCACGCCTAGCGGCTGGCTAGTTCAAGGGATGCCGAATCGCACCCCGCCCCGATCAACATCGACCTTCTTCCACCATTTCAACGAACAACCCCACTGCCACGCATACACGCTCACGCCGATGACTCTCTTGCTTCACATCTCATTCGACATCTTGTTCCATGGCGTTGCGCACATACGCCCCCGGCGTACTCCCATGGATCATTCTTAACGCGCTCGGCTGCCCCAAGTACGGTGGTCCCATGACAGCATCCACGCAGTCCACCCCGCACACCGGCGCGACGCCGACGCGCCCCCGCCCGGCCCGCAACCCCGAAATCCCCGGACGGGAGAACACGCTTCTGCCCGACCCGGGCGAGCACGTCGTCCTGGGCACTCCCCTGAACGGCCCCTGGCCCGAAGGCACCCAGGTGCTCTATCTGGCGGGCGGCTGCTTCTGGGGCGTGGAACGTTTCCTGTGGCGCCAGCCCGGCGTGGTCGCCACCGCCGTGGGCTACATGGGCGGCACCACCCCGAACGCCACCTACCGGGAGGTGTGTACCGGCGCCACCGGCCACGCCGAGACGGTGCGCGTCGCCTACGACCCGGCCGTGTGCGGCGCGGGCGGAGAGACCCTGCTGCGCACCTTCTGGGAGAACCACGACTCCACCCAGCTGAACCGACACGGCAACGACATCGGCACCCAGTACCGTTCAGCGGTGTGGACCACGACGTCGGCGCAGGCAAATGCCGCCCTGGCCATCCGGGCTGCCTTCCAGGGGGAGCTGACCCGGCTGGGACGCGGCACCTGCGTGACCACCATCGCCCCGGCCACGGAGCTGTACGACGAGTTCGGCGGGCCGTTCTACCTGGCCGAGGACTACCACCAGGGCTACCTGGACAAGAACCCCAACGGCTACTGCAACCACGGCCCCAACGGCATCACCTGCCCGGTGGGGATTGCAAATGTGCCCGCGCAGACTGACGTGCTGCCACCGGAGGCGATGTAAGTTGCGCGCTGAGGCCGGAAGGAGGCACCAAACGTCTCCTCCCGGCCCGCCGCACCCGCCATGGCGCGTCGCATCTGCCGGTCTCGACGCGTTATAAGTGCCGGTCTGGATGCGGTACTTGCGCCGGTCTCGGTGAGGACGGCCGCCGCCTTCAGGAGCCCAGGGCCAGGTTGAGGGCCACGCCCAGCATGACCAGGCCGACCAGCACGTCCAGTACCCGCCAGGTGCGCGCTGGACAGCGGCCCGGACAGCGTCCGCGCCCCGAGCCCGAGCGCCGTGAACCACACCACGGAGGCGGTACCGGCACCGGCGGCGGCCACCCACCGGGCCTCGCCGAAGCCGTTGGTGACCGTGCCGAGCATGAGCACGGTGTCGAGGTAGACGTGCGGGTTCAGCCAGGTCAGCGCCACCGTGGTCAAAGCCACCGACGACGCCGCACGCGCCTGGTCCTGTTCAAGCGCGCCCGGACGCATGGCGGAGCGGAAGCTGGAGACCGCAAAGCCGATCAGATAGAACACGCCGCCCCAGCGCAGTACCTCCGGCACCCAAGGCGCCAGGCGGGTAACCACACCGATCCCACCGGTGCCGATAACAATGAGCAGTAGATCGCTGAGCGCGCAGATCGCAATCACCAAGCCGATGTGTTGGCGGCGTACGCCCTGGCGCAGCACCCACGCGTTTTGTGCGCCAATGGCCACGATCAGTCCCAGCCCGGTGGCGAAGCCGGTGACGGCGGGGGCCAAGCCGGAGACAGCCGCAGAGACCGCCGGCGGAGCGGCGACCAGGACCGAAGCCGCGGGCGCACTTGAAGCCATCAATGAGCTGAACGCATTCAGGGACATCACGGGGGCCGGGATCGCCATGGGGTGACCCTACGCGTTCCAAGCAACGCGCCGAAAGCGGCCCCTGCTCGGGCCTCGTCCCGGCGCCACGGGTCCTGCTGTGCAGGGGAGGACGTGAGGAGTCCGGGACCACCCCTGCACCCGCACCGCACTCGTGCTGCACCCGGCCGCCCCGACCCGCCGTGGGCGGGCGGCGCGTCGGGGATCGCGCCGGAAATGTGCCAATATCAGGGCATGAGTGAGCGCAATGACTTCACAAACGACCGCGGCTACGGCGACCGTGGCAATCGGCGTGACCGATATGATCGTGGCGACCGACGCGACCGCGGGGACTATCGCGGCTCCGGCGGCTATGACCGCGGCTACCGCAGCAACTACCGGGGCGACGGCGATCGCGGCTACGGTCGGGATCGCGGCTACGGCGACCGACGCGAAGATCGGGGTTACAGCCGCGACCGCGGGTACGACCGCGGCGGCCGCGGCTACGGCCAGGACCGGGGCTACCGCAATAACCGGCAGGACCGGGACTATCGTGACAACCGCGGCTATGGGGACCGGCGCGGACGCGACTACCAGCATGATGACCGCGGCGGCCGGGGATATGACCGCGGTGGGCGCGGCTACGACCGGAGCGGCCGGGACCGCGACTACCGGCGCGAGAACCGCCGCCACGACAAGGGCCCGCGCACGGGGACGCTCAGCGATCTGGTGGATTACCTGCACGTACTCGACGGCCGCTCCTATGCCGCCTATCGCGACACGATCGGCCACTATCGTGCCCCCGAGGCTGGGTCCTGCACGTCGACTACGTCCAGCCTGATCCCTACGCCCCGCCCACGCGCATCCGCATTCAGGTTCCTGCCGACTTGCCGGCCCTGAGGCTGTTGCACGAGGAGGACCTGCTGTCCACCCACGACCGCCGTGTCGCGGTGGGCGACTTCCTCACCCGTGAACTACACCGCGGTTTCCGCGGCACCAATCTCTCGATCGCCGCCCCCGGTCAGGAGATTCTCGAACGCTGCTCCGTCATCGTCTCCGCCCCCGCCGCAGCCGATCCCGAGGCGCAGACCGACGACGGCGCCCCCTCCGCGGCACCCACCGCGGACGCGGAGGAAGCGCGCGTCCCCGAGGAACAGGCCGACGGAGTCGTAGACCTGTTCACGGTGCTGACCGAGGCGGAGGCCGACGACTCGGCCGGCCCCGAAGCGGAGGCAGCGAGTAGCCCCGAGGAGGCCGCCGCTGCGGTCGACACCGACGCGTCCGTTCCCCTCAAGGACGTGCCCGCCGCGGACGATTTCGCCACCGTCATCGGCTCCACCGAGCCCGTCGACGCCGCGGCTGCAGCGCCGTCGGCGCAGGTCACATTCACCGAGCCGGCCACCGACGTCGTCGACAGCGCCGACGATGCTGCGGACACCGCGGCTGCCGAAGCAGCGGACGCGCCCACAACGGCGGCCCGCCCTACCCCCGACTTCATCATCGAAATCAGGGCGCGTGTGGCGCTGCCGGCCCGGGGTCGCTCCATCCGCGGGCGGGAGGCCGCCAACATCTTCAGCCACGACCTGACCCGCGAGGTCAACGCGGCCCTGGACCTGACCGGTGAGCGGGCCGAGCGCCTGCTGGCGCACGTCGCCGCGCTGGAGGACCACCGGGCGCTGACGCGGGCGGTGTTGGACAACGGCTGGGTGTCCTTCCTCGCGGACGCCTCGATCCTGCCGCGCCGCTCCGGCGTCAGCGACGCCCCCATGGAGGAGGGCGCCATTCCACTGACGGCCCCCGATTCACTCGCCGCCACCGTCATCCTGCCCCACGCGGGTGAAGTGCGCGGAACCGTGATCGGTTCCGGGGTGACGCTTATCGTCGGCGGCGGCTACCATGGCAAGTCCACGCTGCTGAGCGCGATCGAGCGCGGCGTCTACCCGCACGTGCCGGGCGACGGACGCGAGCTGGTGGCCACGGTCCCGGATGCCGTCAAGGTGCGCGCCGCCGATGGGCGGTCCGTCACGGGTGTGGATCTGACCCCGTTCATCTCCCACCTGCCCGGCGGGAGGGACACCGTCTCCTTCACCACCACCAACGCCTCGGGCTCCACCTCCCAGGCGGCCTCCATCGTGGAGTCGATCGAGGCGGGGACTTCTGCCTTGCTGCTGGATGAGGACACCTCCGCCACCAACCTGCTGATCCGCGACGCGCGCATGCGCACGTTGGTGGCCGACGACCAGGAGCCGATCACACCCTTCGTGGACCGGGTGGGGGCGCTGGCAGAGGCCGGCATCTCCACGGTGCTGGTCATGGGCGGCTCCGGGGACTACCTGGACGTGGCCGACCGGGTGCTGCTGCTGGACTCCTACGTGCTGCACGACGCCACCGAGCAGGCCGCCGAGGTGGCCGCCGCCCAGCCGCGGGAGACCACGGCGCTGGCCGACTTCCCCATGCAGGCCCCGCGCGTGCCCCTGCCCTCGCAGCGCACGCAGCGCGGGCCGGTGCGCACGCGCTCGCGCGGCACCGACTCGCTCACGCTGGACCGAGAGGACATCGACATCTCCGATGTGGCCGGTGTGGTCGAGTCCGGGCAGGCGGAGGCGGTGGCCTACGCCCTGCGGGCGCTGCTGGAGCAGCGTTTCGACGGGGAGTCGACGCTGGCCGAGTGCCTGGAGGACCTGGACGCGCTGCTGGACGATGAGGGACTGGACGCCTGGACCGCCGCCCGGCCTTCCTGGTGCGCCCGCGCATGGTGGATGTGGCAGCCGCGGTCAACCGGTACCGCAAGCTCAAGCTGGCCTGAACCTGAGTGTGCGGCGCGGCGCCGCCTGACGCCGCGCCGCACACGCTGGATTCCAGCCCACTCAAGAAAACCGCGGAATCATGCGGTTCTTCCGTTGGAGACCAAATCGGTGAGGGGCTTCCCGTGTGCGGCCGAGGTCGCGGCGCACACGGGAAGCCCCTCATCTCTTCACAGGCGCGGTTCAGTGAGTCTCCACTTTCGCCCGCCATTGCAATGTTTAGTTGGGAACGCTCCGGCCGAGGGAGCCGACCTCCGGTGTGCGGCGGACGGCCGCCCCGTCCAAGTCCAGTTCAGCGCAGCGCGGCCAGGGCCTGGTCCTGGGCGACAATGGCCTGCACCATCGCGGGAACCTCGACGTCGTGGAAGGCGGCGGGGGCGAAGCTGGACATGTTCTCGAAGTCCGTGGCCAGGTGCAGGTTGACCTGTGCGCCGACGACGCCAGTGGTGAAGTTCGCCAGGATCAGGCGCAGGGCCTCGATCGGGCGGTGGCCCGCGGAGAAGGAGTAGCCGACCAGGCCGACGGCCTTGTGGGCCAGGACGGACGGGGTGATGAAGTCGATCGCGTTCTTCAGTGCACCCGGGATGGAGTGGTTGTACTCCGGGGTGACGAAGATGTAGGCGTCGTAGGCGGCCAGGGTCTCGTTCCACTTCACCGCGGCCGGGTCCTTGGCGGGAGCATCATCGGGGGAAGCTCTTCAGCGAAGATGGGCAGGTTGAAGGAGGCCAGCTCGAGGACAGTGGCCTCCACGCCCTCAACCGTGTTGGCCTTGTCGGCAACCCACTGGGCGACGGGGCCGCCCACAGAAGCGGGGCGGACGGAACCGGAGATCACGGCGATCTTGGTCATGTAGCACTCCTTAAAAGCGCGGTTGAAAGCAAATCAAGCAAGCCGGACTTTAGGCCATAGGTCCCGCCGTGCATATAGCTCAATCAATGACCTTGCTCATACTCATCGAGGCATCCTCTAGAACCGTGTGCGATCCCAGCAGGCGGCCCCGGTTAGGCTGAGGGTGTGAGTGACGCCGGAAGCAATGGAAACCACATAGGTGACGACGCCCCCTGGGACGGCGCCCGCTACCTGCGGGAGATCCTGCTGGCCCCCGTATACGAGGCCGCCGAGCACACGCCGCTGCAGCCGATGCCTGCACTGTCCACCCGCCTGGGCAACACGGTCGAGGTCAAGCGCGAGGACCTGCAGTCCGTGCATTCTTTCAAGATTCGCGGCGCCTACAACGCCATGCGCTCCCTGTCCGGCGCCGAGCGCGAGCGCGGCGTGGTCACCGCCTCCGCCGGCAACCACGCCCAGGGGGTAGCGCGCTCCGCCGCCCTGCTGGGCGTGCGCGCACTGATCGTCATGCCCACCGTCACCCCGCGCATCAAGGTCGACGCCGTAAGCGCCCTGGGCGGCGAGGTGCTGCTGAGCGGCGACAACTTCGATGCCGCCAAGGCCGAGGCGCTGCGCCTGGCCGAGGCGGAGGGACTGACCTACATCGCTCCCTTCGACGATCCGCGCGTCATCGCCGGCCAGGGCACAATCGGACTGGAGATGATCCAGCAGGACGCCAACCTGGACCGCGTGTTCGTTCCCGTGGGCGGCGGCGGCCTGGTCTCCGGAATCGCCGTACTGATCAAACAGTTGCTCCCGCAGGTGCAGGTGATCGGCGTCGAGCACGAGGAGTCGGCCTGCCTGAACGCCGCGCTGGCCGCCGGCGAGCCGGTCACGCTGGAGCACGTCGGCCTATTCGCCGAAGGCGTGGCCGTGCGCCGGATCGGGGACGAGACCTTCCGCCTGTGCGCCGAGCTGCTCGACGACGTCGTCACCGTGTCCTCGGACGAGGTCTCCGCTGCCGTAAGGGACCTGTTCGAGGACCTGCGGGCCGTACCGGAGCCGAGCGGCGCCGTCGCCCTGGCGGGCCTGAAGCAGTACGTCGCCGCACACAGTCTCACGGGAGAGCGGCTGGCCTGCGTGCTGTCGGGGGCGAACCTGAACTTCCACCAGCTGCGCTACATCTCCGAGCGCGCCGAAATCGGCGAGCAGCGCGAGGCCATCCTGGGCGTGACCATCCCGGAGGTGCAGGGCGAGTTCCTGCGCTTCGCCTCCGTGCTGGGCGGCCGAGCGGTCACAGAGTTCAACTACCGGGTCTCCGCCTCGGCGCCTCCCGGCGCGCCGGCGCGGATCTTCGTGGGCGTGCGGCTGACTCGTGGGCGTGCGGAGCGGCGCGAGATCGTCGCCGATCTGGAGGCCGCCGGCTACGGCGTGGTGGACCTGACCGACGACGAGCTCGCCAAGGTGCATGTGCGCTCCATGATCGGCGGGCGCGCTCCGGAGGGCCTGGTGGAACGGCTGTTCAGCTTCGAGTTCCCCGAGTCCCCCGGGGCGCTGACCCGGTTCCTGGAGATCCTGGGGACCCGCTGGAACATCACCCTGTTCCACTACCGCACCGACGGCGCCGACTACGGGCGCATCCTGACCGCCTTCGAGGCCGGCCCGGATGACGCCGAACTGACCGAGCACATGGACCGGCTCGGCTACGCCTACCACGAGGAAACGGAAGACCCCTCCGCCCGCTTCTTCCTGGCCCGCTGAACTGGCTCGTCGCACTCGCAGGCGTGGCGGTTCGCGTGTTCCGGTGACGGTTCGTCAGGTAGCAGCGACGATTCGCCATGAACACACCACCTATCGCGCCGCGCCACCGGGACCGGCACCCATCAGCCCACCACACCCCAAGCACGAAGAGCCGCTGAATTCCGCTGTCAGCAGGCCCCTCCTGAGATCGCACACCGCCGGGACCGGTAGACGCTACGCACCGCGACCGGTAGAAGTAACGCACCCAGTCCACTCGAACCATAAACAGCACCTTATTAGGCTTTAATTGCGCTCCTTGCAGGCGAATTACATATCTGCTACATTCATCACGAGCGGCACCCCAACCTGAAAGGCGCGACCAATATGTCCTCCGAACCCGCCACCCGCTCCCGGCGCGTTCTGCGTTTAGTAATTGGCCTGCTAGCACTGGCAGTGGCGGCGCGAGCATTCATCATCGGCAACACCCTTGAAGCCGCCGCGACCCTTGTTTTAGGAGCGTTGTTTATAGCCGCCGCACTCTTCCTCGGCCGTTCCGGATCATCAAGACACTGACCCACACAAAGACGGTCCGGTTCACTGCTCCCCTCGGCCGGGCCCAGGAGGGATTCATGGAACACGTCTTCGAGATCGATGGACTGCGGTCCTGGTACGACCGCACCAGCCCCGTCCTGACCGATGTGTCACTGACACTCGAGGCAGGCGAGGCCGTGGGGCTGCTGGGCGTGAACGGCGCCGGAAAGACCACCATGCTAAAGGCGCTCTGCGATGCGCACCGGGGCTACGAGCTTCGCTCCATGAGGTACCGCGGACGCAGATGCAAGCCGGATACGCTCGCTTTCAAACGTCAGCGCTATTTCGCCCTAACCAGTGACACCTCATTCCCCGCCTGGTCGCTGGACACCTTCATACGTTTCCTGGACCGCGCCTATGGGGAGAGAAAACACCCGCAGTTGCTCGACGACCTCATCGACGGATTCAGCTTCGGCGGCTACAGGTCAACTCCATTCGGACAGCTGTCCAGCGGCTCCCGAAAGAAGGCCGCACTAATTGCCGCTTTCCATACGCCGGTCGATATCTTGTTCCTTGACGAGCCGGTGGACTTCCTCGACTTCGCGGCAACGGAATATCTCTACCATTGCATAGTCGCTGCCGCCGAGCGCGGACAGGCGGTACTGCTGAGCTCCCATATTGCCGAGTCCTTCACCAGGTGCACCACCCGGATCTACGTGCTTTCCGCGGGCCGACTTAGCGGCCCCTTCGACACTCCTGGGGATTCTGATGCGGTCGCAGCCCTCATCAAATAGCGCTCTGGCCGTTCAGGCCGTGACGGGAGAGTTCCTCAGCAAACGGACCATATGGTCCGGCCTGATCCTCGCGGCAGCCGCGGCGTGGGTCGGTGCGCACCTGGAGGTCGCGGTCAGCACGCAGGCCGTCTCCGCCGGGGTCTTCCTGGCCACGGCGGCAGCCATGTCCTCAATCGCCTGGACCTGGGTCCACAGTGAGCGGTGGCCGGGCCTGACGCGTTTCCCGCTCTCCGCCAAGGACCTGGCTCGCGCCGCCTACCTCATCGGTTCGCTGGTGGTGCTCCTTGAGGTAGTCCTGCCCGTATTCGCATTCATTTCCGCGGCTCGCAGCATCACGCACGCTGGCGCCGTCACGGTGATTCTGCTTGCGCTCGGAACGGCACCACTGATCCTCTTACTTTGGAGCGGCCCCACGCGCTGGCATCGTCTGGGAGCGTGCTTCGCGTTGGTGACCGGGATCCTGATCGGCATCGTCCTCAATCCACTCTTGGCGGCCATGGCACTCGCCATCGAGGGCATCGCCTGTTTCCTCCTCGGCTTCGAGATGACGGATGCCGCGGCGCGGAGACGGGGAACCGGACCGCGCATTTCCAGCCTCGTACTCGGCGAGCTGATGAGTTCCCGGATGACACAGATCAACACCGTCGCGCTGGTCGCGTTCGGCTGCCTGCTCAACACCATGCTCCACGACCACGGCGCCGCGCTGCCCCTCGGGGCCGTCATGGTGGTGCAAAACACCCCGCTCAATGCCTACTTCTCCCGGCATCCGAGCACCTGGCTCGTGGTCAAGACCTGTCCGCGTACGTGGCGAACGCTCGGCATGTACGCCGTCGAGCTTGCGGCCATGTACACGGCCTGCGGAGTGCTCGTCGTCGCTGCTGAACCAGTCCCCGCACGCCTTGCCCGCGACATCGTCTTCGTGGTCACCGCGGCTTCGTCAGCGGCCCTGGCCGCCACGCTCATGGAGTGGCGCTGGCCGCTGCTCGAATGGAAATCGGAGCGCGAGGTGATTCGTCACCCGCGCAAGTACGTTCCCGCACTCGTCGCCTGCGCGGTTTCCATCGCATTCTGGATACTCACGCACTGAGCGGCGCACCTGCCCGAGCACCGGACACGTGCACCGCTCAGCCGCGCTGGGAAGAACCGACCGAACCGCCCCCTAGTATCGCGGCAGCTTGGACAGGTCGCGCACGGCACCGAGGTCGGCGCTGGTGGCCAGCATGGCGTAGGCGCGCAGGGCGGCCGACACGTGCCGCTGGCGCGGGTTGTGCGGCGCCCACGCGTCCTCACCCCGGGCCTCCTCCTCGACACGGCGCCGGGCGATCTCCGCCTCATCCACATCCAGCTCAATGGAGCGGTTCGGGATGTCGATGACGATGCGATCGCCGGTACGCACCAGCCCGATGAGCCCGCCCGCAGCCGCCTCCGGGGAGACGTGCCCGATGGACAGCCCGGAGGTGCCGCCGGAGAAGCGCCCGTCGGTGAGCAGCGCGCACTCCTTGCCCAGGTGCATGGACTTGATGTAGGTGGTCGGGTAGAGCATCTCCTGCATGCCCGGGCCGCCGCGCGGGCCCTCGTGGGAGATGATGACGACGTCGCCGGCCTTGACCTTGCCGCCGAGGATGCCCTCCGCGGCCTGTTCCTGAGACTCGAAGACGACGGCGGGCCCGGAGAAGGTCAGGATCGACGCATCCACCCCGGCGGTCTTGACGATGCAGCCCTTCTCCGCAATGTTCCCGAACAGGACGGCCAGGCCGCCGTCGGCGGAGTAGGCGTGGGCGATGTCGCGGATGGCGCCGGCCTCGCGATCGGTGTCCAGGGCCTCCCAGCGGGAGGCCTGGGAGAACATTTTGGTGGTGCGCACGCCCGCGGGGGCAGCCAGGTAGCGGGTGCGGATAGCCTCATCGACGCGGCTTGCCTGCAGGTCCCGCACGCCGTCGGCGTCGGGGCGGCCGATGTCGTACTGGTCGAGTTCGTCGGCCAGGGTGCCGCGCAGCACCGTGCGGGTGGTGGTGTCGAGCAGGCCGCCGCGGTCGAGCTCGCCGAGGATGCCCATGATGCCGCCGGCGCGGTGGACGTCCTCCACATGCACGAGGTTGGTGGAGGGAGCCACCTTGCACAGGTGGGGGACCTTGCGGGAGAGCCGGTCGATGTCGGCCATCTTGAAGTCCACCTCGGCCTCTTGGGCGGCGGCCAGCAGGTGCAGCACCGTGTTGGTGGAGCCGCCCATGGCGATGTCCAGGCTCATGGCGTTCTCGAAGGCGGGCTTGGTGGCGATCGAGCGCGGCAGGACGGAGGCGTCGTCGTCCTCGTAGTAGGCTTGGTGATCTCCACGATGCGGCGGCCGGCCTCCTGGAACAGGGCCTTGCGGTCGGCGTGGGTGGCCACCAGTGTGCCGTTGGTGGGCAGTGCCATACCGAGGGCCTCGGTCAGGCAGTTCATGGAGTTGGCCGTGAACATGCCCGAGCAGGAGCCGCAGGTGGGGCAGGCCAGGCGCTCGATGGCGGAGATGGTGTCGTCGGAGACGGTGGGGTCGGCGGCGTCCATCATGGCGTCGATCAGGTCGAGCTTGCGGGTGGTGCCGTCGGCGGCGACCAGCTTGCCGGACTCCATGGGGCCGCCGGAAACGAAGATGGTGGGGATGTTCAGGCGCAGCGAGGCCATGAGCATGCCGGGGGTGATCTTGTCGCAGTTGGAGATGCACACCAGGCGTCGGCGCAGTGGGCGTTCGCCATGTACTCCACGGAGTCGGCGATCAGCTCGCGGCTGGGCAGGGAGTAGAGCATGCCGTTGTGCCCCATGGCGATGCCGTCGTCGACGGCGATCGTGTTGAACTCCTTGGCGATGCCGCCGGCCGCCTCGATCTGCTCGGCGACGACGCGGCCGACGTCCCGCAGACCCACGTGCCCGGGGACGAACTCGGCGAAGGAGTTGGCGATGGCGATGATGGGTTTGCCGAAGTCCGAGTCCTTCACGCCGGTGGCGCGCCACAGGGCACGGGCGCCTGCCATGTTGCGGCCGGTGGTGGAGGTTGCGCTGCGATAGCGGGGCATGAGCGTCTCCTTGGATCGGACTTGGGACGAAGAGTTGTGAATGGGCCTCAGCCTAGTTGTCGCAGTGTCACCTCAACGGGTGTCTCTGGTCACTGATCCGGCCGCCACCCACGGCATACCGCGGTTTCGACGACGGCGCCCGGCGTCCGCCCGGGGCGATATCGCAGACCTCGAGAGGGCGATTTAGCGCACGCGCCCCTTACGCGTCACCTCCCGGCTCCCACCCACCCCCTCTCACCGAGATCGGTAGAAGATGCAGCAGTGCTCCCTGCGAACGAGTGAGTCCGCCCGCGGGCGCCGACAACAACGCCCCGTACTCTCTTGAGCACCGGTTCAAGGGAGGCCGCATGACCATTCCGCGCGACGCCGTCGACATCGCCCGTGCCGTAAGCGCCGGGCGCACCAACATGCCCGAGTTCGGCCAGTTCCCGGTGGGAGAGTCCGCGCATCACGGCGCCTGCCTGAACCCCTGGGACCCCACCCGCTCCCCCGGCGGCTCGTCGTCCGGCTCGGCCGTCGCCGTCGCCACCGGGGCGGTTCCGGTGGCGATGGGCTCCGACGGCGGGGGATCCCTGCGCATCCCGGCCTCCGCCTGCGGAGTGCTCGGGCTGAAGCCAACACGCGGCCGGGTCAGTTCGGCACCGCTGGCAAAGCACTGGTTCGGCCTGGCGAGCTTCGGCGCGATCACCCGCACCGCCCGCGACCTGGCTGCAGTGATGGATGTCATCTCCGGTAACGAGCCAGTGGACCGGTGGCGGCTGCCGCACCCGCCGAAGCGATTTGTCGACGCCATCAGCACCCCACCACGCCGACTGCGGATTCTGGCGGCCACCAACACGGTCATGCCCGGTGCGCGCCCGACGCCGCCGGTCGCTCAGGCCGCGCATGACCTGGCAGCCCGCTTGCGTGAGCTGGGCCATGACGCGCGCACGGCCCGGGTGCCTGGCCGGTGCCGACGACACCGTTCCTCACCCTGTACCTAGCGGGCATGCATGCCGAGGCACAACAGGTTGAACATCCGGAACGACTGGAGCCGCGCACCCGCACCTCGGTGCGGCTGGGCTCACTCATTCCGCGGCCCGCGGTGCACGCGGCGCAGCGTCAGGCCGAGCGGATTCGCGTGGACGTCGAAGCCGCCTTCGGGCGGGCCGACCTGCTGATGCTGCCCACGCTGCTGGATCTGCCGGGCGGTGCGCACGATCTGCGCGGGCGGAGTTGGGTGGCAGCGATGCTCGCCTCGACGCCGACGGTTTCCAACACGGCGATCTTCAACGTCTCGAGGCATCCGGCGCTCTCCGTGCCAGCGGGAGTGTCGCGGGGGCTTCCCATCGGCGCCCAGCTCGTAGCCCGCACAGGGCGTGACGATCTGCTGCTGGCGGTGGCGGCGCAGTTGCATACACACTAGGCGGCGACGACTCATTCCAGAAGGACGCCGACTCGTCCCCGCCAGCTGTGCCCCGTCCCCCACTACGAACTTTTGCCTTCTACTACGAACTTTTGCACCCTGGTGTACGCCATATTGCCGCACACCAGGGTGCAAGAGTTCGTGTCTGGGGACAAAAGCTCGTACGAGGGCACGGTTCCGTGCCTCATGCCGGGAAGCAGAAGGCCCGTGTCACATGGTGCCGAGGATCTCGGTGACGAACACCAGGGTGTCGCCGCCCTTGATGCCGGCCTGCGGCACGCCGCGCGAGCCGTAACCAAGCTCGGAGGGAATGGACAGGATGACGCGGCTGCCGACGCGCTGGCCGACCAGGCCGTCGTCCCAGCCCCGGATGACCATGCCGACGCCGACCTGGAAGTTGAAAGGCTGGCCCCGGTCGTAGGAGTTGTCGAACACCCGGCCGTTCCAGGTCTGGCCGAGGTAGTGGCACACGACGGTGTCGCCGACCTCGACGACCTTGCCGTCGCCGGCGTCGAGCACCTGTACCTGCAGACCCTCCGGCGCCTCCGGGCCGGGGAAGGTGAGAGTGGGCTTGGCACCCTTGGCGCCTTCAACGGTGGGCATGTTGCTGTTGATCATGCGGGCCAGGCTACGGCAGGAAGGGCCGGTTCAGCCAAAACGCGCCCATGGCCCGACGCCGTCGCCTCGCACGCTCAAGACGCGACGGCGCCTGCGGCACCGGAAACCGAGCCGCGGGCGCCGTCGTCGACACCGTGAGGGCGACCGAAGTGTTAGTTGTCCCGCAGAATGGCGAGGATACGGAGAAACTCCACGTACAGCCACACCAGGGTGACCACCAGACCGAAGGCGCCGGACCAGGCGTACCGGGTAGGCAGACCCCGCTCCACCCCGTTCTGAATGGACTCGAAGTCCATAGCGAGACTGGCGGCCGCCATGACTACGGCAAGCACACCGACGATCAGGCCCAGCGGAATGCCCATAACCGTGGCGCCGCGCAGGCCCCACGGATCGGAGACCACTCCGGTGAGCATGAGCACGAAGTTGACCAGGCTGAAGATCAGGTAGCCGCCCATGGCGGTGAGCAGGATGCGCTGCGCCTTGGAGCCCAGGCGGAAACCGGCGAACTTGTAGGCCACCAGGACCACGCCGAAGGTCGTCACCGAGGCGAGCACCGCCTGCATGACGATGCCGTCGTACCACTCTCCATGACGCCGGAGAAGGCGCCGAGCATGGCACCCTCGAAGACGGCGTAGGCCATGATCAGCGCGGGGCTGGGCTCGCGCTTGAAGGAGTTAATCAGGCCCAGGATCAGGGCGCCGATCGCACCTCCGAGCAGGGCCAGCATGCCGAGCCCCGCCGTAGCTCGGTGGTCGCCAGCATCCAGCTGACGGCACCGGCTGCGAGGATCACGGCGAAAATGCCGAAGGTGCGCACGATGACGTCGTCGTAGGTCATGCGGCCGCGGTCCACGTTGATGGCCGACGGCGCGCCGTACTGGGCCTCCAGATCGGAGAGCTGCTGCGGGGAGAGGCTGCCGTAGCCCGTTTGCTGGCCGTAGGCTGGCGCCTGCCCGTATGCCTGACCGGTCTGGTAGCCGTAGGCGGGTGCCTGGCCATACGACTGGCTGGACTGCGGGCCGGTCTGACCGGGCTGATAACCCGGCATGGTCGGATAGCCATTGGGGGTGCGCTGCGCGGACGACGCCGAGGCGGCGCTCCCGTTGAATACGGGGCTGCGGGAGAAATACGGGTTGCTCATCGCATGCATTGTTCCCAATGTTCCTGAAGAAGTCCTGTGTATTGACGCCACCCGTAAGCGGAACCTGGGCCGAGCACGCGGACTCCTCCTCCAGGAGGACCCTTTTCCTCCGCCAAGCCCACTCCCCCGGCTCTCGGATTCCCCAAGCGGGCCGATGAACGCCTACCGCACGATTCCTAGCCTGGAATTGTTCGGGCGCAGGTCGGTATCCCCGACCGCAGCCGCCGCGCATTCGCAAGCATCCGAAAGAGTTGATCCCGTTGATCGAAGCTGTCGATCTCACCAAGCGCTACGGCTCCAAGACCGCCGTCGACCACATCTCCTTCACGGTTGAGCCCGGCACCGTGACCGGCTTCCTCGGCCCCAACGGCGCCGGCAAGTCCACCACCATGCGCCTGATCATGGGGCTGGACAAGCCCTCCGCCGGCAGCGTCAAGGTCAACGGCCACGCCTACCGGGACCTGTCCGCGCCGCTGTGCCAGGTCGGCGCCCTCCTGGACGCCAAGGGCCTGCACGGCTCCCGCAGCGCCCGCGCCCACCTGACCCAGCTGGCAGTCTCCAACGGCATCCCCACGCGTCGCGTGGACGAGGTGCTGGAACTGACCGGGCTCACCCCTGTGGCCAAGAAGCGCGTCAAGGGCTTCAGCCTGGGCATGGGCCAGCGCCTGGGCATCGCCGCCGCCCTGCTGGGCGACCCCCAGGTGCTCATCTTCGACGAGCCCGTCAACGGCCTGGACCCCGAGGGCGTCAAATGGGTGCGTGACACCTGCCGTCACCTGGCCGACCAGGGGCGCACCGTCTTCATCTCCTCCCACCTCATGAGCGAGATGTCCCAGACCGCCGACCACCTGCTGGTAATCGGACGCGGCCGCATCCTCACCTCCGGCCCGGTGGACGAGGTAATCGCCTCCGCCACCAACGACGTCGTTCGTGTCGCCTCCCCGCAGGCCACCGACCTGGCCGCCGCCCTGAACACCGCCGGCATTGACACCAGTGTCCCCGAGCCCGGCGTGCTGACCACCACGATGGCGCCCGCCGCCCGGGTCGGGGAGATCGCCGCCGCGCACGGCATCGTCCTGCATGAGCTGGCCACCCAGCGCGCCTCCCTGGAGGAGGCCTACCTGGAGCTGACCGGCAACGACGTCGAGTACGCCACCGGCGCGTCCGAGTCGGCGTCAGCCCCGGTCGCCGCCCACTCCTGAGCGCCGAGTTCGCCGCCCCCACCCGCGGACGCCCAGCGGACCGACCCGAGCAGCCCACAAGTCTTCAGACACACGAAAGCAGTCTCATGTCCACCACCACCCTTTCCGAGACCACCGGCCCCGCCATCTCCACCGACTCCGCTGCCGCTCCAGGCAGCCGGGAACAGTCTCCTGCCACCACCCACACCCGTTCCGGAGGCGACTCGCCCCGTCACGTCGGCAATGCCGACGGCGGCCAGCAAACCTTCGGCCGCGCCGTACGCGCCGAATGGATCAAGGTCCGTTCCCTACGCTCCACCTGGATCACCTCGATCATCGCCATTGGCATCACCGTGCTGCTGGGCGCCGGCATCGCCATCGGCTACGCCAGCAGCCCCGAATTCGCCGACCGGGCCGCCGACGCCATCATCTCCGGCAACCAGTTCGGCCAGATCGTGGTGGCGGTGCTGGGGGCACTGGTCATTACCGGCGAGTACTCCTCTGGACAGATCCGCTCCTCGCTGGCGGCCGTTCCCCACCGGGGGCGGCTGCTGGTCGCCAAGGCCCTCGTGGTCGGGGTGCTGAGCTTCCTCATCGGCTCCGTATCCACGCTGCTGACCTGGGCGGTGTCGGCGCCCTTCATGGACGGCCACGCCGGCTCACTGGCCGACCCCGAGTACCTGGGCTTCGTGTGGGGCACGGGCCTGTCCTTCACCGGGATCGCGCTCATGGCCCTGGGACTCGGCTTCCTGCTGCGCTCGACGGCGGGGGCCATCACCCTGGCAATGACGCTGATGTTCGTCATCGACCTGCCAATCTCACTGATGGCCATGAAGTGGGATTGGGCCGCCAGATTGCAGGGCTTTGAGCCGCTGCAGACGGCGGTTGCGGTCTACGATCCGTTCCACCACATGGTGACCTGGGGCGTGGCCGACTCCATCTACTTCATGCAGCAGTGGCAGGCCGCCCTCGTCTTCGGGGCCTGGGCGATTGTGCCGCTGGCGCTCGGATGGCTGGTCTTCGCCCGGCGCGACGCCTGAGCGCGCCCGCCCCGGTGGTGATGCCGAGCCGATTCCGGCCGACATCACCACCGCGGCGCTTTCCTCCTCCCACCCCACGCCCGTCCACATCGATCAACAGTCCGCCGCGGGGCACAATTGGCCCTGTGAAGCAGAGGGGAGCCACGCGATGAGTACGCCGTCGACCGCCGCTCACCTACTGCGCTGGCAATCCGCCCACCCCTACCTGGCCGACGCCGCCATGGCAGCAGTGGTACTGGTTCTCGACCTCTTCATGGGGTTGTGGCCGCTGCGTCAGGCCGGCATCCCCTCGGTGCACTCCTGGCTGCCACTCACGCTGGGCGCATGCCTGGTGTGCACGCTCTCCCTCGTTTTCCGCCGCCGTCACCTGGTCGTCACATGGGTGGTACTCACCTTCCTGCCCATCCTGCACGAAGCAGTAATCACCAGGGGCTTCGACGACATGGGCGTCGCCGAGATCGGCTACGTGGCCGATGCGCTGCGTGCCTTCACTATCCTGGGTGTCCCCTTCACCCTGGCCACTCTGGCCCTGCACCACCGGGCCGCCTGGGTGTGGGTCGCATGCGCGGTCTCCACGCTCACCACAGTGATCGGCCAGGCCCTGCTCGGCGGCTATGCGGTCGACACCCTCAGCGGCCTGCTGATGCCCTACGGGCTGATCAACATCATCGGTGTACTCGTCGGCACCGTCATCCGCATCCAGGCGACCCAACTGCGCGAGGCCGAGGCGCGGTCGGCACGTCTGATGCTGGCCCGCGAGCAGGAGACGGCACTGGCGGCCGCCAATGAGCGCTCCCGCATCGCCCGTGAAATGCACGACGTCGTCGCCCACTCCCTCGCCGTCATGATCACCCTGGCCGACGGCGCCGCCGCCGCCGTCGACCGCAACCCCGCCATGGCCAAGGAGGCATTGACCACGCTGGCGGAGACCGGACGTTCCGCCCTGGCCGACACGCGTCGGCTGGTGGGGGTACTGCGCGAGGACCCCGCCTCCTCCCCCGCTGCCCCAGCCGATGCCGACATCCGTCCCGCCCCAGCAACCCGGACTGCACCCACAGAGACGGCGGGCGCATCCACTGCCGTCCGCGAGCGCGCCGTCGGCGGACCACCCGCGCCGACTGCCCCGGAGGGCGCCACCGTGCGTGAGCTGCCGGTCCCCGAGTTCGCCCCGCCCGGAACCGTCGCCCCGGTCGAGCCCAGCCAGCAGATCGCCGACCTGCGCCGGCAGGCCACCGACACAAACGCCGACGCCTCCAGCGGTCAGACGCCACTCGCCCCCGCCCCCGAACAGGCCGACCTGGAGGTGCTCGTCGAGCGCTTCCGCACCGCGGGCGTACCCGTCACCTACCGGTGGACCGGCCACAGGCTGCCCGCGGATAAGGGGCTGCAGCTCACGCTGTTCCGCATCGCCCAGGAGGCGCTGACCAACGTGCTGCGCTACGCACCCACGACCCGGGCGGTCGCCGTCACCGTCGACCGGCACGCCGGCACCGCCGTACTCACCATCGACAACGACGCCGCCCCGGGTTCAACGCCGCTGCACGGCTCCGGCAAGGGGCTGATCGGCATGCGCGAGCGGGCCGCAGTCTATGGTGGCACCGTGCAGGCAGGACCGACCGCGACCGGCTGGCGCGTGCGGGCCGTACTGCACTGGGATGAGAGCCTGGAAGACAACGACGAAGGGACAGCGCCGTGGCAGATGCCGCAGTGAACGACGCAGCCGACCCGATCGAAGACACCGGAGCGGTGCCACCCGGGCAGGCGGCCGCCGGCCGCGGGCGGCCCATTACGGTGGTGCTGGCCGACGACCAGGCGCTCATGCGCATGGGCTTCCGCATGGTGCTCGACCCGGCCGAGGACATCGAGATCGTCGGGGAGGCTTCCGACGGCGCCACCGCCCTGGCGCAGGCACGCGCCCTGAAGCCCGACGTGATCCTCATGGACGTGCGTATGCCCGGTATGAACGGCATCGACGCGACCGCGGCCATCACCCAGCAGTGCCCAGACACCAAGATTCTCATCCTGACCACCTTCGACCTGGACGAGTACGCCTTCGCGGGCTTGCGTGCCGGGGCCAGCGGCTTCCTGCTCAAGGACACCCGCCCGGGCGAGTTGGCCGAGGCGATCCGCACGGTCGCCAGCGGTGAGGCCGTGGTCAGCCCGCGCATCACCCGGCGCATGCTGGAGATGTTCGCCTCGCATCTGCCCGAGAACGGCGGCTCGCAGTCACCAGAGGATCCGCGCATCGCCGCACTTACACCGCGCGAGCGCGAGATCCTGATGCTGATGGCACAGGGGCTGAGCAACTCCGAGATCGCCGACCGCCTAGTCGTCTCGGCGACGACGGTCAAGACGCACGTCGGCAACGTACTGGCCAAGCTGGACGTGCGCGACCGGGTGCAGGCGGTGGTGGTCGCCTACGAGACCGGCCTCATGCGCTGAAACCGGCACCGCCGCACTCCGAGGTCGGTAGCCATGGCGCGGCGGCGGGCGACTCAGGCGGAGTGCAACCGCTGCTGGGCGGCCACGAACCCGTCCGCCACCACCTGCTCGACCACGTCGGCCGCCTGCTCGAGGGTGACAGCCAGTTCCGCCTGCTCCCGCCCGGGGAAGTCGCTGAGCACGAAGTCGGCGGGGTCCTGCCGCCCGGGCGGCCGCCCCACACCGACGCGCAGCCGCGCGTAGTCGCGGGTGCCGAGAGCCTGGGAGATGGAACGCAGGCCGTTGTGCCCACCTTCGCCACCGCCGCGCTTGAGGCGCAGAACATGCGCGGGCAGGTCGAGGTCATCATGAATGACCAGTAGCCGAGTGGAGGGGTCGACGTCGTAGAAGCGCGCCAGTGCCTGGACCGGACCGCCGGACTCGTTCATGTAGGAGGTGGTGCAGGCGAGAATGACACGTGGCCCGGGAGCGCCACCGGGCAGGACGCCCAGACGTACATCGGCGACCCGGGTGCGGGTTTTGTGGCTGGAAAGGCGGGACCCGGCGCGCCCGGCCAGCACATCGATGACCATTTGTCCGACGTTGTGGCGGTTGTGGGCGTACCGGGTCCCGGGGTTCCCCAGCCCGACGACGAGCCAAGGAGAGTTCATAAGCGCGTGACTGGGACGACGAGCGTCACTCGGCCTCGGCGGGCGCCGCGCCCTCGGCGCCCTCGGCCGGGGCCTCCTCCTCGGCGACCTCGACGGCCTGCTGAGTGACATTGACGACGTCGGTGTCGGCCTCGGTGATCGCCTCCACGCCGTCGGGCAGAGTCAGGTCGGACACGCGGATGGCGGTGCCGGCGGCAACACCAGTGAGGTCGACGTCGATGGACTCCGGGATGGCGATGGCTGGGGCGGAGACGAGCACGTGGGCCAGCTCAATGATGTGGATGGTGCCGGGCTCGGGCTCGCCGGTCACGACGACGGGAACCTCGACCTCGACCTTCTCGTTGCGGTTGACCAGCAGGAAGTCGATGTGCTGCACGCCCGGGCGGATGGGGTGGCGCTGGACGTCCTTGGCGAGAGCCAGCAGGGACTCGCCGTCGACGTTCAGCTCGATCAGGGCGTTCTCGTTGCCGCGCAGGGCCAGGCGGGCGGCGTGCTCGTCCAGCAGCAGGTGGCGGGGCTCGGTGCCGTGGCCGTAGACGACGGCGGGGACCTGGCCGGCGTGGCGGGCGCGGCGGGCGGAGCCCTTGCCGAACTCGGTGCGGTCGGTGGCGTCAAGCTTGATGGCGTTGGCGGGCATGCGTTCTCCTTGATTGTGGCGGGGAACGTGCCCCGCGGTTCGGTGGTCCGGCGGGCGCGACGACGCGCAGCACCTTCCGGCACCACCACGTCGATCACGGATGCTGTACGCATCCCTCGCCGGGGCAATGCCGCCACTCTACGCGATGACGGCGCTTCCCGACGACGTAGCCGACGGTGACCCTGCCCACCGTGCCTGTCCGCGACACCCGCATCCCCGCACCGAGAGCGGCACTTGTTACACACCGAGACCGGCACTAATGACGTGCCGAAACAATCGCGATTATGCTCGACAGCCGCAGACCGGCCTGCGAGAAAAAGGACGTCAGGGGTGAAGCACGGCCAGGGCCGCGCGCACCTGGGCCAGGGGCAATTGACCGGGGGCTGAGGCCGCCGATCCCGCGGTCGCAAAGGTCAGCGCCGAGCCGAACACCCCGCCCGCCAGCCGGGTCACGGTGCCGGCCTGCCCCATGGCGATGGCCACCACCGGGATGTCCAGCTCCCCACGGGCGCGCGCCGCCGCGCCCGCAAGCCGTTCCACATCCGCCGGCCCCGCCGGAGTGACGGCGATCTTGGCGACGGCGGCACCCGCGTCCTGCATGGCGTGTAGACGGCGCAGCATTTCGACGTCGTCCGGGGTGGCCATGAAGTCGTGGCTGGAGGCAACCACGTCGAGCCCCGCCCGGCGCGCCAGCCGCACCAGCCGCGGCAGGTCGCCGCGGGCCAGTTCGACATCAACCGCCGCGGCGGCACCGCGTTCCCGGCCGAGCCGCTCGATCACGTCCGCGAGCGCGGCCCGGTAGGTGACGTCGTCGGTGTCGAGCCCGCCGCCCTCCGCGGCGGTGCGTACGGTCAGCAGCACCGGCACGCCCGAACCGTGAAGCTCCGCCGCTACCGCCCGTACGGCCGCCAGCCACAGTCCCGCCAGCTCCTGCGGCGCCCACCGCACCGGCTTGGTAATGGCGGCCGGCGTATCCTCTGGGCCTGACGCAGGGGTCGTATCCGCCGGCACGGCCAGCAAGTCGGCGCGCAGCTCAATCAGATCTGCGCCGGCCCGGCGGGCGGCCCGGGCCTGGTCGGCGCAGGCGGCGACAGTGTCCCCGGTGATGGCGACGGCGACCGCGGGCACCGGCCCGCCCAGCGTCAGCTGCTGCCAGGTGACCGGCCGCGGGCACACCGGCGACCCCGGCACCACAATCCCGCTCCCCTCCAGGCGGGCGCGCAGGTCTCGGACCTCCCGGAGTATTGCCTGACCCGTGGGGACAGCTGCCGGCGACGAGCTCCGGGTGCGCCCGTTGGGCCGTCCTCGGCCGCAAGCCCCCGCTCCTGTGCGCCGTCGGTGTTCACGCCTGTGCCCTCACGGGGATGAGCGAGATGGCGATGCCATCCAGGATGTCTGACAGGCTGGTGACGGTAGCGGTCAGCGGGTGCCCGGCGGCGGCCGTGTCGGTGGCGACCCGGGACACCACCTCGCTCCACACCAGTGCCCCGGCGGCGATGACGTCGCGGCGACCCGGCAGCAGGTACCCCCAGGACTCGCGCTGCGCGGCAGTGGAGTGCACGATGGCGTCGCAGGATGCCAGCACGCGCTCGATGCTCAGCTCGGCGCCATCAATGGCGTCGCGGTCGAAGGAATCCAGGCCGAGAGCGTGCGCGGTGACGGTGCTGATGGTGCCGGCAAGCCCGACCAGCCGGGTGGCGGCGCCAGATCGACGGCGTCGGCGGCCCGGTCCAGCAGGGCACGCACCTCCGCACGGGCCGCCTCCTCCGCGGCGGGGGTGACGCCGTCGGCGAGATAGCGCTCGGTTATGCGCACCGAACCGGTGTTCAGCGAGCAGGCGGCCTGTGGGGCATCCACGCCCAGGACCAGCTCGGTGGAGCCGCCGCCCAGATCGACAACCAGACGCGGCCCCCGCGGATACCCGGACCCCTGCTCGACAGGCGCCTGCCCGGCCCGATCGGTGTTGTCCGCCTCGGCCGACGGCGCGCCGTCGTCGGCCCCGAGCAGGGAACCGGCAAAGGACAGGCGGGCCTCCTCCTCGCCGGAGACGACCTCGGGGGCGATACCCAGCACCGCAAGCACGCCGCCGACGAACTCGTCGCGGTTCTCGGCGTCGCGGGTCGCGGAGGTGGCGACGAAGCGCACGTGCTCGGCGTTCAGCGGCACCTCCAGGTTGTCACAGGTGTCGGCGTACTCGCGGACCACCGCCAGGGTGCGGGCCAGCGCATCGGGATCGAGGCGCCCGGTGCGGTCCACGCCCTGTCCCAGGCGGACGATGGTGCTCGAACGGTGCAGGGGGTGCAGGCGGGCGCGGCCGGTGCGCTCGTCCCGGGCAGCGTCGGCGACCAGCAGCCGGATGGTGTTGGTGCCGCAATCAACGGCGGCGACACGGGTCATGTGTGACTCCCCTCGGATGGGTGTACCGGCGGCTTCAGCGGCAACTCTACGGCGGTGGTGGGCGCTCAGCAGGCGCAACGTTCGGGGTCCCACAGGCCGCGATCGCGCAGCGCGTCCAGGGTCAGGTCACCGATCGGGTTGATGCCGCGGCCGACGGCGAGTGTGTGTGCCAGCAGGGCGTGCAGGCACTTGACCCGAGTGGGCATACCACCGGCCGATACTCCGGCGATCTCCTCGGGGCTGCCCAGTTCGGCGCGCCGCATCAGGTAGTCGGTGTGGGCGGCTGCGTATGCCGCAGCCAGCTCGGGCTCAGCGGCCAGGCGCCGGTTGAAGTCCTCCATCAGGTGCTCCGCCTCCAGGGTGGAGCAGCCGCGTACCGCCGCCGGGTGGGTCAGGTAGTACATGGTGGGGAAGGGCGAGCCGTCGGGCAGGCGGGGCGCGGTGCGCACGACCGTGGGCCGGCCGCACACGCAGCGCGCTGCAATGTCGACCACGCCGCGCGGCACACGCCCCAGTTGCGCGCGCAGGATCTCCAGGTCGGCTTCGCTAACGGTCACTGCTGGTCTCCTGATTCGGTGTTGGCGTCGGTCGACGGCGTGGCCGACTGCGGCGTCGCGGTGGACTGCGGGGAGGGGGTGGACCAGCCCGGCGGGCGGGTCGTCGGCCTGTTCCCGTTCGACTTGTCCGGCCACACGCGCCGACTCGCGCAGCTCCTCATACCAGGGCTTTCGCTCCTCGACGTCGGCCGAGGCGGTGTCGGACCCATCCTCATCCTCGAATTCGTCGGCCCCGACCACGACGTACGTAGTCTCACCGGGCATGACGTAGGACAGGCGTTCGCGAGCCTGGGCTTTGACGTACTCGTCGTCGTCCCAGCGGGCCAATTCCTCCTCCAGGGCCGTGGAGGTGGAGCGGGCCTCGTCGATCTGCTCTAACACGGCGTCGTACTGGGCACGCTGGGTTAGGTAGCCACGCAGCGAGGGGAAGACCACGACGAATGCCAGCGCCACCACGCCGGCGAGGATGAGTAGGCGCATGGGCAGGGACAGGCCTTCAGCGCCGCCCATGCGGGGAGCCAGGTTTTCCGAATCGTCGTCCGCGGAGGCGGAGGCGCCGTTATGGCCGGCATCTGCAACAGCGGCGCGGGCGGTATCGGGCCTGTCGGCGTGTTTGCCGGCGCTGGCGCGGGCGTCACGGGAGGGGCCGGAATGAGGTCTACGGGCGCCTGGGCGTGCTGGTACAGGTCGGCGCGGCGTCATGGAACCGATCCTGCCTCACAGGCGTGCGCATGGCGAGCGTGCGACGCCGGTGCGTCGGCCACGAAGCGGTGCGCATGCCGAAGACGACCCCGACACCGTGAGCCGGGCAGCGGGTTCGCCGGAAACGGCCCGACGCCTCGGCCGGGACGGCGCCGAACCGCTCATATCCATTCGGACCGCCATCCCCTGTTTGGACCGCCATCCCCTGTTTGGACCACCGTAGAGTGCCGCGCAGGCGGTCCAAACCGACGTAAGGGGTCCAAACCGACGTAAGGGGTCCAAACCGACGTAAGGGGTCCAAATAGCGCAGTCCCGGGGTATGCACACGATCACCGCGTGCATACCCCGGGACGAAACCGGGACAGCGGGCTTCGGCTCAGGCCCTATTGGGCGCCGTGCCCGCCCCGAGCCTCCGCTACCGCTTCGGCTCAGGCCCTATTGGGCGCCGTGCCCGCCCCGAGCCTCCGCTACCGCTTCGGCTCAGGCCTTGAAGCGGGGGAAGGCGCTGGTGCCGGCATAGACGGCGTCCTCGCCCAGGGCCTCCTCGATGCGCAGCAGCTGGTTGTACTTGTTGATGCGCTCGCCACGGGCCGGGGCACCGGTCTTGATCTGGCCGGAGTTGGTGGCCACCGCCAGGTCGGCGATGGTGACGTCCTCGGTCTCACCGGAGCGGTGCGAGGTCATGGTCTTGTAGCCGGCGCGGTGTGCCATCTCCACGGCCTCCAGCGTCTCGGTCAGCGAACCGATCTGGTTGACCTTGACCAGCAGGGCGTTGGCGGCACCGAGCTCAATACCCTTGGCCAGACGCTCGGGGTTGGTGACGAAGAAGTCGTCGCCGACCAGCTGGACGCGGTCACCGATCTTGTCTGTCAGGGCCTTCCAGTCGTCCCACTCGTCCTCGCTCAGCGGGTCCTCGATGGAGACGATCGGGAAGTCGGTGATGAGCTTCTCGTAGTAGGCGACCATGAAGTCGTTGTCGCGGGCCTCGCCCTCGAACTGGTAGGTCTTGGTCTCGGCGTCGAAGAACTCGGTGGAGGCGACGTCCATGGCCAGGGCCACGTCCTTGCCGGGCGTGTAACCGGCCTTCTCGATGGCCTCAACGATCAGCTCGAGCGCCTCACGGTTGGAGTCGAGGTTCGGGGCGAAACCACCCTCGTCGCCCAGACCGGTGGACAGGCCCCGGCCCTTCACGACGGCCTTGAGCGAATGGTAGACCTCCGCGCCCATGCGCAGCGCCTCACGGAAGGTGGGGGCGCCGATCGGGGCGATCATGAACTCCTGAATGTCCACGTTGGAGTCGGCGTGGGAGCCGCCGTTCATGATGTTCATCATGGGAACGGGCAGGGTGTGGGCGTTCGGACCACCGAGGTACTGGTACAGGTCGAGGCCGGCGGAGTCGGCGGAGGCGGCCGCGGCGGCGAGGGACACGCCCAGGATGGCGTTCGCGCCCAGCTTGCCCTTGTTGGGGGTGCCGTCCAGCTCGATCATGAGGCGGTCGAGGCCGCGCTGGTCGGCGGCGTCGTAGCCGATGATCTCGGGGGCGATGGTGTCGTTGACGTTGGCGACCGCCTTCTCGACGCCCTTGCCGAGGTAACGAGCCTTGTCACCATCGCGGAGCTCGACGGCCTCGAAGGCTCCGGTGGAGGCGCCGGAGGGGACGGCTGCGCGGGCGGAGGAGCCGTCCTCCAGGAGGATCTCGACCTCGAGGGTCGGGTTGCCGCGGGAGTCGAGGATCTCGCGCGCGTGAACGTTCTCGATGAGGGCCACTTGATGCTCCTTGCTGAAGTTGTGTTGCCTGGGACAGGCACATGCGGACCCAGCCTAGCGGCCCTCGGCCCTCACCACGAGCGCATTGACCCCGTCACTTCCGCAGTTGTTCACGTCCGGCGAGATCGTGCACCCGGCACATGGGCGGTTCCGGCCGACGCCACCGCCACAGCCGCGCGCCGCACCCACCCCGGTCAGAGGCGCACGACCCACCCATACACGCCGTCGCTGTCAGCCCAGCTGCACCTGAGTGTCATCCTGCAGCAGCCAGGCGTCGGCGCTCTGGTAGCGCGGCGAATACTTGATGCTCATGGCGCTCACCAGTTCCTGGTACCGGGCGCTGGCCGCTTCCGGGTTGTCCAGCGCGTAGACCTCGTTGGCGATCAGCACGTAGCGAAAAACGTCAACGGCGGCTGGCGAGTAGTCGATGTCCCTCTGCGCCTGCAATGCGGCCAGAGCATCCGCGTCTGAGACCTCGATATCGAATTCGGCGGCCAGCTGTTCAACCGCCGGCATGTCCGAGAGTGCGGTTACAACGAAGGCGCTGGAGACTTCTTCCCCACCGCTGGCCAGGGAGTACTCGCTGAGTTCTTCGGCAACCTCCTGCGCCTCCTGTTCGGAGATCGTGAAGGTCTGCGGGACGCCGTCGGCGTCGGTGTAGTTCACGACGGCGGCCTGCCCCGGGTGAGCGGAGCAGCCGGCGAGGGCACCAACACCGAGCAGCAGGGCCGCGCCAGCTCCCAGTACGCGGGCACGCCGGGTGAGGCTTGTGGTGGGTCGAGTCATGGTCTGCTCCTTGCGGGGTCGACGTCGATAAGGGCTTCAGGCGCAGCAGCCGGGCTCCGAGGCGGGCACCATGAGGACCTGGTCGGCTCCCGGACGGCTGCGCACGACAGTTCATCACCCTACGCCAGCGCGCTCCGGCAGCCTGGCAGGTCATTGGTGCCGGTCTCGGTGCGTTATTAGTGCCGGTCTCAGCGACGACGGCGGTACTTGGTCGCCTCGGTCTCCCACTCGGTCTCCCCGGCGACGACGGCGTGCAGCAGCACCTCCGCCCAGCGCAGTAGCTCCTCCCCCTCGATGGCTCCTCCGCCCATGCGGGCGGTGCCTGGGGCCGGGACCACGATGGTGCGGGTGGCGGGCTTGAGCACCGTGCCCGGGTACAGGCGGGTGACCTTCATGCGCGCCGAGTCGGGCAGGTCCACCGGTGCGAAGCGGATCGACTTGCCCTGGGCGACGATCTCACGCACACCGAGCTGGGCAGCTAGCGACCGCAGCCGCGCCAGGGCCGCCAGGCGGCGCACCGGCTCGGGCACTGGCCCGTAGCGGTCGGTGAGCTCGTCTAGCACATCGTCCACATCCGCCTGACTGCGGGCGGCGGCGAACTTGGTATAGGCCTCCAGGCGCAGCCGCTCGTGGGGCACGTATTCCTCGGGGATGGTGGCGTCCACGGGCAGGTCCACCCGCAACTCCACGTCCTCCTCCTCGGTCTCCTCCGCGCCCGAGCCTCCGACCTGGAGGGCCTTCTTGTAGGCGGCCACCGCCTCGGAGACCATGCGCACGTACAGGTCGAAGCCCACCCCGGCGATGTGCCCGGACTGCTCGCCGCCCAGCAGGTTGCCGGCGCCGCGGATCTCGAGGTCCTTCATGGCCACCTGCATGCCGGCGCCCAGGTCGGTGTTGGTGGCGATGGTGCGCAGCCGCTCCAGCGCCGTCTCCGTGAGCGGCTTGTCCGCCGGGTACAGGAAGTAGGCGTAGGCGCGCTCCCGGCCGCGCCCCACCCGCCCGCGCAGCTGGTGCAGCTGGGACAGGCCCATGCGGTCGGCCCGGTCGACGATCAGGGTGTTGGCGTTGGACACGTCCAGACCGGTCTCCACAATGGTGGTGCACACCAGGACGTCGATCTCCTTGTGCCAGAAGTCGTCGATGACCTTCTCCAGCCGGGACTCGTGCATCTGCCCGTGGGCGGTGGCCACGCGCGCCTCCGGCACCAGTTCCGCCAGCCGGGCGGCCACAGACTCGATGTCCTCCACCCGGTTGTGCACGAAGAACACCTGCCCGTCGCGCAGCAGCTCGCGGCGAATGGCGGCACTGACCTGCTTGGTCTCGTAGGCGCCCACGTAGGTGAGGATGGGGTGGCGGTCCTCCGGCGGGGTGGAAAGCGTGGACATCTCCCGCAGGCCGGTCACCGCCATCTCCAGGGTGCGCGGGATGGGGGTGGCGGACATTGACAGCACGTCCACGTCGGTGCGCAGCGCCTTGAGGGTCTCCTTGTGCTCCACCCCGAAGCGCTGCTCCTCGTCGATGATCACCAGCCCCAGGTCCTTGAAGCGAACCTGCCCGGTGATCAGCCGGTGGGTGCCGATGACGACGTCGATGGTCCCGTCGGCCAGGCCGGCCAGCACCCGCTCGGATTCGGCGGCGCTCTGGAAGCGGGAGAGCTGAGCGACGTTGACGGGGAAGCCCGCGTAGCGCTCGGTGAAGGTCTCGGCGTGTTGGGAGACCAGCAGGGTGGTGGGCACCAGCACCGCCACCTGCTTGCCGTCCTGAACGGCCTTGAAGGCGGCGCGCACGGCGATCTCGGTCTTGCCGTAGCCGACATCGCCGCAGATGAGCCGGTCCATGGGCTGGGTCTTCTCCATGTCGGCCTTGACGTCGTCGATGGTGGCCAGCTGGTCGGGGGTCTCGGTGTAGGGGAAGGCCTCCTCCAGCTCGGCCTGCCAGGGGGTGTCGGGGCTGAAGGCATGCCCGGTGGTGGCCGAGCGGGCGGCGTACAGGCGCACCAGCTCCCCGGCGATCTCCCGCACCGCCTTGCGGGCGCGCTGCTTGGTCTTGGCCCAGTCGGCACCGCCCATGCGGTTCAGGGCGGGGTTGTCGGAGCGACGTACTTGGTGACCTGGTCCAGGGCGTCGGTGGGCACCAGCAGCCGGTCACCGGGCTGGCCGCGCTTGGAGGGGGCGTACTCGATGACGACGTACTCGCGGGTGGCCCGCTCCTTGCCCGCGCCCCGCCCGGAGCCGACGTCGCGGCGCAGCAGTTCCACGAAGCGGCCGACGCCGTGCTGGGCGTGTACCACCAGGTCACCGGGGTGCAGGGACAGCGGGTCCACGCTCTTGCGGGTGCGGCGTGCGGGCAGGGTCTTGGCGGAGCGGGCGGCGGCGGGAGCCCGGCCGGTCAGGTCGGACTCGGCCACCAGGGCCAGGCGCAGTCCCTCGGCGACGAAGCCGTGCCCGGCGGAGGCCTGGGTGACGCGCACGACGCGTCGGGCTCCCGGTAGGACAGGGATTCGGTGTCGTCCAGGCCGGTGACGATGCGGGCGGGCACGCCGCCGTCGGCCAGCAGCTGGGCCATGCGGCGCCCGGGTCCGGGGCCCTCGGTGGCGACGACGACGCTCCACCCGCCCCGGGTCAGCTCGCCGATGTCCTTCACGGCCGCCTCCAGGCGGCCCCGGTAGCTCTCGGGGTCGCGCAGGGGCAGTTCTGCGGTCTCCGGGGAGGCCTTCAGGGAGGTGAAGGACCACCAGCCGCGGTTCGTGGACAGGGCAAGGGCGCGCGCCTCGGCCAGGTGGGCGAAGGCGGCGGCGGAAAGGTCAATCGGGGCGGTGCCGCCGGAGGCGGCCGAGGTCCAGGCGGCGGCGAGGAACTCCTCGGTGGTGGCCGCCAGGTCCTCGGCGCGCTTGCGCACCTTCTCCGGTTCTGAGAGCACTACCAGCCGCTCCCCCACCAGGTCCAGCAGCGGCACCATGCGTTCGGTCAGGACGGGGGCCAGGGACTCCATGCCCTCCACCGGGATGCCGGCGGCCAGCTTCTCCAGCATGTCGGCGGCGGCGGGAATCACGTCCACTAGGGTGCGGGCGCGCTCGCGCACCGGGGCGGTGAGCAGCAGCTCCCGGCAGGCGGTGGCGGTGACGGCGCCGAGGTCGGCGATGGTGCGCTGGTCGGTTACGGCGAAGGAGGAGACGGACTCGATCTCGTCACCGAAGAAGTCCACGCGCACCGGCCGCGGCTGGGTGGGCGGAAAGACGTCGAGGATGCCGCCGCGCACGGCGAACTCGCCACGGGCGGTGACCATGTCCACCCGGGTGTAGGCGGCCTCCGCCAGGCGCGTGGCCAGCTGCTCCAGGTCGGCGCGCATCCCTGCGGCCAGGTGGATCGGCTCCAGCTCCCCCAAGCCGTCCACCACCGGGGCCAGCAGGGCGCGCACGGGCATGATCAGCACGCGGATGGGTCCGCGCCACGGGTCCGGCGCGGCGTCGGGGCCGTCCGGGTCGCCGTCCTCGGGGTGGGCCAGGCGCCGCAGCACGGCCAGCCGGGTGGCAACGGTATCGGCACGCGGGGAGAGCCGCTCGTGCGGGAGGGTCTCCCAGGCGGGGAAGACGGCGACGTCGGGGTCGGGCAGGTAGCAGCGCAGGGCGGCGGCGAGCTCGTCGGCCTCCCGCCCGGTGGCGGTGACCACCAGCAGGGGCGTGCCGTCTCCGGGCGCTTCGGCTCCCGGGGCGCGAAAGACGAGGCCGAGGCGTTCCCGGGGCGGCGCCGGTGGCGCGGGCTACGCCGGTCTCTCCCAGGGCCATGGCCGCTAGCACGGCCGGCCGGGCGCCGGGGGCGACGACGACGCTGCGGTCGGTGCGCGAGCGGCTGCCGGCCGCCGTCACCAGGGCGTCGATGGCGGGGTCGGTCAGCAGCGGGGGTAGAAGAGCAGTCAGACGCACGGTGGGGAGTGTACGAGGCCAAGGCATGCGGTGACGCGGCGGTATGCGCGCAGCGGGGAAGCCGCCCGCGTCAGTCCCGTCCTCTTCCCGCCATAAGCCTGTTCCAGGGCCAGTCGACGGCGAACTTACGGCGCAGCCTGCTCACCGAGCCGCGCAGTTGCCGCCAGGAGTCCCGGGGACGGCGCAGCGCCCGCCTCCTGAGCCCGAATCCGGTCATCTGCGGAGGGCGCAGTCCCATGAGTCGGGCCGCCGCTCGGCGGGATACCAGGTAGTCCCTGCGCTCGTGCTGATAGGGCTGGACCGAACGCAGATCATCCAAATCGAGTGGGGTCACCGCAATCACACCCGCATCCGCCGCGTCCCGGATGATCTCCAACCCCTGCGGGGTACGCGCTAACAGGGCGCTGATACCCGCTCCCTCCGTGAAGTCCGGGTAGCCGTCCGGGGTTGCCCGCCAGAAGTCGGAGGCGGTGACGTCGGAGTACTCCCCGACACCGTCGGGACACAGCCGACAGCGCCACTGCACGGTCGGCCCCAGGGCCCGGCCCCAGGACTCGGAGTAGGAGGTGCTCACCGTGGTGCCGTCGGCGGCGACCGCGGTGAATTCACCGGGCCAGCCGTGCCCGCGGTAGCGCATATCGCACAGGGGTCGGCTTCGGTCAGCCTCCGTCTCTTTGAAGAGCTCGTCCAGAAGCCTGTAGGTGGCCCGCTGGTCGGGGGTGCCCGCGCAGAAGAAGCTCAGGATGATCGGGCGTTGCCCGCGTTCCTGACTCAGCCGACGGACGGCCTGAGCCTCGCAGGGCTTGCCGACAAATGCCGTCCCGTTGCTTGCCGCCTCCGGCGCAGCGGCATTAGCGGCGGGCGCGTACCGGCTGCCGGCGAGGGAAAGAACCTCGTGCGTCGCTTCGACGGTCTGAGTCCGGGTGCGGGAGGGATCGTCTTGGTCCTTGCGCGCGCCGACGACGCGACAAGCCCGCCCAGATTCGAGCAGCCAGCCGGCAATGGCAGTGAGCACACCGCCGGAGCTGCCCTCGTGCCGAATGGTCTCGTCGGTGGCATAGGCCTCCCAGGCTCCCAGCACAGGGCCGAAGTCCGGATCCCAGCGAGCTCCCGCAGGTCGCTGCGCCTGAATGCGGATGCCCGGGCAGGATGCGTGGAAGTGGCGTAGCTCGTCTGAGTCCGTACGGGCGCAGGCTTCGGAATCCACGATGGGACGCATGAATCCGCCTCGCAGCTGCATAGTGACGCCCTCGAACTGGGCGCACAGGCCGCATCCCGAACAGTTGAGCGAGTCAACCACACGATTGATCTCGGTGGCCACGTTCACTGGGCGCAAGATGCTTCTGGTCATCTTCTCTTCCGAGTCGAGTAGGAACTGTCAGCGCTTGACCATCATGCGCGTCATCCGGCCCAGTTCGTACATGTCCACGCGGACGCTGGGCAGCACCAGCCACAGCAGCGCCATGGCCAGGCTCATGCCGACGACGGCTACCAGGCAGACGATGAATGCGGGCAGGCCGGATACCAGTGCGCACAAACCCCACGCGGCGAGCGTAGCGGCGCCGGACATGGCGAGAATCCGCAGCCCGTTCCACACCAGCGGCACGGTGTTGAGTCCGGAGGCGCGCCCGGCCCACAGCAGGGAGACGGGCCACAGGATCAGCGGGCTGGCCACGTAGGCGTAGGCGACGCCGAGGGCCCCGAAATGCGCCCCAATGATGATGGCGGCCATGCGCACCACGGCGGAGAGCATCGTGTAGCGCAGGTATGCGCGCCCGAGCGCGCGTGAGGTGTAGATCCAGCCCCCGACCATCGACAGTGTGGTGAGCCCCTCCCCGACCGCCACCAGCCGCATGTAGGGGACCACCCTGAGCCAGTGATCGCCGAGCACCACGGAGACCACCGCCGGGGCAGCGGCAACCACAATGCCCATGGACAGGAACACCGGGTACCCCAGTCCCAGTTGCCCCCGGCGCAGGTAGGCCAGGGTGCGCTCGTCGTCGTCCTGAAGTTTGGCGACCACGGAGAGTCCGAGCGTGGTGACCTGGGGGCGGAACTGGTTCAGCGGGGTGCGCAGTGTCTGTACGGCGCGGTTGTACAGCCCCAGGGTGCCGGCGCCGAAAAGCCGGCCCATGAGAATCGAGTCCAGGTTGGAGGCGAGGTAGGAGACCATCTGGGTACCCGCCATCTGCACGCCGAAGCCGAGCAGGGCACGCATTGGCTCGTATCGGTCGTACCACCGCGGCAGCCAACCCGCGATAAGCGGCAAAGCGATGAAGGGGACGAGTGCCGTGACGATTCGCTGCACCACTAGCGCCCAGTAGCTCCAGCCCCAGGCTGCGGTGAGAGCTCCCAACGCGAGGGCCAGGGCCGCGGCGATCAGATCAACAGTCAGCACCCGTCCCACCAGTAGTCGGCGGTTCAGGTCCGCCCGGTACTGGTTGACCATGCCTGCCATAAGGAAGGTGGGGGCTATAGCAGCGCATACCCCGGCGACGGCGGGCTCGTGGTAGAAAGTCGCCAGCAGCGGGGAAATGGCCGCACCGATACCAGTCAGCACCAGACCTGCGATGGTGTTCAACCACCACAGGTTCGAGCGCTGTCCGTGGCTCAGCGTGCGTCCCTGGATTGCGGCGGTGGACAGGCCGAAGTCCTGGAAGATGGTGGCCACTCCGACCACAGCGGTAACCATGCCGACCACGCCGTAGGCGCGGTCGTCGAGCAGGCGCGCAAGCACCACGACGTTGCCGAGCTGGAGCAGAATGCGCAGGCCCTGGGTCCATACCGTCTGCCCAGCCGCCTTGGCGGCGCGTTTGCCGAGGCCGCTTCCCTCCACGCCTTGCAGTCGCGGGTGGGGCGGCGACGAGGAGTCTGTACGTTCCGCCTCGGCACCACTCACAGCAACTCTCCCAAAGCATCGCAGAAGCGGGCGAGGTCCTGGTCGGCGCGGCGCCGCACCTCGACCACATCCTCCTGCAACCGGGGGGATGCAACCGCCTCCAGAGCGCGGCTCACGACGTCGTCGCCATGCAGGTCGACGACGTGGTCCCAGCCGAGTCCTGCTAGCAGTGGCGCGAACTTGCGCGAGTAGGCCAGCGGGATGGCGGGGGTACCCATGGACAGGGCGTTGAGGCAGGCGTGCATGCGCGAGCCCAGCACCACTCGGGCCGAGCCGACCGCCTCACGCACCTGGCCCAGCGCATCCGCTCCCCTGGGCACGATCACTTCCACGTCCCCGAGCTCGCGTTGCAGGTCTGCCAGCGGGTAGCGGTCGTTGTCTCCCGCCGAGTCATCGGGACCGACGACGTGCGCCAGCAGGGTGATGGTGCGGCCCTCCGCCTGCAGGCGTCGAGCGACCTCAAGCACGTCGTAGCGGTAGCGGGCGGCGTCAACGTGGGGGTTGCCGTCCCACAGCAGACCGGAGACGTTGAGAATCACGTCGCGAGTCTTGGGCACCGGTGAGTGATCGATGGCGAAGACCACGTCGGTGGACTCCACGTCCACGGGCCGTCCCAGCTGCGCCGCGCAGGCGGCCGAGCTGGCGTCCCGGCTGGCCACCAGCCGCGCATGCTGCAGGGCGCGGCGGGCCAGGCGGGTGCCGCGCCGAGTGTTGAAAGGGCCGATGGTCTGGGGGGTGAGCACCAGGGGGACACCCAGATGGTGCAGGAGTTCAGGGAAGCGGGACATGTCGCGCATCCGGTCCAGCCCATAGATGTCGGCGAAGGAGTCCCCGGAGCGGGTGTCCAGCACCAGGTCGAAGGATGCGAGCCAGTCGAACAGGCCGTGCGCGCCAGTCACGCGTTCCTTCAACAGCCCTCTACGGCTGGTGAACAGGGACATGGGGGCGTCACCGCGACAGTACCCTGGATCTGGATCTCCGCGTCCGGGTACACCTGTGCGGCGACCGCCCGGGTTCCGACGGCGAGAGCCCTGACACCCAGGTTGGGCTGGTCGAGCGAGGCCCAGAGGATCAGGATGCGCATCGGTTCCTTCACAGTCGGTAAAGAGCTAGGGGCCGCAAGCGCAAACCGTTATCGCTGGAGGGCCGGTACCAGGCTACCCCGAAGAGGCAGGACAATGGCGTTGCGGCCAACACATGAGAACTCAAACACCGACCAGACCGTCAGTGATGTTACACACACATCCGGGGATCGCTACGACTCAATGGCCGCGACCGGTAATGTGCCAGGCGAATGAACAAGTCCGTCATCGCTGCCGCATCCGGCAGCAGGATCCTGCGCCGACCGAAGGCATGCCGGTGACCCCAGACCACATCATCCGTGCAGTAGGCAGGCACTGGCGCCTGATCTGTATCTTGTCCGTGGCAGCGGCCGTGCTCGGAGTGCTGAGCGCGACTGTGACTGCTCCCGTCTACCGCTCTACGGCCACCAACGTCCTGACCGTGTCTTCTCCTGATGGACATAGCGACATCACGAGCACCGCTTCCATTATCGGCACCGTCGCACCCACCTGGCCGAGATCAGCACCTCAAGCTCAATGCTCGATTCTGTTGCCGCGGAAACTGGTATCCCTGCTGAGGAGGTCGCAGCGCACATCACCGTCTCCAACCCGACCGACACCCTGCTGGTCGTTGTACGGGCGACGAGTTCCTCGCCGGAGCAGGCCCAGGATCTCGCCGAAGCCGCGACTGCTGCGCTGGCCGAACGCACCTCGTCAGTCGGCTTCACCATGGACTCCGCCAACGGGTTCCTCTCCCTGTCGGAGGTCGACCCGTCTCCTGTGGCGCAACTCGTCTCCCCCTCCAAGTCGCGCAGCGGGGCCATTGGCCTGATCGCGGGAGCCTGGTCGGGGCTCCTGGCGGCACTTCGCCTCGAAGAGGTTCGGCGAACCACGAATGAGACCGCTGCTGAGCAAGCGGGACACGAATGATCGTTCTGCGGTCTACGCTTCTGATCTTGTGACAGCGATACGCCCGCCGCGCCCCCGGCGCTCGACGATTTCCGCAAGATGCAAGCCGCTCTGAATCCCACTTGGAGGAAGGTGCTCGCAGCCGCCGTGGTGGCCGCCGTGTCCTGGCGAACGAGCCTGGCGTTCGGCATCAACCCGGGCGACGTCGTCGCGATAGCGCTTCTGCCACTGACCTGGAGGGCATCACGGCATTCGCGGGTGATCGGCCTACTCATGCTGTGCTCGCTGACGGCGATTGCCGCGGGGCTGGTCCTGTCTCTGGCGGCCGCAGGCGAGTTCACCATCGTTCCGAGTAGCGCCATGTCCGTGCTGCTCGCAGCAGCCGCGATCCCCTCTGGAGCCGCTGTCATCATCTGGGCGACGCAACACCTGGGTCTGGATCTCGCCGCAGCCTGCTTCACCACCGGCCTGCTCATCGACGCTTCTATACGTGCACTCTCACTCGACAACCCCTGGAAGTTCGCCTACGGCCTGCCGACCAGTGTGCTCCTGCTGGCACTGGCGCATCGGAGAAGCCGCACGGCCGAGGTGCTCGCAGCTGTGGTACTGGCCGGGATATATCTACTCAATGATGCCCGATCTGCTATCGGCTTCCTCCTGGTCACGGCCGCAATTGTCATCTGTCAGGCAATTGCCTCAGGAGCAGGCATACGGCCGGCGCCGAGAACCGCCTTCAGGGCACAGACGTCCCTTCTGGTCGCATTGGGTTTGCTCGCTGTTGGTGTCGTAATGGCCGCCTCATCGTCTGGTTACCTTGGAGATGCCGCGCAGGCGCGTACTGCGGCTCAGTCGGCCAGCTCAAACATCCTCACCGCTGCACGCCCGGAGATGGGCGCCACGCTTGCGCTGTTCCAGCACCGCCCCTGGGGCTATGGCGCCGGAGTAGCACCTCGCTACAGCGACACCCGTGTGGCCATGGATGGCATGCAAGCGCTCGGCCACACCCCGGACAACAATTACGTCCTGCACTACATGCTGGGAGGCGGACAGTTCGAGCTGCACTCCGGGCTGGGCGACCTTTGGGCGGCGCTCTCATTGCCCGGACTCACCCTCGGACTGCTCGTCATCGCGTTGTCCTTCGCGGCGTTGGGCCGCACGCTGGCCACGGTGCGCTCCCGAGGCTGGGTGGTCTTCACTGTCATCGTGGTGGTTTGGAACTGCCTGTTCGGGCCGCTCAGCACCATCGTCCCTTATATGGAGTTGGCTATCGCCGCCGCGGTTTGCCTGCCGTCAGTAGCCGAGCAGACGGCTCAGTACCGAACATCCACGCAGGTCCGGTAACTCGGGCACTCCAGGCACCGCCAGCGACCGACGCCCGTACAGATCACGGGCCCCGTACCATGCACGCATGTTAGAGCATGTGGCCGAATACAGGGCCCGTGGCCGGAACTGAGCGGACGACTATGCGACCTTCTTTACCAGCAGGTTGTCCACGCGCAGCGTGAGCTCGGATGAGTCAGCCTTCCCCGAGGTGAAAGTGATGATTCCAACCGACCCTGGGTCAGCCAGCGCAGCGTCCTCGTCGGTGACCTCGATTCCCCAGTCCTGGGGCTCCTCGACCTCACCGATCCAGGCCTTGGTCCGCAGATCCGTGGATTCTGCCCCGTCCGCAACGAACCGCACATGAAGGGCCTGACCTGCACTGTAGGTTCCTGTGACACGAGCGGTGCCGAGCGTGGTCTGTGTCGCACCGATCTTCTTGGAGAGCGTCATCAGCACGCCGCCCGTTGGAGCGATGTCGAATTGCACCTGGTAGCGTCCGGCGGAGTTGGCGCGGGCCACATAGGTCACATAAGCCGCAGCCCCGGTGGGCATCTGGTCGAGAACGATATCAACAGTGGAGTCGGTGGATGTCGAATCAACGACCGGCGATGATACCGAGTTCGCCGTGCCCGCACCGGTCATTGTCATCAGGCCGGCTGATCCGTCCACCGACATACGGCTCACACCGTAGTTGGCAGTCCAGACGGCCCCGGAATCCGTGGTGCCCCAGCCCCTGCCGGTCTCACGCGTGAACGAGTCGGAGATGAGCACGCCATCCGCCAACGCGCCCGCTGCGTCCTGCCCGCCGTCGGGATCGGTCTGCTCTGCGGGATCCTGGTTCGGCAGCTCACCGGTCGTCCCGAGGGTGTGGTGGGCGGCCACCTGCTGGGCGCTCAGTGCCTTCCCGTAAACGGCGACCTCATCGATCGACCCGGCCAAGTAACCGCTCGAGCCCGCATTGGGCAGCCCCGAGTTGGTGTCGCCACCAATACGCCAGTACCCGGTGTAGGACTGGCCCGAGGTCATCGCAGCATCCGATGCCACAGCCTCGCCATCTAGATAAAGTACGGAGCCAGTCGTTGGATCAGTGGTGGCGACGACGTGGTGCCAGGCATTGTCGTTATATCCCGCCGCGGAGGAGATCACCTTGGTGGAGCCCGGGTACAGCATGTAGGTGACGGTCCCGTTGTTGCTCAGGTAGAGCATGCGATCCTTGTTGCCGCTCTCGGCGTCGCTGCGGGAGGAGAATCCGACGATCTCCCCGCCACTAGTGCTACTAGTGCGGAACCAGGCCTCGACGGTGAATGCAGCCGGGGCTGTCGATGCGGAGGTCTGCGCCGCCCAGGACGAACTCTGCCCCCGGTTCCGGTTCCACCAGTTCCACCAGTTCCCGTTGCCGCTGCTGGGCGAGAAAGTGACCGATGCTCCCTGGGTGAGGAAGCTCTGCGCTCCAGTGGTATAGCTGGATCCGCGGTAAGTCATATTCTTGCCGCCCAAGACGTCAGCGGCCGTGTTAGCCCCTGAGGCGTCGTCAAGCGGCCAGTAGTTGACCGCTCCGTCACCGATCACTTGTTTGCCGTAGTCGGCCATTCCCTGCCCCTCACCGGCGGTGACGGTGACCCAGTCGGAACGGGTCGACGCCCCCCAAGGGTCAGTGACCACAACAACATACTGGTGGGTTGATCCCGGGTCGACGGTATCGGCCGCGGCCAGCGTAGGCAGCTCCCAGAAGCCCGCCGTCACGTCCTGCACGGAGATCGGCTCGCTGTCCAGGCTGTCGCGGTAGACGGCGTAGGAGAGTGTCTTGTCATCGCGGTCCCAGTTGGCGGAGAAGCTGAGACTGACCATGCCGGCAGCCGGGCTGCTCGCCGACAGCTTGTAGCTGCCGCCCTTGTTCACGGGTCCCTGCTCATTGGGAGCGAGGTCACGTCGCGCAAAGCGGGTCAGTCCTTGCTGGGACTCCCCGTTAACGGCGGTGAACTCACCTCCGTAGACAATGTAGTCATTGTTCCCGTCAACCGACCATGTTGCCTGCCCGAGCCCCGTGTAGGTGCCGGGGGTGAAGTCGGGGTACCAGTTGAGGTTCGTGGTGGCCGGCTGTCCGGCGAAGTTGTAGTAGCCGGAGGCCGTGTTGGTACCGACGACGCCCGTCGCATGGTTGGCATAGGCAAGCGCGTAATGGTAGTTCTTGGTGTTGTCGGGGAAACCGCCAATATTTGAGCAGTCATGCGCGTGGTTCGCCGCATAGACGACGTCACCGCTGGGGAACACGCTGTATGAGTCTCCATGGCAGTCGGCGATGTACGCCACATCTCCGGTTGTCCAGTCGGCGCGGAACACGCCCTCCAAGTTCCCGTGTGAACGGTTCTGGGTGTAGGCGGCGCCGTACAGCCCCTGCTCGTCCGCCTTCAGATCCATGATGCCGCCATAGGTATTGCCGGACTTGACCACGGAGGTGAGGTTGTTCTGGCGCACACTGCCGTCCTGCTCCAGGATGGCCATGCCGTAACCGGGGCTGGTGGAGCCGTTGACCGAGGTGAACGAGCCTCCGATGGCCACTCCGGTGCCGTTCGGCTCAGCGGCGATCGTACGCACGCTGAAGTCGGGGATGTCCGCCTTAAGGTCCAGAAGCTTCTTGGTCGTCAGATCCACGGCGGCGAAGCGCAGCCGCTCCTGGTTGTTCACCTGGGTAAAGGCCCCGCCGATGTACAGCGTCGAGCCGTCGGATGACACCTCCACGGCGAACACCTTGGCGTTCGCCGCCGCCGTGAGGGGCTTGCGCTCGGCCGTGACGGGATCTATCGCCGCGACCCTCCACACGGTCTCACCATTCACCTGAGAGAAGGCCCCGCCGATGAAGAGGCGGGAGCCGTCGGGCATAGCCGCGATCGATTGAATCGCTCCGTTGGTCTGCGGAGCCCAGTCGAGCAGATCCCCGGTGGTGATGTCATAGGCGAGAGCGTTCGCCCGGGTGACTGTGGAGTCGGAGCCCGCCGGTTGGACGGTGGTGAACTCGCCTACGACGTACACGGTGTTGCCGACGACAACCTGATCGCGTACGACCCCGTTGACGACCTGCGGGGTCGGGAGCGCATCGGCAGAGACGGTGTCCGACAGCACTTCCGCCGCATCACCCTCCGCGGCCTGAGCCGACGTTGAGGCCATTACCGGCAAGACCACTAGCGAAGATGTGACTAGCAGCGCCAAGGCACGGCGAAGCAGACCGACGTGTTTCACACAACCTCCAGAGTTGGGTGGGGAGAGACGGGCTGGCAAGTCTCGGCAAGGCATCCCGCCGGGTCCCGTCGAAGATGAAGTATGGGCATATGAAACGCCGTACGGAACCATTTCGTAACACGACCTCGTCCGACTGCGCCCCAACCGATACGTCGAGATATTCTCGACTCCAAACCGTGATTTTAGGAGGTGGGTGCGGCGCCCTGGAACACCGCCGCCCGGCTCTGCGCCCCCAGGTCGACCACGATACTGATTTCTCCGCGTAGTTCCTGCGGAACCACGAAGGCCATGTCGATAGTCACGGCCTGCCCCGGGGCAAGGGATGCCGGGATCTGGTCCGAGGCCGAGAGCATCTGTGACGCGGGGACATCCTCCTCACCCGCCGCCACCGTGACCACGAGCCCGGTGAGTGACAGCTCCTCGGCGCCGGTGTTCGCCACCGTAACGGGGATGATGATGCCGTCGCCGGAGACCTCGTCGGGAAGTGCGGCGTCGAGATGCCGACTGCTCAGCTCGCCGATGGCCACGGTGGCGGAGTCCTCGAGCGCAACCGGCTGCGTCAACTCAACCGGGTCGAGCCAGTCGGCACTCAGGTCGCCCTCGGCGAGCGCCTGCTCCTGATCATCCGGGGCCGGCGACGGGATTACGGCGCCGGTGGGAACCGCGGCTGGCCTTGCTGTGGACTGCGTCGGCGCGGCGGTGGATGCGGCCGACGCATCCGCCGATGTGGTGTCAGTGGAGTTGGAGCAGGCGGCTGCCAGCAGGAGGGGCAGAATCAGCGCTCCGGAGTAACGAATCATCTTCACGGGCTAAACGGTATAGGAATACGGGTGCATGTACCGTGTGAACGTGCGCCCCGGCCCGAGTCGCCCAAGGAGTTGAGTATGTACCTTGCCCGCCTTCTCCCCGCACTGCATAGGCACCCCTGGCGATGACGGAATCCAGCGTGCACGCTACGGTCGCGATCCTCACCTTCCACCGCCCGAAGCAGGTGCGCGAAACGGTGCGGCTGATCCACGACCAGACCGCTGCCGCTCCGCCGTGGTGCGAAGTTGACGTACTTGTGGTGGACAACGATCCGGCCGCTTCGGGCAAAGAGGCCATCGAGGCGCTGGGGCTGCCCGCGGTCCGCTGCGTCATCGAGCCGGTGCCGGGCATCTCCGCGGGCCGCAACCGCGCCCTGGACGAGGTATCAGCCTCGGGAGGTGATCTGCTGCTGTTCATCGACGACGACGGCACTCCCGCCCCGGGGTGGCTGGAGCGCATGTTGGAGCGGTGGCGGGAGACGGGCGCCGCCGCCGTCGCCGGATGGGTCGACACACGTTATCGGACTCGCCCCTCCCCGTGGATCCGTGCCGGGGGATTCTTCGAACGGCGTCGCTTCGCCGACGGCGCTGAGCGCCCGGCGGCCGCCTGTGGAAACCTCTTGCTCGATCTGCGCCAGCTCGGCGATCTCCGCTTCAGCACGGCCCTGGGGCTGTCCGGCGGGGAGGACACGCTGTTGACTCGCACCCTGGTGGCGCGGGGTGGGCGCATTGTCTTCGCCCGCGATGCGGTCGTCGTCGACCAGGTAGCGCCCGATCGCGTTACCCGCCGTTGGGTTCTCGCTCGCCAGCTCAGCCACGGCAATACCGCCGGCCTGCTCGACCTGCATTTCGGCGCTGGTCCGCTGACGCGAGCGCGTGTGCTGGCAGGCGGAGCGGGCAGGGTCGTCGTCGGCCTGGCCCGGGCCGGCTGGGGAGCGGTGACCCGCGATCTGCGCACGGATGCTAGGGGCTGGCGTCTGGCGGCCCGTGGGGCCGGCATGGCATTAGCCGGTCTGGGACTGTCCTGGAATGAGTACGCGCGTACTGTGCGACCGCTGAGCCGACTGGTGCGGGCGCCCCGCTCCCTTGCCCCAGGTTCCTTCCACCGCGAGGAGGACACACGATGACCATGAAATCAATGCTCAGGCGGCCTGCGGACGCCCTCCTCGGCCCCGCGCTCGGCTCGGTGATGAGCGTGCGCACCCGCACCCCGCAGGTGATTCTGACCTTCGACGACGGCCCCCTGCCGGGCAGCACCGAGCCGCTGGCCGCGGTACTGGCCGCTCACGACGCCCATGCCACCTTCTTCATGCTGCTGACGCGGGCGCGACGCAGCCCCGGCCTGGTTCAGGAACTTGTGCGGGCCGGCCACGAGATCGCGCTGCACGGCATGGACCACCGCCGGGTAACGACGCTCCGCCGCCGGGAACTCACGCCGTGGCTGCGGGACGCGCGCGCGGAGCTCGAGGACATCGCCGGAGTACCCGTGCGCTGGTTCCGGCCACCCCACGGCGCGCAGTCCCCGCGCAGCCGTCTGGCCGCGGCGGCGGCGGGGCTGACGACTGTTCTGTGGTCCGGCACGACTTGGGACTGGAAGGATGTCTCTCACGAGCAGCGCGTCGCGCGAGCCATGGGCGACGCCGTCCCCGGGGCGATCCTGCTTGCCCACGACGGCGCTGCTGACGCCACCGACCTGGCGACGGAGACGGCTGTGAGCGGGTCGATAAGGAGACGCTGCTGTCCGAGGTGCTGGCGGGCCTAGAGGAACGCGACCTGTCTGCGGTGTCACTGGGAACAGCGCTGGCTGGGGGCACCCCGGTCCGTCGGCTGAGTTTCTCGCACTAAGGGCGCTAAGACGCGCCGACTCCCGTCGGTCGGCCGCGTTCAGGACTCGAACAGGCTGGTCACCGAGCCGTCGTCGAAGACGGCCTTGATGGCGCGCGCCAGCAGCGGCGCGATCGGCAACACGGTCAGGGCGTCGAAGCGCTTGCCCATGTTGATGGGGAGGGTGTCGGTGACGACGACCTCGCGGGCCCCGCAGGTGGACAGGCGCTCGACGGCGGGGCCGGAGAGCACCCCATGGGTGGCGGCGACGATGACGTCCTTGGCGCCGGAAGCCAGCAGCACCTGCACCGCCTTGGCGATGGTGCCACCGGTGTCGATCATGTCATCCACCAGCACGCAGGAGCGGCCCTCCACCTCACCGACCACGCGGTTGGCCACGGATTCGTTGGGCCGGGTGATGTCGCGGGTCTTGTGGACAAAGGCGAGTGGCACCCCGCCCATGGCGTTGGCCCAGCGCTCGGCCACGCGGATACGTCCAGCGTCCGGGGAGACTACGGCGGCGTTGGCTACATCGATGCGACGGCGGATGTAGTCGACCAGCACGGGCTGGGCCCACAGGTGGTCCCAGGGGCCGTCGAAGAAGCCCTGCTCCTGGCTGGAGTGCAGGTCTACGCTCATAATGCGGTCGGCGCCGGCGGTCTTGTACAGGTCGGCGACCAGGCGCCCGGAGATGGGCTCCCGCCCCAGGTGCTTCTTGTCCTGCCGGGCGTAGGGGTAGAAGGGGGCGACCACGGTGATGCGCTTGGCGGAGGCACGCTTGAGTGCATCCACCATAATCAGCTGCTCCATGAGCCAGTCGTTGACCCGATCGCCGTGGGACTGCATGACGAACACGTCGCAGCCGCGCACGGACTCGTTGAAACGCACGTAGGTCTCACCGTTGGCGAAGTCGTAGGCCGTGGAGGACAGCACCTCCGTGCCGAGCTCTGCGGCCACGTCCTGGGCGAGCTGCGGGTGAGCCCTGCCCGAGACGATGACGAGCCGCTTCTCGCCCTTGGTGATGATGCCGGTCATGACGTGGTTCCTCTCTCGTGGCCGGTGCGGTACCGATATTCTGTGCGAGGATAAGCCGTTTCGCGTCACTGCCCGGTGACGGCGTCGCCGTCGAGCAGACTGAAGGGGGCGACGACGGCTCCCGCCGGGATGTCCACGTCCGTCAGCACTGAGTAGGGGCCGACGACGACGCCCTCACCGATGCGGGTGGTCCCGCACAGCAGGACACCGGGTTCCAGGCGGACGTCGCGGGCGAGTTCGACGGTGACGTCCACCCCAGGTGCCGGCCGGGTCGACCACGCCGACGCCCTGTTCCATCCAGTGCGAGAGCACGCGCCGGTTGAGCTCGGCGCCGAGAGAGGCGAGCTGGGCGCGGTCGTTGCAGCCCTCGACGAGCCAGTGGTCGGTGACAGCCAGGGCCGAGGTAGCGCGGCCCTCGCGGTGCGCATGGGCGACGACGTCGGTGAGGTAGACCTCGCCCTGGTCATTGTCGGTCCCCAAGGTGGCCAGAGCTCGACGCAGGTGAGCGGCATCGAAGACGTACACACCGGCATTGACCTCGTTGATGGCGAGCTGGGCCGGGGTGGCGTCGCGCTGCTCGACGATTCCGGTTACGGCGCCGTCGTCGTCGCGCAGTATGCGCCCATAGCCGGTGGGGTCGTCCAACACGGTGGTGAGCACGGTTACGGCATCGTCATGCCCTGCGTGCTGGCGCACGAGCGCCTGCAAGGTGTCGGCGTCCAGGAGCGGGACGTCGCCGCTGGTGACCACCACCGGCCCGGTCAGATCCTCAGGCAGGGCCGCCAGCCCGCAGGCCACCGCGCGGCCGGTGCCGGGAATCTCATCCTGATCGGCAGGCAGGGCGTCCGGGGCGAACTCGGCGAGCGCAGCCACTACCGCATCACGTTGGTGACGCACCACGACCACCAGATGTTCGGGCGCGAGCCGCGGGCGGCGACGACGGCATGCTCCAGCAGGCTGCGCCCACCAATTCGGTGCAGCACCTTGGCAGGGACGAGCGCATGCGAGTGCCCTTGCCGGCGGCCATAACGATGACGGCGGCGGGGGAGGTGGAAACCACGGGTCCTCTTCTCAGTGGATCTCAAGGTGGGGCTCAAGGCCGCTGGCGGCCCAGCGGGGCCATCCTACGTCGCCTGTCACCAGGCCCCAACCCGATCCACATACCGTCTATGCCGCCTATGCCGCCGACATGGCTATGTAGCGTCGCGTCAGCTCGGTTCCGCCCCCAGGATTCGAACCCGGCTCTCAAGGCTCCAAAGGCCTGCGTGCTGCCTCTACACCAGGGCGGAAGAGCGCCGACGGCCGATCGTGCGGCCGGGCGCCGGCATAGTTTCTCATACTCTCGCCGCCGCTTCTCCTGCGTCTCAACCTCGCAACCTACCATTGCACTTTAACAACACGATTGTCTACGTTCCTTAGTCATCCACTAGCGCGGGTCCGCAATCGGCCACGCGATTGCATAGCACATACAAGCCGCTCAGGATGCGACAGGAGGACCCGGTGATCGAAGTTCGAGATATGGCACACGCCGAAGCCCAGGCAGGTTCCGGCGTCCCGCTCACTGTCTCGACCCAGCCGGGACAATTGCTGGTACTGATCACAAGCTCACAGTTCGGATCCGTCGGCACAAACGGCGTCCCGACAGGCTGGGAGTACTCCTACTCCGACGGAACGAGCAGTCTGGGCCGATCCGGCTTCATCGCCTGGACTCGGGCCTCTCAGCCCGGCGATGTAACCATTTCCCAGTGGTGGGGCGGGACATCCACCAACACCTCCCGTCAACGTGGACTTCTGCTCGCTGTCTCCGGAGTCGCCCCAGAGTCGGTTCCCACCGTGACCGGCTGGACTGCCGACAAGCCCACCACCCCTGCTCCAGGGCTGCTAATCACCCAGCAGCATGCAACCAAGTATTCGACACTCAACGCTTTCACGGTAGCCGATGCGCAGGTTGTCTACGCCGGCCAGGCCAGCACCACATCCGCATGGTCATCTCTACGTGTATTACTCACGAGTCCCTCGGGCGGCAATATCACCGAGACACAGACCCAGGCCACCACCGTGTGGGCGGCGGTCGGGCTACAGCCTGCGCAGACCTCGGCTACGACCGTAAGCGTGTCCGTGCGCGGTGCCGATGAGCGAACGATCTCCAGTACTCAGACCGCTCTGAACGAACCGACGAGCTTCAACGTCGATTCATTGCTCTCGCGTACGGACGGCTGGATGATCGCACATCGCGGCGGATCGGCGGACTGGCCCGAGATGAGCCTGCGCGCCTACAGCGAGTCCGCTTCCAGGAACGTTCCGGCCCTGGAGTTCAGCTTTAACCTCACTTCCGACGGCGTTCCGGTGGGGGTCCACAACAAGAATCTGCAGGCGGTCGACCCCAGCGCACCCAGTACCCGCGTATCCCAGATGGCTTGGGCCGAAGTACGCCGATATACCACCATGGGCGAGCCGTTCATCCGCCTCGACGACCTGCAGGCCGCCTATGGCGACGACCGTGTCCTCTTCATCGACCCCAAGCACAGTGGCGCGGCTCATCAAACCTACCTGCCATGGCTGGACCCTGAACGCACCATTCTCAAGTTCTCCGGTGATGCGACCTGGCTAGCCGACATCTGGCGCAAAGCAGGTTTCCGCACGTGGGGCTACGTGTACGAGGAGCACATCATCAGCGGTGAGGCCGCCACCTGGGCGCCTCACTGGGACCTGCTCGGCGTGCCATGGCAGGCCAGCGAGTCGGCATGGCAGACCGCCACTGGATACGGCGTACCCCTCATCGGCCACATCTGCAATAGCCAACAAGCACTGGATACCTGCATTAGCCACGGCGCAATCGGCGCCATGTGTGCAAAAATCGATGGGATGGCAGTTTCATGAATGCTTCACCAGCGACCGCCCGACGCCTCGCCCCGAGTACACGAAGCATGCCACTCTCACTGAGCAGACGCCGCTTCGGCCTGATCGTCGTCGGCGGCACAGCAATGGTTCTCGGCCTCCATTGCACAGGACCGTCAGCACACGCCGCTGCGGCGGAGTTGATCGTCGGACCCGCAGCTGTCATGAACGGCAAGACGGTGCTACGCGTGGCGACGAACTCGGCCGGCGCCGACCTGCTGACCCGCACCGGCGCCTTCAAAACGGCCTCCACGGGCTACACACCTGGGAAGATCCGCCTACTGTCGCTCAGTCGCGGACTCGGCCTGCGCCCGCTGAGCGAGCAGCCCGCGGTGATCAGCACCACCACGGACGCGTCGCTGAATGCTGCCTTCGCCGTCTTCGACGGGGTCACAGGCAACGGCGACGTTGAGGTGCTCTTCCCCGGGCTGGGCCTGATCGAGTCCGTGCCCGTGGTGGCCTCACATCAGGCACCATTCTCACTCGCCTAAACAGCTGTCGCGATAGGAATCACCGTGGATCCCGCCCACACAGCCCGGATGCACGGTTAACCTGGTGTCCTGACACAACGCCTTGGAGACCCGCCGAGCTCGCGTGGTGGCTCGTGCGGGGTTTGGCACGACAAGGGGGCACCCATGAGCCAAGACGAGGCCGACCGAATCGGCGGCCTGCTGAAGTCGGCGCCACTGTGGCTGGCGCATGTCGTTCTCGGCGTCATCGTGGGAGTCGTATTCGCCACGCTAAGCGGCCCGGTCTACACCTCCACGGCCAGCGCTCTCGTTGCCGCCGACACCAGCGACGGGGGTCGCAGCGTATCCTCCGCAACGAACATCATCAACACGGTGATGCCCACGATTGTCCAGCTCAGCACATCCGACTCGGTGCTGTCGGAGGTCGCGCAGACCACTGGGATCGACCAGTCCGAGGTGAAGCGCGCGGTCACGGTGACAAGCTCGACCAACAGCCTGATCATTACCGTCTCGGCCACCGCATCGTCCGCCGAGACCGCGCAGGTGATCGCCGAGGCCGAGGTCGCCGCGCTGCGTCGGATGGTATCTGAGTTGTCAATAACTCCCCAGGACGAGACGGGCCTGTCTTTAACGGACGTAGACGCCGCCTCGCTTCCCTCTGCGCCGTCCGGCCCCTCAAAGGCACGCTACGGAGCATTCGGCGGCATCATCGGAGCCTGATCGGCCTTGCAGTCTCGTTCCTACTGCTTCGCACCCGCGTAAACAGCGACGACGAGGGCGCCGTCCCGAACACAGCCACTCCACCCGCGACACCGGCGACGCCCGAGTAGGTCACTGTTCATGACGTAGACAACCGCACATGCGATCACACGACGATCACCACAGCAGCAGACCCTGTGTTACGCTGCTCACACGCCCCTGAGCTGGAGTTACGTCATGGAACGCATCACCCTCGCCCTTACCGTGCTGTTCACCCTCGCCGCAATCACTCTTTGCACCACCCCGGCCACGCGCGCCGCAGCGGCGGCTACGGACACAATCCACGTCAGCGCCTCGGCGAACGCTGAAAACGCGGACGGCACAGCTTCACATCCCTTCCAAACCATCGGGGAGGCACTGAAGAAAGCTAATCCGGGCGACACCGTAGAGGTGGACGACGGCACCTATCGCGAGGGAGAACTAGTTCTCAAAGGAGTCACACTCAAGGCCAAGAATGGAACCGAGCCTGTTCTTACCGGCACCGAGGCGCTGACCCGAGCCGATTTCACCGCTCAGAACGGCCTCTGGACCAGCAAGCGCACCGATTTCGTACGGTTCAACCAGGATGCATCCACTAATCCCAAGAAGGTCGAAGGCGATATGTCGCGTTTCCCGGAGGCCGTGTTCTTCGTTGGAGCCGACGGAACAGCCGAAGAGTTGACCCAGGTGGACGACCCCGCCGAAGTCAAGCCGGGCACGATGACCTTCTACGTCAGGGACTTGGCCGCTGAGGAGAATCCGGCCATCGCGTCGCGGTTGGCGAACTCTGACAGCGAATCATCCTGGGCGCAGGGGCCACACACAGGCGCCCAATACATTCTGGGCTGCGACCCCGGCGACAATACTGTCGAGATCATCCAGCACGGCCGAGCTCTCACCATGACCGGCGACGGCGCAGCGGTGATAGGCCTGACGATCAGCAACTACGCGCCGATCCAGTCGTGGAGCTACGTCGATCCGGTCTGGGGCACCAGCGCCAACGCAACCATGGTCTTCAATGCATCAGACAACTCACGCATCGACCGGGTCACGTTCTCGGGATCCCAGGCGGGACCTGCGCTTCACGTGTCCGACGCCAATGACGTCACGGTGACGAATTCGGTTTTCACCGGGAACGGTGCCAACGGCGCCGGAGCGAATCGCGCCCATCGTCTTTTCATGTACGGAAACACTTTCGCCGGAAATGGCAACAAGAGTTTCATAACCGCCGCTTGCGGGGCGTACTGCACAGTGGCCGACCTAAAGATCACTCACACTAAGGGCGCACGCCTCGAAGCCAACACCTTCGACCGCTCACAAGCGGTGCAGGACGATTCGGACGAGCACCTCGACGCCTCCGACCTCAGCATGAACAAGGCCCGCCCTACCGCATTCAACGCCCTATGGTTGGACGAAGGCGTGATCAATTCGGTGGTCGTGGGGAACTCATTCATCAACATCGACCGCATCGCAATCCTGGACGAGGTGGGGCAGGACAATGTCATCGTCTCGAACCTGATTCAGGGGTCCAAAACCGGCATTCAGCTGTCCGGTAGTGCACGCGACAAGGTCTGGAACAACACGGTCGTCGGCACCATAGACCCGATCTATGTACGCGAGGACGGACGCGTCGACGCGTGCAACCTGTCGACCGAGTGGGAAACCTGCCCTGCCGCCTACACCGAGAAGTGGAGTGCGGGACAGTACAACGGCGGAGACACCAGCAACCCGATGCCGTGGGACTCCCTGGACAACGAGCTGATCAACAATGTCATCGCCTCAAAGCCGAGAACCGCCTTCACCGATGCCGGCGCCAACAAGAACCACCGCTACACGAACATGATCCTGGTCGAGGCCTCCCGGAACCTGCGACGCGAGGGCGAGACTGAGGGCAGATTCGCGGGCACCAACGAGCAGCTCGCCGAGTCCGACTACAACGTGTTCGTCAGGCCTGATACCATTGATTCCGGCACGGGTTCCGACCTGTATCTGACCAACTTCGGCCTCGGCCTGATTCCTGGGCCGTGTCCGAGACACTCACGCAGGAGTCGCAGGCGCAGGGCCTGACGATTGCAGGCAAGGACTCTCACTCGCTCGACCTGCGCGCCGACCGCGGCGACTCTCCGATCTTTGTTCGTGAGACCACCACCATCACCGACTACAGCGGCGACTACCGCATTCTCGACGGTTCCCCAGCCGATGGCTCGGGCAAACCGCTCAGTACGGCGGTCGCCTCCGCCCTAGGCCTCCCCGCAGGAACGACGGTGGACCGAGGCGCACTGGTGAACGCTGCCTGGGACACCTCCACAGCGGACCTCGGCAGCAACACGCGTCTGAGCGATGGCATCTGGGGCGACCACTTCGAAACCGCCGTCAGCGGCGGCTGGGGTGCTTCCTGGTCGGTCGCACCCGCGGCCCGTTTCAGCAGTGGAACCGACGGATACGGGGTAATTACCATGCAGAGGCCGGCACGGGCTCCTCCGCCACCGTGCGCAACTACAGCTCCACAAGCACCCGTGTCAACGCCTACTTCACCTTCGCCGAGAACGGAGCAGGGGGGAGGACCTACCTCTCGATCGCCGCACGCGGCATCGCTGGGTCTTCGGACTGCTACTACGTGAAAACAGTCCTGGACAATGGGAGGCTCTCCGCTAGCCTGATGAAACGGGTGGGCTCGCAGGAAACCACCCTGGCCACAATCCCGGTGGAGGGCACGTTCAGCCCGGGTATGCGGGTGAATGTCATCGTCGAGGTGGTTGGGGCCTCGCCCACTACGCTGCGGGCCAAGGTGTGGTTGGGAGAGACTGCCGCGCCCACCGAGTGGGACGCTACGGCCACTGACGCTGAGCCTAGGCTCCAGCGCCGCGGCGTCGTCCGTATCAACACCTACCTCTCGGGAAGCGCTACCTCAACCGGGCAGGCGCTGAAGGTCGCCACGCTGAGTGTGGAGGATGAGACCAGGGTCCAGCCCTGATCACCGACCACAGAGCGGAGCCAAGGCCCGCGGCGGTGCGGTTTCGCGATTAAGGCTGGGCCGCGCGTCTCAGCGTGTGTAAGGCGCGGTCGCAGGCCCGCGCAGCGTCGCCCGCAGGATGCCGCGACCGCCCGCTGCGCGGTGCTCATGTTGCGCTCGCTGCGCCTGGCGGTCGGCGCCCTCACCTCGGGCCGCCTGGGCGCGAACCGAGCCGACCAGCCACAATGCCGTCCCGCGCGCCGTAAACTCCAGGCGCCGCCGGGCACGCCGCCAGCCGCTAGTGTCCAGCAGCCGCACCCACGCCCAGGTCTCGGCGTTACGGCGGGCCCGGGTGAGCACCCACTGGCGGCTGGCACGCTCGGGAGGAACACTCTCGGACACCACAGCCGCGTCGCACCAAACCAGCGCGCCGGCGCGGGCGGTCAGTGAACGGGTGAAGAAGGTGTCCTCCCCGCCGGTGAAGGCGAAGCGCGGATCAAATTCGAGTCCCAGGCGGCGCACCACGGTCATGTCCAGCAGCAGGTTGTTGGTTGCGGCGCTGCGCACCGGCGTTCCTGTAGGGCGCCGTGTCCTGCGGAAAACGGGCGCGGAGGACACCCACGGATCGGGCTGCTGTTCAAAGACCGATTCCACTGGCCCCGTCACCCCGACCGCGTCAGTGCTCCGGTAGGTCGCCACCAGGGAGGCGAGCCAGCCGTCGGCCGGTAGTTCGTCGTCGTCGATGAAAACCAGCAGATCGCGCTCAGCAGCCTCGCTCAGCGCACGGTTGCGCGCCGCTGACAGCCCCGGCGTGGACTCCACAACCACATGCACGCGCCCGTCCTGATTGACCCCGCCGGAGCCAACTAGACGTTCACGGGCCGACCCCGCGGCATCGTTATCCACGATCACTACCCGCGCATCAATGTCACCCAGATCCTGCAGCTGCGAGAGCAGTCGCGGCACTAGGCCGACCACCCGTTCGGGGCGCTTGTAGGTGCATACCGCCACGTCAAGGCTGAGCGGGTCTGTGAGCATGGGGTACTCCCAACGAATCACGGGAGTAGTCCGCGAGCTGCGTGGACCACTCGTGAATGGTCCCGGCATAGTATCATCGCCCCCAAGTACGCGGTCTCGCTGAACCGCCCCCCTTGGTTGCGACCACAACACCCAATTGGACCCGGTTAAGAAGATACGGCTGGCATGACAGACCTCTCCTCCACGGCAATCGTGGTCGTCAACTACGGATCGCACGAGCTGCTGGAGACCAATCTCGTTCCCTTGTCCGCCGGCGTTTCCCCGAATGCCGGGACACCTCTGATTGTGGTCGTAGACAATGCGACGACGCCCGCCGAGCGAGCAGCCGTGACCGCCCAAGCCCAAGCCCACGGCTGGCTCACGGTTCTGCCCGACGCCAATCTGGGCTTCGGCGCCGGCGTGAATCGAGGCGTCCGAGCCGCACTCGACGCCGGCGCCCTAACGTTCGTCATCCTCAACCCAGACGCGACCATCGCCCCCGATCAGCTCGCCACGCTCGTGGCGCATGTGGAGGCGGCCCCGATGACGCTCGCCGCCCCCATGATCGTCGACGGCGCCGACAGGCCCGTCTTCTACGGCTACCGCGTGGATCTGACCGATGGCGCCACTCGCTCCCCGCGTTCCGCCCTGATCGCGGGGCACCGTCACGCCGAATGGTTGACCGGTGCCTGCTTCGCACTGTCCGCCGAGCTGTGGGAGGCGACCGGTGGCATGGCGGAGGACTACTTCCTGTACTGGGAGGACGTCGACTTCTCCCTGCGCGTGCTGGCCGCCGGCGGCCGCCTGCTCAACGACACCAGCATCGTCGCCCGCCATGTGGAGGGTGGCACGCAGCGTCCCAGCCGCGACACGACCGGCGATAAATCGGCCGACGCCGGCGCGGCCGAAACCGAGGCGGCCAGCCGGTCGGCCGGACAACGCCACTCCGCCACGTACTACTACTGGAATGTCCGCAACCGGCTGCTGCTGGGCACGCGCTGGGCGCGGCGCGAGGAACTGGCCCGCTGGGTGCGGCGCACCCCCCAGGAGTCCTGGCGAATCCTGCTGCGCGGCGGCCGCCGTCAGATACTCACCCACCCGACCACCACCCTGGTGCCCGCTGTGCGCGGGGCGATCGACGGGCTGTGGCTCGTCCACCGGGAACGCTTCACCCAACGAGAGAGGCCTAATGACCGCTAGTTCCACCGCCTCCGCCGCGCGGCTCGCCCGACTGCGCATCGCCATGCTCGGAACCCGCGGCGTGCCCGCACGCTACGGGGGCTTCGAGACCGCCATTGAGGAGGTGGGTCGGCGTCTGGCCGACCGGGGCCACCAAGTGCTCGTCTACTCCCGCAACCCCGAACCGGACACGCCGCTGCCCCATGTGTACCGCGGCATGCGGGTGGTGGAGTTGCCCGCGTTGAAGAAGCGCTCCCTGGAGACGCTCTCCCACACGGCGCTGTCGATACGTCACCTGCTGCCGCGCGTGCACCCGGACGTCGCCATCGTCTTCAACGCCGCCAACTCCCCCTTCCTGCCGGCCCTGCGCGCCGCCCGCATCCCCGTGGCCACCCATGTGGACGGCCTGGAGTGGCGGCGCGGCAAGTGGGGGCCCACAGGCAGGCGCTACTACCGGGCGGCCGAGGCCCTGGCGGTACGCTATTCCGACGCGCTGATCGCCGATGCCCAGGGCATCGCCGACTATTACGCCGACGAGTTCGAGGCGGATACGGAGCTGATCGCCTACGGCGCACCGCAGGTGGCCGGCAGCACCGGCCGATTGGCCGAGCTCGGGCTGAAAGCCGACGGCTTCCACCTGGTGGTGGCCCGCTTCGAGATCGAGAACCACGTGGACGTGATCGTCGACGGTTACGTTCGCTCGGGGGCGCAGCTGCCGCTCGTCGTCGTCGGCAGCGCCCCATACGCCAATGAGTACACGGCCCGCATCGAGTCCCTGGCCGATTCCCGCGTCCGCCTGCTAGGCGGCGTGTGGGACCAGGAGCTGCTCGACCAGCTGTACGCGGGGGCCCTCGTCTACTACCACGGCCACTCCGTGGGCGGCACTAATCCCTCGCTGCTGCGTGCCATCGGTGCCGGGGCTGCCGTGGATGCCTTCGACGTCTCCTTCAACCGGGAGGTACTCGGGGACGCCGGCCGCTACTGGGCCACGGCCGCCGACGTCGCCGCGCTGGTCGCGTCCGCGGAGGCGGATCCGGATAACCAGGCACAGCGCGGAGAGAAGTCCCGCACCCGGGCCGCACTGTATGACTGGGACCAGGTGGCTGATCGTTACGAGGCGCTGTGTCGTCGTCTGGCAGCCGAGAGGCCGAGGCGCCGCCGCCCCTCAGGCCGCAGAACAGGAGCCTTCCCCGCATGAGTGATTCCACCTCGCCCGGTGCAACCTCTCCCCTGGTGCTGGTAGCCCATCCCTCCCCCGACCTGTACGGCTCCGACTGGCAGCTGGTGGAGACCATCACCGGGCTGCTCGAGGCCAGCTACCGCGTCAATGTGGCGCTGCCCGCGAACGGGCCACTCGTGGGCGTGCTTGAGGGGGCGGGGGCGCGCGTCGCCGTCGTGCCCTTCACGGTGCTGCGCAAGTCCCTGCTCACCCCGCGCGGCCTGACAGGCCTGGCGGCACGGGCGCCGGGCGAACTCATGCGCCTGCGCCGTCTGATCAAGGCCTGCCGCGCCGACCTGCTGCTGGCCAACACGGTGACGATCCCCTGGTGGCCGCTGGCGGGACGTGCAGCCGGCATTCCCGTGCTCTGCCACGTGCACGAGGCCGAGGACACCCAGCATCTACTCATACGCGCGGGGCTCAATGCACCACTACTGGCCGCCACTCGCATCGTGGCCAACTCGGAGGCGGCCCGGCGCGCACTGCTGTCGGCTCAGCCGCTGCTGGACGGGCGCACCCAAGTGGTTCACAACGGCGTAGCGGCCCCGCCGCGACCGCCGGCCCCGCTGCGTGAACGTGACCCCCGCGCGCCCCTACGCATCGCCATGGTGGGCAGGCTGTCCCCCCGCAAGGGAGTGGACGTGCTGCTGGAGGCGGTCGCGCTGCTGCGTGGACGCGGTGTAGACGCCTCCCTGGAGGTGGCCGGCTCGATCTTCCCCGGCTACGAGTGGTACGAGGCCGAGCTGCGCGAGCGTGCCACCGCACCGGACCTGGCCGGGCACGTCGACTTCCTCGGCTACGTCCACCCGACCTGGCCGGTGCTCGACCGGGCGGACGTCGTCGTCGTCCCCTCGCGGCAGGAGCCCTTCGGCAACACGGCCGTGGAGGCCATGCACGCCGCCCGGCCACTAGTCGCCTCGGGCGTGCAGGGTCTGAAAGAGGTCGTCTACGACGGCGTCACCGGCCTGCTCGTGCCCCCGGACGACCCCCGGGCACTGGCAGATGCGCTAGGGCGGCTCGCCGCCGACCCCGCCCTCGCCACCCGTCTGGCGTGCCAGGGAGCCGAGGTGGCGCAGCGCCGCTTCAGCGTCGCCGGCTATCGGGCTGCCATGACCGCGGTGGTCCGCGGCCTCGTTCATGGCTGAAGCCCGATCTTCGTCATCCGAAGATGCGGCGCGGCAAGGCAGTACGAGGAGCCTAGTCGCACGAGAGGGCGGGCCGCCACGGCTCACGCCATGTCATCTGCGGCGCAGTTCCAGGTACCACTTGGGCAGCGCCAGGACCACGTAGCCCGCGTAGCCGATAAGCATGAGCCCATACACCCACAGGAACACTGTGGGCGCGAAGCGCAGCACCAGCACCAGGCACATCAGCCCATAGTCGGTGGGCACCGACAGCAGCGACTTCAGCACGCCGGCGCGGCCCTCATCCTTCGCCAGCGGGGTGCCGCCGGCGTAGCGCAGCTGGTAGGTGAGGATGTAGCTGAAGAAGTGAATGTTCTGTACCGCGCCGAAGGCCAGTGGCACCAGCAGCAGCGTCGGCGTCGGCAGCTCGGCGAAGCGGAACAGCCCGATGGCGATGGCACCATGGATGGTGGACAGCTTGATCACGTCGGCCACGTGGTCCAGCCATTCCCCCGCCTTCGATCCGCCGTGGCGCAGCCGCGCCAGCTGGCCGTCCGCCGAGTCCAGGGCGTAGCCGAGCATCAGCAGCAGGGAGGTGGCCACGCAGGCGAGCACCGAGGGGCGCCATACCGCGAGCAGCACGATGCCGGTGTAGGTGCAGCAGGCGGAGATCGCCGTCACCTGGTCCGGCGTCATGCCCAGTCGGTGGGCGATTGCCGCGAACACCCGCCCCACCGGCCGGTTGATCAGGCGCGAGTACAGCGGGGCACCCGCCTTCGCCTTCTGCGCCGAGGCCAAGGCGCGAATGTTCTCCCGGATCGAGGGACGGGGACTCGCCTGGGACGCGGATGCGCTCATCCAGAGCTCCAATCAGTAGGCAGACAATGTAACAAGTTAGCACGTCGCCCGGCCGGGCGGGCCGCTGGGTCCTAGAGCTCGCCCGGGAGCGGTTGCGGACCGTCCTGAATGATCACGGCGGCGGTAGGCATACCCCGGGCGTACCGGCTCCAGCCGACGTCAATGGGTCCCGGCGGTCTATGCCGCGGTGGTCGGGAGGTCGCGCAAAGCAGGATTGGGTGTCATGGCGCGCAGACCGTTCCAAGCGAGGTTGACCATGTGGGCCGCCACTTCTTCCTTGCTCATCGCCGGGTTGTCCAGCCACCACTGCGCGGGCATAGCCACAATGCCCACCAGCATCTGGGCATACAGCGGTGCGGTGCGCGGGTCAAGCCCGTGCGTGGAGAATTGCTTGGCGAGCAGCCCCGACACCTGGATTGCAACGTCTGCCAGCAGGGTGGAGTAGGTGTCCGAGCTGTGGGTGTTGGTGGCGGACAGGATGCGGAAGCCGTCGGAGGACTCTTCGATGTAGGTAAGCAGCGCCAGCGCCGCTCGCTCGACGATCACCGAGGCCGAGGATGAGGACTTCAGCGCCTGCGTGATCGTGGTGGAGATCGCAGTGAGCTCGCGGTCCACGATGACGGCGTACAGACCCTCCTTACCGCCGAAGTGCTCGTAGACCACGGGTTTGGAGACCTTGGCGCGGTTGGCGATCTCCTCGATGCTCGTGGCCTCGAAGCCCTTCTCGGCGAACAGCGCCCGGGCCACGGCGATCAGTTGTTCACGCCGCTCGGAGGCGCTCATCCTGGTTCTCTTGCTGGCCTTGCTGCTCATAACTGCTCGTCGGGTGTGTGCGTCGTGCGACTCGGATCTGCCGGGGCGTGTGCCGTGACGGTCGCACGCACCTGGCGCGTGGGTATCGCGTGACAAACAACCGTTTTCGGCTTCCTCCTGCTTCAAAGTGAGCCTAGCACGGCGTGCCGGCGACACCGCCACCGGTGGCGCGCGCTGCCAGTGCGGCGCCCCTGGAGGCCCGTCCCGCGCACTCACCACCTCTCCCCGCACCCCTCGTGCACAAAGAATGAATTCCATCGAATATTCATCCACCGCGCAGAACACTGGACGGGCGCTAATCGTGACCGCATGGTATAAAAAAGTCACCAATGTGACGCACAACGCTCATATGCCACCGAAAACGACGATCCCGAGACGCAAAATGTCTCAGCAGTATCACACCCGGACCGTCTTTCTTAATCAATTCTTTACTTTCACCGGCACCACCATCACCCTCCGAGTCACCCCTCCCGCACCCACCCGCGCACGCCCCAAAACCGCGAGATCACGCCGATTACTATCAACACCTTCGAAGTGCCCACCACCGACTCCGACCCGCACACCAGCTTCACACCATCTCTTTCTGTGCATCTGTTCACGTTCGCACCCAACTGCCGCGAGTAGGTAGTACATTCGGTCGCATCATCGACGAATTAACCCGCGCCTCCGCCACACACGGTGTTGTCGCAGGTCATTTCAACGGTCTTCTTCGTTCTTGTCCTCTCACGCGCTCTCTGTAAACACCCGCAGCATCTTTGGAGTCGTCTTGGCCAGCCCGTCCAGCCCTTCGCCTCTGCCACAGTCCGCGGGGCATGACGGCCAGAACGCGGAGCCCGCGCGGATCCTGCCGCGGCTGGCCTCACCGCTGTTCACCGACTGGCCGACCATGCGCCGAGATTTGCTCTGCTGGCTCCTACTCGGCGACCTGACCGCCGTGGTCCTGCCTGTGTGGGTGGCGGCAATCTGCCTGAGCTGGGGAGCGCCCAGGCTGCTGTTGGCCGCGCTCGCAGGCATTTCGATGGCTTCGCTCGCCTGGGCATCGGGCGCCCTGGGCGTTGATGTAGTAGACCAGGCCCGCTCGGGCGGTGAGCGCGTTGCCCTGGCCACCGTCGTCACCACGCCGGTGGTACTCCTCCTGGGACAACTGCTTACACCCGGGCTCCCCGCCGCTTCGGTGCTGGCTCCACTGGCCGCGCAGTTCGTCTTGGCAGTGGTCGGGCGGACAATTGAGAGCAACTGGCTACGCGCCCGTCGCATGGAGGGCCACGGCCTGCGTCGCACCCTCATCGTGATGGGGCCGGGGGCCGAGCCCATTCTGCGCGATCTGCGCAGTCACCCCGGTGACGGCTTCCTCATCGTCGGCTACGTCTCCTCCAACACCAGCCGCTCCCAAACCGCTGCGCGCCTGGGTGACCAGGACGCTATCAACGCGATGATCCGCTCCGAGCACATCGACGTCGTGATGACACTGGGAGGCGTGGGCCCCGACGATCTTGTGACCCTGATGCGCGGCCTGACCGCGACCGGGGCGCGCCTCGTGATTGCCCCCGGCCTGCAGGATGTGGTGCCCGGGCGCATGCGCGGGCTGCCGGTCACCCACGGCTGGACGGGCCTGATCGACGTAAGCTTGCGCCGCACACGCCTGTTCGCCAAGGAGGTCTTCGACCGTGTCGCGGGCAGCATCCTGCTTCTGGTCGCTTCACCGGTCCTGGCCGGAGCCGCGCTGGCAGTGCGGCTGGACTCCCCCGGGCCGGCCTTCTACACCCAGACCCGCGTAGGTGTGGGCGGCAAGCACTTCACCCTTTGGAAGCTGCGCTCCATGTACGTCGATGCCGATGCCCGCCGCGCCGCCGTGGTGGAAGCCGGGGGAGACGTCGGTAATGAGGTGCTGTTCAAAAACCGCTCCGACCCTCGCATCACCCGGGTGGGACGCTTCATCCGTCGTACTTCCATCGACGAACTGCCGCAGCTGATCAATGTGGTGCGCGGGGAGATGAGCCTGGTGGGCCCACGCCCAGCGCTTCCCAGTGAGGTCGCCGAGTACGACGACGAGGCACGCCGACGGCTCCTGGTCAAGCCCGGCCTGACCGGCCTGTGGCAGGTGTCGGGCCGCTCCGATCTGTCCTGGGACTCGACGGTAGCGCTGGACCGCCACTACGTTGAGAACCGGGGCGCCCGCTTGGACGCCAGCATCTTCCTGTCAACCTTCAAAGCCGTCGTCGGCGGCAAGGGAGCGTACTGATGATCACCGGCTACGTGCCCGGCGGCTTCGACATGCTGCACATCGGCCACCTCAACCTCCTCACCGCGGCCGCTACCCGCTGTGACCGCCTGATTGCGGGCGTCGCCACCGACGAGTCCCTCCAGCGCATGAAGGGCCGTCTCCCGATCGTGCCGCAGGATGAGCGCATGGCCTTGGTCGCCGCGCTGCGAGTAGTCGACGCCGTCGTCCCCGACTTCGATCAGGACAAGCGCCTGGCCTGGCAGCGCGAACCCTTCGACATCTTGTTCAAGGGCACGGACTGGCAGGGCACCGAGAAGGGAGACCGACTGGAGCAGCAGATGGCGGAGGTCGGCGCAACCGTCGTCTACCTGCCCTACACGCCCACCACGTCCTCCAGCATGCTGCGGCGCATGCTTATGCAGGAGATCGCTACACACTCGGGCGCAACCGGCAGGTGATGGGCATGTCCGCCCCAAGACGCCGTTCCCGCCACCCCAACTGGCGCCGCCCCAACCTGTCCCGGAGGCGGCGCCGGGGCCTGTCTGCTGCCCTGGCGGGCCTGGCCATCCTCTGCCTGGGTACTGCTGCCTGGCTGCACGATGGCGTTCCCCAGGCGGATGTCTCGCTCAACGACGGCGGGGTGTGGGTGACCAGCACCGCAGAGCACCTGGTGGCCCGATTGAACTACCCGTCCAAGCAGGTGGACGGCTCCATCCGCACCGCGTCAGCGGACTTCGACGTCACCCAGAGCGGGGAGGACGTGCTCGTCCCCGACCTCGCGGCCGGCTCGGTGGCGGCGGTGGACCCCACCGCCGTGGCACTGTCCACCGGCACGCAGCTGACCAGCGGAACTACCGTGTTGCAGGGCGCGGATCGGGTGTTCGCCGTGGACGCCGAGGCCGGTACCGTGACCGGCACCACCGTCGACGCGGTCGATCTGCTCGCCGCCGCCCCCACCTTGATCGAAGACATGCCCGACGCCGTGGCCGTGGCCGGCACCGACGGCTCTCTGTATGCCGTGTCCGCCCGCTCCGGCACGCTGACCACGGTTCCGGCGAAGTCCTCCGGATGGGGCAAGGCCTCCGCCCAGTCGTTGAGTTTCACCGACGCCACCGACCTAGCCATCACCGTCGTCGGCGATCAGCCCGTGGTGCTCGAGCGCGGCACCGGGATCCTGCACCTGCCGGACGGGACGAGCACGGATCTGGGGGCCTCCGGCCTGGTGCTGCAGCAGCCCGGTCCGAGCGCCGACGCCGTCCTGGTGGCCTCCCGCACTGCGATTATGTCCGTCCCGCTGGACGGCTCACCGGCAACCACCATCCCGGCCTCCGCCGACGGAGAGGCAGCCCCCGGCGTCGCCGCCCAGCCGGTGCGCCTGGGCGACTGCCTCTACGGCGCCTGGTCAGGCTCCGGCCAGTTCCTGCGGCAGTGCGGCGGTGAGGTCGAAACCATCAGTGACGACGCCCTGGCCTCCTCCTCCCAGCCCGTGTTCCGCGTGAACCGGGACGCCATCGTCCTCAATGACATCGTCCGGGGAACGGTGTGGCTGCCCAACGAGAACCTGGTCCTGGTGGAGGACTGGACCGACATCACCTCCCAAACGGACGACCAGTCCGATGACAAGGACGATTCGGCAGAGACCTCTGACGCGCAGTCTCAGCCCGAACGCACCGAGGAGAACCATCCGCCTCAGGCCAACGACGACACCCTGGGCGTACGCCCCGGACGCTCCACCGTGCTGCAGGTGCTGGCCAACGACTCCGACCCGGATGGCGACGTGCTCAGCGCCGAACCGGGGGACACCGGCAGCGCCCAGGTGACCGCCTCCCAGTCCGGCCTGGCGCTACGCATCGACGTGCCCGAGGACGCCACCGGCACCTACACCGTCCCCTACACCGCCTCCGACGGACGCGGCGGCGCCGACTCCGCGGTAGCCACCGTGGAGGTACACGACTGGAGCATCAACAACGCCCCCGAGCAGATCTCCACCCCAACCCTGGTGATCGCCGCAGACGCCTCCGGTTCCCTGGACGTGCTGGGCAACTGGCTCGATCCCGATGGCGACACCCTCTACCTGGTGTCCGCGCAGGGCGAGGGCTTCGATGTACGCACCACCAACGAGGGCACCGTCACCGTACGCGATGTGGCCGGCGCCGTCGGTACCCGCGCCCTGACCGTGGTGGTCTCCGACGGGCAGCAGGCCGCCTCCGGCACCGTGACGGTGGACGTGCAGTCCGCCGACTCGGTTGCCCCCGTCGCCAACGCCGACCACGTGCTGGTGGTCGCCGGGACATCCACCGTGGTCTCCCCCTTGGACAACGACGTCTCCCCCACCGGTGCCCCGCTCAGCTTGGCGGGCATCGAGGAGACCCCCGCGGGCACAAGCCTGGAGGTCAACCAGCAGGCCGGCACCTTCACCTTCTCCGCCGAGCGGGCCGGCACCTACTACGTCACTTACGATGTCACCGCCGGCTCCGCCGTCGCCCAGGGAATCGTGCGCGCAGACGTGGTTGAGCCCTCCGAGCCAGGCGTCCCCCCGGTCGCGGAGAACGACACCGTACTACTGCGGGAGGGCGGCTCCGCCACGGTCGCCCCGCTGAGCAACGACTTCGACCCCTCGGGTGGCGTCCTGGTGCTGCAGTCGGCGCGCGTCCCCTACCAGTCGGGGGTAAGCGTCACGGTGGTGGACCACTCGCTGCTACAGGTGTCCGCCGCCGGCATGATCGGGCAGAGCGTGGAGGTGGAGTACACGGTCTCTAACGGAACCGCCTCGGCCACCGGTCACATGGACGTGGTCCCGGTCACCACCGCCGAGTTGCAGGTGCCGATCACAAACCCCGACTCCGCCGTCGTGCGTGTAGGCGACGTGGTGACCGTGTCCGTACTGGACAACGACACCTCCCCCTCGGGATTGGCTCTGAGCGTCGCGGATGAACTCGAGGTGGCGGGCCCGAAGCTGGGCACCGCCTGGACCAGCGGCGATGTGGTCCGTTTCAAGGCCGACGACACCCCCGGCCGCACCACCCTGTCCTACACGGTCTCCGACACGGAGGGGCAGAGTGCCTTCGGTCAGATCGACATCGAGGTGCGCGCCCGCGACGACGCCACCAACGCTGCGCCGATCCCACAGAACCTGGAGGCCAGCACCGTCGCCGGCTCGGCAGCGACCATCACCGTGCCCCTGGACGGGATCGACCCCGACGGCGACTCCGTCAGCCTGGTGGGGCTGAGCCAGACCCCGACGTCGGGAACCGTGGAGACCTCCTCCACCTACCTGACCTACACCCCCCACGAGGGCGCCACCGGCACCGATACCTTCACCTATACGGTCGAAGACCGCTTCGGGGCGCAGGCTACCGGGACGGTGCGCGTGGGTGTGGCCGCAGCCCCCGAGACGAACACGGCTCCGGTGGCTACCGACGACCTGGTGGTGGCCCAGCCCGGCCGTACCGTGGTCACCGACGTCGTCTCCAACGACTTCGACGCCGACGGCGACGCCCTCACCCTGGAGGACGCACCCTTGAGCGATGATCCGGCATTGACGACCTCCATGCGCTCCGGGCGGACAGTGGCGGAACTGCCCAGTGCAGAGGGGGTGTATACGGCCCACTACCGGGTCACCGACGGACGCGGCGGCATGGACGTGGGCACCATCACCTACCAGGTGCTGGCCGATGCCCCCCTGATCAGCCCGATCGGCGTGGACGACTATGTCACGGTGGATCAGGTGGATGCGGACGGTATGGCGACCGTCTCCGTGCTGGACAACGACCAAGACGCCGACGGCTCCCCCTGGGACCTGACGGTCACGACCGCGGACCCGACCGCCGAAGTGATCGACTCCTCCATCAGGGTCAGCGTCGGCGCTGAGCAGCATTTGGTGCTGTACACCATCACCGACCAGGACGGGCTGACCGGCAACGCCGTCATCGTCATCCCCTCCCGCGACGACCTGCGCCCGCGGCTGGACTCGACCGCGATCCCGGTTCGCATCCCAGCGAATGCCACCACCACCGTGGACCTGGCCGACTACATCCTCACCCGCGCCAGCACAACCCCCGCTGTCGCCGATGACGCAGCGGTACGCACCGGCACCGGTCTGGATGAGGCCGTGGTGTCCGGCGGCGGCGGTTCCTTGGACCTGACTCCCACCGCAGGGTTTTCCGGGCAGACCTCCGTCACCCTGACGGTGACGGACTCCGGTGGCGACGGCGCCCTATCCTCCACCCTGACCCTGCCGGTGGTGGTCGAGGCTACCGAGAACACACCCCCCAGCTTCACCCCCACCGAGGTGACCGTGGCCGCCGGGGAGGATGCCATCACCGCCGACCTGTCGGCCATGACCCAGGACGCCGACGGCGATGAGCTTTCCTTCTCGATCGGCTCCGCCCCGACCGGCTTCACCGCCTCGCTGTCCGGCTCGACCGTGTCGGTGTCGGCCGAGGCCGGCACGGCGGCAGGCACCACCGGCACACTGCCGGTCACGGTGGACGATGGCCAGAACGACCCGGTGACCGGTCAGTTGCCGCTGCGGGTTTCCGAATCCACCCAGCCGCTGATGACGACGGCGCCGGCCACGCTGACCTCCGACGGCTCACCCGTCAGCATCGACGTCTCCACGCTGGTGACCAATCCCTTCCCCGACCAGCCGATTACCCTGTCCGGTCCGCCGCAGGTCACCTCCGGCACCGGGGACGTGACCGCCTCCGGCACCACCCTCACCATCGCACCCGGAGCCGGATTCGCCGGCCGTCTGGTGGTGCGCTATGAGGTACTCGACGCCACCGGCTCCGCCTCGCGTGCCGTCACCGGCACGGTCACCGTCACCGTGACCGCCGTGCCGGACGCCCCCACCGGCGTCTCGGCCAGTCCGTCCGGCACCAGCGCCATGAACGTATCGTGGGTACCGGGCTCCGACAACGGCTCCGCGATCACCGGCTACACGGTCACCGAGGTCGGTGGTGCCGGCTCTTGGCAGTGTGCCGGCTCTCCCTGCGCCGCCACCGGCCTGACGGCGGGCGGTACCTACTCCTTCCGGGTGGTGGCTACCAACGCCGCCGGGGACTCCGCGCCGTCGGCCGCCTCCGCCCCAGCGACCCTGACCGTAACCCCGGACGCGCCCACCAGTGTGCGCCTGAGCGGCGGGAACGCCTCCGTGACGGTCTCCTGGGGCGCTGCCACACCCATCAGCGGGGTCGCCATCACCTATGAGGTGCAACTGCTGCAGGACGGCAGTGTGTCCCGCACCCAGACAGTCTCCGGAACTTCGGCGACCTTCGGCTCATTGCTGCCGGGCAACTACACCGCCCGCGTGCGTGCGGTCGTGTCCGGCTCCGGTCAGTCCGCCTGGGTCTCATCCGGTGGGACCGCCAGTGTCTACGGCGCCCCGGGCAAACCGGGTACGCCCAGCATCAGCTGGGACGGAAGCAACCTGAATATCAGTTGGAGCGCCGCGGATAGCAACGGTGACGCGGTCAGTTACACCGTAGCCGTCTCGGGTTCGATCATGCAGACGGTCCAGGCGGGCACCAGCACCTCGGTGTCCGTGCCGGTCTCGCTGGGCACGGGTACACACGCCGTCTCGGTCACCGTCACCGCCGCCAACCAGGCCGGCTCGGCCACCTCCGCGCCGGGCACTAAGAGCTTCCGCATCACCGGCAAGCCCAATGCGCCGTCGGCACCAGTAGCCGCGGCCAGTGGCAGCAGCCAGATCAAGGTGACCACGGCCTCTACCTTGCCTCAGACAACAACGGCTGGGGCTCCGGCGAGCTGGAGATCGAGTACCGGCTGGTTGACGCGTCCGGCAACCAGGTCAAGGGTTGGGACGATGACAACACCTCATTCTCGGGACTGACTCCGGGCGCCACCTACTACGTGGAGGCCCGCACCGTCGTAGACGATGACGAATCCATTGTTTCCCCCACGGTGCGCTCCAACGCGGTCACACTGCCGCAGCCTCAGCCGACGTCCAAGCCCGTCCCCGCCAACAATGCCTACCCCATTCTCACCGACAAGAACATTGACGGTGTCGCCTGCACGGACGAGGACTACACCCGCACCGGCTGGAGCAGAGGATCACCGTGCTGGCACCTGGTGGCCGACGTGTGGGGGTTTGCGCCCAACAGCCGCGTCTACTGCCGCTACACCTACCAAGATGCCAATGGCGCCACCCCCACCTGGACGGAGGAGTTCTTCGTCGGCTCCGACGGCAGCGCGCGGCACACCTTCCCGCACGCCACCAATAACCCGAATCAGACGGTCACTTGCACCACCAACTGACGACCGCCGAGCGCGAGGCGCAGCCGGTCAACTGTCCGCCGGACTACCGATATAGGAGACTCAAGCACCCATGCCCATGACCCAGGAGAACGCGACGTGGTTTGCCGAAACCTTTGACAAGGTAGTAGGCAACGTCGGCGAGGCCCTGCTAGGCAAGCAGCACGTGATCCGCCTGGCGCTGACCACCATGCTCGCCGAGGGGCACCTCCTGCTGGAGGACGCCCCCGGCACCGGCAAGACGGCACTCGCCCGCGCCCTGGCTGCCAGCGTGCAGGGCAGCCACTCGCGCATCCAGTTCACTCCGGACCTGCTGCCGTCGGACATCACCGGTGTGACCATCTACAACCAGAAGACCACCGCATGGGAGTTCCATCCCGGTCCGGTCTTCGCCTCCGTGGTCCTGGCCGACGAGATCAACCGCGCCTCCCCCAAGACCCAGTCCGCCCTGCTGGAGGTCATGGAGGAGTCGACGGTAACCGTCGACGGCGTGCGGCACGAGACCGGTCGCCCCTTCATGGTGATCGCCACCCAGAACCCCATTGAGCAGGCCGGCACCTACCGGCTGCCCGAGGCACAACTGGACCGCTTCCTGATGAAGACCGCCATCGGTTACCCCAGCCGCGAGGCCCTCACCGACATTCTGGCGGGTTCGGACCGCCCCGACCGCTCCCGCGACCTAGAGGCCGTCATCACCTCCGGTGCGATCGCCTCCATGGCAGACATTGCGTCACAGAACCATGTGGAGCACTCAATCCTGGACTACATCGGCGCCCTGGCGGAGGCCACCCGCGAGTCCCCGGACACGCAGCTGGGGGTATCCACCCGCGGCGCGATCGCCATGGCTCGAGTGACGCGCGTGTGGGCGGCCTCGCAGGGGCGCCCCTACGTGCTGCCGGACGACGTAAAGGAACTGGCGGAAGTGGTGTGGGCCCACCGCCTGGTCATGGACCTGACGCCGCCTTCTCCGGCGCCACCGCCGCCGGAGTCATCACCCGTGCCCTGGCCGACGTGCCCGCCCCCACTACCCGCTAGGCGAACGCCCATGGCCAGCCCCGCTTCTGCCCCACAGACTCCGACCGCCGCGCCCTCCACCGTGCGGAACACCGCGCAGGAGACACTGCGTACCGCCCGCACCATCACCGTCCGGGTCCGCTCCGGCGTCGGCCGGTGGCGCGACTGGGCGGTGACTACGACCGTGCACCGCGGCCTGGCCGTGGTCACCTCGACCGGCTGGGCGTGTCTGCTGCTACTGGCGGTCTGCGTCGTCGGCGGGGTTCGGGTCGGCTGGCAGGAGGCGTGGGCCGCCGCCGCGGTACTGGGCGTAATCGTCGTCACCGCCTGGCTGTGGCTGCTGCCGCGCGGCGGACACGCAGTTCACCACGAGCTGTTCGAGCGGCGCGTCACAGTTGGGGATAACGCCATCGTCCACTTGACCGTGCACAACCCCACCGGCCATCTGCTGCTGCCCACCCGCATGGAGATGGCCGTGGGAGCCGCTAACGCCGTCTTCGCCGTGCCCACTCTGCGCCCGGGAGCCGACCATGAGCGAGGCTTCGTCCTGCCCACGGCCCGCCGCAGCGTCGTCACCATCGGACCGGTCGTCTCCGTCAACTCCGACCCGGTCGGCCTGTTGCGCCGCGAGCACGGCCACACCGAGCCGCAGACCGTGCACATTCACCCGCGCACGATTCGACTGGGTACGACCCTACGCGGCGTCATGCGTGACGTTGAAGGTGCCGTCACCCAGGAGCTGTCGAGCTCGGACGTGTCCTTCCATGCACTGCGGGACTACGTGCCCGGAGACGACCGCCGCAACGTCCATTGGCGCACCACCGCCCGCACCGGACGGCTCATGGTGCGCCAGTTCGAGGAGACACATCGCGCCAACCTGCTGGTGCTCCTGGACACCCGGCCCGACGACTACGAAACCGATGAGGATTTCGAAACCGCTGTCTCGGTGGCCTGTTCGCTGGGGCTCAACGCCATCTCCGACGGCCGTGAAGTCGCCGTCCTCACTCAAACCGAGGCCCTGCCGACCGCCACCGGCAGACGCCTGCTGGACGCTCCTGCCTGCTGGCGGAGACGCCTGACGCCTACGGCTGCGATGAGCTGGCCCGCCAAGCCACCACTCGCCACCCCGAGGCCTCCGTGATGGTGCTGATCACCGGCCAGTGCTGCGAGGACTCCATGCTGGGACGCGTACGCATCACCACCCCGGTAGACACCGTGGTAATTGCGCTGCGCTGCGGATCTCGCCCACTCGGGCGCCGCACCCTGGGTACCCTCACCGCCTTCGACCTGGACCGCTTGGAGACGCTGCCCGCGGTGATGCGGAGGACGGCATGAGCACCCTGCTCGGTAAACGCTGGGTCTACCAGTTGCTGATCACCGTGCTGCTACTGGTCGGCACCGTGTCGTTCATCGTGCCCTTCGGCGCCGCGGTGGGCGTGTTAGTCGCCGCGGTCGGGGTGATGCTGGGCGTGGTCGTCGGCCTGGCCACCGCCCGCGCCCGCCTGTCAGCGCTGCCGACGCTCGCCGTCGCGGCGGCAGCGCACGTGCTGCTCGCCCCCCTGCTGCTGCCCGACGTCGACCACAACCTGCACGGGGTGTACACGGTTCTGTCCGCCACCGTCACCGTGTGGCGTGATGCGCTCGCCCTGCCGCTGCCACTGACCGCTTTCTCCGGCATGACGGTCCTCCCCTGGCTGACTGGGCTGACCGGCGGGGTATTGGCGACCCGTGCCGTCGCGGCGGACCGGCTTCATCTGGCGGGATTCGTGGTCCTGGGTGCGGCCGCCATCGGTGTCGCCTGGGGGGCTGCGGACACGCCCCTGCCAGCAGCCAGCGGCGCGACGCTCATGGCCGGCGTGCTGGGGATGTGGGCGCTTGCGGCGCAGCGAGGCCGACGCGAGCGCGTGGCCGAGGCCCTGGAGGACTCCGACTCGGGCATCGCCACGGCGGCCCGGCGCGGCGTGGCCCGGGCGGGTGTGCTACTGACAGTGATCGCACTCGCCGTCGCCATCGCCGCCCCCGCCGCCCCGCACGCCAGGACGGTGCTGCGCGACCTGTTCACCCCGCCTCTGGACCTCACCGAGTACGCCACCCCGTTGTCGCTGGTGCGCACCCTGGAGACCGAGCTGGCCTCCACCACGCTGATGGAGGTCTCGGGCATGCCCGAGGGCGCCCGCATCCGCATCGCCGCCCTGGACTCATACGACGGTCTGTCCGCGAGCATCGGCCAGGGCAGCAGCACTGGCCCTCACTTCCAGCACATCGGCGAGGGGACGCCGCTGGCGGCCATGGACGCTGCTGCCACAGCAGACGCGACGGGCGCGGTAGACGCGGTCAACACCGCCACCGTCAGCTTCACGCTGGACGACTACACCTACCCTTGGGTACCCACCGTCGCTAACGCATTGTCCATCACCCCCTCAGGGACTCGCGCCGATGCCATCGCGGACTCCCTGTTCTACGACTCCTTCTCCTCCACCGGGATTGTCACCGCCCGCCTGGCCACGGGCGACGTCCTGACCGAGACCATCGCGATCCCAGACACGCCCTCCGACTCCGACCTGGCCGGACTGTCGCTCGCCAACGTGGAACTCGGCTCCGTGGAGGATGTTCCGGCGGCCGTTCAAGCGCTGGCACGCTCGCTGGTCGCTCCGAGTCGGAGCCGCTGAATCAGATCCACATCCTCCAGCAGGCCCTGCGCACCGGCTACTACTCCGACGGCACCACAAGTCCCTCCGCCCCGGGGCACGGTGCGGCCCGCCTGGCAGACATGGTCACCGCCGACGCCTGGTGGGCGACGATGAACAGTACGCGGTGTTGATGATGCTCATGTGCCGCTCGCTGGGGATCCCGGCGCGGGTGGTTATGGGGTTCGATCCGGCCACCGACGGAGACGCCTCCGATGTCACCGGACAAGACATCAGCGCCTGGGTGGAAGTCGCCTTCGAGCAGGCGGGCTGGGTCAGCTTCACCGTTACCCCCGAACGCGACCAGGTGCCCCAACAGCAGAACGCCCGCAAGGTGTCCAACCCAGAACCGCAGGTGCTCCAGCCCCCGCTGCCCCAGCAGGACCCGGCCGAGTTGCCGCCCGTCTATGACGACAATGACAACAACGGCTCAGAGGAGGACCAGGCCGCCGACGTACCCACTGCCATGATCGTGGCGGTGGCGGTGGTGACCGGCATTGCTGCGCTGCTCGCGGCCGTACTCATGGCAAAGGTGCTGCGCCGCCGCCGACGCCGCCGCCGACAGGGGGTTGAACGCGCCCTGGGCGCATGGGACGAGGTGGTCGATCGCGCCCGCGACTTCGGTAGGAGTGCGCCGGACGGCCTGACCCGCCGGGAGGCCGCGGCCGAGCTCTCGTCGGGTTTTCCCCAGGCGGAACTTCCCCGCTTCGCCCATGCAATCGATGCTCAGGTATTCGCTGCGGGCGACCCGTCATCGTACGATTTGAATCAGATTTGGGAATCCGCCGACCTGATCATCCCGGCAATGGGGTCTGACCGGCCCCGGTGGCGCCGTCTGCTGGCGCGCCTGTCACCGCAGTCGCTGTGGCGACCCGCTGGGCGCAGGACGCGGCCACGCGCTTCGAGGAGGACAGACCCGTGACGGCCACTTCAGCATCACATCGCGCCAAGGGCGCGCCGACGCCGCCCTCCGCCCAAGCCGGCAGTGGCTCAGCCACGCAGACTCCCCAGACTCCCGCCGGCCCGCTACCGTCCGCCCACGGCGCCTATGCCATCTTTCCGGCATCTGTTCGGGCGCGCGTCTTCGCTGGCCTGATCGATCTGGTCGCAGGCACGCTGGTGGGCGCTGTGCTTGCCGCGCTCCTGCGTCTGACCTGGCTACGCGGCTGGGTAGCGGCGGCGCTGCTAGCGGCTGTGATCGTGCTGGCGGTGCGCGAGGTAGGTGTCGGACGCACCGGCTGGAGTCCGGGCGGCCGACTCATGGACGTACGCGTGGTCGACGACCGCACCGGGTTGCCCCCGGGAGTCGGCGTACTTGCTCACGCCGACCTCACCTTCATATGTGTGGTGCCGACGCTTGGGCTGGGCGCCATTGTGCTCATGCACACAGTGGCTGCGTCCCCGCAGGGCCGGGGCTGGCATGATCGGCTCACTGGCGTCAGGATGGTAAGCATGAACCCACCACTCCCTGACCATGTCCCCGCCTCGCAGACCGACACCGCCCCCACCGCTAGAGCTGGCGGACGCGGGCCGTTCTCCGACGGTCGCTTCGCATTCATGTCATCGAGCGGTGCAGTCACGGAGGTGCAGGACACCGTCGACAGCACCAGGGCGTCCTCCACGCCGAACAGCCGGGCGGCGATCATCGACTCGGTACCCTGGTCGGCCGTGCCCACTGCATTGGACTCCACCACCGACGATGCCCCCACCGCGCCCTCCGGCGTCGTCGTCGGCTCCGACGCCGCCCACAGCACCCATGCCGCTGGGTCTGACCTCCCCGAAACGCGACGGGCGGCGAAGTCCACCGCGGGCACGCGGCGACGGAGCCGCACCTCACACCGCAAGCCTGAGCCCGAGACGGGGCGTATCAGGCTCGTCCCAGCCGACGGCAGCACACCGATCACGCTGACCATTCCCACCGTGGTGGGCCGGGACCCGGACAACATCTCCGCTTACCCGGAAGCCGCCTGCATCATCCTGCCCGACGTCAACCGCTCCATCTCCAAGACTCATGCGGCCCTGGCACCGGTCCCCGGAGGCCTATGGGTCACGGACCTGCACTCCACAAACGGCACGCGCGTCGAGCAGCAGGGCAACATCAGACAGGTGCAGCCGGAGGTACCCGCCCCCGCGCCGATCGGCTCGGTACTCATCTTCGGGCGGGCGTCCTTCCGCGTTGAGGGCTGACAACCGCCGGGGGCCCGCCGGGACGGCAACACTCACCCAAGACGTGTCAGGGCCGCCCCGGTTGCCGACAATAGGCCCTAGTCGACGCTGTGCACGGCTCCTGCCACTGTGCGCACGCACAGCGAGGTGGGGGCGGAGGTTCTGCCGTCGGCGCGCACGGCATAGACCTCGATACAGGTACTATCCTGGCGGGCCGGCAGATCGACCGTGGTCGCCTGCGTCGACTGCATGGCGGGGTCGCTGTTCCCGGCCAAGTCCTCTCGATACAGGAAGCTGCCGTCCCAGTCGTCCTCCGGCGCCTCCCAGGTGAACGTGACCGTGGTGCCGTCATCGGAGAGATTGCCGACCAGGTTGCGGGGCGCTGCCACCGACGCCCCCAGCGGGTCGGCGCTGGCCGCCGGGGCGAGGGTCGCGAAGGTCGCCACCGGCCGACCGTCTTCCGCCATACGTGAGCTGACCACGGCGGCGATCACCACCGCCGCCGTGACGACCGTGGCCAGCATCCCGATCAGCAGCCGCGAGCGCCGCCTGCCGGTCTCCGGCTCGCTATCCATTCCCTGGACGTCGACGACGGGAACTTGTGTTTCGGCCTCCGTGATGGGTTCAAACACGCCCAGACGCGTTGCCTTGGGATCGTCGACCAGGACGTCGTCGTCGGGAGCAGGATCCGACTCCCCGGCCGCGTGGAACAGGTCCACCGCGGTTATGGGCAGGCCCAGCTCGGCCTGGACCTGCTGCAGCGCTCGAGCCAGTGCGAGCGCCGAGGGATAGCGACGCGTGGGGTCCTTGTCCATGGCCACACTGAGCACTCGGTACAGGGACGGCGGCACGTCCTGTCGGCCCAGCGGCGGAAGCGGATCTTTGATGATGCGCCGCGACAACTCGTACACGGAGTCGGAAGCCTCGGGAATCTCAAACGGGCTGCGTCCGGTCAGCATTGCATACGCGGTTGCCGCCAAGGAATAGATGTCCGAGGCGGGATCCGCCAGACGGGAGCCGACCAACTGCTCGGGTGGCGCCCACGGCACGCTCATACCGCGCAACTCGTCGTTTTCACTGCGCGGCCCGCTCATGGCAGAGATACCGAAGTCCGACAGCACCGGCCGACGATAAGCAGTGAACAGGATATTGGAGGGCTTGATATCGCGGTGCACAATGCCGACCCGGTGCGCGGACTCCACCGCCCCGGCAATCTGAATAGTGGTGCTCAAGGCGTCGGCGACGCTCAGTGGACCACGGTGCAGCACCGCGCTCAACTGCGGCGGTGGGCAGTACTCCATTACCAGGAACGGGCGCCCGTCGTCGGCCGTGCCCGCGCCGTAGATGGACAGGATGGCCGGGTGCGACGACACCTGCGCCATCAGGTTGGCCTCGGACTCGAAGCGCGAAACGGGCCCGAGACTCACGCCGCAACTCATGACCTTAACGGCCACCTCACGCTGCGGCATGTGCTGTGCGTACAGGTAAACCCGCGAGTAGCCCCCCGCCCCCAGATCCCTCAGATAGGTGTATCCGGGGATCGCCGGGGGAGAGTCCTCGCGGTCATGGGTCACGGCAGGTCCTCCAGCAGCAACGACTGACCGTCGCCCAGGTCGAGGATGTCACCGCTGCGCAACAGCACCGGCTCAGTGGTAGGCATCCGCATCGGGGCGGCGCCGTCGCGCCGCAGCACGGTGCCATTGGCGGTGGACAGACTGCGAGCCAACACGGACCACTCGTCGAGCTGGATGAGCAGGTGGTTACGGGAGATGACCTGCTCCGGACTGGGCACCGTGACCAGTACCGGCGTGGCGCCGCCCAGTTCGCTGACACCGTCGGGGGACGGCTCCCGGCCCACCAGCGCCGGCCGGTCAAGCACGACCTCTCCTCCGGAGGAGACACGCATCCGGCCGAGCGGCGGGCACGGAATGATGCGCGCCGGTTGAGTCAGCTCGGCCCCGCACTCGCGGCAGGTGACGTAATTGGTGGGGTTGGCGTGCCCCGATGGGCACACCACTGACAGCACCATACGGCTGTCCTCGGGCTCAGGCACCTCGGTGTGGACCACCGCCGACGGCGCGGCGGGGCCACGGTCCGCCTGCTCCTGCTGGGCGGGCAGCATGCGGCCGAGCTCGTCGACAAGATCATCGGGCAGGTCTGCCACCGTCCACCCGTCGTGGTCGCCGGGACGCTCCTGACTGCCCGCGGCCTGCGCCGGCTCCGGGTCGTTCCCCGCCTCAGATGGCGAGTTAGCAGCAGAGTCATCCGTGGCAGCCGCACCGGAATCAGTCTCGGACTGCACCGCGTCGAGTTCGGCCGTCTCCGCCTGGATGTCGGGCGTGATGGCAGAAGCATCCGCATCGGCCCGCTCGGTCTCGGCGTCGTCCGCTGTGGAGGCGGCGGCAGACGTGCCCAGTTGGAGGCTACCGACCCGCAGCACGGCATCGACAACGGGGCGCAGCACCGTCCCCGGCTGCTCGGGCACCGACAACGACAGGGCGGGCTCACCAGGCAGTGAGGCCTCCATCCAGGTGGCCACATTGGCAGCCTCAAGACGCTTGCCGTCGATCACCAGGGACGGAACGCCGCGCAGGGCGAGGTGGGTGCCGGAGTCCTCCAACAGCACCAGTGCGAAGTCGGGGATGCGGGCGAGGTGCCCGCCGGCACCCATCACGAGTTGATCGAGGATTGCGGTCAGGCCGCCCTCCGGGGATCGCAGCAGGCGCCACAGCTCAGTCACCAGTTCCTCCGGGACCTCCGGCGGAAGCAGCAGCGCCCCTCGTGGTGTCACGGCTGCGCTCCAGGTGCCCTCCGCCCACAGAGTCTCGCGTTCCGCGTTCTCGTCACTCACGTTATCTCCTTACAACCGTTGTCCAGCGGGCTCGAGACCATGGCATGACTATCGGGAAGTGTCTCACACGCGCCAACCTGCGCCAACCGCAATGACGGACCAAACCCATAACCATTCGTTGCCCCGCCGGAACCGTAGCGGGCGCTGCCACAAGCGTTCACCGGATGGTGCATTCGGCATCACCGAAGTAAACCCGTCGCCCACGTTCCACGGTCTGCGGGCGCCCGGGCGTCAAACGGTGAATACCGTGAGCGTCCTCCGCATGCGTGCCGTTGGTCGAGTTCAAGTCGGTGATGAGCACGCCACCCCGGACCGGCTCCAGCAGGGCGTGAGTCTTGGAGACCGAGGGATCATCCTGGAAATCCGCCAATAGCCGGCTCGCCCTTCCCGGGAGCGGGTCGGGCGCGCGCCCCAGCACAGTCGGCTGTGTCACGGTGAACAGGCGGCCGTTCGCCGTCGCCACCCGCACCAACTCCGGGCGGCGTTCCTTAGCCACCACAACCGTCCCCGCCATGCGGTCATACCAGGTGCGGTGCCAGCCACTGGCGTCCATGCTCATCACCATGGCGAGCGGAAGCACTCCGAATGTCGGCAGGCCCGCCAAAGTAAACAACCAAGCACGTTCAGCGGCGGCAGTCCCCGGAGGAACCGTAGGACGAATTGCACGCCGCAGCCGTATCGAGGCCAGCGCCTGCCCTGGGCTGGCACCTGTGAACGCCTGCGCCAGAGTCATCAGCACCGCCGTCACCAGACCCGCAGCCAACCGGCCTGCGGGCGGCAGCGGCACCAGCAGGCCGACGGCAGCGACAATCGCAACGTCCACGATGCCGCTAACCACGCGCCGACGCCGGGAGGCTGGGAGCGGTGAAGGAACGGAGTCGGCCACCCGCACAGCATAGGTCCTGCCACATCCGATATATTGCACAGGCCTGTTAAAGGAGTACACAATGCAGATCGCCGTCTCCCCGAACCTCGAACGCTGGGTCGTTGTCCCCGAGTTCCCCCCGCCGGGGTGGGCACGACTGGAGGCACAGACCCGCAGCCGTATGCTCGACATGACCGGCCCCCAGTGGCGCACGGCCTTTGCGAACCTGCTGGAGGAGCTGCGGCACACCGAGCGGGATGTCTCCCTGGCGCGGCTGCTGCACGTAGGCGAGGGCGGGCATCAGATCTTCGCCGTCGATCTCAGTCTGGTTGTCGCTCAGGACGACGGCACCAAGGCGGGGCGGAAAGCCACCCAGCGCGCCCTCATCGCCGATCTGCTTCCGCAGTCCGAGCCGCAGCGTTTGCGACCCACGCCGCAGACGGCCGGATTCCAGGCCGTTTCAACGGACACCGCCCCAGGCACGACCGATCATCCCAGCGCCATGGTCGTCCTGCGCATGGCGGGGCTGCCGACCGTTCCGGTCGACCTCGTCATGCGCGCCTGGAAAGCCAGCCCGGAGGTGGTGACCGCCGCACTGGACGACATCATCTCCCTCGGCCAGGCCGTTGCCCCCGTGGACGCGCTCGAGGAGCCATCCGGTCAGTGAGTTTCGCGGAGGCCCGCTAGTACTCGGCCGCTTCGGCGGCCTGGAGCCACTGAGTCTCCAGTTCCTCCCGCTCGGCCTCGGCCTGAACAAGCTGCTGGCCGAGTTCGGTGAGCCGTTGCACGTCCAGCTGCACCGAGGCCTGCTCCATGCGCTGGTGTAACTCGTCGATATGGGTCGTCGCCTTCTCCAGGCGGCGTTCGACGCGGGCGAGTTCCTTGCGGGCGGCATGTAGCACGGCACCGCTGCGCGCGGAGACTTCCGGGGCGGAACGGGCCTGCCGGGAGGCCGTCTGCGCGGTGTCGACCGCCTCGCGGCGCAATTGCAGGTACTGTTCCACTCCCCCGGGCAGGTCCCGGATGGCGCCGTCCCCGAGTAGGGCGATCTGATGGTCGGTGACCCGCTCAAGCAGGTAGCGGTCGTGGGAGACGACCACGAGCGTGCCGGGGAAGGAGTCGAGCAGGTCCTCGATGGCGGCGAGTGTATCGGTGTCCAGGTCGTTGGTGGGCTCGTCAAGCAGCAGCACGTTGGGCTCGCCCATAAGCAACCGCAGCAGCTGCAGGCGACGCCGCTCCCCGCCGGAAATCTCGCCCACGCGCGTCCAGGCGCGCGAGCGGGTGAAGCCGAGTCGTTCCACCAGTTGTGTGGCAGTCAGTTCCTTGCCGCCAACCCGGGTGCGCTCCCCGACCATGGCGACAGCATCGACCACGCGCGCGTCGGCCAGCGGGTCGAGTTCGTGAGTGGTCTGCGACAGGGTGGCGACGGCGACGGTCTGGCCGCGCACGACCCGGCCACGAGTCGGCGTGAGGGTGCCCTCCAGCAGCCGCAGCAGGGTGGTCTTGCCGGCGCCGTTGACGCCGACGATGCCGACGCGCTCACCCGGTGCGAGTCGCCAGGTGACCCGGCGCAGCACCTCCCGCCGCCCGGTGGGGGCGGCGGGGTCCGGGAAGTCAACACTGACGTCTTCCAGGTCGATGACCTTCTTGCCCAGCCGGGCGGTGGCCATCGCGGCCAGTTCCACCGAGTCGCGCGGCGGCGGCACATCGGCGATGAGTGCCTCGGCCGCATCGATACGAAAACGCGGTTTGGAGGTGCGGGCGGGGGCGCCTCGACGCAGCCAGGCCAGCTCCTTGCGCAGCAGATTCTCGCGCTTGGCGGCGGCGGCTGCAGCCAGACGCGCGCGCTCGGCGCGAGCCAGCACGTAGGCAGCGTAGCCGCGTCGTAGGTCTCCACCCGTCCGGGGATCTGCGGGCGGTCGCCGCCGGGGTCGACGCCGGGGACGACCTCCCACACGTGGTTGCATACGGCGTCGAGAAACCAGCGGTCATGGGTGACGGTGACCAGGGCACCGGCGTCGCGGCGGCGCGAGAAGCGGGCGGACAAGTGGCGGGCTAGCCAGTCGACACCCTCCACGTCCAGGTGGTTGGTGGGCTCGTCGAGGATGACCAGGTCGGCGTCGGCGGTCAGGACGGCGGCCAGAGCGACGCGGCGACGCTGACCGCCGGACAGGGAGGCGACCGGGGCGTCCAGCTCGAGGTCGGCCAGTAGGCCGGCGTGGATGTCCCGCACCGCCGGGTCGGAGGCCCAGACGTGCTCGGGGGCGGCGCCATGCACGGCGGTGCGCACGGTGGTCTCCGGGGCGAACTGGTCGTCCTGGGACAGCAGCGCGGCGCGGGTATCGCCGGCGCGGGTGACACGCCCGGAGTCGGGTTCGCGGGTGCCGGCCAGCAGCGCCAGCAGAGTGGATTTGCCGGCGCCGTTGGGGCCGAGCACACCAATGCGGTCGCCGTCCTCAACGCCGAGGTCGACGTCGTCGAGCAGGATGCGGGGGCCGACGGTGGCGCGGACGGATTCAACGCCGAGTAGGTGTGCCATCAGCCCACCATCCGGGCGCCTGCGATAGGGGCGTCGGCGCGCAGGGCGGCGGCCACCAGGCCGGACGCGTTCAGGACGTTGGCCACGGCCGCCGCCGTGGCCGGGTCGGGGGCCAGTGCAGCGATGGTGGGGCCAGAGCCGGAGACGATCGCGCGCAGGGCGCCGGCGGACTCCGCCAGAGCGATAACCTCGGCCAGCTGCGGGCGCAGGTCCAGGGCTGCGGCCTGCAGGTCGTTGTGCAGGGCGGCAGCCAGGGCGGCGGCGTCACCGTCACGCAGGGCGGCGGTCAGGGCGGCGGGCACGTCGGCCGGGGCTGCGGCTGCGGGGGTGAGTTCGTCAAAACGACGGAAAACGGCGGGGGTTGACAGTCCTTGCGCAGAGGTGGCGAAAACCCAGTGATAGGTGCCGCGGGCCAGCAGAGGGGTGAGCCGGTCGCCGCGGCCATGCCCGACGGCGGTGGCGCCGTACAGCGGGAAGGGCACATCCGCGCCGAGTTCGGCGGCGAGCCCGGCCAGTTCGGCCGAGGTGAGTTCAGTGCCCCACAGGGCGTTGCAGGCGACCAGGGCGGCGGCGGCGTCGGCGGAGCCGCCGGCCATGCCGCCGGCGACGGGGACGCGCTTGCGCAGCAGCAGGTCGACGCCATCGTCCACGCCGGCGGTCTCGGCCAGCAGGCGGCCGCGCGCACCGCCAGGTTGGTGGCGTCGGTGGGCACGGCGGGGTCGGGCTCGGTCAGAGTCAGCGTGATGGTGCCGTGCAGGTCGGCGGCCTGACGGCGGGCGGTTACGGTCTCGATCAGGCGGACGGCCTGGAAGACGGTGGTCAGGGGGTGGTAGCCGTCGGGGCCGGGGGCGCCGGCGGACAAGAACAGGTTGACCTTGCCGGGGGCTTCCACGCGCACCTGCGTCAGCGATCCGGAGCGGGACGGCCGGGGGATGGCCCCGGGAACGGCGTGCAGCGGGTTCATGTCTGGTTCCTATCCGGTTGTGTGGCTGCCGGGTCGACGACGACACCCGGGACGGTGGACAGGTCGCCGGCTTCGGCCAGGGCCTGGGCCAGGGTGGCGAAGGCGGCCACGTCCAGGCTCTCACCGCGCGCACCAGGGTCGATGCCGGCGGCGCGGGCGGCCGCCTCCACGGCTGCGGGAGAGCCGACGAGTGGGGCCAGCGCCCGGCGCAGGGTCTTGCGGCGCTGGGCGAAGGCGGCGTCGACGACGGCGAAGACCTGCTCGCGGGTGGCGGTGGTGACCGGCGGCTCACGGCGGGTCAGGGTGATGACGGCGGAGTCGACGTTGGGGGCGGGCCAGAAGACGGTCCGGCCGATGCGGGCGTCGCGGCGCACGTCGCCGTACCAGGCGGCTTTGACGCTGGGCACGCCGTAGGTGCGCGAGCCGGGGGCGGCGGCGAGCCGGTCGGCGACCTCCGCCTGCACCATAATGGTGGCGGTGCGCAGGCCGGGCAGGGCCGCGAGCACGGTGAGCAACACGGGCACGGCCACGTTGTAGGGCAGGTTGGCAACCAGCCGAGTGGGCGGCGGGGCCGGCAGTGATTGCGGCCCGGTAATGGTCAGGGCGTCGGCGGTCAGCACCGTCAGGCGGTCCGCCGCGTCGGGCAGGCGGTCGGCCACGGTGACCGGCAGGGCGTGGGCCAGCACGGGGTCGATCTCGACGGCGGTGACGCGGGCGCCCGCCTGGAGCAGGGCGAGGGTCAGAGAGCCCAGCCCGGGGCCTACCTCGAGGACGGTCTCGCCGGGCTGCACGCCGGCGCTGCGCACAATGCGGCGGACGGTTCCGGCGTCGTGGACGAAGTTCTGTCCGCGCGACTTGGATGGGCGCAGGTCGAGGGCGGCGGCGAGGCTCCGGATCTCGGCGGGGCCGAGGAGTCCGGGGGCGTTGTCGCAGGTGTCGGGTTGGGGCACGCACCCAGCCTATGCCAGGCGTAGCCACCGAGTCGTCGCGGTCGACGGTGGGCGCAGCGGCCGGGCCGCGAGGATCAGAGCAGGCCGAGCCGGGCGGCGCAGTCGGGCCACTGGCCCCAGCCGGACTGTGCCTGGAGCTTCTTGGCCATGGCGGTCTGGGTGGCAGCGTCGGCCTCGTGCGGGTAGCCGGTGCCGCCGAGCGCCTGCCAGGTGGACAGGGAGAACTGGTACAGGCCGTAGAAGCCGTTACCGGTGTTGGTGGTCGGGTTGCCGCCGGACTCGCACTGCGCCAAGGCCGCCCACACCGAGTCGTCGCCGGCCGAGGCGCTGCTCGAGCCGGACGTGGAGGAGGAGTTGGAGGAGCTGGCAGCAGCGGCGGTGCCGCCGGTGGCGGACGCATCCGTGGTGTCGGTGGTGTCCTCGGTGGTGGAACCGGTGCCGACCAGCACCACCTCGTCGACTCGCTCAGTGACTGCGACGCGGGAGACCACCTCGCGCGAGGTCTCCTTGCCATCCACGCTGGTTACCCGGTAGACCACCCGGGTAACCCCGTTTACGCCCGCGGTCTGCACCTCGGTTTCGCCCTCGGGCAGAGCGTCCGTCTGCTGTTCCACTCGCGCATACGCATCGACCTTGTCCTCGGATACCGAGGAAACCTCGGCCGCGTCACCGCCCACGACCAGCACGTCGTCGGCGGCGGCGATGTCCGCGCTTGCCGCCGAGGCAACCACTGCGGTTTCGGGAAGTACTTCGGCGTCGGTGCCCGGGGCGGTGGCTTGGACCGCGGCGTAGGCGCCGCCCGAGACCGACAGGGCCAGGGCCGCAGCGACACCTCCGGCGCGGAGCAGGCCGGGTTTGCGCAGAGCTTTGGCGGAAGTCATGGGGTCCTTTCCTCGGTGGCGGCCGCCACCGATCGGTGAAACCGGCATCGACTGCCTTTGACGCTAACGAAGCTCGCGAGAGCAGACAATGACATAGGTCACGAATCGGGGAACACCATTCGCCACCCACCCCTTCCGCCGAGGTAGGCACAAGTTACGTGGCTCTTGGTGTTTGAGGGTGTGGTGGGCTGGTGGGTGGCGGTTCGTGTGTTCTGGTCGACGATTCGCTATATCCCGTGACGGTTCGCGGGGTAGGTGCACGAACCCTCGCCGTTCATGTCGAATCGTCGGCGCTACCTGACGAACCGTCACCGGGACACACGAACCGTCCGCCCAGGGGGCGTGCGCGCCAGAGGGGCACAGCGTCCGAAAACCGGGACATACGAGCGTCGACGCCCCCGAGACCCGATCCGACCTCCGCACGACCCCAACGATTCGTCCGCGCAAGCCAACACCACCAACCCCACCGGCCCGACAACGTCCCGGGCACTTGGAGCGGCACAGCATGGGGAGGGCGCCCTATCGTCCCTATCACGGCACGTCCCTATTCTGGCTGCATGACGCCCCAAAAGAACCGGCTTCCGCGTTTGCGCGTGCGGCACCTGCGGTGGTGCTGCGGGCTGGTGCCGTTGTGGACCGTGATCGGTTCCGTGGCCGACGGCGTCGGGAGGTGGGAGCTTTTCCTCATCCCCTATGCAGTGTTAATCCAGCTGTTCCTACATCCCTTGTTGGCCGGTGTCGCAGCGACGGCCTCCAACAGAATTGGACAGCAGGAGCTGCTGCCGTGGACCAATCGAATGGCGCTGGTGGTGCTCACCCTGGCGCTACTGTGGCCTCCGCTGGTGCCGGCGATTTACGACGCGCCGGAGCTCGACGGCATTCTCACTCGGGCGGGCATGTCCTCCGACGCCGCCGGATGGATCGGCTACGGACTCGTACTCGCGTATCTGCTTTCCTGCGTCGTGGCAGTCATCGTCGCGGTAGTGGAGGGAGCGGTGCATACGCGCCGCCCGACAGCAGCCAAGACCGCTACAGCGACATGCCGAGACCGGTCGTTATAACGAACGCTGTGGGGATCAGTACCAGCCGGTGGACTCGGAGTGGGCCCAGGCGGAACAGGGGGTGCCGTAACGCTCGGAGATGTAGCCGAGCCCCCAAGTGATCTGAGTGGTGGGGTTGTGGCCCAGTCGGAGGCCACCGAGCTCATCTTGGAGCCGGGCAGCGCCTGGGGAATGCCATAAGCGCCGGAGGAGGCGTTCTGGGCCTGGTAGTTCCAGCCGGACTCGCGGTTCCACAGGCTGACCAGACAGCTGAACTGGGAGTCGTCCCAGCCGTAAGAGGACATCATGGACTGGGCGATGGACTGGGCGGAGGCGGCGGTGGTGCCGTCGCCGGAGGCCGTGACGGTGGTCGTAGTGGATTCAGTACCGGCGTCCCCATCCTCGCCACCGGCGTCTGCAGTCGCGCCGGTGCCGACCAGCACCACCTCGTCAACCCGCTCGCTGACGACCACGCGGGAGACCACCTCACGCGAGACCTCTTCGCCATCGACACTGGTCACGCGGTAGATCACCCGGGTAACCCCATCGGTGCCCTCGGTCTGTACCTCGGTCTCCCCCTCGGCCAGAGCATCCGTCTCCTGCTCCACCCGCTCGTACTCATCCGTCGTGTCCTCAGAAACCGTCGTCACCACGGCCACGTCGCCGCCCACAACCACGGTGTCGGAGGTGTCCTCGCCGGAGGCGGCGAGAGCCTGCATACGCGCCTGGGACTCCGTGAGGGGAGCAACACCGGAGTCGCCGAACTGGGTGGCCGCGTAGGCACCGCCGGAAACCGCCAGGGACAGGGTGGCTGCCACCCCTCCCGCCCGGTACATCGCCGGCGAGATCGAGGTCTTCGCGGGGCCGTCGGCGCGGCGGCGGCCATGTGCGTCGGAGGTTTTGGTGAGGCTCTTTGAGGCCAGTGCCCCAAGCTCAACCAGCGTTGTGCTTAAGGAGCTGCTCTGGGAGTGACGACCCACGGGGATTCTTCCTAACGGTTGACAACTGCCGATCACGCTAACCGACTACCGGTGGCTCAGCAACATGAACTGACACATTTCACACCCATGTGCCGTAGACCTGAGCGGTGTTGCGCGCCAGTACGGCAGCCATCTCCGCCTCGTCCAAGCCACGCAATTGTGCGAGAAAACGCACGGTATCCGGCATCAGGTAGGAGCCGTTGGGGCGGCCGCGCCAACGCTTGGGCGGCAAGTACGGGGCGTCGGTCTCAATTAGCAGCAGCTCGTCGGGTACGACGGCGAGCGCGTCCCGCAGGCGTCGTTGGCGGGATAGTGACGGGGCCGGCGACGGAGGCGTACCAGCCGTGCTCGGCGCAGGCCTCGGCCAGGGCCACGCCCCCACTGAAGCAGTGGAGGACGGTGCGCTCGGGGGCGCCGTCCGCCTCCAGCACCTCGATGCAGTCGGCGTGCGCGTCACGGTCATGGATCTGTAGAGGCAGTTCCAGTTCCTTTGCTAAGGCGATGTGGTCGCGGAAGGCCTGCCGCTGGACGGCGGCGCCGCGCTGCCCGGTGCGGAAGAGATCCATACCGGTTTCCCCGACGGCGACGACGACGTCCCGGTTGCCGCGCACCAGCGCCTCCAGCCGGCTCATGGCCTCGTCCAGGGGTTCGTCGTGGTGGGGTAGGTGCACGGGTTCCAGGCCGTCTGGGCCGATCTCGCGCACCCCGGCATGGGCAACGGCCTCGTTGGGGTGGACGGCCAGGGCGACCCGGACGCCGGGAAGCTCGCGGGCCAGGGCGAGGCTCGGCGTCCAAGTGGGCGTTTCGCAGGCGGAGGTGATGACCGCCTCCACGCCGACGGCGGCCGCCCGGGTGACCAGTTCGGCGGCAGCCAGCGGTGCGTCGGAGCCGGGACCGGTGGCGGCCTGCCCGGGCACGGGCAGGTGCGTGTGGTTGTCCGTAACGGGCCGGGCCAGGGGCGCGACGGCGTCGGCGGGCGGCCAGGAGCGGTCGCGGTGCTTATGGCTCATGCGCCGGTGATGTCGTCGGGCTGGGAGTCGGCGTAGCGGGCCAGCTCCTCCTCCACAATGGACTCGTCGAGCTTGACGAAGACGGGCTTCGGCTTGGCGATCGGCGTACCGACCACGACGGCGTGGCGCTCCCACGTGGGCACGCCGGTGTAGTCGCCGGTAATGATCGGGTAGCCGGTGCGGCCGGCGAAGGCCTCGGGCAGCACCTGCGGATCGAGCTCGTCGACCTCCTCGATGCGGGGCATGGGGGCGAGGAGGCCGTCGCCGCCCAGGACCTTATCGACGTCGTTGGCGGCGTGCGGCAGGAACGGAGAGAGCATGAGGTTCAGGTCGGCCACCACCTGGGCGAGCGTATGCAGCACCGTGGCCAGCCGCTGGTGCGCGGGGCTGCCCGGCTCCCCCTTGAGCTTGAAGGGCTCGGTGTCGGCGATGTACTTGTTGGCCTCGCCGACCAGCCGCATGGCCTCGGCGAGTGCAGCCTTCTGGCGGTGGTGGCGAATCAGGTCGCCGACCGTGTCGAAGCCGGCGGCCACGGCGTCCAGGAGCTCCCGATCGATGTCCTCCAACTCGCCGGGGGCGGGGATGGCGCCGAAGCGCTTGTGGATCATGGCGGCGGTGCGGTTGACCAGGTTGCCCCAGCCGGCCACCAGCTCGCCGTTGGTGCGGCGCACGAACTCCGCCCAGGTGAAGTCGGCGTCGGCGGTCTCGGGGCCGGCGGCACAGATGAAGTAGCGCAGGGCATCGGCCTGGTAGCGGGCCAGGAAGTCGCGCACGTAGATGACGATGCCGTGGGAGGAGGAGAACTTGCGGCCCTCCATGGTCAGGAACTCACTGGAGACGACCTCGGTGGGAAGGTTCAGTACACCCATGTCGCCGCTCTCGCCGCCGCGCTGCCCCTGGCCGTTGTAGCCGAGCAGCTCGGCGGGCCAGATCTGGGAGTGGAAGACGATGTTGTCCTTGCCCATGAAGTAGTAGGACAGGGCCTGCGGGTCATTCCACCACTGGCGCCACGCCTCGGGGTCGCCGCTGCGGCGCGCCCATTCGATGGAGGCGGACAGATAGCCGATAACGGCGTCGAACCACACGTACAGGCGCTTGCTCGGCTGGTCCTCCCAGCCGGGAATGGGGATGCCCCAGTCGATGTCGCGGGTCATGGCGCGCGGGCGGATCTCCGCAGGATGTTCTTGGAGAAGCGGATGACGTTGGGCCGCCAGGCGCCGGAGGCCTCCCGCTCGTCCAGCCAGGCGCCGAGCGCGTCGGCCAGGGCGGGCAGGTCCAGGAACCAGTGGGTGGACTCCACGAATTCGGGGGTCTCCCCGTTGATGCGGGAGTGCGGATCGATCAGGTCGGTCGGGTCGAGCTGGTTGCCGCAGTTGTCGCACTGGTCGCCGCGGGCGCCGCTGGCACCGCAGATCGGGCAGGTGCCCTCGATGTAGCGGTCGGGCAGGGTGCGACCGGTGGAGGGAGAGATGGCGGAGCGGGTCACCTGCTGGACCATGTAGCCGTTGTCGCGCACTGTGACGAACATGTCCTGCACCACCCGGTAGTGGTTGCCGGCGGTGGTGCGGGTGAACAGGTCGTAGGACAGGCCTAGAGCCACCAGGTCCTCAACGATGAGCCGGTTATTGCGGTCGGCCAACTCACGGGGGCTGACCCCCTCCTCGTCGGCGGCCACCAGGATCGGCGTGCCGTGCTCGTCGGTGCCGGAGACCATGAGGACGTCGTGCCCGGCCATGCGCATGTAGCGGGAGAAGACGTCTGAGGGGACGCCGAATCCGGCGACGTGTCCGATGTGGCGGGGGCCATTGGCGTAGGGCCAGGCGACGGCGGAGAGGATACGGCTCATGGGGGCAGCCTATCCGCTCCCGCCACCGGGAACGGCCTCCGGGCAGTTCTCCCCCTGTGTTTGCGGCTCCGGCACCCCTATGGTGACGGCGGCGGCCACGCCAGGTGTGCGTCATCGACCTTGGAGGAGACCACTATGACCCGACCGTCCACGCCTCGAACGCCGCGAGTCCTGTTGCGCATCGGCGTGGTCCTGTGCCTGGTGGCGTTGGCCGCGCTGATCATCTGCCTGCCCATCATGACACGCCCCATCAGGGACCTGCAGCGGCTGGATCCGGCTGGCACGACCACCGTGCACCTTGACGCGGCGACTACATATGGCCTGTGGGGCGACGGCACCGCGGACTGCACCGTCACCGGGCCGGATGGGGACGGCGTCGCGGTTCTTCTGCCGTCGGAGGAGACGCCGGTGGCCGATCATCGGGTTTCCGGAGTGATCGAGGTCGAGACGACCGGCGATCACACCTTCACGTGTTCCGGGCACGACAAGCAGGAGATATCGGTGGGGCGCCAGGTCAACCTCCGGATCTTCGAAGGCAGTTGGTGGGGAGCGTTCGCCGCTACCTGCATGGGCGTCATCGGCGTCCCGCTGGCTGCGGTCGGGGGCCTTTGGCACTTTATCGGCAATAGGCGCGCCGGTCGAAGCGGCGCGGCTCCGCCGCAACCACCCGGGGAGTTATCCGGGAATAGTCGACGCACCGACGTCGATCTGCTTGCCGCTGCCGTCCCAGCCGCCACGGGGGCTGCCCGCGGGCGGCCCGGCACGTATCGTGAGGGCCATGGCGCCTCAACCGACGCCGCCAGCCCCTACCGCACCGGAGTACCCCATGGCCTACCCCTCGACTTCCGGCTCCCCCTATGTACGTGTGCCCCATGGCGCCGACCCCAGCCCCTACGGCCCTGCCGCACCCACCCCGAAGGGGCGCAAGGGTCCGCTGATTCTGCTGCTGTCCGGGGTGGCGCTGTGCGTCATCGCGGGCATAGCCATCATCGTCTCGGCGCTGTCGCTCACGCGTACTGCTGGCGCGCTGCAGCCGATTGTCGCCGACGGGACCTCCACCGTGCGCCTTGACGCCCAGGAGGTGTACGGGCTGTATGGCAACGGGTCCTCGGACTGCGCCGTGACCGCCGCCGACGGTACGGAGCTGGAGGTGACCAGGCCGTCGTCGAGCATCACCGTCAACGACAGGCAGCTGTTCGGCATGATCGCGCCCACCTCCTCCGGCGAGTACACCATCACGTGCAGCACTCTGCTGGTGAGCGGGGATGTGTACTTCGGCCCGCTGGTAGGCGCCCAAGACATCGGGCGCATGGTTTTCGGCGTCATTGCCTCTATCGCCATGCTCGTGTTGGGCATCCCCCTCACAATCGGCGGCATCATCTGGCTCGTCGTCCGCAATTCACACAACAAGCGAGCCCTACAGGCGCAGGCTGTATATCCCACCGCCGGTACCGGATTGTGACGATCGGCTGACGAAGGCGGTGATGCCCCCGTAAAGTCGCGGTGGAAACTCAAGGGGCCCGCCGGCAGGCCGCCAGCAGAAAGTAGAGGTACAGGCGATGGCTGTGTGGAATCAGCCGCTCCGGGCGTCAATGTCCCACCGCGGCGCCCGCGAGGCGTGGACGCCGACGGCCTGCCCTCGCTGACGGTGCCTCGTATCGTCGCCGTCGGGGGCGTGGTAGCGGCGCTGGTGGGGGTCGCCCTATTCGTCGCCGCAGTGGCGGTTGCCCCGAACGTTAACGAACAGGACGCCGTCTCAATTGACCAGGGCGGGCAGCCAACGACGCTGTCCCTGCTTGAGGACACCGAGTACGGCTTCTTCTCGGCCGACACCGCTATGGCCTGCACGGTCTTGGACCGGTTGGCACTGCCCTGGACGTCTACCAGCTGGATCATATGAGTGGTGATCCGCCCCAGGTGTTGGGCTTCCGGTCGACCAATGCCGGCACCTACGAGATAGCCTGCACCGGAGCAAGCGCGATCACGATCAACCAGGCCAACTTCTCCCCAGAATGGAATCGCAGCCTGCGGTTATTCTTCGCTTCAATACCCTTCGGCGTAGCGGGTCTGGTAGCCACCGTGGTCGGCACGATCTGGCTGGTGGTGCGCCGGCGTCGTCGTACCCGCGTGATGATGAGCCGACTGTTCCCCTATCCGCTGGCAGGAGCACCCGTCGTTCCGGCAGCACCGACGTCGGTACCGCAGTCCGCCCCCGGCGCGCCGCCGACGTCGGTGCCGCGGCCCGGCGCACCCGCTGCCCCACCGACGGCTGGTTATGGCCTGGCCCCGCAGCAGGTGGTCTACCGGCCGCTGCCGCCGCCCGACGACGGTCAGGGCGCCTAGCCCCCTTCGCGTGCCAGTGTTTTAGGCGTCGTCGACGTCGCGCCGGGCGAGCGCCGCTCGATACACCTCGTTGGGGCGGGCGCCGGCGCGTGGGGCGACTGCAGCGGCGGCCGCCTTCAGCCGTACGCCGGAGTCGGCCAAAGCCAGGGCCTCGGCGGCGGCTTGCTGTAGGTCCACCGCCCGTGCAGGTGCACCGGCGACCACCAGTACCACCTCCCCCAGCACGCCGTCGGCCGTGGCGTCTGCAAGTTCTCCCAGGGTTGCTCGCCGCACCTCCTCATGCGTCTTGGTCAGTTCCCGACACAGCGCGGCACGTCGATCCGCGCCGAAGGTCTCGACCATGGCGCGCAGGGTCTCGTGCGTGCGCCGGGGTGACTCCAAGAACACCATGGTGCGTGGTTCGTCCGTGAGTGCTGTCAGAGCACGAGTACGCTCCCCCGGTTTGCGCGGGACAAAGCCCTCGAAGGTGAAGCGGTCGGTGGCCAGGCCGGACAGCACCAGGGCGGTAAGCACGGCGGAGGGCCCCGGTGCGACGGTGACCGGGACGTCGGCATCGGCGGCAGCCACGATCAGCCGGTAGCCGGGGTCCGAAACGCCCGGCATGCCGGCGTCGGAGACGACCAGGACGGTGCCGCCCGCGCGCGCGGCCGCAAGCAGTTCGGGAGCCTGGTGGCCTCGTTGTGCTCGTGGAAGGCCACCACGCGGCCGCCGACGCTCACCCCCAGGCGGCGGGCCAGGGCGAATAGGCGGCGGGTGTCCTCCGCGGCAATGAGGTCGGCCTGTTCCAGGGCGCAGCGCAGGCGTGGGGAGGCGTCGGCGACGTTCCCAATCGGGGTCGCGGCCAGCGTGATCGTGCCCGGGCGCAGGACGGCATCCTCCAACGCCGCAGCTGGTGCGCCTGTCTCCGGCACCGTCGGCCGTGTTCCGACCGCCTGGCCTTCGGCGGCCGGCGGCGTGCCGCCGGCATCATCTGCGGGCGTGGCGCTGCTCATGTCGTCATCCATGACTTCAGTATGACGGGCCGTCTTAGACTCGCAGGCGTGACTTCACCCTGTGCTGCTTCACCGGATGGTGCCGACCTGTCTCCCGCTCCGGGCGATTCACCGGACGGTGATTCGCTGTACGTGACCGTTTCCACGGCTGCCGACGCCGAAGCCGACACGGGTAATCCCGATGTAGCCGAAGCGCCGCGCAGCGAGAACCAATTGCGATCCCTGTTGGGACTGGAGCCGCTTGGGACGGAGCCGCCCCGGCGGGTGCGGATCAACGGTTGGATAGCGACGGTCGTGGCCAGCCTGGTGGCGGCGCTGACGCGGCTGATCGGCCTCGGTCACCCGCATCAGCTCATGTTTGACGAGATCTACTACGTCAAAGACGCCTTCGCGTTGTGGCACAACGGCTATGAATCCGCGTGGGGCGACGGCGCCGATGAGCTGTTCGCGCAGGGGGACTTCTCGGCGCTGACAACCGATCCCAGCTATGTGGTGCATCCGCAGTTGGGCAAGTGGCTGATCGGTCTAGGCATGCAGATCTTCGGCGCGGAGTCCTCCTTCGGCTGGCGGATCATGCCGGCGTTGGCGGGCATTTTGACGGTGATTGTGCTGGTCCGGCTGACGCTGCGTCTGACCCGCTCGCCGTTGCTGGCTGGACTGGCCGGGGTATTGCTGGCGATTGACGGTGTGGGGATCACCGAGTCGCGGATCGGACTGTTGGATGGGTTCATCGGCCTGTTCGCGACGATCGCGCTGTACTGCCTTATGCGCGACCGGGAATGGTCCCGGGCGCGTCTGGCGACCGACCTCGCGGGCGTGTCCATCGATCCGGCGGGTCCCGCTCCCCTGGCGCCAAGGCCCATCTGCGTCCCTGGCTGATTGCGACTGGTATCGCCGCCGGGATGACTTGCTCGGTGAAGTGGTCCGGTGCCTACCTGCTGGCCGCTATTGGGATTCTTGTGGTCGTCTGGGACACGTTGGCGTTGCGCCGGGTCGGAGCGCGCGCCTGGTTCCTCGAGGGGACCGTGGCACGCGGCGTGGGCGATTTTGTTCGCCTGGTCCCGGTGGCCTTCCTCGTTTATCTGGCGCCGGGTGGGGGTCGTGGTTCCTGCACGACGGCGCCTACAACCACGGCTGGGCTGCAGCACAGCGCGCTGAGACCGGCACAGTGGCGCGCTCTTGGCTGCCGGATTCGCTCAATGATCTGCTCGAGTACCACCTGTCCATGTACAACTTCCATGTTGGTCTGGACTCCGAGCATCCCTACATGTCGAAGCCGATCGGCTGGCTGGTGCAGTGGCGACCGACGTCGTTCTACTGGAAGGGTTCTGAGGAACTGTTAGGCACCGACTGCGGTTCGGACCGCTGCATTCAGGCCATCACGTCGATCGGCAATATCCCCATTTGGTGGGCGGCCGTGCCGGCTCTGGTCTTTGTGATCGCGGTACTGATGATCAGCCGCCGCGACTGGCGCGTATGGGTGCCGCTGATCGGGTATATCGGTCTGTACTTGCCGTGGTTCATCTACTCCGACCGCACCATTTTCACCTTCTACACGGTGGCATTCGCACCCTGCGTGGTGCTGGTGCTGGTGCTGGCGCTCGGTGCCGTCTCCGGCATGCTCACGCCCGTGCCTGGGTCGGCAGCCGCCCGCGAGGAGGAGCGCCTGCTCGAGGAGGGTCGTGTTGGCCCGGGGCTTCCCTATCCGCGCGGCGCTGTAGCGGCCTACTTCGGCTTCGGCATGCGAGCGAACCGCACTCCCCTGCCCGCGGCATGGACGGGCGTGCCACCGTGGCGCCTGCGTGGGGAGGGGCTGGCCGTAGTGGCCGTTGTGCTGGTACTCGCGGTGGTGTTCGCCGCGGCTTGGTGGCCGATATGGACTGGCCGCACCGTGCCCTACACATTCTGGCACTGGCACATGTGGCTGAATTCCTGGGTCTAGTACCGGCGTTCTCCGGGCAGGTCCGCCAACCTCATGGCAGTATCGCGCCAACCGGACGGATCAGACTGTCGCAGTGTGGCAAGAGCCCCGGACCACAACACGCCGGCCTCAAAGTCTTTAGTCTCCGCGTCCTCGACGCTCATGCCCGCCGGATTCTCCCGCAGATCTGGAAGACAGTGGCCCGTCAGCTGCCGGACTCTTTGCCCCGCGTCTTGACGGAATGCCCGGCCCTTGCGGGTGGGCGCATTCTCTGGCCGGGCCTGGCAGATCACCGCACACAAGGCCTGCCGCGCCTCACGCTCAGGCGTGTCCCACTCGCGTCCCGCGTGGGTCGGATGGTTCAGAGTGATCCAGGTTGTGTTTTTGTTGGTTGTGTTTGTGGGTGTGGGTTGGTGCGTGTGTCGGCGGTGTCCTACTCTCCCGCCCGCCTGTCGGGGGCAGTACCATTGGCGCTGGGGGGCTTG
>NZ_MTPX02000031.1 GCF_002154335.2 Actinomyces ruminis
AACTTATTGTGCTTCTGGAGCTCGAGGAGTCGTTCGTATAGTTCTTGTTCGGCGATGTGCCAGTGTATGGGGGTGTTGGTGCCGGTGGCGCGCACCGCCCCTACCTGCTTCCAGGCCTGCTCCTGCATGTCGGGGATGATGTGCTCGCCCCAGGCTTGTTCATGAGGTTGGCCAGGCCCTCGCCCTTGGCCTCGATGAGCACGCCGTCCTTGAAGCCGTCGAACTCCTTGCCGTTGACGAAGTAGGAGTCGTCCACGCGCACGCCGGTGACCTGTTCCTCATACGTCGCCGAGCGCCAGGAGGGACTGTTGTTCTTGCCCTTGCGCCAGGTACCGACACCGCCCTCACTGGACCCGCGCACGGGTTTGCGTACACCGGGGTAGTGCTTGCCGGCACGTGGATCGAACATACCGGGTTTAACCGCGCCGGTCTCATCGCTCAGGTACTTGCGCACGGCTCGGTTGCGTTCCTTGACGTAGCTGCGCCAGGCGGGCCGGTTGTTGCGCCACAGCCAGTACTCGTAGCGGGCCTCGCGGGCGGCCTGCCGGGAGGCCCAGTGGGCGCCACGGGCGGCCTGGCCGCCCATGCCGCTGACCGCACCGCCGCCCACAAAGGTCAGTCCCGCCAGTGCCAGGTCCAGGGCGATCTCCGCGGGCGTATGGGTGGACAGATAGCGGCGCACGGTGCCGGACGGGTCCCGCATCAGATCGGCGGCTCCGTGGGAGGCTGCGAACACAGTGGAAAGCCCCATGCCGACCTCAAAAGCCAGACCCAAGGTTCCGCCGGTCAATATCACGATAGCCCCGGCCAGTGCCAGCACCATGGCCTTCTGCCCCAGGCTGAGCCCCTCCCACCAGGTTCCCAAGGCATGAAGGATCCCCGCCAACCACCATGAGAACCCAGAACTGCTCAGCTGCTCCTGCAGCGCAGCGGCCAGCACCGGAGTAAGGGCCAGCAGGCCGACGGCCGCCGCCAGGGCGCCCGCCCCCGCCAGCCGCCAGCGCCACCAGCGCTGGGGCGGCGCGTCCAGAACGACCCGCACCGCCTCCTCCCGGCCAATGCGCAGCCTGGACGGCGCAACCGCCAGCAGCCCCGGCCGGCGGGTGCTAGTGGCCTCCAACAGCGTGCGGTACGCCCAGCGCCACTCGATCCCGGCGGTGGCCACCAGGTCAATCAGCACCACCCGCAGCGGTCGCCAGCGATCATAGGGCAGCGCTTGATGCGCCGCTCCCGCCACAGTCCCAACCGGCCCCCGCCGTCGCTGCCCTCAATCGACAGCGTGTAACCACCTTCCCACAGGGTGCGCACGTCCAGCAGCCATGCCACACTCAGCAGCGCCAGCAGCACCCAGCCGCGCCCGTGCCCACCCAGCGTCAGCGTCGAGGTAACGCCCACCGGCCACCACGGCGCCTGGTCCCCGGTCTGCGACCAGGCGCCGTACTGACTGGCATTGCGGCCGGAGTGATCCACCATCGCCACCCACAACGCCCACGGTGGCGCAAGCACACACGCGGCGCGCGCCACCACGCGCCTCCAGCCGGCCTTGCCTCCGCACCGGCGCCATATGGCGATCGCCACGCCCAGTGTTCCGGCCGCCAGACCGGTGAGAATCGCGTGCCCGGCGAAAACCAGATACTCCCCCGTCTGACCCGAGAACGGGCTTAGGGAGAACATGGACGCACCCAGGCACTCCAGATCGCCGACGCCCTGGTAGGAGCACGTCAACAAATCCAGTGCACCAAACAAGCCCGGCTGTGTCTCCAGGATGGCGACCCGCCGCGCCATCTCCTCAACCGCCTCAAACCCTGCACCACAGGCCACCCCCAGCACCAGCCAGTCGCTCGCCAGTAGCCGCCGCACCCGTCCCGGAGCCGCCAGCGCCAGTACCGCCAACGGCACTAGTTTCAGGACCTCCTCCACCAGCGGCGCCACCACGACCTGGGCCGCCGTGTATGAGACTCCCACTTGGGCGCGTTCCGAGATCCACGTGCTTATCGCGGCGATAACCCCTGCCCACGGCATCGCCGCCGCCAACACACCTGACACCAGCACCCAAGACACGGTCTTCGCCCGGGCCAGCGCGAACCAGCACAGCACCAGCCACAGGCAGCCCACCCAGGCGCCCAACGCCGCTCTAAACGTCGGCGACACGATCAGCCCCAGCAGTACCACCATGGCCGCCAGCAGGAACACACCGCCCGAACCCTCATCAGCCGCCCGAACCAGCGGGCGCCGCTTGCGCGATCGCGCAACACCTCCCACCACTCCGCACGACCTTCAGCGGACGAACCGGTCTGCCAAGCTCCGGCAGACTGCGCGGGGAAAACAGACATCAAGGGAACCTTTCAGCAGGGGAAGGGCTCGGGTCGACGGCAGTAAATCACAAATCGGAATCGGTCGCGCTTTACTCAGGGGCAAGCACGGAGACGAGAGCGATTCTCGGTGACCTCTCGTCGGCGGGATCGATGCGACCGCTCAGACCGGCACTAATGACGTGCCGAGACCGGCAGAAAACGGCACCCGGCTCCTCACCGTCGGCCGTCGTCGACCTGGCGCAGCACGCCGTCGCCGCGGCGCGGCACCAGCCCGGACTCCTGGGCGCTCGCGGCCGCCTCGCTCCAGCGCCAGCCGTTGAAGGCCACCGCCTCCGCCAGCGAGCGCGACCAGGCGACCGGCTCCTCGCCACGCTCCCGCCCCACCGCCAGGTAGTGGCGCAGCAGGCCCGCGCTGGCCAGGGCGTCGTCGAGGGCCGTGTGGTGCCGCCCGATCTGCACCCCGGCGGTCTCGCAGCAGGTCACCAGTCGCCGCGACGGCGTAGCCATGAAGTGCCGCGCCAACTCCATGGTGCACACGCGCGGCACCCGCGCCCCGCGGTCCAGATGGTTCAAGCCGCCCAGCGCCTGGGTGAGGAAGCCGACGTCGAAGCGGGCATTGTGGGCGACCACCGCCCGCCCCGCCAGATCCCGCACCAGCAGATCGGCGACGTCGGCCAGAGCGGGCGCCCCCGCCAGGTCCTCGGCCACCAGCCCGTGAATATGTGTAGGCCCCACATCGACTCCCGCGCCCGGGTTCACCAGGGTCGCCCAGGTCCGCTCCACGGCGCCGTCGGGATCGGCCAGCACCAGCCCGATCTCAATGATTGAGTCCGATGCCGGCGACAGGCCCGTGGTCTCCAGGTCGACGACGGCGTAGCCACCTGAGAAACATCCACAGCCTCGAGCGCATCCGTGACAGGGCGGGGCTGGAGGGTCTGGCGCAGCGGGCGACGCGTGCGGTGATAGAAGGGCATCGCCCCCATCGTAGGTGTTCGCCGCCGGGCCGTCCCCGTCCACTGTTCGGTCCCGACTCTCTCGGCCGGGACTGGGCCGACCGGGCTAGAGTCGAGTCATGACGACCACGCCTGCAAATGAGTCCGCCGCCGCTGCTACCGCGCCCACCGACGCCCTAACCACCCCGGCGACGACGCCCGTCACCAATCCCACCATCGCCGCCCAGCTGGCTCACCGCACCATCCGCGCCTACACCTCCGAGCCGGTGGGCGAGGACGTCGTGGAAACCCTGCTCGACGTCGCCCGCCACGCCGCCACCTCCTCATTCCAGCAGCAGGTCACCGTCATCCGGGTCAAGGACCCCGCCGTGCGTGAACAGCTCCACCTCGCCTCCGGTCAGCCCTACGTGGGCGGCGATGCCGGTGAACTGTTCGTGTTCGTGGTCGACCTGCACCGCAACGCCGTCATTCGTGAGCGCGCCGGTGCCTCCCTGGAGCCGCTGGAGCGCACCACCCTGTTCCTCCAGGGTGTCGAGGACGCCGTCATTGCCGCCCAGAACGTTGTCGTCGCCGCCGAGTCACTGGGGCTGGGAACCGTCTACCTCGGCTCCATCATCGGGGACGTGCGCCGCGTCATCACCGCCCTGGGCCTGCCCCAGCGCACCTACCCGTTGCTCGGCCTGCTCGTGGGCCACGCCGCCCAGGAACCCCAGTACAAGCCGCGCCTGCCCCGCGAGATCGTCACCGCGGTGGACACCTACCCCGACTTCGACGCCCACGCCGACGCTCTGGCCGCCTACGACGCCGAGGTCGAGCAGTACTACGACCTGCGCGACACCAATAACCGCGTCGACTCCTTCACCACCCAGATCGCCCGCGCACTGGGCGGCGGCCCGGCCTCGCAGGCCCCCGTCCTGGACGTCCTGCACGAGCAGCTCCTCTGCCTGCACTGAGGCGGCGACGGTGCTGACGGGATTCGGCTTTCCGGTCGCACTCATTGCCACCGAGCGGGTAGACGGCACCGGGGGAGCCTTCCCGGAGTTCCGGGTCCTCGCCCAGGTGGGCGACGTCCACGCGGTCTACCCGCTCGCCTCGCTGACCAAGCCGATCGTGGCCTGGAGCGCTTTGGCCGCCGTGGACCGCCACCTGCTGGACCTGGATGCGCCCGCCGCGCCCGAGCTGCCCGGCGCCACCATCCGCGACCTGCTCGCCCACGCCTCCGGCATCGCCTTCGACTCCGATGCCGTCCTGGCGCCGCCGCGCCACCGTCGCATCTACTCCAACCGTGGCTTCGAGCTCCTCGGCCGACGCCTGGAGGAGGCGACCGCGACCCCGCTCGAGGAGTGGGTTGAGACCAGCGTCCTCGAACCTCTCGGCATGGCGAGTGTCCGCATCCCCGGCTCGCCCGCCCACTCGGGGACGGGCAACGCCGCGGACCTGGCCGCCTTCGCCCGGGAACTGGCGGCCCCCACGCTGGTCTCGTCCGCTCTGGCCGAAGCCGCACGCCGCCCCGTCCACCCCGGCCTGCCGGGCGTGCTACCCGGATATGGGCGCCAGGACCCCAACGACTTCGGCCTGGGCCTGGAGATCCGCGGCGCCAAACAGCCGCACTGGACCGCGTCGACGGGCAGCCCCGAAACCTTCGGCCACTTCGGCCAGTCCGGATCGTTCATCTGGGTCGATCCGGTGGCCCGCCGCCAGGCGGTGTTCCTGGGGGAACGGCCCTTCGGAGCCGTCCACAGGAGGCTCTGGCCGGAGCTCAGCGCCCAGATACTCGCGCTCTGAACGTCCTGCTGCCTACGCCGTCAGCGGCTCGGGCGGCCCATCGGCTCAGTCGAGGTCCACGACGACCGGCACGTGGTCGCTGGGCCCCTTGCCCTTGCGCTCGTTCCGGTCGATGGCGGCGTCGCGCACCCGGGCGGCGAAGGCCGCCGAGCCGTAGACGAAGTCGATGCGCATGCCCTCATTGCGCGGGAAGCGCAGCTGCTGGTAGTCCCAGTAGGTGTAGTTGGTGACGCGCTCGCGGGTCACCTCCTGCAGGCCGGCCCCCTCCAGCGCTGCCAGTGCCGCCCGCTCCGGGGCGGACACGTGCGTGGCACCCTCGAAGACGCTCATGTCCCACACGTCCTCATCCCGCGGCGCCACGTTCCAATCGCCGACTAGCGCCAGCGACTGGCCCGGATCGGCCGCCAGCCAGTCGGCCACGGCGTCGCGCAGCGCCGCCAACCAATCCAGCTTGTACCGGTAGTGCGGGTGGGTCAGCTCCCGCCCGTTGGGCACGTACAGGCTCCACAGGCGCACCGGTTCGCCGTCGGCGCCCCCGACGGTGCCCCCCAGCGCCCGCGCCTCCACCACCGGCTCGGCCCCCGCCTTCGCCGCCCAGCCGGGCTGGCCGGGGAATGCGGTTGCGACATCGTCGAGCCCGACTCTGGAGGCAATAGCCACCCCGTTCCACTGGTTCAACCCGTGCACGGCCACCTCGTAGCCCGCCGCCTCGAAGGGCGCGCGCGGGAACTGGTCCGGGCGGCACTTGGTCTCCTGCATGGCCAGCACATCCACGTCCCGGCGCGCGAGGAAGTCGATGATCCGGTCGACGCGGGTGCGGGCAGAGTTCACGTTCCAGGTGGCCAGACGCATGCGTGCAGGCTACCGCGGCCGCTTGCCGACGACGACGAGGCCGGGCGATTAGGCTCGCCCGTATGGGAACCGCACTCATCACCGGCGCGACCAGCGGCATCGGCCTGGAGCTGGCCTGGCAGCTCGCCGAGGCCCACCACGACCTCGTCCTCGTCGCCCGCACCCGGACGCGGCTGGATCAGGTCGCCGCAGAAATCAGCCAGGTGGCGGGCGTCGGCGTGCAGGTGATCGCCGCGGACCTGTCGGTTCCCGACGACGTCGCCCGCGTCGCCGAACGTCTGCGCGTAGAGGCGTCCACGCCCGGATACGAGGCGGGGGCGACCCCTTCGGACGCCCCGCACACCGCCGAACAGGTGGCCGCCCGGCCCATCGACCTGCTCGTCAACGACGCCGGCTTCGCCGTGGGCCAGCCCTTCACCACCGGTGACATCGCCCAGGAGCGCCGCGCCCTGAACGTCATGGTGGGCGCCGTGATGGAACTGACCCACGCCGCGCTGCCGGGCATGATCGCCCGTGGGCACGGCGCCGTCCTGAACGTCTCCTCCGTGACCGCGCTGACCGCGATGGGCACCTATGCCGCACACAAGGCCTGGGTGCGCACCTTCACCGAGGGCCTGGCCAGCGAGCTGCGCGGCACCGGGGTGACGGCCACGGTAGTCAACCCCGGCCTGACCCGCTCGGAGTTCCACGACCGCGCCGGCATGGATGCCGCCTGGCCGGATATTGCCTGGTTGCGGGCCGAGGACGTCGCCCGGGCCGCGCTCGCGGCGGTGCGTCGCGGCCAGGTCATCTGTACCCCGTCGCTGCGCTACCTCGGCGTCAACGCACTGCTGCGGATCGCGCCCCGTGGGGTGGTGCGCCGCGTCGCCGGGCATGCCAGCGTGCGCACCCGTTACTGACGCTTAGTCCTGACTTTCCTGACGCTGTGTGATATCCTTCATAAAGTCAGGAAGCCCTGCGTCAGTCCGTGTCCCCAACGGACGGGGCGTGACATTCCCGGAGCGTGAGGGGGTGCCGCGTGGTACGTCTGTTCAAGGCGCTATGGCGCGGATACACGCGCCTGTTCACCGGGTGGACGCGGGTCGCGCTGGCGGCGCTGCTGGGCGTGCTCCTGGGAGTCGGCGGGTTCACCGTGTACTACTCGGGCGTGACCGGCTACCTCGGCGACGATCCGGCCACCTGCGCCAACTGCCACGCGATGGATGAGCAGTACGAGGCCTGGCAGCGGGGCAGCCACCACGACGTGGCCACCTGCAACTCCTGCCACGCCCCGCACGACAACATCGTCTACAAGTACATCAACAAGGCGGACAACGGCTTCTGGCACTCCTTGAAGTTCACCTTCCAGAACTACCCGGAGAACATTCAGATCCGCGAGCACAACCGCGAGATCACCGAGGCGGCCTGCCTGTACTGCCATGGCGACTTCGTCGACCAGGCCACCAACAGTTCCACCCACAAGGACGAGACGGTGTCGTGCATCCGCTGCCACGACGGCGTCGGGCATATGAGGTGATGCGACATGAGTACCGAAAGGGAAGATGCTGCTATGGAGGACCCCCAGGTGGATGCCCTGGAACCCGACGACGACGTCGTCGACCCCGACGCCGGGGATGCGGATGACGTCAAGCAGGCGGCCCGGTCGGGCCGCTCCCGCAAGTGGGTGCCCGCCCTGGTGCTGGTGACCGTGGCCGTGGCGGCAGGGGTCGTGACCTGGCTGCTGACCACCATCTTCGAGCACAAGCAGGAGTCGGCGGCCTCCTTCACCGAGGTGGTGGAGCTGACCGACACCTCCTACGACCCTGCCGTGTGGGGCCAGAACTTCCCCATCCAGTACGAGCAGTACCTCAAGACCGCTGAGGACACCGACGGCGACTTCATCGCCGTCACCCCCACCGCCGACGATCCGCGCGAGTACCACACCATCTCCCGGATCGAGTCGGAGACCCGCGCACAGCGGATGTGGCGCGGTTATGCCTTCGCCGTGGACTACACCGAGCCCCGCGGGCACGAATGGGCGCTGGCCGACCAGCGCTACACCGAGCGCACCGATGAACGCTTCAACCAGCCCGGCACCTGCCTTAACTGCCACGCCTCCATGCCCGAGGTCTACGACGAGTTGGGCGACGGCGATCGCGAGGCCGGTTTCCACGCCATGAACGCCATGAGCTACGACGAGGCCTACGAGCACGCCTCCTCCTCCATCGCCTGCATCGACTGCCACGACCCGCAGACCATGGAGCTGACCATCACCCGGCCCGCCTTCATCGACGGCATTCGCAAGGCCAAGGCGGCCGAGGGCATTGAGGACTATGACGTCAACCGCGACGCCACCAACCAGGAGATGCGCACCTACGTATGCGCCCAGTGCCACGTCGAGTACTACTTCGCCGGCGACTCCAAGACCCTGACCTTCCCGTGGGACAACGGCCTGACCGTGTACGACGCCATGGACTACTACGACGAGGTCGGCTGGACCGACTTCACCCACGAGGAGTCCGGCGCCGAGCTGCTCAAGGCGCAGCACCCCGACTTCGAGACCTGGTCGCAGGGCATCCACGCCGCCAACGGCGTCACCTGCGCCGACTGCCACATGGCCTACAGCCGGGTGGGTGCCGCCAAGGTCTCCAACCACCAGATCATGAGCCCGATGGCCAGCGACGAGACCATCAACGCCTCCTGCCTGACCTGCCACCACTCCACCACGGAGGAGATGCGTGATCGCGTCGAGGGCATCCAGACCCGTTGGCAGGACTCGCTGAACGTCTCCTTCACCGCCCTGGACGCGCTGATCACCGACATCTCCGAGGCGGATGCGGACGGCAGTGCCACCGCAGAGGATCTGGCTACGGCCCGCGACTACCAGCGCAAGGCACAGTTCGTGATCGACTACTCCTTCTCCGAGAACGGCCGCGGCTTCCACGCCCCCGCCTACTCGATCTCCATCCTCAACCAGGCCACCGACTGGGCCCGCTCCGGGCAGCTGGCACTGCGCGGCGTCGACGTCGAGAACGGGATCGGCCCGGCCATCCCCGAGCAGCACCTGCCGGACGCCGGCAACTGACGGGGCGCGGCAACGGTATGCGTGAAGCGCAGGAAAACGAGGAATCGCGAGCACAGGGCGTCGGTGGCCAGCCGGACCGGGAGGAGCTCGCCGCCTTTCTGGCCACCGCCCCGGAGGGACTGAAGGAGTGGGCGGACGCCCAGATTGCCCGGCTCGGGGCCGAGCAGACTGACACCGCCGCTGCCACCAACGAGCCCGAAGGTGGTGTGGGGAACGAGTCGGACGAGGAGGACGCGGCCGACGTCGAGGACCTGTTGGCTGATGACGACGCCGACGTCGTCCCCTCTGCGCCCTCCGCAAAGGCCGCGCCGCGGGGGCAGCGCACCCCCTCCGCGCTGGAGCGCCGCACCGGCGTGTCCCGGCTCAACCTGGTGCTGGTGGCGCTGCTCGCGGCCGCCGTAGTCATCATCGTCCAGCAGGCGGGCCGGGGCGACGTCACCGCTGATTCGGCACTGCCCTCGGGCCACCCGTCGGTCGCGGCCACGGCCGACGCGAGCGCCATCGCCGCCATGGACGAGGCCGAGCCGGTTGACACCGAGCGGGAGAAGGAGCTCAAGGTCCAGGCGGAGGCGGACCCCGCCGATGTCGAGGCCCGCCAGGAGTTGGGCGTCATGTACCTCAAGGCGGCCCTGTACCAGGACTCCATCACCTGGCTGCAGCAGATCCTCGACGTCGATCCCGACAACCTGGACGCGCTGCTGACCATCGGTGTGGCCGAGTATCAGTCCAACCTGTATGACGAGGCGGAGGCGCACTGGCTGCGCGCCTCCGAGATCGACCCGGATGTGGCCGAGCCCTGGTACAACCTCGGCTTCCTGTACATGGCCCGCACCCCGCCCGACGCCGACCGGGCCACCGAGTGCTGGGAGAAGGTGCTCCAACTCGCCCCCGACTCGGAGATGGCCGCGAACGTCCGCGGCCACGTGGGCACCATGGGCACCGCCACAGCGACGCCGAGCGCAGGGTGAGCGGATGGAACTAACCCTTCCGGTCGCCCTGCTGGCGGGCCTCGTCTCCTTCGCCTCACCCTGCTTCCTGCCGATTGTGCCCGCCTTCGTGGGACAGCTGGTGGGGGTTGACGCAGGCCGGGTGAGCCGTCGCACCGCCCTGGCCAACTCGGTGAGCTTCATGGTCGGCTTCTCCGCGGTGTTCATCGCACTGTGGGCCGCCCTCGGGCTGCTCGGGCGCTCACTGGGCCCCTACGTGGTCTACGCCCGCATGGCGGGCGGGGCGGTGCTGGTGCTGATGGGGCTGCACGTGGCGGGCATTCTGACGCTGCGGCCCTTCGACACCCTGGTGCGGGCATCCGGCCCCGCCGACGCCGCCGGCTCCCCGCTGCGCGCCGCCCTAATGGGAATCGCCTTCGGGGCCGGCTGGACCCCGTGCATCGGTCCGATCCTCGGCGGCATCCTCGCCCTGGCGACGGCCAGCCCGACGGCGTGGTCCGGCATCACCCTGATGGTTGCCTACTGCCTGGGACTGGGCATGCCGATCATCGCGGTCGCCCTGGGCTCGGCGCAGGTGACCCGGAGGTTCAACTGGTTCCGCCGCCACCACGTGGGCGTGTCCCTGGTCAGTGGGGGCGTGCTCGTCGTCATCGGGCTGCTTATGATCGCCGGACTGCTGGGAAGACTGTCCGCCCTGATCCCCGCCCTGGGGCTTTAAGGAGGCATCTAAAGGTGAAACAGACCGACACCGGCACTGCGCGCGCCGAGACCGCCGAGTCGACCGGGCGGGCGAAGCCGTCGGACACGACACCGACGGGAATGGGTGCTGCATCCCGCGGCTCCACGGCCGTGGACGGCCTTGACGATCAGGCCGCGCTGTCCCCGGGGCAGGTGGCCAAGCAGATCTATGCCTTCTTCTACAACAAGACCGTGGGACTGGTGCTGATTCTGCTGGCCGGACTGCTGGGCCTGATGGGGGCGATCCTTCCGCAGATGCCCGCCTCCACCGCAGGCGACGCCCAAGCCACCGAGCAGTGGCTGGAGCAGGTGCGGCCGGCCTTCGGCGGCTGGACCGGCATCCTGCACACGCTCGGGGCGTTCAACATGTTCACCTCGGTGCCGTTCCTGGTGGTGATGGGGCTGCTGGCGGCCTCCATCCTCGCCTGCACGGCACACCGGCTCCCGGTGATCTGGCGGGCCTCCCGCCACCCGCGCACCCGGGTGACCGCCCGCTTCTTCGAGCGGGCCCGGCTGCGCTCCCACTTCACCGCGCCGGTCAGCACCGAGAAGGCCTTCGAGACCGTGTGTGTCGACGCCCGCAGGCACCACCTGCGCGTAATCGTCGACGAGCGCGGCCCTGGCCACAACGCCTACCTGGACCGCAACCACTGGGCTCCGTTCGGCACGGTCCTGGCCCACCTGGCCTTCGTGGTGGTTATGGCCGGGTTCGTGGTCTCCTCCTGACGGGCTTCCGCGACCAGCAGTTCACCCTGACCGTCGGCTTCCCCAAGGATGTCGGCCACGGCACCGCCCTGACGGCCCAGGCCAACAGCTTCCAGGACACCTACTACGAGGACGGCTCCCCCAAGGACTACGTTGCCGACCTGACCCTGCTGGATGCCGGCGAGCAGGTCGCCTCCCAGCAGGTGCGGGTCAACACCCCGCTGAGCTACCACGGCATCATGTTCCACCAGTCCTATTTCGGGGTCTCCGCCGTCATGCGCGTGGCCGACGCCTCGGGGACGGAGATCCTCCACGACGGCGTCGCCTTGGAGTGGACCACCTCGGACAAGATCTTCAACTACGGCCACACCACCCTGCCCGACGGCACTGTCCTGTACGTGGTGGAGGCGGCCTCCGGGCAGGTCGGCACCGGCATCGAGCCCGGCCAGGTGCGTGTCGAGCTGTACGCGGGCGAGGCCACCACCCCCAGCGCCGAGGCCATCCTGGACCAGGGTGAGCCGAGCGTGGTGGGCGACTACACCCTCGCCTTCGAGCGGGAGCAGCAGTTCACCGGGATGATTGTGCGCCGCGACCCGGGCGCACCGGTCGTGTGGGTCGGCTTCGGCCTGCTGGCGATCGGCGTGTGCATGACCATGTTCTTCCCGCACCGGCGCATCTGGGTGCGCGTGACCGATGCCGACGACGGCGCCCTGGTGCAGCTGGCCTCCCCCGACCGCCGCGACTTCGGATTCAGCGCCTTCTTCACCGACATGGCCGTCCGCCTGAGTGGACGAATGACACAGCACGCGGAAAGGAACGACGTCGATGCTTGAGTACTCCCAGGCTCTACTGCTGATCACCACCGGCCTGGTGGTGGTCTCCACCATCGCCTATCTGGGCGCCTTCTTCGCGGCCCGCATGTCCCGGGCCGCTGCACCGGCGTCGACCGGGGCCGCGGGCAGCACCGTTATCGTCGACACCGGCGACGGCGAGCGCACCGTGGAGGTGACCGGCGGCGTCCAGCGGGCCCCGATCAAGCGCTTCACCGTCACCTGGTGGGCCGCCAAGTCCACCCAGCTGGCGCTGCTGCTGCTGACCGGCTCGCTGATCGCCCGCACCATTGCCACCGGGCACGCGCCCTTCTCCAACCACTACGAGTTCGCCATCTGCTTCGCCTGGGGCATGATGCTGGCGCAGGTGGTCTTCGAGTGGCGCTACCGGGTGCGCACCGTGTCGATCATCGTGCTGCCGGTGATCCTGGCGATGCTCATCTACGCCTCCACGCTGTCATACCAGCCCAGCCCGCTGATGCCGGCGCTGCAGAACTCTCCGCTGCTGACCCTGCATGTGTTCACCGCGTCCCTGGGCTACGGGGCGGCGGTGGTCTCCTTCGCCGCCGCGGTCATGTACCTGCTCGCCCCACACGTGCGCTGGCGGGGCTGGCCCCGGCAGGAGGTGCTCGACGACCTGGCCTACCGGGCCACCGTGGTTACCTTCCCCATGCTGACCCTGATGCTGATCCTGGGGGCGCTGTGGGGCAACGTCGCCTGGGGGCGCTACTGGGGCTGGGACCCCAAGGAGACGGCGGCCCTGGTCACCTGGCTGATCTACGGCGCCTACCTGCATGCCCGGGTGACACGCGGCTGGCGGGGCAATCGCGCCGCCTGGCTGCTGATCCTGGCTTCGCCGCCGTCCTGTTCACCTACCTGGGCAACCTGTTCTTCGGAGGACTGCACTCCTATGCGTGACGATCTGCCGGAGGAGAACTCCACTGACGTAGACGACCGGCTCGACGCCGTGCCGCCCACACCCCGGGACGAGGACCCCGACGAGCCCGCCTGGCGCGCCGGCATCCGCGGTTCCCGCTTCGGGCAGGTTGCCGTGGTGCTAGTAGCCGCCTTCGCCATCGCCATTGCGGCCTGGTGGGCGGTGGGACCGGACGACACCGGGCCGGCCCAGGCCGAGACCGCCGTGGTCACCGAGGTGGACGTCGCGGGGGCGAGCACTGCCCCGGTGGCGGGGCAGACGGCCCCGGCCTTCACCGCCACCGGCATCGACTCCGCGGAGGTGTCGCTGGATCCGACGGCGTCGGAGGGGCGGCCGGTGTGGCTGATGTTCGTGGCCACCTGGTGCACCGGCTGCCGCACGGAGATGCCGGATGTGCAGGCGGCGGCCGCCGCCTACGGGGACGACGTCGAGGTGATCGTGGTCTACGTGGGGGAGGATGCCGCCGCGGTGAGCGCCTACTCCGAACGCGTCGGCAACGAGTTCACTCAGGTGCCCGACCGCAGCCAGACGATCTCCGCCGCCTACGGGATCATGGGCGTGCCCTCGCACTTCTTCATCGGCGCCGACGGCGTGGTGCAGCAGGTCCACGTCGGCCTGCTCACCCCCGAGCAGATGGACGAGTCGCTGCAGGCCCTCACCGGCAACTGACCCCGCAGCCCCGCTCAGTCCCTCGCCGAGACCGGTGGGAATCACGTGGCGCTTTCGGTTTGCGGCTGTGGTGGGCCGATCCCGGGTGTAGGCCGCAGTGGAATGTCCAGATTCGGCACGAACGGTGCGAGCCGTGTCAGCGGCCGCAAACAAAACGTTGAAATCATGCGGATGCCGCATCGGACTGCATTCGCTTCGACGGCGTTAATGCCGAATATGGACATTTTCGGCCTCCGCCCGGCACCACGCAGTGCGCAGCCGCGAATCCTCCACAACCGTCGGCACTCCACCATCCGCACACCCCATGCCCTCCTCGCCATCACACCCTCAAGCGCCAGGAGCCGAACCCGCGCACGGGTGGGCCCGGCGCGAGCACGCGCCGCATGCTCATTCGCGGCGCGTTTCTAGCGATTTGGTGTAATTACGCGGAAAACACGTCAACTGATGAACGGTGTAGTTGGCTCCCATGTGCGGCGACCCCCGCGGCGCACATGGGAGCCGGCCAACCTCCGCGTGCCCAAAACCAAGAACCTTGAAATACCAGGCAAAACCCGCTGACCGGTCAGAGCCGCAAGGTGATTGAGCGTGCGCCACCCCCGGGAGCACTCACCCGACCAGGACCTAACCACCCCTGACTGGCACCACCGTCGACCCATACACGCCCAGCCGAGCCCACCACACCCCAAACCGGAAGAGCCGGTTTGAGGTTGTGATGGTGGCCGGGGTGCTGCGAGGGGAGCGGCAGTACGCGTGCGTAAGGGTGTCGGGTCGGCTCGCCACGCCGGAGTTGACTGCTTGGGTCTCCCGGCTCGCTGGTGAGGACATCTGCAACGCTACTTCGAGGTTAACAACGCCGGTTAACGGTCTGTTGAAGCTTGTGGGGCATACAGCAGACCGTTAACCGGCGTTGCTGACGCACAACCGGCGTAGTAAACGCCCCGGCCCACCCCGGACTGAATCGTCCAGCAGCCACCGCCGGGTTAGCCTTGGTGGCGTGAGTACCGACGTGATCGCCAACGACTCCCACCGCGCCCGCCTGGCCGAACTCATCCGCGAACTCGCCGTCGTCCGCGGAAAGGTGACCCTCGCCTCCGGGCTGGAATCCGACTTCTACGTGGACATGCGCCGCGCCACCCTGCACCACGAGGCCGCCCCCCTCATCGGCCACGTCATGCTCGACATGCTGGAGGAGGCCGGCCTGGGTACCGAGGACGTCGACGCCGTCGGCGGGCTCACCATGGGCGCCGACCCCGTCGCCACCGCCATGCTGCACGCGGCCGCCTCCCGCGGTCTCGACCTGGACGCCTTCGTGGTGCGCAAGGCCGCCAAGGATCACGGTATGAAGCGCCGCATTGAGGGGCCCGACGTCGCCGGCCGCAACGTCGTCGTCCTGGAGGACACCTCCACCACCGGCGGCTCCCCGCTGGAGGCCGTCGCCGCGCTGCGCGAGGCGGGCGCCAACGTGCTCGCCGTCGCCGTGATCGTGGACCGCGCCACCGGGGCACGCGAGCGGATCGAGCCGCCGGCCTGCCCTACTACGCCGCTCTCGGACTTGCGGACCTGGGACTTGACTGACGTCGCCGACCGCATGGGCCAGGCGTCACGTTACCGGCTGTCCGCGCATCAGCGGGCCAGCAGACATCCATCAGCTACGAATCGGCGACGGTCAGGCGCTTTTCGCCGTCCTCGACTGCGGTTCGGTGCGTTGCGGCTTGGGCTGCATGCGAATGTTGCGGCGGCCGGTACGTACGGTCACCAGACGGAACCGAGTTCCGTCGCTAGTGACCGGGACGGCGACAACACGCTCTTCCTGTGCGGGCTGGTTCGGTGACTGCGGTAGAGGCTGCATCATCATCGTCATGTCTGCTCCTTAAGAGACTAAATCAGGATACATGACTCGGGGCGTCTAGGCGAGGGGCCCTACCTGGCCTTCAAGAACATCGGCTACGTCCTTGATGAGCTTATCAAGGTAATCGTGCAGGGCGTGGTCATCGACTATGGCATCCGCGAGATCCTGGGCGTTTTTCGGACCGGCGTCAGCATCATCTGCGAGTTGGACTGCGATCGTGACGGATCCGCATACGGTTGGTGGTTTGTCCGGCTGGGAGATTGTCACGCGCTGTCCAAGAATTGCGTCCCAATGCTCTATGTCTTTCGTCTCCACTTGCTGTGTTTCAGAATGAAGCGCCTGTGCTGCTACCCACATACTGCCTGGTCGGGTGCCTATCGTCTTGACGACCTCCGGAATCAGGAAGACGTGTCCTTGCTTGCCGATCCTGTGCAGTTGATGGGAGCCGTCGGCAAGCCATACCGAGACGTCTGACCGTGCAAGCCGGTCGTCCTCCAGGTTTAGCGTGGCGCATCTGGCGAGCGCTCGGGATGTAGTCTCGAGACGGTTGCCGCTGACAATGCTGTTGAAGATGTGAGAAACGCGTTCTTGGGGTGACTGGTGGCCGCTGCGGGAGGTGGAGCCGGCACCATAGCGATACAGGTGTTCCTCGATTAGCGTCGTTGCGTCAGAAAAGTGTTCCGTGATAAGCACCGTGATGCCGAGTTGTTCCCACTGCTGTTCAAGAAGTCGGCGGTATTCCGCGAAATCGGCGTCCCCCAGATCTCGTAGCCGTCCTAGGCTCTCCTTCGCGATCACCAGGTAGCCCAGAGGTACGCTCTCGGTGGGAGATGTTGAGTCGTCACTGCTGTGTGAGTTGGATGCGGAGTCTCGTATCGCTTCGAACCATGCCTGTAGATCGTGGTCCGTCAGTGAGTGTCCGACTATGAACAGGCTGAATCCAGATGCTCTGATCGCCTTCAGTAATTCGAGTTGCCAACTGCTCCTGTCGCGCAGTACTTTATTGTAGTCGGACTGGGTTACTATGGGGTTGGCGGACGTGAATCCTGTGAGAGTTCCGCCCTCCTGTGACATTGTGTCATCAACATAACCGTGCAGGTGAAATACCGTAGGGCGATAACTGTCGTCTCTACTATCGTAGTTGATGAAAGATTCGCCCAGTTGGAAATCGTCTCGAACAAAAACCTCTGATCTGTTAAAGTCTGATGCGGCTCCTTCGTGTAGCAGATCGAAATTGGTAGTCAGGATCGGAAGCCCGTGAGTGGTCGCGTGCCTAGCGAGAATGTGATGCAGGGTGGTTGGAGGTGCGATGGCGTCATCGGGGGTGTTGGCGGGATGCAGCGCGCGGGCTACTAGCAGTAACCAGGCGTCGTCCGGGTTTTGTCCGCGTCTACGTGAGTCGTCGTAGCATGCCGCGCGGGCGCCTTCCGCGATGACTTGTCTGTTGCCGACAGCGGCGAGGTATCCGCGCGCGGAGTCTCGATCCGGCAGTGCGCCCGAGCCCACCAGCAGGTTGATTACGAACTCGTCCCAAGTGGGGTAGCCCGCCTCGTAGGAGACTCCCGAACCGGTGAGAAAGATCAGTTTGTCTGGAGGTGTGACGATGCGATCGATCAGCTCCCGGGTGATGTCGGGGAAGGCCATGGGACTCCTTGGATGACGTCGTCATGTTAAGGCCGTGTCAGTAGGACGGTTATTAAGCTACCGCGGGTGCGATCGTTGAGGTGGTCGTATGTGGTGTACTGGCAGGGGGCAGATAATGTCGGGTTACCGAGGTGAACGGTGTGTAGGTGACGCCGGTGGCGCGGGCATCCCAGACGTCATCGACGCCGCCGACCGCCCGGAGTCGCCCGGGCCAGACGCGCGGCCGGAGGTGGAGCGCGTGCCGCGTGAGGTCGGCGTCGGCCCCTGGCCCGGGGGACCGGACGCCTGGCCCGACGACCCCCGCTACGACCCGGTACTGCTGGCCGACGGCGACCGCCGCAACGTCGTCGACCGCTACCGCTACTGGACCGTGGAGGCCATCCGCGCCGATCTGGCCGGCCGCGCCCATGCGCTGCACGTGGCCGTGGAGAACCTCTCCCAGGACCTCAACATCGGCTCGATTGTGCGCACCGCCAACGCCTTCAACGTCGCCGCCGTGCACATCATCGGGCGCCACCGCTGGAACAAGCGCGGCGCCATGGTCACCAACCGCTACCTGGACGTGCGCCACCATCCCGAGCCGGACGCGCTGCTGGCCTGGGCCGCCGATGCCGGCTACGAGGTCATCGGGATCGACAACGGCCCGCGGGCGGGCCTGCTGGAGGAGGCCGTGCTGCCGGAGCGTTGCCTGATGGTGTTCGGCAGCGAGGGGGAGGGCATCAGCCCCGCGCTGCTGGAGCGCTGCTCACGGGTGCTGCGGATCGGCCAGTACGGCTCCACCCGCTCCATCAATGTGGCCGCGGCGGCCGCCGTCGCCATGCACACCTGGGTGCTGCAGCACGCCGGACCCGCACCAGACTGAGTCGGGCACGGGCCCGGGAGGGACGACGGCGCCGACCGGTTCCGTACCGCCAGCGCGGGCGCGTCGTATCAGCTCTACTCGGCCTCGATGACCGGGTGGTCGGCGGGTGCGTGGGTGACCTCGATCTTGCGCGGCTTGGCCTCCTCGGCCACCGGGATCGTCAGCGTGAGCACGCCATCGGTGTACTGGGCGGAGATGCGGTCCAGTGCCAGCCCGTGACCCAGCGTCAGCTGGCGGGCGAAGGTGCCGGTCGGGCGCTCATGGGCGAGCCACTGCACACCCTCGGCCTCGTGCGCCGGGCGCTCGGCGCGCACAGTCAGGGTGCGGTCCTCGACGTCGACGTCGATCGTCGCCGGGTCCACGCCGGGCAGGTCGATGCGGGCCACGAAGGTCTCGCCCTCGCGGTACAGGTCCAGCGGCATGCCCACGGACGCGGGTGTGCGCACCAGTCCGCCAGTCAGCCAGCGGTCCAGATCGCGGAACGGGTCGAAGGATGTTGTTGCCATGTCAACCACCTCCAGTGGTTACGGCCTCGGTGGTTCCGAGAGTCGAACGGTGGCGGCGTCCTTGCTCGCCGACCGCCGGTGGCTCAATTGTGGACCTCCTGACGCCGAAGTGATCCGAGTCATCGCCAACGGTGAAACCGGCGGGTAGCGGGACGGTGCGACCAAACAGAACCATGATCCGGTTCACGCGCACGCGAATCCGTGACAGAATCAGCACCGCACCACTGACAATTCACTTTCATCAGGAGGCACCCAGTGGCCATTGCAACCCCGGAGTCCTATGCCGACATGCTTGACCGTGCCAAGGCCGGCAAGTACGCCATCCCCGCGATCAACGTCACTTCCTCGCAGACCCTGTCTGCAGCGCTCAAGGGTTTCGCCGACGCCGAGTCCGACGGAATCGTCCAGATCTCCAACGGCGGCGCCGCTACTGGTCCGGCTCCTCCCGCCTCGACCGGGTGAAGGCTCCATCGCCTTCGCGGCCTACGCCCGCGCCGTTGGTGACCTCTACCCGGTGACGATCGGTCTGCACACCGACCACTGCCCCAAGAAGATGCTTGAGCCGTGGATCCTCCCGCTGCTCGAGATCGAGGCCGAGCAGGTCAAGCGCGGCGAGCTGCCGATGTTCAACTCCCACATGTGGGACGCTCGGCCGAGTCCCTGGATGACAACATCGACATCGCCGTGGACATGCTGGCCCGCGCCAAGGCCGCCAACACCGTCCTGGAGATCGAGATCGGCGCCGTCGGCGGCGAGGAGGACGGCATCACCGGTGCCGAGAACGCCAACCTGTACACCACGGCCGACGACGCGTTCCGCGCCATCGAGGCCCTCGGCCTGGGCGAGAACGGCCGCTACATCACCGCCCTGACCTTCGGCAACGTGCACGGCTCCTACAAGCCCGGCCACGTCAAGCTGCGCCCGGAGATCCTCGGCGACATCCAGAAGGACGTCGCCGCCCGCCTGGGCGACCGCCTGTCCACCAAGGTCGGCGTGAAGGACTCTCCGTTCGACCTGGTCATGCACGGCGGCTCCGGCTCCACCGACGAGGAGATCGCGACCGCGGTGCGCAACGGCGTCATCAAGATGAACGTCGACACCGACACCCAGTACGCCTTCACCCGTCCGGTTGTGGACCACATGTTCAAGAACTACGACGGCGTGCTCAAGATCGACGGCGAGGTCGGCAACAAGAAGACCTACGACCCGCGCGCCTGGGGCAAGGCCGCCGAGGAGGGCATGGCCGCCCGCGTGGTTGAGGCCTGCGAGCGCCTCGGCTCCGTCGGCTCCGCCAAGCGCTGATCGGCCCGACGACGACGGCGCGCCCAGGCGGCGTGCCTCGTCTCCGGGAAGCGTGAGCATCGGCTGCGGCCCCGGCACCCGTGCGGTGCCGGGGCCGCAGCCGCGTTTGGTGGGGACCGTTCCGCTCGGTCTGGTGTCGCGGCGGCACGGTGTCTGTTCCCATGGGCAGTGGTCACCGTTGCGCGCCGAGATCATTGGGGAAGAACATTTCACCCATGAGCGTTTCCAGTAGTTTTCATGGGCCTGGTGTGCCGGGCGGATTCTCGCCGTCGGCCCAAATGCGTCGTACGCAGAACCCGCCTTCTCCGCGCAGCACCGAGGAGATCGTCGCGCTCGTGCTGCTCCTCTTGACGTTCATGACGACGTTGGTGCTCGCCCTGATAGCGATCGGATCGCTTGTTGTAGCTAACGCGAGTGGGAACCCGTACGCGATAGTCATGGTGCTGATCTACGGACTCTTGGACCAGCCCGGCTGGCTGCTCGTCGCGGTAGCGCTGGAGGTGGTGGCTCTGGCTCAAATGCGGCGGCGGCGGCCGGCGAGCGCGGCGGCAGGGCTGCTTGGTCTCGGTGTGCCGATCCTCCCAGACTTGGCAACGAGTGTGGCCTATTCTCAGTCCGAGGTGACTGTGTTGGGCGGGAGCTCTGTCGGGGCTGCCTTGAGATTGGTGCTGCTGCCGCTGGTGATCGCGACGGGCGTCGCGGCGGTGATGGCGGGGCGCAGGGGTATGCGTGCTCAACCTGCTGCTGTATCCGTGGGGGTAGGAGCATCCCTGTTCTTGTTGTTGTTGGCGGTGATCGAGTTTGGGCGCGCGTCGCTGAGCCTGGTGTGGTTCGCCTTCTGGGAAGCGATAGCTCCGGAAGGGGGGCGAGTATTGGAGATCGGGCTGTGGCTGTTCCCAATGATCATCGATGCTGATGTTGTTTACGGACTGCCCTTCCTCGGGGTTGGAGGCGTGGTGCTGGTGGCGGCGTGCGCTTTCGGGATGCTGGCCGTGATCGCATGGAGCACCCGGATGTGGAGAGCGTTCATAGCAGGGGCGATCGGCGGGCCGGTCGTGCTGTTGGTTCATCACCTGGCGGTTTGGGCGGTTTATGCCGATATCCTGTCCGGCTGGCGCTTGCCGTGGATGGGCTTGACTGTCTTGGGTCCCGGGATTCTGTTGGCAATGTCCTTGGCCGCAGTAACGCCTGCGGCGCGCCAGTGGTTCACCGCTCCGAGGCACTTCGTCGTCGCGCCACGGTAGCGGCGCGGGGCGCTGGAGGGCATGTGTACCTCCTGGAACGGTGGCCCTCCCGCGGCGCGGAGTTGCCGAGTACACTAGTGAGCCCGGCCTAAGGAGAGTCCCAAGAGCGTCACCGGCGAAAGCACACGGCACCGTCGGCCGACGGCCTGGCAAGTGGCCGCGCAGTTCCTGTGGTCGCTCATGGTGGCGCGAGTTCTGCTGGGGCTGGAAAACGGCAACCTGCTGTCCATCGAGGCGTGGCTCACCCCGCGTGTCTGGCTATATCCACTGTTCTTCGGGGTCATGGGCGTGTACTCCTACCTGTACTGGATGCGCCACCGAGACGACTGAGAAAACCACCTGACGAGGCGTGTTGCGCTCGCCGCCGGCGTGGGAGAATCGGCTCATCGATGCCCTGAGCTGGGTCTGGGCCTTGGCCCTGTGCTCCGGAGGATGGGGTGGGCTACAGGCGGACGCCGACATTCGTCGATGGCGCCGGCGCGGCTCGCCGTGGAAAATGACCACAGGCAACGCTCGATGATGAGATGAAGGGAGCACGCCACGATGAAGCGAGCTACGGCTGGGATGCTACTGGTGGCGGCGCTGGTGGGCGGTGCGGCGCCAGTAGTGACGGCGGAGCCGGTGGCAGCAGATGGCTTGGCAATATGGGAGGCTTACTCGCGGGGGAGCGATACAGACAGTACCCGTGGGCTGCTGTGTAGAGTGTTGCCTCAGTGCTGTAGCAACCAAAAATGATGCCGGGACGGGTGGTTGGGCGCCCATTTGCTGCCGTCAGGACGACCCTAGGGAAAAGAGTGTCCTATGCGATCATTGCAGCGGTCGCATTGGGTATGGACCTGGGTGCCTGGGACGATGGTAAGTCTGCTGCGTTGCGTACCGCACTGACCACTCTCATGGTCTCCGGTTCCCTGCTGTTGGGCTGGTATCCGCGGTTCGCCGGAGTACTGATCGTCGTCTGTGCCATCGCTGATGAGGTATTGTCTGCGAATGTCGCGGCTGCCTCGCTCGCGCTATTGCTTGTTGTGGTGGATTGGTTATCCCGGCGCTGGGACATTGCCGCAGCAGTCGCCGTCATAACGCACACATTGGTTGGTGCCGCTTCTGCTGGAGACCTCATGTGGTTCCTGCAAGCGCAAGCATTGCTGATGTCGATTGCGGTGATTGTTGGCATGGCACTGCGGCAGTACGAGCACAGGCTCGCTGAACTGGCGGAGAGAGAGGCTCGGCTACGCTTGGAGCTTGAAAATGAGGAACTGCGGGTTCGCTCCGAGATCGCGTTGACACTACATGACTCGATCGCAACGGACCTTGCTCAGGTCGTGGTGGCGGGGCAGAGTCTTGCCCGGGACCTGCCCGCCGGTTCCGAAGGGGACCGTGCACATGCCATTGTGGATTCCGGGCAGCAGGCCATGAAGCATCTTCGCGGACTCATGGATGGGTTGCGTACACCGGATTCCGTGACGGAACGCGAGAATACGGACTTGCACACCGCGATCTCGGAGTGTCGCCGGATGTTGGAATCGCGAGGAGTCCTGCTTGAGGTTGCCACGTCCGTACCGTGGGACGTGCTGCTGGGAGATCTTGATCATCCGTCGCAGACCCTGCTGGTATTGGCGCTGCGTGAGGGTACCATCAACGCCCTCAAATACGCACCGAGTGGATCAACGGTAGTGGTAGAAGTCGAGCAGACTGGTGAGCATGTCAACCTTGAGATTTCCTCCGCCAGGCAGGCCGGTGACGGGCAGTCGGCCACAATAGAAGAGATGCGCAGGCAGGGCATGAGCGGAAGCACTGGTCTCAGCGGTTTGGCCATGCGTGCGGCGCGCCTGGGCGGCAAGGTTGTTTACGGCCCCGCAGGCGATCGTTGGTTGCTTGGAGTGACTGCGCCGGTAGCTTAGGCGCGCACCCGGACGGCGAAGCCGACGTCCCTGTGGGAGTGGAGTCTGTCGGTGACACTGGGGGGAGACTGGCGACATGACCGCCTCATCCAATACCGCGCCTTCCTCGAGAAGCGGTCCTCTGCGTGTGCTGCTTGCGGAGGACAATGTCCTTGTTCGTGAGGGCTACGCGGCCATGCTCTCCGATGAACCAGGGATCGAACTAGTGGCCGCCGTCGAGGACGGATTCGCCGCGCTGCGCGAACTCGACCTGCACCGGGTGGATGTGGCGCTGGTTAACGTGGAGATGCCCCGGATGGACGGCGTCGAGGCGGTTCGGGCGATTGCTACGCGCCATCCCGGGGTCGTCGTGGTCATGTTGACCGCCTTTGAGAACAAGGCCCGCCTGGAGGAGGCTCTGGGGGCGGGGGCGCGCGGATTCCTCACCAAAGACATGGACATCGAGCAGATCGTCGTCGGCGTACGGGATGCCGTGACGGGCAAGACGGTTCTGGGACCGGAGCCGCTCGAAGTCGCGGCGCAGGGCCTGCGGCGGCGGGCCGTAGAGCGGGAGGCCAACGCCGAGTTCATCCGTGGCGTCGATGCGCTCTCTTCCCGCTATGCCGAGGTGTTCAATCTTGTGGCGCGAGGCCTGAGCAACCGGCAGGTGGCAGCAAAGACGGGGCGAACAGAGTCGACCGTGCGCACGTACCTCTCGGAGATTCTCCAAACCCTGAACTGCTCCTCTCGCACCGAACTCGCGGTCAAGGCCAACCGCCTCGGGCTGGTGGCGGACGATTCAGCGCGATGGCATCGGCCGAGTCGCAGAGTGGGGCGTAAGTAGCAGCCTTGGCGGTTCTCGCTCCCGCTGGGCGCAGCAAGGTTACTGACATTTGTCGGTGTTCCAGGTGAGGGATGAGTCATACCCTCGTATTGCATCGGCCGGCGGTTGGTCGATGAGCAGGTGACTGTTTTTCAAAGGAGAATCATCATGTCGGTCAAGGGTGCGGGACGTGTGGTATTCGGCGTGCAGCTGGCCGCCGCAGCTTTCACCTGCAGAGGAGAGTTGTGAACTCGATGGCGCCTCAGCGCCGTAGGCCACCGATGTGGCGGCTTGCGGTGGAGTTCTTTTGGGGGCTGCTGTTGGCTAGGGTGATACTAGGGCTCATTGACGGCGACAACCTGAGGTCGACTGAGGCCTGGTTGACGCCCCGCGCTTGGGGGTATCCGCTTTTCTTCGCCGTCGTCGGGGTGTACTCCTACCTGTACTGGATGCGTCACCGGGATGACTGACAGCTCTGGCCAGGAGAACAAAAGCTCGTACGGTAGCGCGATAGCTCGGGACACGGATGCGATGATGCGGGGAGGACGGGCGCCGGGAGGTGCGCCCCGGCCCCGGTTCGCGCGACGTAAGCGGGCTACTGCCGCTCCACGACCGAACCCCTCGGCTCCCACATCCAAGCGCAATCGATCCCAGACAGCCCTGACATACCCCGCACCGGAAGGTCTGAGCAGGCATGGGCGGAACCGTGAGGCGCCCACTATAATGGAAAGCGTTTACAAAGGAGGTCGCAGATGACCGCTGTTAGCGGACGTGTGCAGCGCCGTCGGCTGACGGCATGGCGGTTGGTTGCGCAGTTCTTCTGGGTGCTGCTGGTAGCCAGAATCATCACGGGACTAACACTCACGGGGTTGTCTCTTGATTCTTGGTTGGCTCTTCGCACTTGGCTCTTCCCGTTGGGCTTTGCGGTTATCGGGGTGTACTCCTACCTGTATTGGATGAGCCACCGAGACGACTGAGACTTCCGTCCGATTGGACGCGACTGGAATCACCCTGTGAGTCCGGCAGGTGAATCAGGGCCTGGTCAGGGGATTCCCGCATGGCTGGGCCCGGGGAATCGGCGTACAACCGAAACATGGAGACGCTGACGTCGGATGGGCCAGGCACCCAGCACCGCCAAGGCAAACGGTCGCGTGAAGATACCCGGCCGGTCGTCACCTTGGACCAGGTGTCGCGAGAATTCGGCAGGCTTCAGGCACTCGCCCCGCTCGATCTGGAGGTCGGTGTGGGGCGAGTGCTCGGCCTGCTTGGCCCCAACGGCGCCGGCAAGACCACGCTGATGTCGATCATGGCCTGTGAGCTGGCGCCGAGCACCGGGGAGGTGACGGTCGGCGGCACTCTGGTTACCGACACCTCTGCCGCCCGTCGGGCCCGCCGTCGGCTCGCGCTGATGCCCCAGCGCCCGGCGTCGGTCCCGGGATTCAGTGCTCTCGACACGGTCGAGTACGCGGCCTGGGCCAAGGGCCTGCCCACACGCGGGCGGCGGGAGCCCTGCATGAACGCGCTCGACCGTGTGGGGCTGGCGGCGCAGGCCAAACGGCCGTTGCGCACCCTGTCCGGCGGCATGGTGCAGCGCGTGCACCTGGCCGCCGCTCTCGTCAGCCGCCCGGCCCTGCTGCTCCTCGATGAGCCGACCGTGGGCTTGGACCCCGCTCAGCGCATCGCCTTCCGCGCCCTGGTCGAGGAGCTCGAAGACACCGCCACTGTGCTGGCCACCCACTTGGTCGAGGACGTGCGCGCACTCAGTGACGAGATCATGGTGCTCGACGCCGGGCAGGTCCGCTTCCGCGGCACCACGGCGGAGTCGGAGGCGAGGGCAACATCCGACGCCCCCGGAGACAACCAGCTCGAGCGTGGCTACATGAGCGTGCTCAGTCAGGAGCAGTCATGAGCGGCGTGCTGCGCATCGAAATGCGCCGCTGTCTGCTGGTGCGCATAGCGCCGTTGGCCGCCGCGGGGCTGGTGGCCTGATGCTCAGTGACCGTCACCAGTGGCAGGGTGTGTGGCCTGCTTCCTCAGGCTCGCTATTACCCAGGGCACGGGTGTCGGCACGCCGGAGAGCCGCTTGACCCGTATCTTCCTCTCCGGCCACGCCTGGGTGGAATTGACACCCGCAGGGGTGACGCTCGCCGCCGTTGAGGCCGCGATTGTGATTGCCGCCGCTCTGGCGCTGCCGGGTCTGCTCGCCGCTCTGCGAGCCCGTCGTGAGCGCACCGGCTTCCCGTGGCCGCGGCGAACCCGAGTGGCCGTCACCGCGGGCTGTGCGGTGTGCGTGCTCGGGGCCGGCCTCGTGCTGACCGGTCCGCCGCTGACGGTCGAGCGGGCTATTCCCGAACATCCCGTGTGCACCGATACGCAGCTGCGGCTGTGCGTGTGGCCCGAGGACGCCGCCCGGCTGCCCGCGCTGGCCACGCTCGCCGAACGGGCCAGTGCCCAGGCGGATGCGCTCGGCCTGGAGCTCCCCGAACACGTCAGCGCGTACGGGCTGGAGCCGGGGGCGTCGAGCTTCATCATCGAGTCCGATTCCGTTTGGTTCGCCGCCGACGACCTGGCGGGAATCATCGTCGGCTCGGCGGTGTCGGTCGATTGCCTGCCGACGGACGCGGATCCTGGCGTGGAGGACTTTTATCGGGCGTTCGGAGAACTCCAGGGGCTGCTCGAGCTGCGCCTGCAGGCGGCCGACAGCCGCCCCGCGGGCATGGGGGACACCAGAGCGATCGACCACGCGGAGATCGCACGCATAGCCAAGTCCGATGCGGCCACGCAGGACGCCTGGATGCAAGAGCGCCTCGACACCATGCGTGACATTGCCGCGGAGCAGTGCCAATGAGGCTCTACGTGCGCTCCCGCAGGCTGCTCGCGGCCTGCGTGCTCATGGCGATGCTCGCAGCCATCAGCGCAGTGAGCGGCACCAACATGCTGACGCTCGTATCCCGCGGCGACCCCGTGGCGGTGCCCTACCTGCTCGTGCTCGACGCCTTCATCGCGGTACTGGCGGTCGGCAGCCTGGCCTCCCCGGTGCCCGCCATGGACCGCGGGGACGTCGGCGTCGTCGCCCGGGCCAGGTGGCTGCACCTGGCGGGCATGGGGGCGCTGGGTCTGGTGCTCGTGGTGGCGGCGTCCCTGCCCCGTTCGGGCATGGGCGCCCTGGAGGCGGGGCGCGCCTACCTCGCCTGGCTCGGCCTGGCACTGCTGGCCGCCGGCATCCTCCGCGAATCCCTGGCGGCAATCGGACCGTTGGCGGGATTCTTCGTCATCGCCTGGTTCGGGCACCCGGCGGGAGTGCCCGCGTCGTGGAACTGGGGGCAGGCGCCCGCTACTGTGTTGACGTCCTGGTTGGTCGCCGTCGGGCTGCTGGCAGTCGGCCTGCTCGTCTGCGCCCGCCGCTGGCGCGGGGAGCTCGGTCTGCCGCGCCCATGATAGGAACACGCCCTTCACCTCTGGTACGAGCTTTTGCACTCTGCTCCGATGGGTATACCCGCACACCAGGGTGCAAAGGCTCGCATCAGCCGGTTGGTGCACTCCAGCGTCTTATGAGCCGGCTGTCACCGGCGCCACGGTTGTCCCTACCGCCGACCGGGCAGCCAGGGACATCGCTAACAGAATCCCGGATTGCAGGACGAGGATCGCCAACGGCATCCACTGCGATCCCCGGCCGAACAGAGCGCTGTTCGACACCACCCAAACCGCTACATGGTGAATCAGCAGGGCTACCGGTCCACCCACCGCCCCTGCCAGGAACAGCCCTCGAATCCGGAAGGCCGACGCCGTCACGGCCAGCAGCGCGAGTAGGAACACCGCGACCAGCATCACGCCACCGGCACCGATGAACGGCAGACCGTGTTCGGAGCCGTTCAGGTTGACCTCCGTGGACAGCCATGGGCCCACCGCCGCGTCGATTCGCACGGGCGCGTACCAGCAGAGGCTCGCTACATACTGGTAATTGAGCCATCCTCGGATCAGCTGAATCGCGGAGAAGACGAGCAGGAACAGTGACACCCCCAGGCCCAACGCGACGGACACGGGGCGGGGCCGGGGCATCCGCCGTCCCGCCACCGCGGCGGTAATGCCGGTCGGGATTACCGCGACGAGCAAGGCCACCAACAGGGCGACGTCGCCACCAACGCTTTTCCCCATTACCTGAAATGCCTCATCTGTTCCTGTGAACGCGATCGCGTACGTAAGCGGTCCGCTGACCCACAATCCCGCTACGGCCGCGCTCGCCTGTCGGTGCTTCATGAGCTGTACCAGCCCGACCGTCTCAAGTACGAGCGTGGTGTACAGCCAGCCGCTCATGTTGCTGAGGGCCTCGACCAATTCCCAGATCGCGTCCGGCCCGTCTCCTCCGGTGGAGACCTCGGGCCTGCTCCGCCTGACGTGGTCAACCACGACCAGAAGGGTTATCAGCATTGTCATGACGATGAGCGCGAGCGCAGCTCGCTCCGGAGCAGTGCGTCGGCCAGCCAGGCGGTGCGCGACATTGCCGGATACCTCGATGGGAGTGGACATGCGCCGCATCCTCTTCGGCCGCGTAATCACGGGCAATGGGCACTGCAGCCCATGTCCGCCGATGCAGGCTCGGGACGTGCAGCAGGAACACGTCCTTCACCTCTGGTACGAACTTTTGCACCCTGCTCCGATGGGTATACCCGCACACCAGGGTGCAAAGGCTCGCAGCAGGGAGCAAAGGGTCGTAGTAGGCGAGATGTCCCTGGCTGTCCGGTCGGCGGTAGGGAGAACCGTGGCGGCGGGCCGACGTCGTCGGCGGGTTATACGGCGATGAGGTGCAGCCTGGGGTCGACGGCGTGCAGATCGCCCGGGTCGGAGGTCACCACCGCGTGGCCATGTTTGCGGGCGTGCAGCGCCACATGGACGTAGACGACGTCGGGGTGTCCACTGCGGCCGCACAGCAGCCCCACCGCCCGCGCCGTCACATCGTCCAGCGGGATGACCTGAACCGCGGGGTCGCCGAGTAGGCGGGCGACTCGCGCCTGCCGGGGTCCTCCTCGCCACGCCTGGGCGACTACGCCGGCGGGTACTGCCAGTGCGATCCGGGCGTCGACCGCCCGGCGCAGCAGGGCCCGCATTCTGGCGTCGCCGCGCTCGAGCGCCAGCAGCGCCCCGGTGTCCAGGGTCAGGCCCGCGACCTCGCCGTCGGTGTTCACGCCAGGCCCAGAGCGCGGTCGGCCCAGGCCAGGTCGGCGTCGTCGACCGGGCCTAGTTCGCGATCCAGGTCATCGAGCAGCTCGGTCAGGCCGTCCTCGCGTTCGGCGCGGGCGACCGCCGAGCTGATGTAACCGGACACAGATGCCGCCCGTCCCTGTGCACCGCGCGCCTTATGGAGCTGACCTGCTCATCCGGGAGACTCACCGCAATCTTCTGAGTCATACCAGAATCATACCTCTCGGACTGAGGCCTGCAATGGGTGCCGCCGTCTTTGCAAAACGGTTACAGGATTGCGTCGCGAGCCTGCACAAAACCCTGCGTAGATCCGCGAATTGCCCGAATTGGGCTTGCAAGGCTTGCAACAGGGCAGGGTCTCGTGTGTAATGGACGCGTCATCGCCGTCGCGCTGTGGGCCGTTCCGCGGTCCATGGCTCACGATTGGCAGTTGCTCTCTACCCGGGCCTCGGCCCGGCAACTCCGTGTCCAAGGGAGGACAATCAATGCGACCCATTACCCGTCGCTCCATGCTCGGTGGCTCTGCGGCGGTCGCGCTCGCCGCGACCCTTGCCGCCTGCTCCAGCGGGTCCGACTCCGGCTCCGGCGACTCGGGCACCGGCTCGGTCTACTTCCTCAACTTCAAGCCCGAGTCCGAGGACGCCTTCAAGACCATCGCCGCCACCTACAAGGAGAAGACCGGTGTCGAGGTCAAGGTGGTCACCGCCGCCTCCGGTACCTATCAGCAGACCCTCCAGACCGAGGTCGCCAAGTCTGACCCGCCCACAATCTTCAACATCAACGGCCCGGTCGGCCTGGCCACCTGGCAGGACTACGCCCTGGATCTGTCCGACACGGACTTCGTCAAGGCCCTCACCGACACCTCCTTGGCCCTGACCGACGACGCCGGCACCGTCTACGGCTCCCCGCTCACCATCGAGGGCTACGGCCTGATCTACAACGGTGAGATCATGGACAAGTACTTCGCGACGGACGGAGCCAAGGCCTCCTCCATCGACGAGATCAAGGGCTTCGACAAGCTCAAGGAGGTCGTCGAGGACATGCAGTCCAAGAAGGACGACCTGGGCATCGACGGCGTCTTCGCCTCCACCTCCCTCACCCCCGGTGAGGACTGGCGCTGGCAGACCCACCTGTCCAACTACCCCGTCTACTACGAGTTCAAGGACAAGGGCGTCACCGACACCCCCGACCTCGAGCTGACCTACTCGGACAACTACCAGCAGATCTTCGACCTGTACCTCAACAACTCCACGGTCGCCCCCTCCGAGGCTTCCGCCAAGAGCGTCTCCGACTCCATGGCCGAGTTCGCCCTCGGCAAGGCCGCCATGGTCCAGAACGGCAACTGGGCCTGGTCCCAGATCGCCGAGGTCGACGGCAACGTCGTCAAGGAGGACCAGATCCACTTCATGCCGATCTACATCGGCGTGGACGGCGAGGACAAGTCCGGCATCGCGCTGGGCACCGAGAACTTCCTCTCGATCAACTCCCAGGCCTCCGAGGCCGACCAGCAGGCCTCCATCGACTTCCTCAACTGGCTGTTCACCAACGCCGAGGGGGCCAAGCTGCTCACCGACAACTCCGTGGCCCCCGCCGCCCCCTACGCGGCCTTCGCCGAGCTCGCCCCCGCCGACCCGCTCGGCGCCGAGGTTGTGGAGTACATGAACAACGACGAGCTGTACCCGATCAACTGGGTCTTCCAGACCTACCCGAGCCAGGACTTCAAGGACCAGGTCGGCCAGCACCTGTCCCAGTACGCTACCGGTAAGAAGACCTGGGACGACGTCAAGACCTACTTCGTCGAGGAGTGGAAGGCCGAGAAGAGTTCCTGATCCGCTCCGAGTGGCCGCTGATCGGCCTCTCGCTTGAGCGAGAAACGACGACGGCGGCGCCCGGTGACACTGCCGGGCGCCGCCCGCCGTCACCAGTCGGCGGCCCGGTGCCGCAGCTCCAGACCCCGTGAACCCCTCGAGACACTCATGACCAAGTCACTCAAGAAGTACTTCCTCGTATTCACCGGCCCCACACTGATCGCCTTCCTGATCGCCTTCATCGTGCCCTTCTTCATGGGCCTGTACCTGTCGCTGACCAAGTTCACCACGCTGACCAACGCCAAGTGGGTCGGCTTTGACAACTACCAGACGGCCCTGACCGGCAACACCGGGTTCGTCAAGGCCCTCGGCTTCACCGCCGTCGTCTCGGCCATCTCGATCATCACCGTCAACCTGGGCGCCTTCGCCCTGGCCTACCTGCTCACCCGCAAGCTGCGCGGCACCAACCTGTTCCGCTCGGTGTTCTTCATGCCCAACCTGATCGGCGGCATCGTGCTGGGCTACACCTGGCAGGTCATGCTCAACGCGATCCTGCGCCACTGGGGTCAGACCATCGTCAATGACTGGCGCCTGGGCATGGCAGGACTGGTGCTGCTGATCAACTGGCAGCTGATGGGCTACATGATGATCATCTACATCGCCGGCCTGCAGAACGTGCCTCCGGAGCTGATCGAGGCGGCGCAGATCGACGGCGCCGGCAAGTGGGGGACGCTGCGCAACGTCACCATCCCCATGGTCATGCCCTCCATCACCATCTGCCTGTTCCTCACCCTGGCCAACACCTTCAAGATGTACGACCAGAACCTGGCCCTGACCAACGGTGCGCCGCTCAAGCAGACGCAGATGGCGGCACTGAACATCGTGGACCTGATGTACAAGCAGGTCGGCAAGCAGGGTATCGCCCAGGCGCAGGCCGTCATCTTCTTCATCATCGTTACCGTCATCGCCGTGCTGCAGCTGCGCGCGACCCGCGCCAAGGAGGTTGAAGCGTGAGCACCGAGACCCTCGCCCCCATGGGCCCCACCGCCATCAAGCCGATGCGGCCCTCCAAGCCCGCCCGTCGCAAGCAGACCGTGGGCCAGAACCTGCTCACCGGCTTCCTCACGGTGCTGACGCTGATCTGGATCATTCCGCTGCTGTTCATCCTGATCAACTCATTCAAGGGCAAGTTCTACATCTCCGACTCGCCCTTCTCACTGCCCACCGGCGAGACCTTCGCGGGAGTCGCCAACTACATCACCGGTCTGCAGCTGTCCGGCTTCGCCCGGGCCCTGGGGTGGTCACTGTTCATCACCGTCGGCTCGGTGGCCGTGATCGTGCTGCTGACCGCCATGACCGCGTACTACATCACCCGCGTCAAGACCTGGTGGACCTCCCTGATCTACTACCTGTTCGCGTTCTCCATGATCGCCCCGTTCCAGCTGGTCATGTTCCCGACCGTCAAGATCGCCGACATGCTTGGCCTGGCCACGCCCTGGGGCATGATCGTCCTGTACCTGGGCTTCGGCGGCGGCCTGTCGGTCTTCCTGTTCGCCGGCTTCATCAAGTCCGTGCCGCTGGAGATCGAGGAGGCCGCCTACATGGACGGCTGCTCCCCGCTGCAGAGCTACTTCCGCGTGGTGATGCCGCTGCTCAAGCCGACCGCGGTGACGGTCGCAGTGCTGAACGCCATGTGGGTGTGGAACGACTTCCTCCTGCCCAACCTTGTCATCGGCCAGGACGAGCGCTACAAGACGATCCCGATCGTCATCCAGATGCTCGTCGGCTCCAACGGCAACCGCGACATGGGCGCGCAGATGGCCATGCTGGTGCTGGCCATCGTCCCCATCGTCATCTTCTACGCCTTCGGCCAGAAGTACATCGTCGAGGGCGTCGCCGCCGGCGCCGTCAAGGGCTGAGCCGGCCTTAAGCCATGCCCGGCTTCCTGAGACCCGACTCGGCCTTCTACCGGGCATGGTCTGCTGCCGCCGACCTCGTCGTCGTCAACCTGCTCACCCTGCTGGGGTGCCTGCCCATCATCACCGCGGGCGCAGCGCTTACCGCCTGCGCCCGCGTGGTGATGGAAATGGCGCGAGATGAGGACACCTACACGGTGCGCACCTGGTGGCGCTCCTTCCGCACCAATCTGGTCCAGTCACTGGCTTGGTGGCTGCCGACGCTGGCAGCCGGGGGATTAGCGGCATGGATGAACCTGTCGCTGTCCCAGCTGGGTGGAACTGCCCTGACCGGGCTGGTCGACGCCGGGGCGCTGCTCATCATCGCCGTCCTGACCTGGCTGGTTCCGTTGGTCGCCTTCTTTGACAACACCGTCGGCGCGCACGTAGCCAACGCGGCGCGCTTGGCCGTCGGGGCGCTCGGTCGCACCGCGGTATGCCTGCTGCTGCTTGCTGTTCCCGTAGTCGTGGTGGCGGCCCTGCCTGGCGCGCGCGCCGCCGCCGGCTGGTTCATGGTGCTGCTCGGCGTCGCTTCATCGGTTACCTCATGACCCTGGTGCAGCGGCCCGTGATCGACCGCCTGCGCGACGCCGCCCGTACTCGCCGAGATCGGTAGAAGTTACGTGCCCAGATCGGTAGATACGGCGAACACGTTGACGTCCCGGCGCTCCGGCCGTGAGAGTCTCCCACGGCCGGAGCGTCGGGACGCCTGATGCGGCCGACGGCGGTGCCGGTAAGGGTCCGGTGCCGGGAGTCCGGGCCTCAGTGCTTCAGTTCGGCGTCGATTACCGTCATCTCGTTGGGCACCACGCTCAGATCCAGGCTGGACAGCAGCGTGCCGGTGGAGATCTGCACCAGGTGCAGCTGCTTGGTGGCGGGGTCAGTGACATAGGCGAAGTCTCCGGCCGTCTTCACATTGGGGCCGGGCTCCTGCCAGTTCTCATTCTCCGTCCAGGACGTGACCACGTCGACCTGCTTGGTTACCGCGGCCGTGGCGGTGTCGATGATGTTGAGCTTGCCATCGTTGGTCAGGACCACGCCCTCGCCCGCCTCGCCGCGGCCGAAGGAGCGGAACCAGTAGGCCGAGCCCAGCTCCACGGTCTTCGTGGTGGCATCGGTGGTATTGATGACGCCAACCCGCGTGGGGTGCTCCGGCTCGGCACCGTCAACGGGCTCGACGGTCTTGTAGTCGGTCAGGACGTAGGGAGAGTCATAGGAGCCGAACTGGTTGCCGCTGCGTTGGTACTCCTCCGGCACCGGCACCTTGTGGAACTGCCCGTCACGGAACACCACCGACCCGTTGGTGCAGCCGAAAGTGACCACGTCCTCGCCCTGGGCGGTGGCCTCGCCGTGGACGCCGGGGCAGTCGGTGGACTCGGCACCGATGCTCCCGTCCGCCTTGCGCTCGTGGACCGTGTGACGCTCGTCCTCGGTCCCCTCGGTCACCAGGATGCTCCCGCTGGTCAGGGGGACGGCGACGCCGTGGTGCGGATCGTTCGTCTTGAAGCTGGTCAGCTCGTCGGAGCTGAGTTGACCGTCCTCCAGCGCGTCGGTCTCGAAGACAGTGACAGTGCCGGTGCCGTCGTCGAACACGGCCGTCTTTCCGGCATGGGTGACGACGTGCCCGGGCTTGTCCGCCGCGATTACCGAGCCGGTGAGCTTCGGGGTAGTGGTGTAGTAGTGGTTGTGGTCCCCGTGGGGCTTGACGATCATCCCCAGGTCCAGGACCTCGAACCCTTCGGAGGAGGAGACGAGCACGTGGCGGCCGTCCCCGGCTGGGTTGAGCCGCAGGAAGCCCTCCTTCTTGATATCGGCTACAACGGAGCCGTCGGAGGTATCGACGATCTGGATGCCGCCGTCGTAGGTGATGGCGGCGCGGGGGTCCACGTCGCTGACCTCCACCGGTTTCTCCGACGGCGCCGTGGCGGTCTGCGCGTCGGCAGTGGCTAGGGAGTCGGAGCCGCCCGCTGAAGACGAGCCGCAGGCGGCCAGGGTCATGGTCAACGCCGCTGCGGCGGCCAGAGTAAGAGCACTGAGGTGGGGGAGAGTTCTCATGCCGCAAACGGTAATGATTATCATTAAGTGTCGCAACTCCCCACCCTTCCGCTGCTTCGCTTCCCAAGGCGTGGACGCGCCGCCTGCCGAAGCCGGTCGTCCACCAGTCGGCCCCGGCAGGTTGCGGCGCGTGGCGCTCCGGTAGGCTGTCCGCGGCGCGCCCAGGCCGCGCCTGTCCTTAGGGGCACTCACTCAGTCAGGGAGTAGCAATGCCAGCCGTCGTCGTCGTCGGGACTCAATGGGGAGACGAAGGAAAGGGCAAGGCGACCGACCAGCTCGGTCAGGGCGTCGACTACGTGGTGAAGTTCAACGGCGGTAACAACGCCGGGCACACCGTCGTCATCGATGGCGAGACCTTCGCCTTCCACCTTCTGCCCGCGGGCGTCCTCACCCCCGGGGTCACCCCCGTGATCGGCAACGGCGTGGTGGTGGACCTGGAGGTTCTGTTCCAGGAGATCGAGGAGATCACCTCCCGCGGCAAGGATGCCTCCGCGCTCAAGATCTCCGCCAACGCCCACCTGATCCCCTCCTACAACCGGGTCATGGACCGCACTACCGAACGCTTCCTGGGCGCCCGCCAGCTGGGCACCACCGGCCGCGGCATCGGCCCCACCTACGCGGACAAGATGAACCGCGTGGGCCTGCGCGTGCAGGACCTGTTCGATGAGTCGATCCTGCGCCAGAAGGTCCACTCCGCGCTGGACCAGAAGAACAGCCTGCTGCTGAAGGTCTTCAACCGGCCCGCCATCGACCCCGACGCCGTCGCTGACGAACTGCTGTCCTACGCCGAGCGCGTGCGCCCCATGGTGGTGGACACCTCCCTGCTGCTTAACCAGGCCCTGGACGCCGGCAAGACTGTCCTGTTCGAGGCCGGCCAGGCCACCATGCTCGACATCGACCACGGCACCTACCCCTTCGTCACCTCCTCCAACCCGACCGCCGGGGGCGCCTGCACCGGCACCGGCGTGGGCCCCACCCGCATCGACGCCGTCGTCGGCGTGGTCAAGGCATACACCACGCGGGTGGGCGAGGGGCCCTTCCCCACCGAGCTCACCGACGCATGGGGGAGCGGCTGCGCGCCGAGGGAGGCGAGTACGGGGTCACCACCGGGCGTCCGCGCCGCTGCGGCTGGCACGACGCCGTCGTCACCCGCTACGCCGCCCGCGTCAACGGGCTCACCGACTTGGTGATGACCAAGCTCGACGTGCTCACCGGGCATGAGACCATCCCCGTGTGCGTCGCCTACGACGTCGACGGCGAGGTCACCTCCGAGATGCCGCTGACCCAGACGGACTTCCACCACGCCAAGCCGGTCTACGAGGAGCTGCCCGGCTGGAGCGAGGACATTACCGGCGTGCGCGACTTCGACGACCTGCCCGCCGCCACCCGCGACTACGTGCTGCGCATTGAGGAGCTCGCCGGCTGCCGCATCTCCGCGATCGGGGTGGGCGCGGGCCGCGAGGCCACTATCACTCGCCACCAACTGCTCGGCTGAGCGCCGGCGGAGCGGTTAACGACGACGGCGCCGGCCCCATGTGCGGGGCCGGCCGCTCGCTGTTCAGGCGCCTAGCCATCCGGGTGACGCTTGATCACCGATGGCCGTAGGGGTCGCCGGGCTGCTGGCCGTAGGGCGGCTGACCGGGCTGGTACTGCTGCGGGTTGCCGTAGCCCTGCTGTCCGGGTTGCTGCGGCTGGGTATAGCCCTGCTGGCCGTAAGGCTGTTGCGGCTGGGCGTAGGGCTGTTGCGGCTGGGCGTAGCCTGCTGGCCGTAGGGTTGCTGCGGGGCGCCGTATTGCGTTTGGCCGGCCTGCTGGTACGGCTGGGCCGGGTATCCGGCCCCGGGGTAGCCGGCGGTCGGTACGGAGTGCTTCTTCTGGTTCCGGGAGACGACGACGGCGATCACAACGCCGACGATCACCAGCAGACCCACGATGCCGAGAACGATCGGCAGCAGTGAATGTCCCTCGTCGGAGTCGGCGTCGGCGGGTGCCGCAACGGCTTCGCTCGTGGGAGTGGGCGCCGCGTCTCCGGTGGCAGAAGTCGGCGCGTCGGTGGGCTCCGTGGAGGCAGAGGCGGAGGGGGTGGACGCGGCCTGATCGGCGGAGGCCCAGCCGGTCGCCTGGAGGGACTCGAGTGAGGCGATGTTGTCCCAGTTGGCTTCGTTGCCGGAGATCGTTGCGTTTGCGTCGGCTTCGATGACGTCGCCGGGGAAGGCAACGGTCATGGTGCTGGAGTCGTAGTCGCTCAAGTCGCTGAAGCCGGACATGTCGACGATGTAGGTACCATCCTGGTGCTTGATGGAGAAATCCTCGTCGATGGATCCGACCACCGGCAGGCTGAGCATGGACAGCACGCAGGCGTCGTCCTCGGTGGACAGTGTCACCTCGATGTCGTCGTCGGCGTCCTCGATGTACTGGAGCTCATCAAGGCCGAGCACATCCTCCGTGCAGTAGTAGTCGGCGCTGAAGCTTCGATGTCGATGGTCATGACCAAGTCGGCGGTCTTGTTCTCATACAGCGTGAGGTCAATATGGGCGCTCGCATCGCCGTCGTCGGCGACGGCAAGAGGGCCCACGAGGACGGAGCCGAGCAGAAGCGCGGAGCCGGCGACCACGGAACCGGCGCGGCGTAGGGCGACGGGGGACAGGATGCTCATGCTGAGAGTGTACGGAACCTCCTCAGTTGCAACTAGCGCGACGCCCACGCGTCCGGTGCTGGGCGCGTGGGCGTCGCGAATGGGTTCACTCAGTGCTGGGCGTTGGGGTCTCCGGGCTGGTATTGCTGCGGGTTGCGTATCCCTGCTGGCCGGGCTGCTGCGGGGCACCGTATGGCTGTTGGCCGGGCTGCTGCGGCTGGGCACGTATCCCTGCTGGCCGGGCTGCTGCGGCTGGGCCGGATATCCGGCCCCGGGGTAGCCGGTGACCGGGGCGGCGTTCTTCTTCCGGTTCCGAGACACGATGAAGGCGACAACGCCGGCAATCACCAGGAGCGCCACCACGACCAGCGCGATCCAAACGGCCGAACTCTTGCCGGCCGAGTCCTTGCCGACCGCCCGGATGGTGCCTGCGTCGGTCAGGTCGTCCCAGGTGACCTTGTTGCCGTCGATTGTGGCGCTGTCATCGGCTTCGGTGACCTTGCCGGGGAAGGTGACGGAGATGGAGATCGAGCTGAGGTAGTCGCCGGCGTCCCCCAAGTCGCCAAAGTCGACGATGTACTCGTCGCCCTCGTGCGTAATCGGGGAGTCGGAGCTGTTAAAGGCATCCAGGGAGGCACCGGTAACGGTCAGGGCGCAGGAGTCGCCCTGGGCGGCGACGTCGACCTTGGCCTCGTCACCGAGCTCCGCGATATCGTCGTCACTGATACCACTGAGCGACAGCATGTCTTCAGTGCAGTAGAGGCTGGGGTCGATGCCGTCGATTCCCGTCGATATGGACATGTCGACGAGCTCGTCCTCGTGGAGCACGAGGTCGAGGCTCATGTTTGCGGAGAGTCCGTAGAAACTGTCGTCATCGTCGGCGATTGCGGTGGGACCGAGGAGGGCGGAGCCGAGCAGCAGCGCAGAGCCGGCCACCACGGCGCCCGTGCGGCGCAAGGATGTGGGGAAGAGGTTGCTCATGCCCGGGAGTGTACGGAAGCACCCCCATTCCAGCAACAAAATGATGACGATCACTTCCGTCGTGAACGGTGCCGCCGCAGCGCAGCCGCCCCCACCGCGGCACCGGCGGCCGTCACCCCGGCCACGATCCACGCCCCGTAGCGGTCCCAGGCCGACACGCCTGCGCCCGCCCGGGCTCGTCCGGACGCGCTCACGCCGTCGTACAGCAGGTCGGCATCCTCCAGGTGACGGTGGTGCCTTCACGGCGCCGCCACCGGCGTCCACGACGGCGCCCGGGAAGGTGATCGACAAGCGGGCGTCCACCACCGTGTTCAGTGACTCCGCTGTGGAGTCCGCGGTGGCGGCCTGCGTGGCATCGGCCGCCGCGGCGGAGGGCGCATCCGCGTCGTCCTGGACGCCGTCGACGGTGACCCCGAAGCCGACGAAGTGCACCACGTACAGGTCGCCGTCGCGCACCACCAGCTGGTCCGCCGCGGCCTCCTCGTCCGCGGCGTCGGGGATGGACACCCCGGTGACGTGCACCTCGCAGCCCAGTCCCTCGGCGTCGTCGGCGGAACCAAGCGGGGAGGCGGTCACCGTCACACCGTCGCCGGAGCCGACCAGCGACTCGGCGGTGAGGCTTTCACAGGCGGTGCCGTCGGTGAAAACCGTGCCGGTGGTGTCGCGCATGACCAGGTCGACGTCGTAGGTGCCGGCCGTATCCAGGCGCATGTCCATATGGGCGGTGCAACCCGACAGCGCCAGTGCGGCCGCGACTGCTACGGGCGCGAGGCGACGGGCGCGGGCGGGTGTGCGTTGACGGCGGTCGGCGAGCGGCTTCGGGGGCACGCCCCGACGCTACACGGTGGTGGGTGTGGCGGGAAACACCACCCAGAAGGGGCGAAAACCGCGTTCGGGGGACCTTCGGACGTGACCTGGGGCGCCAGATGAGGAAGGATAGGAGTTGACCCGTTGAGTCACGAGAATCGAAGAAAGAAGGACTCACATGACTGTGTCTGAGCAGGATGTCCGGGCGGCTGCACCGGCCAACGCCCCCGAGGACGTCATTGCTTTCGCCGTCCGCCTCGCCGAGCTCGGCAAGCCGGAGGACGTCTACTTCTGCGACGGCTCCGATGAGGAGTGGGACCGTCTGACCTCCGAGATGGTCGAGTCGGGCATGTTCATCCGCCTCAACCCGGAGAAGCGCCCCAACTCTTTCCTGGCGCGTTCGCTGCCCAGCGACGTTGCCCGCGTTGAGTCCCGCACCTTCATCTGCTCCGAGAAGAAGGAGGACGCCGGCCCGACCAACAACTGGTACGACCCGGCCGAGATGAAGAAGATCCTCAACGAGAAGTTCGAGGGCACCTACGCCGGCCGCACGATGTACGTGATCCCCTTCTCCATGGGCCCGCTCGGCGGTCCGATCTCCCAGTTGGGCATCGAGATCACCGACTCCCCGTACGTCGTGGCCAACATGCGCATCATGACGCGCATGGGCGCCAAGGCCATGGACCTGATCAACGAGGGCCGCACCTGGGTCCCCTGCGTGCACTCCGTTGGTGCTCCGCTGGCTCCCGGCCAGGAGGACACCACCTGGCCCTGTAACGACGAGAAGTACATCACCCAGTTCCCGGAGACCAACGAGATCTGGTCCTACGGCTCCGGTTACGGCGGCAACGCCCTGCTGGGCAAGAAGTGCTACGCGCTGCGCATCGCCTCGACCATGGCCCGCCGCGACGGCTGGATGGCCGAGCACATGCTCATCCTGCGCCTGACCGACGAGAAGTCCGGCAAGCAGTACCACGTCACCGCCGCCTTCCCGAGCGCCTGCGGCAAGACCAACCTCGCCATGCTCCAGCCGACCATCCCCGGCTACAAGGTCGAGACCGTCGGCGACGACATCGCCTGGATGCGTCCCGGTGAGGATGGTCGCCTGCGCGCCATCAACCCCGAGGCTGGCTTCTTCGGCGTCGCCCCGGGCACCGCCTACACCACCAACCCGGTGGCCATGGACACCATGAAGGCCAACACGATCTTCACCAACGTCGCCCTGACCGACGACGGCGACGTCTGGTGGGAAGGTATCGACGCCGAGCTGCCCGACCACCTGATCGACTGGCAGGGCAACGACTACACGCCCGCCGACGCCGAGGCCGGTAAGAAGGCCGCGCACCCGAACTCGCGTTTCACCACGCCCGCTTCGCAGTGCCCGATCATCTGCCCCGACTGGGAGGCCCCCGAGGGCGTCGCCATCGACGCCATTCTGTTCGGTGGTCGCCGCGCCTCCAACGTGCCGCTGGTGGCCGAGCAGTACAGCCCCGCCCACGGCGTCTTCATCGGCTCCTCGGTGGCCTCTGAGGTCACCGCTGCCGCCACCGACGTCAAGGCCGGCTCGCTGCGCCACGACCCCTTCGCCATGCTGCCCTTCTGCGGTTACCACATGGCCGACTACTGGGGCCACTGGCTGGAGATGCAGGAGAAGCTGGGAGACAACTTCCCGAAGGTGTACCAGGTCAACTGGTTCCGCAAGGACGAGAACGGCAAGTTCCTGTGGCCGGGTTACGGCGACAACTCCCGCGTGCTCGACTGGATCGTGCGCCGCGCCGCCGGTGAGGTCGACGCGATCGAGGGCGTGACGGGTCTGTACCCGAAGTTCGAGGACTTCAACCTCGACGGCCTGGACATCGACGAGTCCGTCTGGAACAAGATGTATGACATCGACCCCGACGCCTGGGCCACCGAGATGGACTCCACCGAGGAGTACTACGAGCAGTTCGGTGACAAGGTCCCTGCTGCCCTCCGCGAGGAGCTCGCCAAGTTCCGTGAGCGCATCGCCGCCGCCAAGGCCAACGCCTGACGCATCGGCTAACGCCTGACGCAGCGCGGGGCCCCCGGTCTTCTGACCGGGGACCCCGCTGCATCTGCCGGCAAACTGTCCAAAACCGGCAGGAACGCCCTTCGCGCCTGCCGACGGCGCATCATGAGTGGAGTCATTTCAACGTTTCGTGCCGGCCCGGTCCGCGCCCGCGGCCCGTTAGTGCCGTTTTTGGACATTCGCTCCACCGAAAGTCACCGGCGCCCACAGGTGCGGTTCGTGCAGGGTGAATCCACAAGGCTCGTCGGGGGCGTTGGCGTGGCGGCGCTCGTCCGGGGCAGCCTCGGAACCATGAGACAGTGCGACGACGACATTCTGGCGCGGGTACGGGCCTGTTGCGGCGCCGTGCGGCTGCGGGACTTGAGCCTGGATCGCACGGAGCGGCGTCGCGCCCGGCGGCTGGTCGAGGCTCGCCAGCTGTTCGCGCACCCACATGGGGTGGTGAGTCTGCCCGGGGCGGGCTGGGACCTGATCCTGGCGCGCATCCATGGCGGGGTGATCACCTGCCAGCACGCCGCCAGGTACTACGGCTATCCCTGTCCCCGCCTATGGGTGCCCGTCCATCTGGCGGTCCCCCACAGCGCAAACCGCACCTCGATCCGGGGAGAGGTGCTGCATGTCGAGAGCGAGCTCGAGCTGCCGCCGCTGACCCAGTTCCCGGTGGCGCCGGTGCCGCTCATGCTGGCCCGTTACCTGCGGTGCGCCCCACGCCGCGAGGGGCCCCTGATGGCCTGCGATGCGGCACTGCATCAGGAGCACACGTCGGTGGAGGCGGTTGCGGCGCTGCTACATGGCCCGGGCTCGATTCAGGCCCGGGGGCGGCTGGGGCTGGCCAGTGCGCGGGCGCGTTCGCCGCTGGAAACGCTCGCTCGGCTGCAACTGTACGACGCCAACGTCCCCTTCGCTGACGGCGTGGACATTCCCAGGGTGGGTGAGGTGGACCTGCTGGTGGACGGGAGGCTGGTGCTGGAGCTGGACGGCTACACCTACCACGAAGATGAGTTTCAGTTCGCGCGGGACCGCACCAGGGATCGCGAGCTGATCAGACAGGGGTACCGGGTTGCCCGATTCACCCGCAAGGATGTGGAGCAGGGCCGAGTGGGGGCGGAGGTTCACCAACTCCTCGCCCCGCCAAGCCGCACACGCCGCTGATAATGACCAAAAACGGCAGAAACGCTTCATGGGCGCGAACCGGCACGGCACGAAACGTTGGAATGACGCCAGTCGTGATTCGCGGTCGGCGGGCATGAAGCAGTTCCTGCCGGTTTTGGACAGTTTGCCGATCCTGCAGGGCAATCTCGGAGAGCGACGACGCTGCGGTGGGCGGACCGGCGTGGTCCATGCGGTCGGGTCGGGCGAACCTCCTCCTTGTGTCAAGACACCCGGGTGGTTAGGTTGGGGGCATGACCGCAAGCCGTCACCGCGCCCTAATCATCGTGGACGTTCAACCCACCTTCTGCGAGGGTGGTGCCCTGCCGGTGGCTGGCGGGAACGCGGTCGCCGAGCGGGTGGCCGCCTACGTCGCCGCTCATCGCGACGACTACGACCTGGTGGTCACCACCCAGGACTGGCACATCGACCCCGGCGAGCACTTCTCCGCAGCCCCCGACTTCGTGGACACCTGGCCGCCGCACGGGGTGGCCGGCACCGCCGAGGCCGAACTGCACCCCGCGCTGGCGGGGCTGGCCCCGGACGTGAGTGTGAAGAAGGGGCAGTACGCCGCCGCCTACTCCGGCTTCGAGGGGGTGGACTCCTCCGGCGCCGCCCTGGACGAGCTCCTGCGTGCCCGCGGCGTCGAGGCGCTGGACGTGGTCGGCCTGGCCGAGTCCCACTGTGTGAAGGAGACGGCGCTCGACGGCGTGCGCGGCGGCTACCGGGTCCGCGTCCTGACCGACCTGACGGCGCCCGTCAGCCCGGAGCAGGGGCAGGCGGCGCGCGCCGCCATGGCGGAGGCGGGTGTGGCGCTGGTGCCCTCCGCCTGAGGAGGCCTAGTCGCCCAGCTCGGCACGTGGTGCCCGCCAAATGCCGAAACGCTCGATCTCGGCTCGCAGCGCCGGCCGCGCGGCGATCTCGTCCCATGGTAGAAACACGCGCCGCATGCGGTCGTCCACGAGCATCAGCACCTGGCTGTCGGCGTCGTAGCCGGTGAGCTGCAGGCGGGACATGTCGGCCCAGCGCACGGAGGTGTGCCCGGTTAGGCGCCAGGTGCCGTTACCATCGCGACGACGCTCCTGCCAAAGGGCGGCCAGCGTGTGCTCACTGACGCGCAGGCTCTCGGGGCGGGCGATGTCGATGTTGCGGTCGGGGTCGTAGGGGAGTGCGACCTCCATGCGGGCGGGCTCCTCCGGCACGTCCCAGACGATGTAGCCGTAGCGCTCGGCCAGCGCGCGGGTGGAGTTGTTCAGGGGCACATGCACGCTGGCGCGCAGCTGGTCGTAGGCGCGGCGCACCCCGGCGGAAGTCGGATGCAATTCGGCGCTGCGGCCGGTCAGGTGCAGATGCCGGTCGAGCGCCGCCATTTCCTCGGCCCCGAATTCGTCGAGCGCGGCGTCGACGACGGCGTCCGGGATGGGCAGCGGGTTGTGGATTAGCTGCTCAATGATGCGGCGCAGCAGCATGGGGGTCGGCTCCTGCTCCTCCAGGTGGAGGCAGCAGTAGGCGGTGTCGCGCAGCTCCACCACGTTCAGTCCGAGGTTGTCGAAGACGTTGAAGTCGCGCAGTATGCGGACCGACTGGTGAGCCAGCGCGCGCATGGCCACCAGCGTGTTCGTGCCCGGGTTCCCGACCGCGCTCAGCAGGATGCGCCCATCGTTATTGCAGGGCAGCAGCGCGGGGCGGCGATCCAGGTACAGGGGCGGCCGCGCAGGGGCCGCGCCGTAGGCGGGCTGGGCGGTCCATCCCACCCCGACCAGGTAGGGGTCGTTGGTGTCGAATACGTGCCGGACCTCGCCGCGGCGAGGGTCCAGCCGGGCCAGGAGGGCTCGTACCGCCTGCCAGGCGGCCTCGCCGTCGGGTGCGTGCACGCGCAGGTTGCCGAGCGTCTGGGTGTTGGTGCCGACATAGGTGGCCAGGTCGCGGTCCCAGACGACGCCGGGGCGCTGGATCGGAGACGCGTCGGTGGCCAGCAGGCCAGGGTGGGCAAACAGGTCGCCCAGATGCTCCCAGGCGCGCAGCACGGCCTCGCGGCGCCCCCAGATGGCGATGGTGAGGCTGACGGCGGTGAAGCTGGCGTTTGCCTCGGGCACCACCACCTCGCCGACGCCGACCTCAACCGGCCGCTGCAACTCGGCGCGCAGCGCCCCGCACAGGCGCGCCAGGGTGTCGAGCGCGGCAGGCGGTTCGTCGACGGCGCCGTAGTCCAGGCTCACCCCCAGCAGCGCCTGCCCGGGTTCCAGGCCCGCGGTGCGCACCATCCAGTCGTGTCCGGCGAAGGTCTCCCATTCGTGCTCGGGCTCGACGACGTCGTTCATCGCGGCTCACCTGCCTGACTGCGTGTTCGGGTATGGACCGCGGCCGGCCGCTGCCGGGTCTGGCGAGGCGAGCCATCCCGGCCGGGCGGGCGCGGTCATTGGATAAGTCCGAAGGTACCGCGCGGCAGGCGCCAGATGCCGCGGCGTTCCAGTTCGGTGCGCAGTTGCAGGTGGGCGGCGACCTCGTCCCAGTACATATTGACGGTGCGCAGCCGGTCGTCTATCAACTCCAGGTACTGGTCGGAAGGGTCGTAGCAGGCCATCACCAGCCGCGTGGAGTCCACCCACCGGTAGCCGGCGGAGTGGTCGGGATGCCAGCGTCGGGGCAGCCCCCGCTGCACCCACTTGAACTGGTGAGTCTGTATCTGGTGGGCGGTGAGTCTTACGGCGTCGGGGTGGAAGTCGTCGCGCCGGTGTTGTGGCCCGTCATGGAGGAGGATGACGTCGCTCCGGGCTCGTCGATGTGTTTCCAGAGCAGGTAGCCGGCTTGCTCCGCCAGCGGCTCGGTCTCCTCACGCATCGGCAGGTGCACCGAGGCGCGGATCTGAGCCAGGGCCCGCCGCACGCCGTCGGCGGTCGGCTGCACGTTGCCGGTGCGACCGCTGGTGCGCAGCCGCAGGGCGTGGTCGACCGCATCGGAGGGGCCGTAGGCCGCCAGCGCCCACTCGATGAGCGCGTCGGGCACGGGCTCGGGGTGGGCGACGACGGCGTCGTGCACGGCCATCACCTCTCGGCCGCCCAGGCGGCCGTCGTTGGTGTTGAGCGCGAAGCAGCAGTAGAAGGCGTCGCGCAGGGGTATGTACTCGTAGCCGAGGCGGGCCTGCATCCCCATCCGGTCCAGCAGGCTGCCGATCAGGCGCTGCATGACGAAGCCGGCCACATAGGCGTCGGCGCCCGGGGTGGCGGTGCCGGAGAGCACTACGCCGTCGTCGGGCGGGCACAGCACGAGGGCCGGGCGCCGGTCGAGGTACATGGCCGGGCGGGTGGGAGCCGGCGCGGCGGGCGGGTCGGCCGTCCAACCGACGCCGACCAAGGTGGGATCGTTGGTGATGAACACGTGCCGGACCGCGCCGCGGCGCGGATCCAGGTGGGCGAGCAGTTCGCGCGACAGCTGCAGTCCCGCCTCGCCGTCGGGGCCGTGTATGGGCATGTCGGCCAGGTTCATGGCGGAGACACCCGCGTGGGTGGCCAGGTCGCGGTCCCAGGCGTTGATCTGGCGGGGGAGTAGCGGCGCATCGGCGGGCAGATCCGGGCGTTCGAAGAGCTCTCCCAAATGCGCCCAGGCGCCGAGCACCGCAGCGCGGCGGCCGCGGATGCGCAGTCCCAGCATCGACGGCTCCAGCTCGACGGCGACCTCGGGTACTGAGACCTCGCCGACGCCGATCTCGATCGGGCGCTGCAGCTCGGCGCGCAGGGCCCCGCATAGGCGGGCGGCGGCGTCCAGGCGGGCGGGCGGCTCGTCCACCAGGCCGTAGTCGAAGTAGGCGGCCAGCAGCAGCTGTTCGGGGTCGGGATCGGCGAGGACCAGCCAGTCGTGGCCGGCGGTGCTGGCCCAGGTGGCGACGTCGCCGAGGTCAGGGGGCAGGGTGGCGGGCACGGGGGAAGCGCCGGTGGGGAGTACGCCGTATCCGTCGGTCATCGGGGTGGTCCTTCCTGCGACGCGGCCGGGAACCGCGCACACCCGCAGGCTACTCGGGTGAGCCCGTGCCGCGATGGGCAACGGTTCCCACGGGCGCTTCGCCCGCCCGGCCCGCTCCCGTCGCCGAGGTCGGTAGACACTACGTGCCGAGGTCGGTTGATATGGCGGCGGCTGGCGCGGTTGTGAAGCCTGTGAGCCGCATCCGGTGCAGAGGGGCGCCATTGGGCGGGGATTAGCCCGCGTAGCGGGTCAGGCCTTCGAATTCGCCGATGTTGACCTCGACTTCGCCTCCGACACTGACTTCCACGCCGGTCCGGCCGACTCGGAAGAGACGCATGAGATGGCCCCAGGTAGACAGTTCCTGTCCGAAGGGTCTTCCGTATCGACCTTCGAGGGCCTTGGCCAGCCACCAGCCCAGCCCCAGCACCTCCCGCGTCTCGTGGGTGACGCCCCGTGGCGGATAGGGCAGGACAGTAACGGTCCACGTGCGAGATGCTCCTCCGCGTGCCACCTCTCACCGATCAGGGCGGGTCTGCCGTGGAGCTCCCCGGCAGTGGCCCCCATCTTCGTAAGGACATCGATCGCAGGCTCCCCACGCAGCAATCCGTCTACCAGGTCCAGGACTTGGGGAATCGTCAGACCCGGTTGCATGGGATGCACCTCCCGAGCTCGTGGCACAGGACGATTGGTGCGGGCGGGCCCCGCCTCCACGAGGGCGCGCAGCTTCTCCAGACTGATGCCCGGGCGTGGCGTGTCCTCTTCGTCATCCCACCCCGGCTCGGGGACGGGGATCTCCGCTCCGAGGGTGCTGTAGCGACCCGGCGTCATAATGAATAGATCCCCGGTGCGCAGATCGAAGCCCTCGACGTCGAGAAGCCGGATGTCCGTGGCCAGCCCGCCTCCCGCCAGCCCCGCCAGGATGTCGGCGACTGTCAGACGATGATGGCGGAGCACAGGCGGCGGGACCAACAACCGACTAGGCTCGGCCTGCCCATCACGACTCGTGGCCACGATCTCGATACCCTCGGGGTTCGCCGCCATGCGGACTCTGCTCCAAGGGGAGGTGGCGGGCATCTCCCACAGGTAGGCGAAGTGCCTGCGCCATTCCGGCGGAGTGAGCGCCACATCCAGAGGCCAATCACCCATTACGGGGTCTAGGGTGTCCTCCAGCCCCGCCCAGGTTGCAACCGTAGTAGCCGAATCGGGATCCCACATCTCCACCAGGCGGTCACTGGGTTCCTGATCGATCCCGACCAACCACAGGTAGGGCAGGGAGTAGTCCAAGACGCCGTACTTGAACCACCGGTACTCGATGTCGTCGACCACCTCCGTGCTGAAGGACTGCACCTTGAGGCTGTAGTCGGTGCCGATCCCCTTACCGGCACCGACCTGCACGACGCGATCATCGAGGAACCAGCGGAACCTCACGCCCGGACCCACCATTTCCCGTGGCGGCGAGCCCAGGAGCGCGGCCGTGTCCAGGAGGAACCGGTGCACATCTTCCTGGCTGACGTCGACGTCGAGCAGGGCGGCGGCTCGTTCCTCCAGTACAGCGGCAGGGGCGTCCATTTTGTTCTCCTCCGGTTGCAGGCGCTCGCAGGTGCCGGGGTGCGGCCAGGGCGGACCGAGGTGCTACTCGGTGTAGTGGGCCGTGGGCCTGGTCCCGCCGTGAATGAAACGCTGGAATCATACGGGTTCCGCATCAGGCCTGGCAGGCGTGGGCGGCGCTTGTCATCGATTAAGCGTCACCCGTAGCCAGGGCCGCACACCACTGCTCAGCGACTAAGACCCACGAACCGTCATGTTGAGTGCCGTACCGTCGACCAGGCACAAGTACTGTCAGCCTCAGTAGGGGCGTCGTGAGAGCGGCGGATGCCTGATAAGGGACGAGGGAGAAACCGATGGAGATACCGGTCGGAATCACCGGGAGAATTCTCGATGGGGAGTACGCGGGCTGGAACATCGAAGTGATGGACGACACCGAGGGGACCGGCGGCTACTACATCTTCCTCACTCGTGGCGAGCAGGGGTACGACGACTGGGTGGAGGACGCCGATAGCCTCCGAGGCTACTTCGAGGAGACGAATTGGCGTATCAACTGGGGTGCGGTGGCTGGCGCCAGCATCGACGACTGAGCTCGGCATGTAACTGGTGCCGGTCTCGGTGAGGGGCGGGACGGATCGCGACGAGACCGTTAGGCTGGGGGCGTGAAGATCCTGCTGCTGGGGTCCGGCGCGCGCGAGCACGCCCTGGCCCGCGCCCTCGCTTCCGACTCCGCCACCACCGAACTCGTCGTCGCCCCCGGCAACCCCGGCACGGCCGACATCGCCACCAACATCAAGATCGACCCCACCTCCCCGGAGGAGGTGGTGGACCTGGCCACCCAGATGGCCGCCGACCTAGTTGTCGTCGGCCCGGAGGCGCCGCTGGTCGCCGGGGTCGCCGACGCCGTCCGCGACGCCGGCATCCCGGTCTTCGGACCCGGCGCCGAGGCCGCCCAGCTGGAGGGCTCCAAGTCCTTCGCCAAGCGGGTCATGGCGTCGGCCGGCGTGCCCACCGCCGACTCCGTCACCTGCACCACCGAGGCCGACCTGACCACCGCCTTGCAGAACTTCGGCGCGCCCTACGTCGTCAAGGATGACGGCCTGGCCGCCGGCAAGGGCGTCGTGGTCACCTCCGACTTCGAGGCCGCCCTCGCCCACGGGCGCGCCTGCCTGGCCAAGGAGGGTGGGGCCGTCGTCGTCGAGGACTACCTCAACGGCCCGGAGGTCTCCCTGTTCTGCGTCTGCGACGGCGCCACCGTCCGCCCGCTCGCCCCCGCCCAGGACTTCAAGCGGCTGGGCGACGGTGACGTCGGCCCCAACACCGGTGGCATGGGCGCCTACACGCCGCTGACCTGGGCGCCCGCCGACCTGACCGAGCAGGTACTGCGCGAGGTCGCCCAGCCGGTGGTCGATGAGATGGCCCGCCGCGGCACCGCCTTCATCGGCCTGCTCTACTGTGGCCTGGCCCTGACCGACAAGGGCGTGCGCGTGGTCGAGTTCAACGTGCGTTTCGGCGACCCCGAGACCCAGGCCGTCCTGGCCCGCCTGGACTCCTCCCTGGCCGAGCTCCTGCTGGCCGCCGCCACCGGACGCCTGGCCGAGGTGCCCGCGCCCCGCTGGTCGGAGCGGGCCGCCGTCGACGTCGTGGTGGCCGCCCCCGGTTACCCGGGCACCGTCACCACCGGCGGCCTGATCACCGGCATCCCCGACGCCGAGGCCCTGGACGGTGTCCACGTCCTGCACGCCGGCACCGCCCGCGACGATGACGGCAACCTGATCGCCTCCGGCGGGCGGGTGCTGTCCGTGGTCGCCCTGGGGGAGACGGTGGCCGATGCTCGCGCCCGTGCCTACGAGGCCGTCGCCAAGATCCACCTCGACGGCGCCCAGTACCGCACCGACATCGCCGCCGGGCGCTGACTCGTGCGTGTAAGGCCCCCACAGCCCCCACGGCCGGAGTCCGACGGGAACCTCCCCGCCGCCCCGACGGCGCCCGGGCCGCTGCTGTCCAAACGCGCGGGCAGCGCCGTGGCCATCGTTATGGCGGTGCTGTTCGCGGGCATGGTGGGGTTGTGGTTTGCCCCGGCGACCGGACCGGCCGGGTTGCTGCACGCCCTGTGGTTCACCTCCGGCTGCACCTTCTGGTTCCTGGCCTTCCTCCTGGTGACTGTTGCGGCCGCGCGCCGACGCCGGGCGCTGGGCGGCCAACGCCGCGCCCCGGTCATTGCCGGCTTCGCGGTCTTCGGCACGATCATATTGGCGCTCGGGTTGGTGACGGTGTGGTCGAGTTCCCTGCTGGCGGTTGACCTGGTTCGCGGCACGAGCACCGTGGAGGCGGCCCGCTGCATTCGCATCGACTACGGATCGCGTAGCAATTTCGACGATGCGGTGCTCGCCCTGCCCGACGGCACCACCGCCAGCAGCGAGCTCTCGTTTGCCTTCAAAACCGACGCCGACCGGGAGCTGCGTGCGCTGTGTGGCACCGACGCCACCTTCACCATGGAGTACTGGCCGGCCACCGCCACCGTCCGCCGGGTTGCCGCGGAATGAGCTACGCCGATCGCCGTCGGCACCTGGCGGTGGCAGGATGGGGCCATGAGCGAGACCAGCACCCCTGACGCCGCCGCCCCGCCGGGAGCCGCACAAGCGCCGTCGGCTCCCGCCCTGCCCGGCTGGGAGCACGTCGCTTCCGGCAAGGTACGTGACGTCTACGCCCCCGCCGACGCCGGCCCTTGGGCAGGGCAGGACGTGCTGCTGCTGGTCGCCTCCGACCGCATCAGCGCCTATGACCACATCCTGTCCACGCCGGTGCCGGACAAGGGCAAGGTGCTCACCGCCCTGTCCGTGTGGTGGTTCGACCAGCTCGCCGACATTGTCCCCAGCCACCTGGTGAGCCTGGACGTGCCCGCGGCGGTTGTGGGCCGCGCCATGATCTGCCGCCGCCTGGAGATGTACCCGGTCGAGTGCGTCGCCCGTGGCTATCTCACCGGTTCCGGCCTGGTCGAGTACCGCGACTCGGGCACCGTATGCGGCCTGCCGCTGCCCGCGGGACTGACCGAGGCCTCGCGCCTGCCCGAGCCGATCTTCACCCCCGCCGCCAAGGCGGAACTCGGCGAGCACGACGAGAACGTCTCCTTCGAGCGCGTGGTGGAGATGGTTGGCCGCGACGCCGCCGAAGCGCTGCGTGAGACCACCCTCGCCTTGTACACCCGCGCCGCCGACATCGCCCGCGAGCGCGGCATCATCCTGGCCGACACCAAGTTCGAGTTCGGCCAGGACCCGGCCACCGGCCGTCTGATCCTGGGCGACGAGGTGCTCACCCCCGACTCCTCTCGCTTCTGGCCCGCCGACGCCTGGACGCCGGGCCGCCCCACCCCCTCCTTCGACAAGCAGTACGTGCGCGACTGGCTCACCTCCCCCGCCTCCGGCTGGGACCGATGCTCCGGCGAGGTGCCGCCGACCCTGCCGGACGACGTCGTTGAGCGCACCCGGCAGCGCTACCTGGAGGCCTACGAGCGGCTGACCGGCGCCCCACTGGAGCTGCCATGAGCGTTCCTCGCGCAACCCCGGACCCAGCCGCTGTGCGCACGACCCGCTCCTTCCAACCGGGCCCCGGCTTCGTGGCCGCCCTGGTCGCCGTCGGCGCGGTGCTGCTGCTCGCGCTTGCCGCCGCGGCTGCCGGCGCCTTCGGCGCGACCGGCCTGTCCGCCATCCTCGGTGGCGTGGCGTTGATGATAGTGGGAGTCGGACTGCTGTTGCTGCTGCGCGTGCCGGCGCGAAGCGTCGTCGTGAACGCCCCCCGGCTGCGGCTGGAGCGCAACCGGGCACGGATGGCGCGCCACAGCGGTGGGAGGCAGAGGACTGCCACCCCGGGGCACCCGGAAGAAACAGTGCCGCTGACGGTGCCCGGCACCGACCTCATCATTCCCGACTCCGGTGGACGGCGGGAGCTGACCACGCTTGACGTCGTGAGCGGACCGCTGACCACCGCGCTGGCCACCACCGCCGCGGGGCGGAAGGCCGATGAGCTGCTGGCCGGAACCACGATCGGTGAGACGGTGATCCGGGTCCTGCAGCTGCTGGCGGGCACACTCGGATTCCTGCTGCTCGCCTCGGGCTGGCTTCAATCCTTGGGCAGGTGATCGCGTGACGCCGCCGCTGCGCGACCGCCGCCCCGAGGATGAGCGCGGCCCCGTCGACTGGGGCACTGGGGAGCGGGCCAAAGCCTACGCCGCACAGGGCGGCGCGCGGGCCCGCGCTTACGCAGAGGCCGACGCGGAGCCCGACGTGGACTGGGGCTCTCCGGTCTCCCCCACCGACGCGCCGCGCGCCCGCCGGGATGCTCCGGGAACCGATTGGGGCGTGGGCCGCGGGCCAGCGCCTGCTACCAGCGGGACGCCCGGCCGCACTCCCTGGCCGCAGGCGGTGCGCCGTCAGCGTCTGGCCGGCATCCTGTTCGCCCTGGCCGGCCTGGCCCTGGCGACCTGGTCGGCAATGAACCTGGCCACGAACGCCGAAGCGGGGCATCCCTGGTTGCCGCCGTGGCTCGTCGTCGTACTCGGTGGGGCCGGACTGGTCTCCGCCGCCGGCTACCTGGCGTGGGCCGGCGGCACCGCCGTGCGTCGGGAGGCCGAGCGGTGGGAACCCACCGTGGTGGATGCCGCGGCGGGGCTGACTTCGGGCACCGTCGACGTCGCCGACCCGCATCATCTGCTGACCGCGTCCGGCTCCTCGGGACCCGCGCTGCCACCGGGGCGGCTGGGTACGGGCAGCGCCGGGGTGCGCGTGGACTCCGGCCCCAAACCGGTCATGGGCACCTCCACCATGGACCAGTCGGTGCACGCCCCGGCGGGCGTGGCCGGGGCGGTCGGCGGCTTCATGCTCGCCGCCGCCGTGGTATGCGCGATCCTCGCCCTGGTACTGGGTACCGAGTGGCTGCTAGGAACGGTGGCCCTGGCACTCGGTGGCATCCTCGCCGTGCGCCTGGCCGGCGACTGGCTCGGCACGATCTGAGGCCCGAGGTCCTAAGGACCCTCGCCCACATTCCCCTCACCGAGACCCACATGAGATACACATCGAGACCGGTAGATGTGACGGCGTGCGGACGGTATGGCCCATGTGCGGACCCTGAAGTAGAGCCCAGCTCCTCATCGCTTCAATCGGCTTCAGTTGTGCTATTGGTGCCGGTTTCGGGTCTCTTCCGGCGGGGTGCTCCGAGCGGGACTCGCGGCCCGGGCCGGTGATGAACTCTCGCCGGGTGGCGAGGCGTCCGGGGCGGGGCGGGCCGCGACGCAGAGGCTGCTTCGTGTGCTGTGCGGGCTTGGACAACTACAGCACGACCTTGGTGCGCGTTCCACGACCACCCCGGGGTCGTGCAACCGGCACCAAGGTCGTAAACCGCACCGGACACCTCACTGCCAACCCCGCCACCACACCCGCAAATGCACAAGCCGCGGTTACTTCTGCCGGCTTCGATGCGTCATTAGTGCCGGTTTGGGTGTGTTACTGGTGCCGGTTTCGGGAGGAGGGACGGGCCGGTAGGCTGGGCGCGGACCCGCTCCCGCCCGACCGCATCCAGGAGGACCGATGGGACGCATCGTCGTCGAGGTCATGCCCAAGCCCGAGATCCTTGACCCGCAGGGCAAGGCCGTTATGGGTAACCTTCCCCGCCTAGGATTTGACCAGTTCACGGCGGTGCGCCAGGGGCGCCGCTTCGAGCTCACGGTTGACGGACCCGTCACCGACACCCACCTGGCGGCCGCCGCCGAGGCCGCGGATAAGCTTCTGTCGAACCCGATCATCGAGGACGTCGTCTCCGTCACCGCCGACCCGGCCGACGGGGACGCCTCGTCGAACTCCGAGGAGGCCTGAGTGACCCGCATCGGCGTCATCACCTTCCCCGGCACGCTCGACGACGTCGACGCCGCCCGCGCCGTCCGGCTCGCCGGCGCCGAACCGGTCTCCCTATGGCATAAGGACGCGGATCTGCACGGTGTGGACGCCGTCGTCGTACCCGGCGGCTTCTCCTACGGCGACTACCTGCGCTGCGGCGCCATCGCCCGCTTCGCCCCCGTGATGGACGAGGTCATTGCGGCCGCCGGTCGAGGCATGCCGGTGCTCGGCATCTGCAACGGCTTCCAGATCCTCACCGAGGCCCACCTGCTGCCCGGCGCGCTCATCCGCAACGACCACCAGAAGTTCATCTGTCGCGAGCAGCGCCTGCGGGTGGAGTCCACCACCACCGCCTGGACCAACTTGTTCGAGGAGGGGGAGGAAATCGTGGTCCCGCTCAAGAACGGCGAGGGCAACTTCATCGCGTCCCCCGACGAGCTGGACCGCCTTGAGGGCGAGGGGCTTGTTGTCTTCCGCTACCTGGGCAACCCCAATGGTTCCGCGCGCGACATCGCCGGCGTGCGCAACCAGCGTGGCAACGTCGTCGGCCTGATGCCGCACCCCGAGCACGCCGTCGAGCCCGGCTTCGGTCCGGACTCTCCGGCCGGGGCGCGTCAGGGCGTGGACGGGCTGCGCCTGTTCCAGTCCGCCATCAGCGCGCTCGTCGGCGCCTGAGGTCGCGGCGCTGAACCCTGTCATCGCGATTGGGATGATGGTCCCATTGCACTTAGTTAAGTAAGTGAGTTAAGTTGTGGTGGTCGTTAGAGACCATGACCGCTCCAGCGGCGACACCCTTCCCGGCCGCGTCGAGAGGTCCGCGCAACGTTGGCGAATACGGAAAGTAGGCACGCAATGCAGCTGCGCAATGTCCCCATCACCCGCCGTTCCTTCCTGGCCTCGACGGCAGCGGCCGCCGCCGTCGGCACCCTCGCCGCCTGCGGAGGAGGTTCGGGATCAAGCTCGTCCAGCGGAGGGGCGGGTGCCTCCGGCGGCGGCACCCTCACCATCTTCAATGGGGCGACGGGTACCGTCACCGCCAACTTCAACCCCCAGAGCCCGACGGCGCTCCAGCCCACGCGCGGCGTCATCTACGAGCCCCTGTTCTTCTACAACCTCGTCACCGGCGAGGACCCTCAGCCGATGCTGGGCACGGAGTACAGCTGGAACGACGACGGCACGGTCCTGACGGTTAAGACCCGCGAGGGTGTCACCTGGTCCGACGGTGAGCCCTTCACCGCCAACGACGTGGCCTTCACCTTCAACCTCATCCAGAAGACACCAGCACTGAACACATCCGGGCTGGCAGCCACGGCGGAGGCACCCGACGACACCACCGTGGTGCTCACCTTCCAGCAGACGTCTTTCACCTCAGAGGCGGACACCCTGGGAAACCAGGCGATCCTCCCCGAGCACCTGTGGAAGGACGTCGCCGAACCCGACACCTACACCAATGAGGAACCCGTGGGTACGGGTCCCTTCATGCTGGACAGTGTCTCCTCCCAGTCCTACTCCCTGGTCGCCAACGAGAACTACTGGAACGGCAAGCCGCAGGTCGAAGAGATTCGCTACATCTCCCTGGAAAACGCCGACTCGGCCTCCGCCTCCCTGGTCGCCGGTGAGGTCGACTGGATGAGCGCCTTCCTGCCGAGCATCGACGACATCATCGCCTCCAACCCGGACCTCACCTACGTAAACACCCCGACACTGACCAGCTGCATATACGCGTCCTGCAACCCCGACCTCGGCTCCACCGGCCCGCAGACCGACAAGGCGGTGCGGCAGGCGATCTACTACGCGATGGACCGCAGCCAACTCAACCAGCTGGCCGGCGGCGGACTCGCTGGCGAGGCATCGCCCTCATACCTGGTCCCCGGGCGCGACGACGACTGGATCGTCGACCAGAACAACCTAGTCGTGCCGCAGAGCGCGGACGTTGCGAAGGCCAAGCAGATCCTCGAAGACGCGGGCTGGACCGAGGGATCCGACGGGGTCCGCGTCAAGGATGGCGAGCGCTTGGCGCTGACCATCCAGACTGTGACCGGTTGGTCGGACTTCATCTCCATCAACGACACCCTGGTGCAGCAACTCGCCGAGGTTGGTATCGAGCTGACCACCTCCCAGGTGTCCTGGAACGAGTGGAACCAGAAGGAGGTCACGGGTGACTTCCAGCTCTCCCTGGACTCGCTCAACCTGGGCGCCTCCACCGACCCCTACTTCACCTACAACCGCATGCTGCACTCCGACAACACCGAGGAGGTGGGGGAGTCCGCCACCGGCGGCAACTACAGCCGCTACGTGAATGAGAAGGTCGACGCCGCCATCCGTGCCGCGGGGCAGACCGACGACCCCGAGGACAAGAAGGAGCAGTACGGGATCATCCAGGAACAGATCGCCGAGGACCTGCCCTATATCCCGATCTACGTCAACTCCATGCTCACCGAGTTCAACACCTCCCGATACACGGGCTGGCCCACCGAGGACGACCTGTACGCGCTGCCCGCGTCCTGGGGCAGCTGGTCCTCCGGCATCATCCTGCAGCGCCTGGAGTCCGCCTCCTGAACCACGACGACGGCGGACCCGCCACGGGTGAGTCCGCCGTCGCCGTTGGTAGGTACTGTCCATTCGGAACCCTAAGGACACCAGGTTGCGTTTTCTCTTACGAAAGATCGGGTTTTACGCCATCGCTCTGTGGGCCGCTGTAACCCTCAACTTCCTCCTGCCCCGGCTACTGCCGGGAAACCCTGTTGACATCATGGTCTCCCGCCTGGCCACACACGGTCAGGTCAGCCCCGCCACGCGTCAGGCGATCGAAGCCCTGCTGGGCGCCGACGCCGGCGCCAGCATGTGGGACCAGTACGTGCAATACCTGGGCCAGCTGCTGCGCGGCGACCTCGGTGTATCGGTGGCCTACTTCCCGACTCCGGTCGGGCAGGTAATCGGCCAGACACTCCCCTGGACGATCGGCCTCGTGGGATTGGCAACCATCATCTCCTTCCTGCTCGGCATCGTGATGGGCACGGCTGCCGGATGGAAGCGTGGCCACTTCCTGGACAACATCATTCCCGGGCTGACCATGCTGCAGTCCGTGCCCTACTTCTGGCTGGCACTGATCCTGCTGTTCCTGTTCTCCTCCACTTGGCGAATCTTCCCGATCCATGGTGGCTACGACGTCTACGGCACCGTGGTCGGACTCAACTGGCCGTTCATCAAGTCGGTCATTTACTACGGAATACTCCCGGCGATTACCATCGTGATCTCCTCCGTCGGCGGCTGGACGCTGGGCATGCGCAACATGATGGTGTCCACCATGAGTGAGGATTACATCCTCACCGCGGAGGCCAAGGGGCTGCGCCCTCGCCGCATCCGCACCTGGTATGCGGCCCGCAATGCCATATTGCCCTCCATTTCGGGCTTTGCGATCTCATTGGGGTTCGTGGTCTCCGGTTCACTGGTCACCGAGCAGGTCTTCTCCTACCCCGGCGTCGGCACCGCCCTGTACCAGGCCGTGAACAACAACGACTACGCCTCATGCAGGGGATCTTCTTGGTGATCACCCTGTCCGTGCTGGGCGCCAACCTGATCGTCGACTTGCTGTACGGCGTCATTGACCCGCGCACTCGCGCTCGCGGCTGAAGGAGGCTCAACATGTCCACGCAAACCGCTTCCGCGTCCGTCGGCAAGCCTGCCCGCAGAGGCGCCAGCCGATTCCACGTGCGGGTTACGCCCAAGCTGATCGTCGGCACCACGATCGTCGTGCTCACCGTCCTGTTCGGACTCGTCGGACCGCTCGTAGTCGGCAACCCCTCGACCGTGCGCAACCTCGGCATGACGGCACCCTCCGGCGAGTTTCCGTTGGGTACCACCCAGACCGGGCAGGATGTGCTCGCTCAACTTGCCTACGCTACTCGCGGGTCGCTGCTGATCGGACTGATCGTCGGGAGCCTCACGCTGCTGCTGTCTGCGTTTTTCGGCGTGGTCGGAGCCTTCACCGGTGGCATCGTGGATGACCTGTTCTCCCTGTTCACCAACATCATGCTGGTGATCCCCGGTCTCCCGCTGGTCATCATCATCTCCAGCTATGTGCCCAAGAAGAGCATCTGGCTAGTGGCTTTCATTCTCTCGCTGACAAGCTGGGCGGGTTCCGCGCGAGTGCTGCGCGGCGTCACGCTGTCGGTCCGTAATCGCGACTACGTGCTGGCATCCCGCGTGAGCGGGGAGAAGACCTGGCGGATCCTGACCGTGGAGATCCTGCCCAACCTGATCCCACTGCTGGCCTCCCAGGTGGTCGGCGCAGTCATCGCCGGCATCCTGGGGGAGGCTGGGCTGTCGTTCCTCGGACTGGGCGCCTCGGGCTCCTTCACCTGGGGCACGATGTTGTTCTACGCCCAGAACGGGTTGGCGCTGAGGCTGGGCGCTTGGTGGTGGTTCGTGCCGCCGGGCCTCATGCTCGCACTCTTCGGCGCGGCGTTATCGATGATCAATTTCTCGATCGACGAGACCATCAACCCCAAGCTGCGGGCGGCCACGGACGCGAAGAAACGTCGTCGTACCCGGCGCCGCGCCGAGTCTGCCCGCAACCGCACCCCCCAGAAGGTCGCCGCATGAGCCCCCAAACCACAACCGACGGCGCCGTCCGCTCCTCCGCCCGTCTCGCCGTCCTCGACATTGAGCACATGTCGATCGATTACGACGTCGACCCACCTGTGCACGCCGTCAGAGACGTGTCCCTTACTCTCCACCGCGGTGAGATCCTCGGATTGGCGGGGGAGTCCGGGTGCGGAAAGTCAACGCTCGCCTACGGCGTGGTCCAGTTGCTCAAGGATCCCGCCCGCCGCGTCAGCGGCTCCGCGGTATTCCACTCCCGTGAGGGCTATGACATCGACCTGACGGCCCTGACGGGCGCCGACCTGCGGGCCGTGCGCTGGGACAAGATCGCCATGGTCTTCCAGGGGGCGATGAACTCCCTGAACCCGGTACTCAAGGTCAAGACCCAGCTGGGCGACGTACTGACTACCCACCGTCCGGAGATGAGCAAGCAGCAGCGGCTGGAGCGCAGCGGCGAGCTGCTCGAGAGCGTGGGCGTGGACCGCAACCGCCTGGATGCCTACCCGCATGAGTTGTCCGGCGGCATGAGGCAGCGCGTCATGATCGCATGGCGCTCGCCCTTGAGCCGCAGATCCTGATCATGGACGAACCGACCACCGCGCTCGACGTCGTCGTCCAACGGGAGATTCTGCAGGAGATCTCGCGGCTGCGTGAGGAACTCGGATTCGCGGTCATTTTCATCACGCACGATCTGCCGCTGCTGTTGGAGATCTCCGACCGCATTGCCGTCATGCGCGACGGGGTGGTTATCGAGCTCGACGACGCCATTGAGCTGTACACCCACCCCAAGGAGGAGTACACCAAGCAGCTGCTCAGCTCCTTCCCATCGCTGACCGGCGAGCGTGGCGGTTTCGTCCGCACCAGCCGTCCCCACGTTAAGGAGCAGTCATGACCGTCCTTGAAGCGCGGAACCTCATTAAGGAGTACACCCTCCGCAACGGGTTGCACACCTCTACCCTGCGCGCGGTGGATGACGTCTCCTTCCGGCTGGTGCCGGGGAAGACCATCGCCCTGGTCGGACAGTCGGGCTCCGGCAAGTCCACCATTGCCAAGCTTCTGCTGCAGCTCGAGTCTCCCACCAGCGGTGAGATCCTACTTGACGGCGAGCCCGTCAGCCGCCGTGGCGAAGGACTGGCGCAGTATCGCAGCACGGTGCAGATGGTCTTCCAGGACCCCTTCGCCTCGCTGAACCCCTACCACACGATCGGCCACCATTTGGCGCGTCCGGTCCGGCTCCACAATCCTCGACTGGGCAAGGCCGCGGTGCGCGAGCGGTACTGGAGCTGCTGCGCCGTGTACGACTGGATCCGGCCGACGACTACGCCGATCGCAAGCCGCACGAGCTATCCGGCGGGCAACGTCAACGCGTAGCCATCGCCCGCGCCCTGGCCCCCGACCCGGGCATTCTCATCGCCGATGAGCCGGTGTCCATGCTGGACGTATCGATCCGGCTGGGGGTGCTCAACTTGCTGGCCGAACTGCAGCAGGACAATGACCTCGGCGTCCTGTACATCACTCACGACCTGGCCACTGCCCGCCACTTCTCCGACGAGATCATGGTGCTCTACCACGGTGACGTCGTAGAACGCGGGCCGGCAGACACAGTGATCCTCCACCCGAACCACGAGTACACCAAGCGGCTGCTGGCCGCCGCCCCCGACCCAGAACGGCGCCTGGCACAGCTGCGTCGTCAACGGGAGGCGCACCAGTGACGAGCTCCACCAGCGTGCCCCCACGGCGGTGGCTGTTCACCGGCGACTCGATCACCGAGTGGGGGCGTACCGACAAACGTGACCCTCACGATCTGGGATGCAACTACGTAAGGCTCCTGGCCGAGGAACACCTGGCTGGGCAGACGGTCCTGAACACCGGCATTGGCGGGGACCGTCTGGCGGATCTGGCGGAGCGCTGGCAGCGGGACGTCGTTGCTCTGGCCCCGGATGTGCTCAGCGTCTACATCGGCATCAACGACACCTGGCGACACTACGACGAAGGCGTCGTTTCACCCGTTCCTGCTTTCGCACAACGGCTGCGGGAGTTGCTGGTCCATTCGCCACCGCTGGCACGCCGCTGGTCCTGGTATCCCCGTTCGTGCTGCCCTATGCCGAGGAGGACCGCAACTGGCATGCGGACCTGAACCCGCGGGTGCAGGCGATCGCGCAGATTGCTCAGGAACTAGACGCCGTATACGTGCCGCTGCAAGAACCGATGACGGCGCTCGCGGCCCGAATCGGCGATGCAGCCGTCGCCGCCGACGGCGTCCACCCCACGCCCGCCGGTCACCGCGCCATTGCCGACGCCTGGTGGCAGGCCTGGCAGACCGTCGGCCGCGGCGCACCGGAATCATCCGCTCACTGACCACTCAGGAAAGACCATCCATGATTATCACGACCACTCTGAACTCCGGCTGGCGATTGAGCCATCTGGCGGGAGCCGTACCGGAGGAGATCCGGATCCCCGAGACGGTGCCGGCAACCGTCCCCGGCTGCGTACACACCGACCTCTTGGACTCCGGCCTCATCCCCGATCCGCTGAACGGCGACAACGAGGAGCGGTTGGCGTGGATGTGGCGCTGCGACTGGCGCTATGAACTGTGCTTCAACACCCCACCGGCCGCAACCGGCGAGCACGTGGAGTTGGTGTTCGAGGGCCTGGACACGATCGCCACGATCACCCTCAATGACACCGAGCTGGGTCGCACGGACAATCAATTCCGGCGCTACCGGTTCGACGTCGGCCACCTGCTGCTGAGCGGCGAGAACCGGCTGGTGGTTGACTTCACCTCCGCGCTCAGTGTTGCCGAGGAGCGTGAGCGCATCTACGGCGAATACCCGTTCGTCAACGCCCATCCGTTCCCCATGGTCCGTAAGAGCGCGTGTTCCTTCGGCTGGGACTGGGGGCCGGTGACAATTACCGCCGGCATCTGGCGCCCGGTGCGCCTGGAGCGGTGGCGCGGGACCCGGGTGCGCGACGTGCGCCTGGGGGTGGACCTGGAAGGGAATACGGGTGTGGCTCGGCTGGTCGCCGAAGTCGAACGGGATCCGGAGGCGCCGCCCGCGTCCCTGGCTTACAACGTCGCGGGAGCCACCGTGGCAGCGATGGCCGACACCCCGGGCATCAGTGAGGTTGTGCTGCAGGCGCGCGTGATTGACCCCGACGTGTGGTGGCCCCGCGGCTATGGCGATCAGCCCCTGTACGACTCGGTGTTGAGCCTGGACGAGGCGCCGGTCTGGTCCCGGAGGATCGGCTTTAGGCGCATGGAGGTGGACCTAACCCCCGATGAGATCGGGACACCGCTGCGGCTCAAGGTCAATGGGGAGCTGGTGCTCGTCAAGGGAGTCAACTGGATTCCCGACGACGTCTTCCCCACTCGCATTACCCGGGACCGTTACCGGCGCGCCCTAGTGGACGCAGTGGAAGCGAACTGCAACACCGTGCGCGTGTGGGGCGGCGGCATCTACGAGTCCGAGGACTTCTATGACGCCGCCGACGAGTTCGGGCTACTGGTGTGGCAGGACTTCATGTTCGCCTGCGCCGCCTACAGCGAGGACGCGTGGTTGAAAGACAGCATCATCCCGGAGGCCCGCCAGGCGGTGGCCCGGCTGAGTGGACGTGCGTGCCTGGCACTTTGGTGCGGCAGCAACGAGAATGAGACGGCATTCCAGGACTGGGGCTGGAGAGAGCGCCTGCAGGGCCGTGCCTGGGGCCGGGGCTACTACCGGGAGATTCTCCCCGCGATCGTCGCCGAGCTGGACCCGACTACTCCCTATATCCCCTCCAGTCCGTTCAGCCCGGATCCCGAGGCCGAGGCGAACAATCGCACGGACGGCGACACGCACGTGTGGGATGTGTGGAACGAGCTCGATTACCTGCACTACGCGGATCAGGCGCCACGCTTTGCCTCCGAGTTCGGCTACGGCGGGCCTATGGCGTACTCCACCCTCACGGCCGCGGTACACGATGAGCCGCTGAGAGTTGGCGGTGCGCAACTGGCGGTGCACCAGAAGGCCGAGGAGGGTTTTGCCAAACTGCGCCGCGGACTGGATGCCCACTTCTCCGAGCCCGCCGACTTCCGCCACTGGCACTGGGCCACTCAGCTCAATCAGGCGCGGGCCTTCGATTTCGGTGTACGCCACTTCCGCTCGCTCCAGCCCCACTGTGCGGGTTCGCTCATTTGGCAGCTCAATGACTGCTGGCCGGTCATATCCTGGGCGGTGGTCGACTCCGCCGGCGTGCGCAAGCCCGCCTGGTACGCGCTGCGCCACGCCCAGCAGGACCGCATGCTGTGTCTGGAGCCTACCGGCGGCGGTCGAGTTCGGTTGGCGGCGGTCAACGACCTACCTCAGCCCTGGACTGCACGGGTCAGGATCGGGCGCGGCACGCGCCACGGGCTGGAGGTAGCGTGGGAGGAACGCCGAATTGAAGTCGGGCCCCGCGCTGCCGCTGCGGTTGAGCTGATCCTGCCGGAGGATCCGGATGGCTTCCTCATCGCCGAGGCCGATGACGCTCGCCGCGCCGTCTGGTTTGTATCTACCGACCGCGAGGCCGGCCTGCCTGGGTTCGACGCGGACGTGAACGTGGCGCGGGTTGCGGGCGGCTACCGGGTCGACGTAACCGCGCGGGTGCTGCTGCGGGATGTGGCGGTAATCGCCGATGCCGAGCTCCCCGGCGCCGTCGTCGACGACATGCTCACCACCCTGCTGCCCGGCGAGAAGGCGTCATTCACCGTCCTGACCGACGGTGAGGCAACAGACCCGCAGATACTGACCACCTGGCCGGTGCTGCGCAGCGCCAACCATCTGGCGAGCTGATCACGCCCGCCATTGCGCCGTTTGCGGGCAGCTCCCCATCACGGCTGCGGCGTCACCCGAGCCACGGATGCGCGTCGCAGCCAGTGGTGAGCGGGTTCGGGAACTTGGAAGGAGGTCTGCCCGGACTCAATGCGCAGCACGCATTCGGCGATGGTCTGGCCAAATGCATGCACATCCTGCGCGATCGCGGTGATTGGGGGTGAGGCGAGCTGGCAGGAGGAGGAGTCGTCCCAGGCGACGAGGCTGACGTCGTCGGGCACGACGACGCCCAGGGCGGAGGCGGTGGCCAGCCCGGCCAGGGCCATGGTGTCGTTGTCGTAGATGATCGCCGTCGGTCGTGCGGCCGCGGGGCGTTTCAACAGCTCCTCGGTAGCCCGCTGGCCGGAGGCCTCGCTGTAATCACCCGGGACGATGCGCAGCTCCACGCCGAGTTCCTGCGCCACGCGGCGGGACACCGTGTCCCGGATCAGGGTGTGGGCCAGATGTTTGGGGCCGCTTACGCGGGCGACGCGCTCGTGACCGAGCTCATGCAGCCGCTCCATCACCCCACGGGTTGAGTCGGCGTTGTCGGAGACAATCGAGGCGGTTTCGGGCATCGCCTGCTCCACGCCTGCGTGAAGTGCAGCTAGGTCCAGCTCCTCCAGGAGTGCGGGGCGCGGATCGTCTACCAGCGGGTTGACGAGAATGACCCCGCGGACGAAGCCCTCGGCGGCCCAGCGGCGGTAGACCGCCAACTCCTCGTCCAGGCCTGGAACCTGATGCAGGAAGAACAGCACGGAGGTGCCGCGCAGAGCCTCTTCGATGCCGTCGGCGTTCTCCGACCAGAAAGGCTCAGCGGTCAGCAGCCCCCGCGGGCGGGCGAGAACCATGCCCCAACGATGAATAACCGAGCCGGTAGTCATGCTGGCCTTTCAGTCTGGACCAATCGTTAGCTGAGCCGAGATCAGCGATGTCTGGGAAGCCGCTCCAATGTCAAGCGGAGCGCACAATATCCTAGGCCGGAACGGGGGATGTGCTCTGCCGCAATTGTCCGGGGTAACGGGATCAAGAAGGAGGAAACGGATGGTGCGAGGCACCGATACCAAGGCGCTGGTGTTCGACCTCGTGCGTGCTCTGGACCGCACCTCACGGGCGGAACTGGTCAAGCGAACCGGGCTGACTGGCGCGTCGATCTCAACCATTACGCGCCGCCTGCTGGACGAGGGACTGCTTGAAGAGACCGGTAGAGCGCCGTCCACCGGCGGGAAGCCACGAACCTTTGTACGGGTGGCGCCGGACGCGAGATATGCGGTCGGTGTGCACCTGACGCGCACCGACATGGTGTTGGTGCTGACCGACCTGTTGGGCGCCGTCATCGGGCGCACCCGGAGGGAGCTGTCCATCGAAACGGGGGAGGACGGCCTGTGGGCGAGCGTGCAGGAAGCCATAGCGGAGATCGTTACCGGCACCGGAATCGACACCGCCAAGTTGGTCGGCACCGGCGTGGTGCTGGCGGGACCCGCCGACCGCGAGCTGCCTGGGGTCGCCTCCGTGACCGACCGAGACGAACTGCGTGTGGCATTGGAGCGGTCGACCGGCATGCCCGTACTCATGGAAAACGATGCCACTGCGGCAGCGCTCGGCGAGTGGTGGGTTTCCCCGAGTGGCCGTGCGGATGACGCACTTGTGGTGTATCTGGGCGCAGGCATTGGCGGAGGATTGCTGGTTGGCGGCCGACTGCAGCGGGGAGCCACTGCCAATGCTGGCGAGCTCGGACATGTTTGCGTGGACCTGAACGGTCCGGTATGCGCCTGTGGGGCACGTGGCTGCGTGGAGGCAATGGCCGGGCCGCAGGCGGTGGTGTCCCGGGCGTTGACGAACCCCGGCATTGCTGGGCCCGCAGGATTGGGCGAGCAGGTTGGTTCGCGTGGGTCGATCGAGGCGGACTTTGCGGCAGTCGCCCGGGTCGCGCACTTGGGGAACGAGTCCGCGCGGCGTCTGCTTGATGAGTCTGCCAGCGCCCTGGCTGTGGCAATACGGTCGGTTGTGAATGTGCTGGACAATGCGGCCGTCATTCTTACCGGGCCGAGCGCTGCCGGTGCGGGTGCGGTTTACCTGCGCGCCATTGAGCGCGAGCTCAAACTGCGTTACGGGGCGCAGGCGTCGCCGCCAGTGTCGGTGAGGCTGTCGCAGAACTGCGGCACCGCTGCGGCGTTGGGAGCCGCGGCCATGGTTTTGGATGCCGCCATCCGGTCCTGTTAGACGGCCGGGTTGCCGCCCGGGATGTTGCCGCCCGGACGCCGGAATGTCCAAATCCGGCACAAAGGCCGTCGGCGACCACTGGGGCCGATTTGGAAACCGCATGATTCCAACGTTCTGCTCATGACTGTCGGCGACGTCGGAGGCGTTTGTGCCGATCCTGGAGACTTTGGGCCGCCACGCACGGGAACGAGCGTCGACGGCGGGCCGTAGGCGAACAGGCCGCTGTGAGGCCAGCCGGGCCCGGCGCCCGCACCTTTCCCGGCCCCCTACTTGGACCGCGTTCCTCCAGTTGGACCGCGAATCTGCGGTTGGACCGTCTGGGAATGCGTCTGGGGCGGTCCAAGTGCAGCCCGGCGGTCCAAGCAGACATGGGTTAGCCGGTCGAACCGCAAACAGCCAAACACCCCAGACACCGCCCCAACCCCCGCCTCTACAACCTCAAATCGGAAGAGTCCCTAAGTGGCCCGACTTGCCGAGCGGGGTGCGGTCGTGCTCGCCGGCCGACCCAGCGGAGAACGAAACGACAAATGCTCGATCGCATCCACATTGCCTGTGGAAAGTGTTGAGAAGCGCTGGTCGGGAATGGCGGCGACCGGGCGACGGCTGGCAGGCCGTGGGCAGCCGCGGGAGCGGCCCGCAGCGCACGGGGCCAGACGCATGAGCACGCGGATTGGCGTCGATCGATACCCCGGGGTGACATCACATAACCGCATAATTGCAACGATTTGACCGGTCGGCGGTGGCGGTGGTACTGGCGCCTCGGCGGGGTCTGCTCCCGGCTCGGTCCCGGGCTGCAGGCCCTCGAGGCGGATGGCCCGTCGGGCGCCCACAGGGCAAGCGGCGGCATTTCCCCCATCGCCAGACCTGTGCACAAACCTGTGGGTTAAATCTGTGGATAACCATCGGCGGGGCGGGGTACGGGCAGACGTCGGCGGCGGCGCCGTCGCGTCGCGAACAGCACCGCCGCCGGTGTGGTTCTGCTCACTCCATGGCGCCGGCGATGGCGTCTACCAATTCCAGCAGGTGCCGGTCGGGCAGGAACTCCCGGCGCACCGACTCGTGCGCTGCCAGCCCCATATCGTGCGCCCGCTCAGGGAAGCGCAGTACGTCGCTACGGCCTGCGCCCACGCGGCGCCGTCGGTTGGGTCCACCAGCACGCCGTCGACGCCGTCCTCAATCTGGTCCTGAATGCCGCCGACCGCAGAGGCGACCACGGGCGCCTTCTTCCACATGGCCTCCGCTACCGGCAGCCCGAATGCCTCCACCAGGGAGCGCTGGGTGACCACGTCGGCGACCCGCTGAACGGCGTTGACCACCATGGCGTTGACATCCCGGTCGTGCATGGGCACGGCGGCGATGTGTACGCGCGAAGCCACCGATTCCGGCAGCAGGTCCCAGCGGTCCAGCACCTCGCCCAGCACCGCCGCGGACTCGGCGTCACGCTCGGGATCCGGGTCCGGCCCCAGCAGCAGCAGGTGTGCGTCGTCCGGCAGTGTCGCCACGTTGTCCGCGAAGGCGTCGACCAGCTCCTTGCCGCCCTTCAGACGATCCCAACGGGACACCTGCGCGATCACGCGTACGCCTCGTGGCACCGGCAGGCCCGCGCCGGCGAGTGTGGGCAGCTCGCGAATCGCGTCGGGCCGCCCGTCCTCGTGCACGAAGGCCACCGCGTCGAAGGGCGGCTCGCCGTCGAACACGCCCGCCAGCCGTGCCACCGACCAGGCCTCGTCCAGGTCCAGTACCGGTTCTTGGGTGAGTCGGGGTTAATGGAGGGGGCGATCACCGCACACCGCTCCGGCTCCACGAAGGGCGGCCGGTAGTTGGGGCGCGAGACCACGACGAGGTCCACCTCCTCCAGGTATCGGTCCAGGAAGGCCCAGGCGCGCTGGCCGGCGTCGCCGGTGTCCTGAGCGCCCAGGTGGCAGCGCCAGATCACGGTGGCGCCGGCCGCCTTCAGTGCCTTGGCCAGGCCGGCCGTGGGCGGATCGTGCAGGATGACCACATCGCCGTCGCGAATGTCATCGACGATGTTCTCCGCGTTGGAGGCGATCACGTGCTCGTAGATGTCGCGCTGCTTGTCCGCAAGCTTGCCGCCGTCGCCGCGGTCTCCGTGAATGCCGGCGTGTAGGCGGGCCGCGATCGTGTTGAACTCGCGCGGTGCGTCCAGTACCAGCCAGCGGGCGTCGATACCGATGTCCAGCGCATAGCCGACCAGGGGGGCGACGATCTCCGCCGGCCCCGACGCCGCCGCCGACGTGGGTGTGATGGTCCAGACGGTGCGTCCCTCCAGGAGGTTGCGGGCGGCGGCGACGCCGTCGCGCAGGCGCCGGGTGGCAACCTCATCCAGGTGGCTTTCGAGGTCCGACAGGGGGAGCGGGGCGACGTCGATGGTTCTCATGTCCCGATACTGCCCCAAAGCTGTGTGATGCGCAGCACTTTCGACGGCGTGCCGTGCGGTTCTCCCTGTTGTGTCGGGCCCAGTCGCTCGCTCGGCCTTGTGCCGCGCAGCGTCGGCGGGGGGAGGCTGTCGTGTAACAAGTATGCGGCGAGGTCATGAGCTTGCTGCGCAGTCTGCCGCGATCCTCACGCCATATCGAAGGTAAGCACCTATGAGCCAGAGCCCCAGTTCCTCCGACCCCGGTCAGCCGCAGTCGGCCGGATACTGGGCGCCCCCCAACGCCGTTCCTCAGTACCCCAACAGCGGGAACGGCCAGGCCGCGGGCGCCGGCTACGGCCAGCAGCAGGGGGCTTACGGTGCTGCGCCTTAAGGTGCACCCTACGAGCAGGCCAGTTGTGCGCAGCCCAAGTCGAAGGTGGCCGCGGCGCTGCTGGCCTTTTTCCTCGGCAGAATTGGCGTCCATGACTTCTATCGCGGCCAAACTCGTCAGGGAGTCATCCACCTGTGCTTGGTCGGTTCGGCGTTCGCGCTCATCGTGGCCGGCGGCATGGTCATCCGGGCAAATACTAACGACTACGGTTATATGGGCGAGGGCCCCGCCGCTATTGCTGTCACGCTCATGTCGTTGGGTATGGTTCCCGCGGTCGGCAACCAGATCTGGGCCTTCGTGGAGTTCATCATGATCCTGGCCTCCAACGACGGCAGCCTCCAGTGAAGGTGCTCCGCAGCACCTCCTGAGGGCAATCCCCGCCGAGGTCGGTAGATATGGTCGCGCGCCGGGTTTCAGCGGCGCGGCGATCTGGGCCGGTCGCTCATTTCGCGCTGAAGGAGTCGGTTGTGGAGACGCTGCAGGAGTTCGATCAGCGGGTCAGGGCCTTCCAGGCCGACTCTGTCCCCGACGAGCCGGTGTTTGGGCTGCCTCCGGAACTGGAGGAGAAGGCGGCCCCGCGAACCGGCGCGCTGCGGCCCTTCTACGGGGACACGATCGCCTACTTCCTCGACGATCAGGGCTGTGAACTCGTCGGAGCGATCATGCATGACCTCCACACCCGTTTCGGCGAGTCGCTGGCGCTGCCACTGCCGGTGGAAATGGCGCACGTGACGCTCCACGATCTTCACGCCGGCTCGGATCGGGCACAGGTGTGGCCGCTGGTGGAGGCCGGTGCGGCGACGGCCGTGGAGCTGGTTGCGCGGGCGCGCGCAATCGGGCCCATCCACACGACCTGCACGGCGGTCTTCAACCTGGTGAACACGAGCGTCGTCGTCGGCCTCAGAGCCGTGGATGAGGCCGAGCATCGCAAGCTGCTTCTGGCTCGGGCCCTGTTCGATGAGATCGTTCCCTCCGGGCCGTTCACACCCCACATCACTGGCGCCTACTACCGGCCGGCGGCGCCGACGCCGTTGGTGCCCGGCGCACTGCGCGCCGCGCTCGGTGAGCTCACCAAAGGCATCGCGGGCAGGCCCGTTGTGCTCGCGCCCGAGCGCCTGCACGCTCTGCACTTCGACTCGATGGGCAACTATTGGCCGGCTCGGCCGTAGAAGTAATCTGTTTGGACCGCTATCCCCGGTTTGGACCCCGAAAGTCCATTTGGACCGTTATCCCCTGTTTGGACCGCTGTTGTGTGCCGCGTGGGCGGTCCAAACCGACGCAAGGGGTCCAAACCGACGCAAGGGGTCCAACCGACGCGAGCGGTCCAAACCGAGGCTCGGGGCGGATGGGTGCCCCTGGTTGAGGGCATGGGCGTCGGCCGTCGGGTTCGTGCAACTGCCGCTCAACCTTGCTACGCCGCGAAATAGGTGCGAGGCCGCCCCGCCGGGTAACCTCTAACCGGTTCCACCGCCCACCCAGGAGCAGCCATGTCCGCCGTCGAGCCCAACGCCGTGACCGAACCCGCCCGCCCCGCCGAACACCCCGACACCGTCGCCGACGCCGCGGCCACGCCCGACCAGGCGATGCCCTACCGCGAACTCGGTCTCAAGGACGAGGAATACGACTCCATCAAGACCATCCTCGGTCGCCGTCCCACCGCCGCCGAGCTGGCCATGTACTCGGTGATGTGGTCCGAGCACTGCTCCTACAAGTCCTCCAAGCTGCACCTGCGCCAGTTCGGGGAAAAGACCACCCCCGAGATGCGCGAGCACCTGTTGGTGGGCATGGGGGAGAACGCCGGCGTCGTCGACATCGGCGACGGCTGGGCGGTCACCTACAAGGTCGAGTCCCACAACCACCCGAGCTTCGTCGAGCCCTACCAGGGCGCCGCCACCGGCGTCGGCGGCATCGTGCGCGACATCATCTCCATGGGCGCCCGCCCCGTGGCCGTCATGGACCAGCTGCGCTTCGGCGCCGTCGACCACCCTGACACCGCCCGGGTGGTGCACGGCGTGGTAGCCGGCGTGGGCGGCTACGGCAACTGCCTGGGCCTGCCCAACATCGGCGGCGAGACCGAGTTCGACTCCTCTTACCAGGAGAACCCGCTGGTCAACGCCCTGTGCGTGGGCGTGCTGCGCCACGAGGACATCCACCTGGCCAATGCCTCCGGCGCGGGCAACCAGGTGGTCCTGTTCGGCGCCCGCACCGGCGGCGACGGCATCGGCGGCGCCTCCATCCTCGCCTCGGAGTCCTTCGAGGACGGCATGCCCGCCAAGCGGCCCAGCGTGCAGGTGGGTGACCCCTTCATGGAGAAGGTGCTGATCGAGTGCTGCCTGGACCTGTTCGCGGCGGACCTGGTGCTCGGCATTCAGGACCTCGGCGCCGCCGGGATCTCCTGCGCCACCAGCGAGCTGGCCTCCAACGGCGACGGCGGCATGCACGTGGACCTGGAGAATGTGCTGCTGCGCGATCCCACCCTCACGGCCGGCGAGATCCTCATGAGCGAGTCCCAGGAGCGCATGATGGCCGTCGTCGCCCCGGACAAGCTCGAGGAGTTCATGGCGGTCATCGACAAGTGGGACGTCGAGGCCAGCGTTATCGGCGAGGTCAATGACTCCGGGCGGCTGACCATTGATCACTTCGGGGAGCGGATCGTCGACGTCGACCCGCGTACCGTCGCTCACGAGGGCCCCACCTATGACCGCCCCTACGCCCGCCCCGCCTGGCAGGACGCGCTGAACGCCGACACCTCCGACGCCCTGCCCCGGCCGGAGAGCGTGGAAGAGCTGACACAGCAGGTGCGCGCCGTCGTCACCAGCCCCAACCAGGCCTCTGCCGCCTGGGTCACCGACCAGTACGACCGCTTCGTGCGCGGCGCCACCGCCCTGGCCCAGCCCGACGACGCCGGCGTGATTCGCGTGGATGAGGCAACCGGCCGCGGGGTCGCCATCGCCACCGACGCCAACGGCCGCTTCACCAAGCTCGATCCGGCCACCGGCGCCGCCCAGGCGCTGGCCGAGTCCTACCGCAACGTGTGCACCGTGGGCGCCCGGCCGCTGGCCGTCACCGACTGCCTCAACTTCGGCTCCCCGGAGGACCCCGACGCCATGTGGCAGCTGGTGGAGGCGATCACCGGCCTGGCCGACGCCTGCCGCGAGCTGGGCGTGCCCGTCACCGGCGGGAACGTCTCCCTGTACAACTCCCACGGCAAGGTCAAGGGCATGCCCGACTCCTCCATCAACCCCACCCCGGTGGTGGGCGTGCTCGGCGTCATGGACGACGTCCGCCGCGCCAACCCCTCGGGCTGGCAGGAGGAGGGCCTGGCCATCATCGCCCTGGGCGAGACCCGGGACGAGTTGGATGGCTCTGCCTGGACGCGCGTGGTGCACGACCACCTGGGCGGCCTGCCCCCGCACGTGGACCTGGAGGCGGAGGCCGCCCTCGGGCGCGTGCTGGTCGCGCTGAGCGAGGTGGACCTGCCCGATGGCTCGCGGCTCGTGCGCGCGGCCCACGACCTGTCCACCGGCGGGCTCGTGCAGAGCCTGGTCGACGCCTGCCTGCGCTTCGGCGTCGGGGCGGCGATCGACCTGGCGGCCTTGCCCGGCGACGTCGACGACTTCACCGCCCTGCTGTCCGAGTCCGGCGCGCGTGCCTGGTGGCGGTGCCCGAGGGCGCCTTGCCGGCGGTGGCCGCGGCGGCCGAGGCCGAGGGGGTGGCATGGGGGCGCCTGGGCACCACCGGCGGGGACATGCTCGCCGTCACCGGCACCGACCTGCTGGCCGACGGCGGCTCCGGCCGCCCGCTGGTGCTGGACCTGGCCGAGCTGCGCGCGGGCGTGGACGCAACGCTGCCGGAGCTGTTCGACTGAGGCCGGCCGAACTGGTCCGGAAGGCGCCTGAGCTCGTGCGGGGCAGGTGCCGCGTGCGCCGCCCGCGCGGCTGAGTGACAGGACGTGTTTCCTGGTCCGGGGCACGTTTGGAACGCCACATAGCGGTTTGCTACGCCACTTAGCGGTCTGCTGTATACCTGAGAACCCTTCACCGGAACGTTAACTGGCGTTGTTAACGGCGAAGTGGCGTAGTAGATGCGCAGGTCAGCGGCGGGGCCGGTGTTCCCCTGGTTCAGGTCCACGGTCGGGTGGTCCAGGCGACCTCGTCCGGGCCGACTCCGGGCAGGGCTTGACCGCACACGACGGCGTCGGCTCGCTCCCAGGGACGGTCGGCGGCGAAGAAGGGCCGCTCGGCCGCCTGCCAGTCGTGCCAGAACCGCACCGACTCTTCGGCGTCGCCATTGGTGCCGTCGGCGATGTCCCGGCCGATGCCGCGCTCCTCGGCGACGGCGTAGTCGGTCTGCACCCACAGGTGGGCATCGATCAGGCCGGCGACTGCTCGCATCCCGGCCCCAGTGCCCTCCACCAGTACCAGTGGTGCGTCGGTGGCGATGGTGATGGCCCCTGCGCGGCCGTGCCGGAGCCAGGCGGGCGGGCTGAACTCCAGGGCGCCGTCGGCCCGCAGCCGGGTCAGTACCTCGACGAGCAGGTGGTCCCACTGGTAGAGCGGCTCGTTCCAATCCAGGTCATCGATATGCAGCATTTGTGCGCCGGGCTCGAGCGCGGCCAGTCGGCGGGTGAGGGTGGTCTTCCCGCTGCCCGAGCGCCCGTCGACGGCGACGACGGCGGGGCGTCCCGTCGGTTCACCCGCGAGGGCGTGCACGTGTCGGAGCAGATCGGGCAGCGTGGTGACGCTCCACGAGCGGACGGCCGGCTCCTCCGGTGGTAGGCGTAGGTCGGGTGCGGGAACGGTGCGCGGAGTCACCGAAGCCGACGCGGCTGCGGCGTCGGATCGATCGGAGGAACTGGGCATGAGGGCAACCATAAAGGTTGACAGCTACGGTGCGGAGGGGGCAGCGACGCGGGCATGATTACACCGCATAGTGGTGGCCGATGCTGTCATTGATGTTGGTGGCCAGGTCGCGGATGGTGCGGAAGAGGACGACGCCGAGCGCGATGTTGAGAACCCATCCCCGCGTCCACCAGACGTAGTCGATCGCCCGAAGCCCGTACAGCACCGTCCAGGAGGCCAGTGAGGCGGTGAGTGTGATGGCGGCCAAGACAGCCCCCAGTATGGCGGAGTGCAGTGACTCTGTACCCAGGAGGACGAGGCAGGAGACGAGGCCGAGAACGCACAGAAGAATGGTCGAGTTCGAGTACGCCTCCGTCATTTGACTCATAACATCGGAACCGTAGGAGAAGTCCTTGTCAAAGCGTAGGAGGATCTGCAACAGCAGCGCGAGAGACCATGCGGCGACCGTCCACCACTCGGTCCGTCGACGTCGCGGAAGCTGGGTTGGTGCTTGTAGGAGGATCGGATCAACCGGCGGCGATCCCCACCGCTTGCTGTTGGTGCGGCCTCGGCTGGGTGAGGAGAGCTTGGGGTCGGAAGGGACAGGCCCCGAAGAGTCAGTGGCGCTCATGCCTGGATCATGCCATTCGGTGATGGTGGAGGGGGCGGAACACCCGGGACCGGCTGCGGTCGGACCGCCCCTCGGCACGTGAGTTCTACCGACCCCGGCGTTCTGGCGGGTGGCGGGTGGGGAGCCCGCTCGGAGCCTGGCTGTGGCCGGACAGCGGTCCTACCTGAGGTTGCGCAACCCGCCCCGGCCGTAGGAGAGGAACCATCATGACCACCACCACCGACGAATCCGTCTTCGCTGCCGAGAACATCTTCGGCAAGGGCGAGCCGAACACCGCCTTCGCCCAGTACTTCATCGGCGACAGCTTCCTGAACAACCTCGTCGACGATCAGCAGTGCGCAGTCGGCGTCCACAACGTCACCTTCTCACCCGGCTGCCGCAACAACTGGCACATTCACCACGCCACCTCCGGCGGCGGCCAGGTGCTCATCTGCACCGCCGGCTCCGGCTGGTACCAGGAGGAGGGCCGGGAGCCCGTCTCCCTCGAACCCGGGTCGGTCGTGTTCGCCCGCGCCGGCGTCAAGCACTGGCACGGTGCCAAGGCCGACTCCTGGTTCTCCCACATCGCGCTCGCGGTTCCCGGGGAGAACACCTCCAATGAGTGGTTGGAGCCCGTCGACGACGTCGCCTACGCCGCGCTGTAAGCGGCGCCCGTCCTTGCGGTCGCCGCGCTCGCCCCGCGTCCAACATACGGCCGAAACATGAGATGTTTCGTCTCAGTTACCGGCGGGGTGGGAGTGTTTAGCACAGCGCGGGACGCCCGCCCTGCTCAACGACGTGCTCCTGCGCAGCAATCGCAGTCGCGATACCGACAGGTGAAGGAGTTCCCCATGCAGGACGTCGTTGAGAAGGTTTATGAGCAGGTAGTAGCTCGCAACCGCGGGGAGGCCGAGTTCCACCAGGCCGTCCGCGAGGTGCTGGAGTCGCTCGACCCGGTGATCGCCAAGCACCCCCACTACGCCGAGAATGCGCTCCTGGAGCGCATCGTGGAGCCCGAGCGGCAGATCATGTTCCGGGTGCCTTGGGTTGACGACGCCGGCGAGGTCCACGTCAACCGTGGCTTCCGCATCGAGTTCAACTCGGCGCTGGGCCCCTACAAGGGCGGTCTGCGCTTCCACCCGAGCGTCAACGCCGGCATCATCAAGTTCCTCGGCTTCGAGCAGATCTTCAAGAACGCGCTGACCGGCCAGGGCATTGGCGGCGGCAAGGGCGGCTCCGACTTCGACCCGCACGGCAAGTCCGACGCCGAGGTCATGCGCTTCTGCCAGTCCTTCATGACCGAGCTGTCCCGCCACATCGGCCCCAACACCGACGTCCCCGCCGGTGACATCGGCGTGGGTGGCCGTGAGATCGGCTACCTCTTCGGCCAGTACAAGCGTCTGCGCAACAGCTACGACGCCGGCGTGCTGACCGGCAAGGGCCTGGACTGGGGCGGCTCCCTGGTCCGCACCGAGGCCACCGGCTACGGCACGGTCCTGTTCGCCCAGTCCATGCTGGCCACCAAGGGCGATTCCCTGGAGGGTAAGAAGGTCGCCGTCTCCGGTGCCGGAAACGTCGCCATCTACGCCATCGAGAAGGCCCAGCAGCTCGGCGCCAAGCCCATCACCTTCTCCGACTCCTCCGGCTACGTCGTGGATGAGGCCGGGGTGGACCTCGAGTTGCTCAAGCAGGTCAAGGAGGTCGAGCGCGGCCGCGTCGCCGACTACGTCTCCCGCCGCCCCGGCGCCCGCCTGGTCACCGAGGGCCGTCCCTGGGACGTCCCGGTCGACGTCGCCCTGCCCTGCGCCACTCAGAACGAGCTCGACGCCGACAACGCCGCCACCCTGCTGCGCAACGGCTGCGCCGTCGTCGCCGAGGGTGCCAACATGCCCAGCACCCCGGAGGCCATCGAGGCCTTCCAGGCCGCCGGTATCCTCTACGCCCCCGGCAAGGCCTCCAACGCCGGTGGCGTGGCCACCTCTGCCCTGGAGATGGAGCAGAACGCCGGCCGCACCCGCTGGGACTTCGCCACCGCGGAGGCCAAGCTGACCGCCATCATGGCCGACATCCACGAGTCCTGCGTCGAGGCCGCCGAGACCTACGGCCGCCCCGGCGACTACGTCCTGGGTGCCAACGCCGCGGGCTTCACCCAGGTGGCCGACGTCATGATCGCCCACGGGATCGTCTGATCCAGTAATCCGCTAGGCGGAGGTTGGCCAATCGGCCTAGCCATCCGGCCGATCCGCGGTTACCCCGAGGTCACGCCTCCTGTGGCCTACCGCCCTACGACGGCGCCCAGTCGCTTCCCAAGCGGCTGGGCGCCATCGTCACATATGCGCAGTATGGAGCCGGAAACCAGGGGCCGCGGCGGTGATGATCGGGGTTCATAGGTGAAGGCCTGCCTAGCATCACCAAATCGTCATGATTACTAATTGGTGTGTGCTCTGGCCCATAGGTGTCCTGACACTTATGGTGATGTCAATCGTTCGACCTACTGATGATCACCACGAGGACCACCATGAGATCGCGACACCTGGCCCGTCTGGTCGTCTCCCTGACGGCCCTCAGCCTTGCTGCCCTCGAGCCCGCCGCAGCGGCTGCACCGGCCGCGGGTATCACCGGCTCCGTCATCGGCGGCCCGGTGGTGGTGGCCGCCCCTATAGGTGGCATGCTGAGCGCGAGCCCCAGCGTAATTGCCGACGATGAGCGCGCAGCCGCCGTCGCTGCTCCGGCCGGTGTCGACGACGCGACGGTCACGATCAACCTGCTGGGCATCAGCGACTTTGGCGGTCATATCGAGCGGGTGTCTACCAGCAGCGAGGGCGCGGAGCTGGTCTCCGAGCCCGGCGCCGTCGCCCTGGCCTGCGAGGTCGCCGCCGCCCGGGCTGCCACGCCGGGCACCCTGCTGGTCTCCACCGGCGACAACGTGGGCGGCTCGGCCTACATCTCATCGGTGCTGGACGATCAGCCACCATCGACATCCTTAACGCCATCGGTCTGGACGTCACCGCCGCCGGCAACCACGAGTTCGACCGTGGCGCCACCGACCTCTCCGCCCGCCTGCTGGGTGCCTTCGACGCCCCCGTGCTTGCCGCCAATGTCACCGGAAATGACGCCCTGCGCGCTGAGGGCGACGGCAACGGCGTGTGGACAACGCAGATCGACGGCGTAACCGTCGGCTTCATTGGCCTGGTCACCGATTCCCTGCCCAGCCTGGTGGCCGAATCTGCGCTCCAGGGAGTCGAAGTCGATGACTTCATTCGCACCGCCAATGTCCGCGCCGCCGCCCTGAAGGACGGCGATCCGGACAACGGGGAGGCTGACATAGTCGTCGTTCTGGCTCACGAGGACGCCGCGGTCTACGCCACTCAGTTCAACGGCTCCGTCAACGCCGTCTTCGGTGGGCACACCCACGACGCTCATGCCGCCACCGTCACCGGTAAGGACGGCAACCGCATCGCCGTGGTGCAGTCCGGCCAGTACGGGAAACTGCTGGGCAACATCACCCTGTCCTTCGACCCCGCCACCGGCGCCGTGGGCGTGGTGCAGGCCGCCAACATCGATCTGGCTGCCTCGGACTGCACCACCGATGCCTACGGCGTCCAGGCCATCGTCGACCAGGCCGCCCGTGAATCCCGTGCCGCCGGGGCCCGCGTGCTCACCAACTTGGACACCGGCTTCTACCGCGGCACCAACAACGGCTCCGATCCCGGCGCCAATCGCTCCACCGAGTCAACCGCCGCGAACCTGATCGCCGACTCCTACCGCTCCTGGTTGACCACCGACGTTCGGCCCGAAGGCGATCACTATGTGGGGCTGATGAATCCCGGCGGCGTGCGTGCCGACTACCTGCTCGGCGACCTGACCGAGGGAGAGGCCTATACCGTCCAGCCCTTCGGCAATGAGATGGGCTACGCGACCTACAGCGGCGCCCAGCTCAAGGCCGTGCTTGCCCAGCAGTGGCAGCCCGACACCTCCCGGCCGGTGCTCATGCTGGGTGTCTCCGCCAACGTGCAGGTCTATCTCGACCAGGACGCCGCCGATGAGTTGGAGGAGTACTGGAGCCGGATCTCCACCGGCGCGCAGACCGCCGCCGATCTCGAGAGCGCCATCGATGCCGCGCGTAACCGCATCATCCGCTCGGTCTACATCGATGGTGTCGAGCTCGACGACGACGCCGAGGTGGTGGTGGCCTCCAACTCCTTCATGCTGTCGGGTGGTGATGGCTTCACCGCTCTGCGCGAGGGTGATGTCTCCAGCACCGGTGTGCTCGACCGCACCGTCACCGCCGAGTACCTCCAGGCCGGTGGCGCTACCTCCGCAGACCTGGCCAAGCGGCAGATCGGCGTGGATATGGACGTCGATACCGCCGGTGGCAGCGCAACGGTCCGCTTTACCGGGCTGAGCTTCACCGCCGCCTCGGAGCAGGCCGCCGCGGGAGCCGTGGCGGAGGTCACGGCCACGGTGGCCCTGGCCGACGGCGGCACTCAGCACCTGACCAGCGCCGCCATCGATACCACCATCACCCCGGAGCTGCCGGAGACGGGCGCCAGCACGCTGAAGGTTGTCCTGCCCGCCGACGTGGCGACCACCACCTGCCCGGCCGACAGCCGCGGCAGCGCCGGCGTCAGCGCCGCTGCTGCCTGCGCCGTGGTCTCCTTCACTCTGGTGGCCCACGACGGCTCCACCCGCAGCATCGACCTGCAGGCCCTGGTTCCGGTCGCCGCGGTCACCGGCCGTGCCGACGCCGGCGTCCCGGAGGCGTCCGAGCAGGTGATCATCGCCCCCGACGACGACCCGTTGGCCGGCTTCGAGGTGCCGGACTTCCTGGGCTCCTTCAGCATGATGTCGGTGGTCGTGGTCTCTGCCGCGGGACTGGCCTGCTACCGCGTGATCCGCCGGGGCCTGCGCGTGCGGCGCCATGCCGTACCGTCGGAGATGTGAGACGACGTATCGATCCTGCCGCGGGCGCCCGCGCCGTGCGCCGCTGGGCGGCCGCCGCCGACGCCGCCGCCCGGCCACAGCGTGCCGATACGGCCACCGCCGTGCGGTACACCCTGGAGGAGCTGGCGGCCTGTGCTCCTGGTCGCGCCGTGGAGGTGCGGGTGCCGCCCTTTGGGGTCACTCAGGCGGTCTCCGGCACCGTACACCGTCGCGGTACCCCGCCCAGCGTGGTGGAGACCGACGCCGCTACCTGGCTGGCCCTGGCCACCGGTCGCCTGGGGTGGCGGGAGGCGCTGGACTCCGGGGTGCTGCACGCCTCCGGCGAGCGCTGCGACCTGTCCGCCTACTTGCCGCTGCTGCGCCCCTGAATGCCCGGTCGGACAGGTAACTTCATCAATTTCGGCTGACCCCTTCACAAGGAAGTCCGTTCGGGCATACACTAATGCCCGAACGGACTTCGGGGTGGAGGTAGGCAATGAACGCCGAGCAGCGCCAGCAGGACATCGTCGATGCCGTGTCCCGCGAGGGCCGCGTTGCGGTCACCGACCTGGCCGCCCGCTACGGCGTCACCGTCGAAACCATTCGCCGCGACCTGACCGCGCTGGACCGCACCGGCGCGGTGCGCAAGGTCCACGGCGGCGCCGTCCCCGCCACCGTGCTGGCCCTGCCGGAGACCGCCGTCGCCGAACGTGAGCTGCTGGGCGCCACCGCCAAGCAGGCCATCGCCGCGGCCGCCATCGGCGCCCTGGATCTGCGCCCCGGCGCCACTATCCTGCTCGACGCCGGCACCACCGTCGGCTGCCTCGCCCGGCTCCTGCCCGAGGGCCTGGGGCTGACGGTGGTCACCAACTCTGTACTCACCGCCGCCCTATTGGCCGGCCGCGGTGATCTGACCGTGCGCATCCTCGGCGGCCAGGTCCGCGGAATTACCCAGGCCGCGGTCGGCCCCGAGGCCCTGGAGGCGCTTGCCGCCCTGCGCGTGAACGTGGCCGTCATGGGCACCAACGGCCTGACCGCAGAACACGGCCTGTCCACCCCCGACCCGGACGAGGCCGCCGTCAAGCGCGCCATGGTCCGCGCCGCCCGCCGCGTCGTCGCCCTGGCCGACGCCACCAAGATCGGCCAGGAGCACCTGGTCTCCTTCGCCGACCTCGACGACGTCGATCTGCTGGTCACCGACGCCGCCCTCCCCTCGCCACTGGCCGCCCAACTAGCCGATACCGGAACCGAGGTCCTCATCGCATGATCATCACACTCACTCCCAATCCCTCGCTCGACCGCACGGTCACGCTCGCCGGTCCGCTTGTGCGCGGTGGCGTCAATCGGCTGCAGTCGGTCACCACCGAGCCGGGCGGCAAGGGGCTCAATGTCGCCCGCGTGCTGGCCCGTGCCGGCCAGACCGTCACCGCCGTCCTGCCCGCGCCCGAGCACGACCCGCTGGTGACCGCGGTCACGGCCCTGAATGTGCCCGGCCTGAGCACCATCCCCGTGGACGTGGCCGGGGCTGTGCGCATCAATACCGCCGTGACCGAGCCCGACGGCACCACCACCAAACTCAACGAGCCCGGCGCCACCCTGGCGGATGCGGAGGTCGCCGCCGTAGAGGCGGCCCTGAGTCGGGCCGTGGCGGCGGGTGCGAGTGGCGGCGCCGACGGTGCCGACCAGGACGGGGCGCCCGGCATCCACAGCTGGGCCATCCTGTCCGGTTCACTGCCGCCCGGCGCCCCCACCGACTGGTACGCGCGCCTGGTCAACCTGTTGCGCCAGGCGGCACCCGACCTGCGCATCGCGGTCGACACCTCCGATGCGCCTCTGGCCGCCCTGGCCGCCGCCCTACCGGCGGCCGCCCCCGACCTGATCAAACCCAACGGGGAGGAACTCGGCCAGCTGGCCGGGCTGCCCGCCGAACGTGCCACCGCCCTGGAGGAGGGCGCACTCGCCGGTGACTACACCCCCGTCGCCCAGGCCGCCCGTGTCCTGGTGGACCGCGGTGTGGGCGCAGTGCTGGCCACCCTCGGTGGTGCCGGCGCCGTCCTGGTCACCGCGTCCGGTGCCTGGCGGGCCACCGCCCCCGCCGTCCCCGTCATTTCCACTGTCGGTGCCGGAGACTCCTCCGTCGCCGGCTACATCCTGGCCGACGTGCGAGGCGCCGACGCCCCCGAGTGTCTGGCCACCGCCATGGCCTACGGCTCCGCCGCCGCCGGTCTGCCCGGCACCACCCTGCCCGGTCCCGCCGACCTGTCCACACAGGCCGCCGAAATCACCGAGCTCTGATCAGCCCGCAACCACACCACCACTCACCAGGAGACAACGAGGAAGACAACATGTCTCAACCCACCAACGCAGCGAACACACCGCTGATCGTGCCCGAGCTCGTCCGCCTGGACGCGTCCGCGGGCGCCGATAAGGAAGCGGTCATCAACTACCTGGCAGACGTCGTCGCCGCCGCCGGCCGCGCCGACACCACCGAGGGGCTCGCCGCCGACGCCCTGGCCCGCGAGGCCACCGCGCCCACCGGCATCCCCGGCGGCATCGCCATCCCGCACTGCCGCAGCCCACACGTACTGGCTCCCTCGCTCGGATTCGCTCGGTTGACCGACCCGGTCGACTTCGGCGCTGCCGACGAGCAGGGTGCCGACCTCGTGTTCATGATCGCCGCTCCCGCCGGCGCCGACGACTTCCACCTGCAGCTGCTGGCCAAGCTTGCCCGCGGCTGATGAAGTCGGAATTCACCGACGCCCTGCGCGCCGCCGCCACTCCCGAAGACGTCGCCCGCCTGGTCACCGAGCAGGTCCAGCCCGAGTTGCTCGACGACGGCGCGGCACCGGCCACGGGGGAGTCGGCCGCGGGGGAGGCAGCCGCGCCCGCCGACACCGGCCGCGTCATCGTCGGCGTCTCCTCCTGCCCCACCGGCATTGCCCACACCTTCATGGCCGCCGAGGCGCTCGAGCAGGCCGGCAAGGAGCGCGGCGTCACCGTGCGTATCGAGGGTCAGGGCTCCGGCAAGATCGACTGGCTCGACGCCGACCTGGTCCAGGCGGCCGACGCCGTCATCTTCGCCCACGACCTGCCGGTCAAGGGGATGGAGCGCTTCGCCGGCAAGCCCGTGATCGACGTCGGCGTTAAGGCCGCCGTCAACGACGCCGGCTCCCTGGTGGACCAGGCCCTGGCCGCCATCGATGACCCTAGTGCCAAGCGTGTCGCTGCCGGGGCCGGCGGTGGCGAGGCCGAGGGCGAGGAGGAGCACGTCCACTGGGCGCGGCGCTTGCAGCGCTCGGTGATGACCGGCGTGTCTTACATGATCCCCTTCGTGGCTGCCGGCGGTCTGCTCACGGCCCTGGGTTTCCTCTTCGGCGGCTACGACATCACCAACAACGCCTCCAACATCGTCACCGGCTCCAGCCTGTGGAACCTGCCCGACCTGGCCAACCCGGACATGGCCGCTCCCAACGCCCTGGGCGGATCTCCGCTGATGGCCTACATCGGTGCCGTGTTCTTCATGCTGGGTTCCACCGCCATGAGCTTCCTGGTGCCGGCCCTGGCCGGGTACACCGCCTTCGGACTGGCCGGGCGCCCCGGCATCGCCCCCGGCTTCGCCATGGGCGCCCTGTCGGTGGCCATCGGCGCCGGCTTCATCGGCGGCCTGATCGGTGGCCTGCTTGCGGGCTACATGGCCTCCTGGCTGGCGGGGCTGGACGTGCCCCGGTGGCTGCGCAGCCTCATGCCAGTGGTCATCATCCCGCTGTTCACTACGCTGGTGGTCGGCTCCCTGATGTACATGGTGCTGGGCAACCCCCTGGCCTCCTTCATGACCTGGCTGAGCGACTCGCTGACCTCCATGGCGGGCTCCGGCTCCGCCATCTTCCTGGGCGTCATCCTCGGCCTGATGATGTGCTTCGACCTGGGCGGCCCGGTCAACAAGGCTGCCTACCTGTTCGCCACCGCCGGCCTGTCCGCGGCCACCACTGCCTCCTACGAGATCATGGCAGCCGTCATGGCCGCCGGCATGGTCCCGCCGCTGGCCCTCGCCCTGGCTACCACCGTACGGCCGGGCCTGTTCACCGACGTCGAGCGGGACAACGGGCGGGCCGCCTGGCTGCTGGGTGCCTCCTTCATCTCCGAGGGCGCCATCCCCTTCGCCGCCGCGGACCCGCTGCGCATCATCCCGCCGTCGATGGTGGGCGGCGCCGTAACCGGCGCCCTGTCCATGGCGCTGCACGTGGGCTCGCGCGCCCCGCACGGCGGCATCTTCGTGTTCTTCGCGATCGACAACCTGCTCGGGTTCTTCATCTCGATCATCGCGGGCATGATTGTCACCGCCATCGGCGTGGTCATCCTCAAACAGGCCCGGGCCCGCAAGCTCGTCGTCGAGGCCGCGGCCGAGGCTGCTGCGGGGGCTGCCGCCGCCTGACCCGGAGCGGCGCTTTCGAGTCCGGGCGCCCTCCTACGCCGAGATCGGTAGAGACAACTGCGAGATCGGTAGGAGTAACGTGCCGAGGCCGGTCGATATGGCCGGCCTCGGCACGTTGTTCGTGCCCACCCGGTCAGCCCGGGGCCGTGATGCGGTACGTCATTGGTGCCGGTCTCGGGGGAGAGGGGCGTGTCGGTGGGCCGGGCCGCGGCGGGCTGGGCGTTGCGGTACCTCGCTGGATCTTGCGGGGTCCGCAACGATGTGAAGAGGGCTACACTTACCGCGTCTTCCGCCCCACTACCCTCCCGAGATTGCTCATGCCACACCTATATCGCCGCCTCGTCGCCTTCACCGCGGCCCTCGCCCTCGGCGCCTTCGCGCCGGCACTCGCCACCCCGGCCACGGCCGCGGAGACCTCCGACACCACCACGCTCAATATCCTCGGCATCACCGACCTACACGGCCACATCGAGACCACGAGCGACGAGCCCGGCGCCGTCACCCTGGCCTGCGAGGTCGCCGCCGCCCGCGCACAGAACCCCAGCACGCTCTTCGTCTCCAACGGCGACAATGTCGGCGGCAGTGCTTACATCTCCTCCATCCTCGACGACCAGCCCACCATTGACGTCCTCAACGCCATCGGCCTGGACGTCACCAGCGCCGGCAACCACGAGTTCGACAAGGGCATCACCGACCTTGCCGACCGTCTCATCCCCGCCTTCAACGCCCCGATCCTGTCCGCCAATGTCACCGGCAACGCCGCGCTCACCGCCGAGGGTTCGGGCAACGGCACCTGGATCACCGAGGTCGACGGCGTCAGGGTCGGCTTCGTCGGCGTCGTCACCGAGGAGCTGCCCAGTCTCGTCTCCAAGTCCGCGCTCGAGGGCCTCACGGTCTCGGACGCGACCGCCACCGCCAACGCGCGCGCCTCGGCCCTTAAGGACGGCGACGCCTCCAACGGGGAGGCCGACGTCGTCGTCGTCCTTGCCCACGAGGACGCCGCGATCTACGGCAACCAATTCAACGGCTCCGTCGACGCCGTCGTCGCCGGTCACACCCACGTGCCCTTTGCCGACGTGGTCAAGTCGACCGACGGCACGGACATCGCCGTCGTCCAGCCCGACCACTACGGGCTGAAGCTCGGCGAGATCTCCCTGACGGTGACCACGGCCGCCGACGGCAGCAAGACCGTCACCGCAGCCACCGCCCGGAACCTCGACCTGGCGGACTCCGACTGCACCACCGACGCCTACGGCGTGGCCGACATCGTCGCCAAGGCGCAGACCGACTCCGAGGCCGCAGGCAACCAGGTCCTCACGACCCTCGAGTCGGACTTCTTCCGCGGCACCAACGACGGCACGGACTATGGCGCCAACCGCTCCACCGAGTCCACCGCCTCCAACCTCATCGCCACCTCCTTCGCCTCCTGGCTGGCGGAGGACATCCAGCCCGCCACCGACTACGCGATCGGCCTGATGAACCCCGGCGGCGTGCGCGCTGACTACCTCGCCGGCGAGCTCACCGCGGGCGAGGCCTACATGGTGCAGCCCTTCGGCAACGAGATGGCCTACGCGACCTATACGGGCGCCGAGGTCAAGCAGGTTCTCGCCGAGCAGTTCCAGCCGACGACCACGCGCGCTGCGCTCATGCTCGGAACCTCGGACAACGTCGAGGTCTATCTCGACCAGGACGCCGCCGACCAGCTGGAGGACTACTTCACGCAGATCTCCGCCGTCACCTCCGAGGCGGAGAAAGCCGCGCTCATCGAAAGCCTCGCCGACGACATCGCCGATGCGCGCTCGCGGGTCATCGACGCCGTCTACATCGACGGCGAGCTACTCGACGACGCGGCGAGCGTCGCCGTCGCCTCCAACACCTTCCTGCTCGCGGGAGGCGACAACTTCGAGACCCTTGGCGAGAAGACGATGATCAACACCGGCATCCTCGACCGCACGGTGACCGCCGACTACCTGGCCCGGGTCGCGCCGGCCACCGCTTCCTACCACAAGCACCAGATCGGCACCTCGCTGGCCATCGACGGCGACACCGTGACGGCCCGCTTCACCGGACTCAGCTACTCGGCCACCGCCGAGCAGGGCGTGGGTGAGGCGGCCGCCTCGATCTCCGCCACCGTTGACATGGCCGATGGCAGCACTCGCACGCTGACGACGAGCGACATTGACCAGTCGGTCACCCCGGGGCTGCCCGAGACCGGCCAGGCGACGCTCACCTTCGCCGTCCCCGACGCGCCGCCACCCAGGGGTGCACTATCGACGGCGTAAGCACCACGTGCGCGATCGTCTCCTTCATCGTCACGGGCGCCGACGGCACCACCGAGACGCTCGCCATCACCGCCCAGGTCACGCGTCCGACCTCGTCTGAGGCGACGCCTACGGCGACGCCGCCGGCCGGAGCGACGGCGAGCGCGCCGACCGGCGCCTCTGCGGGGCCGACCGCCGGCGCAGTGGCGACGACCGGCGGGACCGCTCCGGCGACCGAGCGCGGTACGCATGGCGCGCTGGCCCGTACCGGTGCGCCGCTCGCCATCGGCCTGTTCGCCCTCGGCCTCATGGGCGGGGGCACGCTGCTGACCGCCCGCCGCGGCAGCCGGGACTGACCAACACCGAGGTCGGTTGAACGTACGTGTCGGGGTGGTCGATATGGCCGGTCCCGACACGTCGTTCGTGATGTCTGGTCGGGCCATGGCGGTGATGAGGCGCGTCATTGGTGCCGGTCTCAGCAGCCGGTCTCGGCGGGGGACACGGGCGGTGTGGAAGAATGCGGGCGTGAGCTTTGGCGACTCCGGCCGGACCACCCCGCCCCCAGGTGACGTGCTCGCCCCTGCGCGCCCCGACCCGCCGCTCGCCCTCGGCGAGGAGGTGAACGAGGAGTGCGGCGTCTTCGGCGTCTGGGCACCCGGGGAGGAGGCCTCCCGCCTGACCTACTTCGCTTGTACGCCCTCCAGCACCGCGGCCAGGAGGCCGCCGGCATCGCGTCCACCGACGGCAGCAACATCCTGGTCTACAAGGATCTCGGCCTGGTCTCCCAGATTTTCGACGACGGCACCCTGTCCAGCCTCACCGGTCACCTCGCCGTCGGGCACGTCCGCTATGCCACCCAGGGCGCTGGCACCTGGGAGAACGCGCAGCCGATGCTCGGGCCGGTGGCCGGGTCCACCCTGGCACTGACCCACAACGGCAACCTCACCAATACCCGCGAACTGATGGAGCGATCCACCGCACCAGCGGTGAGGACCTCACCGGCGAACTCGGTCGCGGCTCCTCCACCGACACCGCCGTCATCGCCGCGCTCATGGAACTGGTCTCCCGGCGCGGCTGCCTGGACGCCTGGAACTACGACGCCGTCGACGCCGACACCTCCCTGTACCTACCGGTGACCGACGCCGACGCCGTCCCGCCGCTGAGCATCTCCGCCACCGCTCGGCGGGTGCTGCCCCTGCTGCGCGGCGCCTTCTCCCTGGTGTTCATGGACGAGCACACCCTGTACGCCGCCCGCGACCCCCACGGCGTGCGCCCCCTCGTGCTCGGTCGGCTGCAGCGCGGCTGGGTGGTCGCCTCCGAGAGCGCCGCCCTGGACATCCTCGGGGCCGCCTTCGTCCGTGAGATCGAGCCCGGCGAGCTGATCGAGATCGACGCCGACGGCGTGCGCTCCACCCGCTTCGCCACCCCCCGCCGGGCCGGCTGCGTATTCGAGTACGTCTACCTGGCCCGCCCCGACACGCGCATCGCCGGCACCTCGGTGATCGCGCCCGCAACGCCATGGGGGCGGCGCTGGCCCTCGAGCACCCCGTCGACGCCGACCTGGTCATCGCCACCCCAGAGTCCGGCACCCCCGCCGCCATCGGCTACGCCCAGGCCTCCGGCATCCCCTACGGACAGGGGCTGGTGAAGAACACCTATGTGGGCCGCACCTTCATTCAACCCACCCAGACCCTGCGCCAACTCGGCATTCGCCTCAAACTCAACCCGGTGCGGGAGGTCATCGCCGGCAAGCGGCTGGTCGTCGTCGACGATTCGATCGTGCGCGGCAACACCCAGCGCGCCCTGGTGCGCATGCTGCGGGAGGCCGGCGCGGCCGAGGTGCACGTGCGCATCTCCTCCCCACCGGTGCTGTGGCCCTGCTACTACGGCATCGACTTCGCCACCCGCGCCGAACTGATCGCCACCGGCATGAGCGTGGAGGAGATTCGCGACTCCATCGGCGCGGACTCGCTCGGGTACCTCTCCGTGGGCGGCATGGTCACCGCCTCCGGCCAGAACGCCGAGGCCCTGTGCACCGCCTGCTTCACCGGCAACTACCCGACCGCCACCCCCCACCACGGGTCCGCTGCCCGGCGCGCCCGCCGCCCGCATTCCCCGGCGCCTACCG
>NZ_MTPX02000040.1 GCF_002154335.2 Actinomyces ruminis
CTGGGGGATCGCGGTTGTCGGTATCGGGGGTGGGTATTAGCGGGCTCGTCGTGGTAGGCGTCAGAAGCGGCTGCCCGCAACGCCGCCGCGCAGCAGCAGTACGACCTGCCGCAGCAGCCGGGCCGCTGAGCCGACGCCGCTCTCAGCCGAGCTTGAAGGCGCGGCGGGGGATCGTGTCGACGAGATCGTGGGCCACGGCCGCCGCCTCGTCCATACCCAGTCGGTGCTCGACCACCAGCCGTGCCAGGAAACCGGCGTCGCAGCGGCGCGCAATGCCATGGCGCGCTGGGATCGAGCAGAAGGCTCGGGTGTCGTCGATGAAGCCGGAGGTCTTGTAGAAGGTCGCCGCACCGGTCGTCGCCTCTCGGAAGCGCACGATCGCATCCGGCTCGTCGATGAACCACCACGGCACCCCCACGTACACCGCCCGGTACCAGCCCGCCAGGGGCGCCAGCTCGCGGGAGTAGACCGACTCGTCCATGGTGAAGGGGATCAGGTGGAAGCCGTCGGCGTTGCCGTAGGCGTCCAGCAGGGGCTGCAGGGCGCGGGTGAACTCCACCGTTGTGGGGATGTCCCCGCCCACGTCCGCGCCGTACCGGGCCAGTGCCCCGGAGTCGTGGTTGCGGAACACGGCCGGGTGCAGCGTCATCACCAAACCGTCGTCCACCGCCAGGCGCGCCTGATCGTTTAGCATGTGCCGCCGCAGCCGGGCGGCGTCGCCGGCATCGATCCGCCCTGCCAGAGCGCGTGCGTACAACACCTCCGCCTCCGCGTCCTCCAGGCGCTGGGTGCCCGCATCCGCATGCGAGTGATCAGAGGAGACCGCTCCACACGCCTTGAAGAATGCCCGCCGACGCCGCATCGCCTCCACATGCCCGGCATAGGTGGACACGTCCTGGTCGGCAGCTCGTCCCAGCGCCTCGGTCAGTGCCCGCCAGTCGGGCCGGGCAGGCTCCAGGTAGGCGTCGGGCCGGAACGTCGGGATCACTCGGCCGTTCCAATCCGGATCGGCGGTGAGGGCGCGGTGGGCGGCCAGGTCCGAGCAGGGATCGTCCGTCGTCGCCAGCACTGCGATGTTGAAGCGCTCGTACAGCGCCCGGGCCGTGAAGCGCTCGGTTTGCAGGGCGGCGTCGATCTGGTCGTAGATGGCGTCCGCGGTGGCGGCCGACGGCCGCACTCGCACCCCGAACACGTCGTGGAAGACCTCGGTGAACCAGGTCTGCACCGGTGTGCCCGCGAGCAGGTGCCAGTGCTCGCACAGCAGCCGGAATGCCATCCGCGACTGCTCCGGGCTCAGCCCGCTTCCCACCGGGACGCCCAGATCCGCCAGTTCCACCCCAGCCAGGGAGTGCAGCAGCCGATTCGTGTAGTGGTCCGGGGTGAGCAGCAGGCTGGTGGGGTCGGCAAAGGAGATGTCCTGTGCCAGCCACTCGGGCGGGACGTGCCCGTGCGGGGAGATGATCGGCGCCTCGGCCACCTGTGCCAACAGTTCGCGTGCGACCGCACGGGTGGTCGGGTCGGCGGGCAGCAGTCGGTCGGGGTCGAGAGTGAGGGGCTGGGACGCTGTTGAGGCGGACACGGCGGTCTCCTATATGACTGGTGTTTGATACTGGGGGCATGGAAGCGGACGACGCCGGTCGTGGTCGACTCGCGCGCGGGGAGTCGGCGCCGGGCGTGACGACGACGGGCTCAGGTGATCTCCGGCAGAACAGGTGCCGCTCCGGGCGCCGGGCCGACGCTCTGGCGCTCCTGCAGGGACATTTCCAACATGGTGACCGCCGGTTGCGGCTGGGACCGATGGCGTAGGTGCCCGACGATCGCCGTCGCCGCTAGCGTGCCCAGCCGCCGCGCCCCGGCCGCCAGGGTGGTGAGCCCCGGGTCGGTCAGGGCGGAAAGGTCCACGTTGTCCACGCCGATGATCGACACCTCCTCAGGCACGCGCAGCCCGCGGGCGAGCGCCGCCTTCATGAAGCCGATCGCCAGGAGGTCGTTGTAGCCGACGACGGCGGTGGTCGGGTGGCGACTCCACACCTCCAAGGCATGCAGTCCACCACCGACGGTGGGGGAGAAGGGGCCGATCCGATGCGGGCGCAGGCCGAAGACATGGCAGGCACGGGTCAGCCCCTCCCAGCGGGTGCCGTTTGACCATGACTCCGGCGGCCCGGCCAGGTAGGTCAGTTCTCGATGCCCATGGGCAGCCAGGTACTCGACCACGGTGTGCATCCCTTGCACAGAGTCCGACAGGATCGAGGTGACACCGGGGACCCGCCGGTTCAACGACACCACCGGTATGGCTCGGTTGAACTGCTGGATAGCGGAGTTGCTCATACGGGACGAGGCCAGGACGATCCCGTCGATCAAGTGCAGCACCTTCCCGATAGCCGCGCGTTCCTCGGCGGCATTCTCCCGGGAGTCGACCAGCAGCACGGTGTAGCCATTGGCGCGGGCCGACTTTTGCAGGCCGATCATGACCCGGCTGAAGAACGGGTTGCCGACATCGGCAATCGCCAAGGCGATTACATAGGTTTCCTCCGCCGAGTCGGCAGGGCGACGTGGTCGGGTGCGTTTGTAGCCGAGTGCCTCGGCCGCCTCATGGATGCGTGCAGCGGTCTCGGTGGATACGCGGCCGGGACGTGACAGAGCCCGGGACACGGTGGATGGTGCCACGCCCACTGCGGCGGCGATGTCATAGATCGTGACCGGCTTGCGCGGTGCCGACGGCGAGGTCGCCTCGGTCGTATACGTGTCGGTCGTGTCCGCCACGGTCATTCACTTTCCTCCTTCAAACGCCGTTCCGACTCCGTCAGAATCCCGATTTCTCACGCATTCTCAACCAGCGCTCACGTACCACGAACGCGTTCTGCTTGGGTTCGCGTGACCGGGTGAACATGCCCTTCTTGTTCCCGCCGACCCGGGTGGTGCCGGTGCCGGTCTGGAAGTCGGCGAAGTTCCACATCTGCTCGCCCACGATTTCCTCGTAGGAGTCGAAGACCCGGTGGTACATCGCAAGCATGTCCGTCTGGAACTCCTCCGACCAGGGACGGCGTAGCAGGTCCCGCATGCCGGCCAGCGTGTCCGCACCGTACTCGGTGAACAGGATCGGCTTGCCCGGCGCCCGCTCGATCCAGGCATCGATCTCCGCCCGCAGCGCCGCCTCGGCGCCCGCCAGGTCTCCATTGTTGACATACCAGCCGTAGTAGCGGTTGAGCATGACCACGTCGAACAGATCAACGATCCGCTCGCGGTCCGGAGTGGAGATCATGACATTCACATAGCCGATCGGTCGGCTCGGATCCGCCTCGCGGGCCGTTGCGGCGAGCGGCTTGAAGTAATTCAGCGCCTCCTCGGTGTGGCTCTCCGGCTCGTTCGCCAGCGACCACAACACCACGCACGGATGATTCTTGTCCCGGGCGATCAACTCGCGAATGTGGTCGGCGTGAACCGCCTGGGTGCGCGCGTTGGCGTGGTCCTCACTGAAAAGGGGAATCGGCTCGCCTCCGAAGATGCCGCCGGCGATGGCCGTATTTAGGCCGACCGCGGCCGTTTCATCAATCACCACGAAGCCGCGCTCGTCGGCGTAGTCCATGACTTCTTCGGCATAGGGGTAGTGGGAGGTGCGGAAGGAGTTCGCCCCCTGCCACTCCATCAGCTCGAAGTCGTGGCTCATCAGCACCGGGTCGTGCCCCTTGCCGCGGATGAGATTGTCCTCGTGGCGGCCGTAGCCGCGGAAGTAGAAGGGCTCACCGTTGATGAGGAACTGTGAGTCGCGTACCTCCACGGTGCGCACTCCGAAGCGCTGCGGGTAGACGTCCTCGCCCTCCTCGCCGACGGCGTGTGTCTCCAGCGTGTACAGGTAGCCGGCGCCGGGCCGCCACAGATGTGCATCGGGGATGATCACCTCGCCTGTGGCGCCGTCAGCCCGGGCCACCGGAGCACCGTCGGCGTCCTTGACGATCACGTACACGTGCTCTGCGCCCTCCGCCTCAACGGTGTAGGTGCAGCGTCCAATGGTGCCCTCGGGCCCGTTGGCGTAGGCGGTGACAATGGTGACGTCGGTGACCGCAACCGAGGGCCTGGTGTACAGCTTGACCGGGCGATGGATGCCCGCGTAGTTGAAAAAGTCGTGGAAGTAGCGTTGTACGGGACGCCCCTGGGAGTCCTCCTCGAGGAATCCTACGGGTATTGACTGCCAGGACAGTCGGTTGTCCACCCGCACGGTGATGCGGAACGTCTGCCCCGGCGTCACCTGCTCGGTGATGTCTGCCTCGAAAGGTAGGTAACCGCCCAGGTGCTCGGCGACCTCCACGCCGTCGACCCATACGCGTGCGTCATGAGTGACGGAACCGAAGCGCAGGATGAGGCGATCCCGGCCCAGATTGTGCGGGGCGACGGCGTCGCGCTCATACCAGGCCGGGCCCACGTGGTCATGGATCTCGGGCTCGATGGTGACGTCGTTGTAGGAGGCGGGCACCGGCATGGGACGGGCCGCGGGCAGCGGCGCCGCGAACCAGCCCTCGGTCTGGCCAACATCGCCGGAATCGAGCTGGAAGCGCCATACGCCGTCCAGACTCATGACGTCGCGTGAGGCGGAGTTGCGCACGGACAGCATGAGAGGCTCCTTCACCTATCGGACCGGAATTTGTGACCCTGCGGCGGGCCTCAGCCGCGCGGAGTCAATTCGCGGCGGGCAACCCCACCATCACACAACCTAACCCAAGCCATGCCAGCAAGTTGCCATAAGTTGCCAAACATGGTGGCCGGAGACAAGGTCACCTGTTACTGGCAATGGCTAAACCCAGAGGGTCGTTGTGTGTGGGCGTGGTGGTTGGCGGTGTGGGCATCGGCTCCTGGCCCTACGCAACCGCGTCGTCTACTGCGCCGATTGACCGTTGAGTACGTCTCTTCGGCGTCTACTACGCCTGTCAGGCCTGTGTTGAAGGATCCGGAACTATTCAACGAACAGCTAAGTGACGTGGTAGGGCGCTTACCGGCGTAGTAGACGGCTTGTTCGTAGACATGAAGACGCCGTCCGTCTCGCGTCGCGGCCCAGGCTCGCATGTGGAGCGTCCGGTCCGGACGGCCCGGCCCACACCCCTGAATCCGCCGAGCCGCATTTAGCTGCCGTCGCGACGGATCGCCCAGCAGACCGACAAGAAGAACTCGGTGCACGCTGCAGGCACATCGAGTCTGTTGCCGGGCAAAGGACGATTGTTGCCAAGCGGCAACTGTTGGCAACCACGGCGCCCAGTTGTGCTGCGGAGGGAGACTGATGCCGAGTTCGAAACACATCTAATGGCGCTCTGAAGGATTGCTCGGATGAACGTACTCTTCACTCGCGGCGCTGTGGCCCGGGTGGTGAAACGACTATTTGAGCGCAACCGCACCGAGATGCGAGCTCAACTACACACCGACACGCGGGGAGCTTGGCGCCACTCCGCGTAGTGACGCAGAAGAAGGAGTTCAAGCACCAATGCAGTTGCTGAACAAACTGACCAGTTGTGTGACAACCCCGTCCGGGTTGAGCGGTACGCTCGACGGGCGGCACTCGATCGACATTGAGATCCTGGACAATGATTTGGCGCGTGTATGGATTCGCCGAGACGGCGAGAGCCGGTTGACCCGCACATGGACTGTCGTTGCCGGAGATGACGACGTTCCGTGGGAGGGGCGAGACCGTTCAGATACCTCAGGCTTTCCTCGGCCGCCCGTGACCGCTGTTGTAAAGGAAGATGGTTCCGCAACCATTGAATCTGGCCGCATACGGCTCACCGTAAGCTCTGACCCATTCCGTATAGATGCCTCGTGGAAGGGCGCAGATGGTTGGCATACGCTGGTAAGCGACAGGGCGACCGGTGCGTACTACCTAGGATCGGACGCTGTAGAAGGGCGCGAGAGCGCGTTTCCGTATCGCACCGACGTGGCGCACTTCCAGTACATGGATGAGTCTAACCCAATATTCGGCCTCGGTGACAAGACCGGGCCACTCGACCGGATGAACGGTCGCTACGAGTTATCATGCCAGGACGCGATGGGTTACGACTCGACACTGACTGATCCGCTCTACAAGCACACGCCGTTCACCATAACGAAGACCCCGAATGGAAGCTTTGGAGTGTTCTACGACAACTTAGCTCACGGGTCGTATGACTTGGGGAAGACCAAGGATAACTATCACAAGCGCTTCCGCACCTGGAGGGCCGACGACGGCGATATCGATTACTATCTCATGTTTGGAGACGCCGTAGAAGATGTCACCCGGGCATTCGTGCGCCTGACGGGTCGTCCCCAGTTCCCACCGAAGTGGACTCTGAACTATTCCCAATCAACGATGACATACCCGGATGCTCCCGATGCATCCGACCAGCTTTTGAAATTCATCGACCTAGTGAAAAAACACCGCATCCCGTGTGGCTCCTTCCAGATGGGCAGCGGCTACACCTCGATCAACGGTAAGCGGTACTATTTCCACTGGAATCGAGACAAGTTTCCGGATCCAGCAGCCACGATCAAGGCATTCCATGACGCCGGTATGAATTTCACCGCTAATATCAAGCCCTGCTTCCTTATTGATCACCCGATGTATGAGGAAATGAAGGAGCTCGGGCTCTTCATCAAGGATCCACGCACAGGAGGTCCTGAAGTCAGTGCGTTCTGGGACGAGCAGGGCTCGCATCTTGACTTCACCAACCCCGAGGCTGTCGAGTGGTGGAAGAAACAGGTCAAGGAGCAACTGCTAGAATACGGCATCGACGTCGCGTGGAATGACAACAACGAGTTCGAGGTATGGGACGAGAATGCCATCTGCGACGGGTTCGGCGATCCGCTGCCAGTCGGCCTGATGCGACCGGTTCAGTCGATGCTCATGATTCGGGCGTCGCTGGACGCCCAGTCGGAGTTCGATCCAGAGCGTCGTCAGTTCTCGGTAGTCCGTTCCGGCGGACCTGGCATCCAGCGCTATGCACAGACGTGGTCCGGTGACAACTACACCTCATGGCAGACGATCAAGGGCAATATTCGTCAGGGCCTGAGTATGACCCTGTCGGGCATGTACAACACCGGTCATGATGTCGGTGGATTCGCTGGACCGGCTCCAGACGCCGAGCTGCTGACGCGTTGGATTGAACATGCAATCACGAGCCCGCGCTTCCTGTTCAACTCCTGGCATGATGACCAGACCGTAAACGAGCCGTGGACCCACCTGGAGACACTCGACTCGGTGCGGGAAACGATCAACCTGCGTACTCGCATGGCTCCGTTCATGTACAACCTGTTGCATGAGGCGTCGGAGAACTTCGAACCGATACTCCATCCGACGTTCACGATCGACGAGAGTGATCCTGAGCTTTGGAAAGACACCGACGACTTCCTCCTCGGGCACGATATCCTCGTCGCCGCAGTAACGGAGCCTGGGCAGCGTCGTCGCAAGGTTTATTTGCCCCAGGTTGCCGGCGGATGGTACGACCCCTACACCGGCGACCACTATCGGGCTACACGCACCCACGTCTTCCTGGACGCACCGCTTGATCGCCTTCCCGCACTGGTGCGTGCCGGTTCAGCGATTCCGACAGGCGGCATCCCCGAGCAATCGGCACAGGCGAAGGATGACGAGCGTACCCTGAACCTATTCCCGCCAGTTGTAGGGGATCGCGCCGAAGGCGTGTTTTACGATGACGACGGAAAGACCAACGCTTATCTCGACGGAGAGTGGCTGAAAGTCCATTGGACGCAGGAAGCTTCCGAAGAGGCTGTGGACCTCACCGTTGCGTTCGAAGGCTCCTATAAGCCCGAGTGGGAGGAGCTCTACGTGCGTCTGCCCAAGGGGGACCGGCGCCAACTGCGCATCCATGTGGCGGGCGGCGCACCGGTGCGGGTCGTATCTGCCTGATAGATGGCGAGAAGGTGTGCGCCGTCCGAAGTCGCACCTCGTACTTGTGAGCATGGATGGCGCGCGCCTGAAGTGCTGGCTTCGTCTATTGGATTGTTAACGACAGGATATAGTGATGGACGAGAAATACCGTAATAGTCGCATCTATACGCCGCGCGGAAGAATCGGGCTCGGGAGGGCCATCGGTTTCGGTGTGACCGACCTGATGGGTGGCGGAGCCGTCGCCATCGTGGGTGCTTGGCTGCTGTTCTTCTATACGACATATGCCGGCTTGTCTGCGACACAGGGGGCTTCCATCCTGCGATCGCCAAGCTGGTTGACGCAGTTACGAGCCTGGTCATGGGGAATGTGACTGACCAGCTTTACCGCACTAGGATCGGGCAGCGATTCGGAAGGCGCCACTTCTTCTTGTTGATCGGGATACCGGCAATCTTCGTGTTCGCCATCCTGTGGGTCGACGGCATGAGTTACTGGTACTATCTGACCACGTACCTGCTCTTTGAGATCGTTGTTGCGATGGTTCTCATTCCTTGGGAGACGCTTCCCAATGAAATGACGACCGATTATGTTGAGCGCACAAAGATGTCGTCGGCCCGGCTGGTCATGTCGGGGTTGGCCACATTCCTAGCGACGTTCGTGCCGGGTCGGTTGTTCAAGCTGTTGGGGGAGAACTCCGCGACCCCTTATCTAGTGAATGGCTTTATTTTCGCAACGATCTTCGCTATCTGCATCGCCATTTCTTGGGGTACCACGTGGGAGCACTTCGTGGATGCTCGTGAGGCTGCTTTGCTTGACCAGGGGCAGGAGAAGTTCAGTCTTAAGTCTGCCCTGAAGGACTATGTATCGACGTTGCGCATCAAGAGCTTCCGCAAGCAGTTTGTCATTTACCTGTTCTCGTTCACGTCGATGGACACGTGGAGTGCCGTCTTCGTCTACTACGTGGTTTCTGTTCTGGGGCGCGATTCGTCCGTGGCTGCAAACGTCTCCTCCCTGAGCTTCCTTGGCATATTTGTGACGATGTTCTGTGGGTATCTCTTCACTAAGATCACTGCGAGGCAACTGTGGTCCATAGCATTCACGATCGTGTTGGCGAGTTCTGCAGGTTGGTGGCTACTGTCTACGACTAACCCCTCGAACATGACGACATGGCTCATCGTGATTGGCGTTATCTATCAGATTGGCCGTCCGATGTACGTGTTCGTTCCCTGGAATATCTTCCCGTTTATCCCTGACGTGGATGAGATGGTCACCGGACACAAGCGTGCCGGTGTGTTTGCCGCCGTAATGACCTTCGTCCGTAAGTCTACGGTGGCGTTGGCAACGATGATTGTAGGTGTGCTGCTGGACGCATCCGGCTATATTGAGGGTCAGACCGAACAGACCGCGTCGGCTCAGCACATGATCGTGGCTATCCTGTCGATTGGGGTAGCGGTCTTGATACTTATTGCGTTCGGCACGGCGCTTACGTTCAAGCTCACCCGAGAGACCCACCAGATCATCGTTGACGAGATCGACCGTCTTAAGGCCGGCGGATCTACGGCAGATGCGACTGCGGAGACGAAGAGGGTGGTGAAGGAACTCAGCGGAGTGGAATACGATAGCATCCGTGCGTGGGACAACTACGTCGCGGAAGCCCATGCAGATCATGCCGCGGAGTGATCGATGGTTCGGACCTGTGGCACCGGCGGCGTAGCGCTGAGCAGGGTGGTCCGGCCGGTGCCACAGGTCTACGTCCTTATCGCGTTTCGAAGGGTAGGGGACGTGGTATGCCGGCGCATGCGGGAGTTGTGTTCTCGGGAGCCGTGTCCACGGAGGTGCGGCGTATTGTGTGTGGTGTTGAACCCGGTAATTGTGGCGGCGTTCGTACGTCGACTTGGTGTTGGCTGCTGTGAATTCTTCGACGTTGGCGTTTTGAGCGGCAATGGCGGTAAGTACGAGTCGGGTGGTCCAGGGCCGTATCGACGATGGCGCTTGCCGCAGGGGCCATCATGCGGCGGCGTTGTTCTCTCGGTGTGAGCCGAGACGGGTTGGAAGGGCGTACTTCTGCATATTGTGTGCAATTATTGGCAACAACGTTTGTGCTGGGTGATTATGTGGATACCTTTAGTGCGCTTGTTTATGCTGGCAGCGGGCTCCGCCCGATGTGAATGATGAGCCAATCTACCGTAAGGGAGTCGGCAACTCATGAGACTGACCATTGACGGTCTGCAGGATCGGGACGCGTACCGGGATGCCGGCGTCGCGGTGCCCGCGTTCGACGTCGCCGCCATGCAGGCGGCGGGCCGCGCCCGGCCGCGCTGGCTGCACCTGGGCGCCGGCAACATTTTCCGCGTCTTTCTGGCCCGCATTGCCGACGACCTTATTGCCGCCGGACACCACTGGCCGATTACCGGCGTCGTCACCACCGACCCGGCCGGCTTCGATGCCCGGCTCGGCGCCCACGACCTGCTCACCCTGTCTGTAACCCTCAACCCCGATGGCGGTCGCGACCTGCGCGCCATCGCCGGCCTGTCCGAGGGGCTGGCGACGCGGCGCGAGGCGGATCTCGCCCGCCTCTTCATGCTCGCCGGCGACCCCGAGGTCACCCTCGTCTCCCTGACCATCACCGAGAAGGGGTACGCCGTCCACGACGGCGCAGGCCGACTCCTGCCCGAGGTCGCCGACGCCGTTGCCACCGGACCCCGCGGATACCAGTCGCACGCCATGGCGCTGCTGGCCGGGCTGCTGCTGACTCGCTACGAGGCCGGCGGCGCCCCCATCACCCTGATGAGTTGCGACAACTTCAGCCACAACGGCGACCGACTGCGCGAGGCGATCGACGTCGTCGCCCGCGGTTGGGTCGATGCGGGCACGGCGCCCGAGGTCTTTCTCGACTGGCTCGCCGATCCGACCCGCGTGGCCTTCCCCATCACCGTCATCGACAAGATCACCCCCCGCCCCAGCCCAGCTGTCAGCGAGGACCTGGCTCGGCTGGGCTTCACCGACATGGGGCTGACCGCCCACGGGCGCACCCCTCAGGCCGGCTTCGTCAACACCGAACCCACCGAGTACCTCATCATCGAGGACGCCTTCGCCGCGGCTCGCCCGCCATTCGAACAGGCCAGGGCGCACGTCGTCGCGCGCGAGGTGTGTGACGACTTCGAGAACATGAAGGTGACCACCTGCCTCAACCCGCTGCACACCGCTCTGGCCGTCGCCGGCTGCCTGCTGCGCATGCCCACCATCGACGCCGAGATGCGCGATCCGGCCCTGGCGGCGCTCGTGAACCGGCTGGGTTGGGACGAGGGCCTGCCGGTGGTCTCCGATCCCGGCGTGGTCGCCCCCGCGGACTTCCTCACCGAGGTGCTCGGCACCCGCTTCACCAACCCCTACCTGCCCGACGATCCGGCCCGCATCGCCATGGACACCTCGCAGAAGCTGCCCATTCGCTTCGGCCAGACCCTGCTGCGCTACCGCGACCGCGGCCTGGAAATGGACACACTCACGGCGATCCCGTTGGTGATCGCCCTGTGGTGCCGCTATCTGACCGGCATCGCCGACGACGGCGCCCCCTTCACCCCGTCCTCCGACCCCCGCTACGAGGAGCTCCACGCCCATGTGGCCGACCTGCGCCTGGACGGATCCGCCGAGGTCGGAGTCGTTCACGCCGCGCTGCAACCGATCCTGTCCGATCCGACCCTGTTCGCCCTGGACCTGTACACCACCCCGCTGGCTGCCAAGATCGAGGCGCTTACGACCCAGCTTTTTGCCGGTCCCGGTGCCGTGCGCGCCACCATTGAGGAGGAGATGCTGCCATGAAAATGACCTTCCGCTGGTACGGGGAGGCCTACGACCCCATCCCTCTGGAGCATGTGCGCCAGGTTCCCGGCATGACCGGCATCATGGGGGTGCTGGATCAGTACGCCGCGGGCGAGGTCTGGGGCCGGGAGGACATCGGGGCGCTGGTGGATCAGGTGCATGCCCAGCACCTGGAGTGCGAGGTCATCGAGTCGGTCAATGTCCACGAGGACATCAAACTGGGTCTGCCCAGCCGGGACACCTACATCGCCAACTACTGCCAGACCCTGGAGAACCTGGCGGCATTCGGTGTCAAGGTGGTCATCTACAACTTCATGCCGGTGTTCGACTGGCTGCGCACCGAGCTGTATCACCGCAACGCCGACGGATCGACCTGCCTGTACTACAACCACGCCGACGTCGAGGGCATGGGGCCGCGCGAGATCGTCACCATGACCGAGCGTGCCTCCGGCGGACTGACCCTGCCCGGCTGGGAGCCCGAGCGGCTGGGTCGGCTGGAGGAGGTGCTTTCCCTGTACGAGGGCATCGACCACGCGCAGATGCGCGAGCACTACCGCTACTTCCTCCAGGGCGTCATCCCCACCTGCGAGAGGGTGGGCATCCGCCTGGCCGTCCACCCCGATGATCCCGCCTGGGACCTGTTCGGCCTGCCGCGCGTGTGCAAGAACCGCGACGACCTGGACGCCATCGTCCGCCTGGTCGACTCCCCGGCCAACTCCCTGTGCGTGTGTTCCGGCTCGCTCGGTTCCAACCCCGACAACGACGTGCCCGCCATCTTCCGCGAATTCGGCGAGCGTGGCCGCATCGCAGCCGCCCATGTGCGCAACGTCAAGCACCTGGGTCCCAAGCACTTCCAAGAGGCTCAGCACCTGTCCGCCGACGGCAGCCTGGACATGGCCGCAATCGTCGAGGCCATTTACGACACCTGCCCGGACGTGTACGTGCGCCCCGACCACGGCCGCATGATCTGGGGCGAGACAGGCCGTCCCGGCTACCCGCTGTATGACCGCGCCCTGGGAGCCACCTACATCAACGGCCTGTACGAGGCCACCGCCAAGCTCAAGTCCCGCCCCGCCCCGCGGGGTCGGTCGATCCGGCGGCACGAGTAGCATGTCGAAACCGGCACAAGTGGCGTGTCGAGCCCGGTGGAGACAACGCGCCTGCGAACCGGGATACGCGCGGAGAGGAGACAGCAATGATGCAACCGAGTAGAGAAACAAGCGGAGCAACTGAGCGGGATGAGGCGGCAGCGAAGTCGCCCCTCGCTGCGCTACTGGCCGCCAACCCGGTGGTGCCCGTGGTCGTCGTTGACTCCGCCGAGGACGGAGTCAACGTCGGCAAGGCCCTGGTGGCCGGCGGCATCACGACGGCGGAGGTCACGTTCCGCACCGCCGCGGGCGCCGATGCCATCCGTGCCATGCAGGAGGTCGAGGGACTGACGGTTGGAGCCGGCACCGTCATCAACACCGCGCAGGTCGAGGCCGCCGTGGCCGCAGGTGCGAAGTACATCGTCTCCCCGGGCTTCAGCGCCGACGTTGTACGCGCCACTCTCGACGCCGGGATCATCTCGCTGCCCGCCTGCTCGGACGCCTCCTGGATCATGGCCGCCCTCGAGCTCGGCATCGACACCGTCAAGTTCTTCCCCGCTTCGATCAACGGTGGTGTGCCCGCAATCAAGGCGCTCTCCGCCGCGTTCCCCGGCTTGGGGTTCGTCCCGACCGGCGGGGTTAACGCCGACAACCTGGCCGAGTACCTGTCCGTTGACGTGATCCGCGCCTGCGGCGGCTCCTGGATGGTCAAGAAGGACCTGGTCGTTGCGGGCGACTGGGAGCAGATCACCCGCCTGTCTGCCCAGGCGATTCAGATTGCGAAGGAGTGCGGCCGATGAGCACCGACACCGAAACCACTGTTGCTGCCGGGCCGGTCTGCCCGCGTCCCGCCGAGGAGTGCCGTTATGACGTCGTCTCCTTGGGTGAGGTGATGCTGCGCCTGGACCCGGGTGAGGGGCGAGTGCGTACCGCCCGTCGCTTCGAGGTGTGGGAGGGCGGCGGCGAGTACAACGTCGCCCGTGGCCTGTCCCGCTGCTTCGGCCTGCGCGCCGGCGTGGTCACTGCGCTTGCGGACAATGAGGTCGGTCATCTGATCGAGGGCATGATCCTGGCCGGCGGTGTCGATCCCATGATCACCTGGGCGCCCTACGACGGTATTGGCCGCACCGTGCGCAACGGGTTGAACTTCACCGAGCGCGGCTTCGGGGTGCGCGGTGCCGTTGGAGTGTCCGACCGCGGAAACACCGCCATCGCCCAACTGCGGGCCGACGACGTCGACTTCGAGTACCTGTTCGGCACTCTCGGGGTGCGTTGGCTGCATACTGGCGGCATCTTCGCCGCGCTGTCCGAGTCGGCCGCCGAGGTCGCCGAGGCCGCCATGAACGCCGCCCACCGCCACGGCACGATCGTCTCCTACGACCTGAACTATCGACTCTCCCTGTGGAAGGGGATCGGTGGCATTGAGCGGGCCCAGGAGGTCAACCGGCGTCTGGCCCGGCTGGTGGATGTCATGATCGGCAACGAGGAGGACTTCACCGCCTCCCTCGGCTACGAGGTGGAGGGCGTGGACGCCAACCTGTCCAAGCTGGACACCACCGCCTTCGAGCACATGATCGAGCGGGTCACCGCCGACTTCGACAACTTCAAGGTCGCGGCCACCACCTTGCGCCAGGTGCGCACCGCCACGGTCAACGACTGGTCCGCGATCGCCTGGTCGCGGCAGGACGGTTTCGTGCGCTCCACCCAGCGGCCGGGCCTGGAGATCCTCGACCGCGTCGGCGGCGGTGACTCCTTCGCCTCCGGCCTCATTTTCGGGCTGCTCGATACCGGGGACCTGGCCACCGCCGTCGAGTACGGTGCGGCTCACGGCGCCCTGGCCATGACCACACCCGGTGACACCACCATGGCCACCAAGGCCGAGGTATTGCGGCTCGCTGCGGGCGGCGGGGCCCGCGTCCAGCGCTGACGGACCGACGACGGCGCAGCGGCCGGGCGGGGGCCCCGCAGGTCCCCGGCCGCCATGCCGCGAGTCGGCGGGAATAGTGTGTCTGTCACGGTGGTTGCGGTCTCTACACGCGTAAGCGCGTAGCCACAGACATGATCGACAGAGAGCGAGAGTCCCTGATGGAGTTCAGTCAGGTCATCAACAGGCGTCATTCGGTCCGCGATTTCACCGATCAGCCGGTGGCCCGCGAGGATCTGCTGGACATTGCCCGAGCCGCACTCACGGCGCCGTCGTGGGTGAACTCCCAGCCCTGGCGCATCTATATCGCCACGGGTACGACTCTGGCCGATATCAAGGCGCAGCACCGGGCACACGTCGACGCCGGCGATGGGGGGCACTCCGACTTCCCGGTCATGCACCGCACCGACTGGTCGCCGGACGCTCAGGCGAACATGGCCGGACTCGGCGCGCAGATCGGGGAGTACTTCGGTGACGAAGGACGGGCCTTTGCCGCCTCCCAATCCCGCCTCTTCAATGCCCAGGCGATTGCCTATCTGACCGTTCCGGTCGGCTCCTCGCAGTGTCGATCCACGACCTCGGCGGCCTGTCGATGACACTCGTCCTAGCGGCCTTCGACCAGGGACTCGGCGCGATCAACGCCTATGAACTCGTCAAGTACCCCGACGACGTCCGCCGGGTCATGGGCATCAGCGACCAGGAACTGCTCGCCGTCGGCGTCGCCCTGGGATACCCGGCCGACAATAAGCTGGGCACCTTCGCTCCCGAGCATGTGAAGGTCGATGAGGTCGTCACTCTGAAGGACTGACTCGGGGAGGCGTCGCCACGTTGACTGCCTTCAGCGCCTGTAACACGAGTTCGGCTCAACGACACGAGTTTTTGGAGGTTTGCAGGTGTTTAAGCCGTGCAGAACTCCAAAACTCGTGCGTATGGGGGCAAATGCGTGTTTGTGACGCCCGTGGCATGGTGGCGCCGGGCGCATGGACGGCCGCAGCTCACATCCACGCGGCCGGGTCGGCGACGACCTCCTCCAACAGGGACCAGGCCGCGCCGGTGACCGCCGGCGTCTGGTCCTGCGAGGTGGTGATCACCTCTGGCACCGACCAGCGCGAGGACAGCACCCGCTGCCGTAGCTCCGCTTCCAACTCGGGGCGCAAGATGTCCGCCAGCGGGGCCAGGTGCCCGCCCAGGATCACCGTGGGAATGTCCAAGACGTTGATGGCGGCGCTCAGTCCGACGCCGAGTGCCCGGGCGGCGTCGCTGACGGCCCGGCGCGCGGCGGGCGCTTGCGCCTCCCAGGCCGCCACCAACTCCTGCGGTCCGGCCGTTGCCTCCAGCCCGGCGGCTGCCAGAATGAGTCGGCGCCCTGCATAGCGTTCGACGCAGCCGCGGTTGCCGCAGGTGCACAGCGGGCCGGTCGGATCCACCTGGATGTGCCCTACCTCCCCGGCGAAGCCAGAGACCCCCAGCATGACCTGATGGTTGCGCACAATCCCCGCGCCAATGCCGTTCTCCCCGGACAGGTAGATGAAAGAGGGGGAGGAATGGAGCGCCGCGGGCCGGTCGCGCCCCGCGGTCAGGGCCCCGAAGTTGGCCTCATTGCCAGATGCAGCACCAGGCCGTCGGGCTGGAGCACCTCGGCCAGGAATGGACGTGGATCGATCCGTTCCCAACCCAGGTTGGGAGCACGCAGCAGGGTCTCGTGTGAGACCAGACCGGGGAGAGCGATGGCAGCCCCCACCTTGCGGGCTCGCCGTACGGCGTCGAGATTCAGCACATCACGGGTCAGCCTCGCCAGTTGGGGGAGGACTTCGGCGGGATCGGAGGCTTCGAAGTCGCCCAGCACCACTCGCTCGGCCAGAACCTCACCGGACAAATCAATCGCGCGCACCGCCATCCGGGAGACGTTCACCTCCAGGCCGATGGCCACGTAGGTGCCCAGGGCCGGGGCCAGCGGCACCGCCGGCCGGCCCGGTCCGGAGGCCGGAGAGGGATCCAGCTCGGTCAGGATGCCGGCCGCGACCAGATCATCGGCCAACCGAGACGCGGTTGAGCGAGTCATGCCGGTGATGGCGGCAACATCGGCGCGCGAGACTGGCGCGGGAGCGGCGAATACGTGCCTGGCCAGCAGGGCCAGGTTCGCCGTCCGCAGGCTGGACTGCCGGGCGGAGACGGGGGCTGCGGAGGCCGGGGTACGGGGGGCGAGGGACGGCGACGCTGACGTCATGCGGGTTTGAGACACACCTTGACCATACCGCACACCCGTGGCATAGTTGCGTGAGCGAACAAAATCCGGCTCGAGGAGGAACCATGGTTCGTAAGCCCACTAAGGAAGACAAGTTCTCATTCGGTCTGTGGACCGTCGGCTGGCTGGCCGCCGACCCCTTCGGCGACACCACCCGCACCGCCCTGAAGCCCTGGGAGTACGCCGAGAAGCTCGCCGAGTTGGGCGCCTGGGGCATTACCTTCCACGACAACGACGTCTTTCCCTTCGATGCCACTGATGCCGAGCGCGCCGAAATCGTCGGCAAGCTCAAGGACACGGTGGACGCCACGGGCCTGACCATTGAAATGGTCACCACCAACACCTTCACCCACCCGATCTTCAAGGACGGCGGCCTGACCAACAACGACCGCTCCATCCGGCGCTTCGGGCTGCGCAAGATCCTGCGCAATGTGGACCTGGCCGCCGAACTCGGCGCCACCACCTTCGTCATGTGGGGTGGCCGCGAGGGTGCCGAGTACGACTCCTCCAAGGACCTGGGGGCCGTATTCGACCGCTACAAGGAGGGGCTGGACACCGTCGCGCAGTACATCAAGGACCAGGGTTACAACCTGCGCATCGGTTTGGAGCCCAAGCCGAATGAGCCCCGCGGTGATATCTTCCTGCCCACCGTCGGCCACGCCCTGGCACTGATTGCCGAGCTGGACAATGGTGACATCGTCGGCCTGAACCCCGAGGTCGGCCACGAGCAGATGGCGGGTCTGAACTACACCCACGCCCTGGCACAGGCGCTGAACGCCGGCAAGCTCTTCCACATCGACCTCAACGGCCAGAAGGGCCTGAAGTACGACCAGGACCTGGTCTTCGGCCACGGCGACCTGCTCAGCGCCTTCTTCACCGTCGACCTGCTGGTCAATGGCTTCCCCGGTGGCGGTCCCCGTTACGAAGGACCCATCCACTTCGACTACAAGCCTCGCGCACCGACGGCATCGACGGCGTGTGGGAGTCCGCGGCAGCGAACATGGAGATGTACCTCCAGCTCGCGGAGAAGGCCCGCGCCTTCCGCGCCGACCCGGCCGTCCAGGAGGCCCTGAAGCTTTCTGGCATCTACGAGCTCAGTGAGCCCACTCTGGCCGAGGGAGAGACGATCGCCGATCTGCTCGCCGACCGCAGCGCCTACGAGGACTTCGACGCCGAGGCCGCCGCTGCCCGCGACTACCACTTCGTCGACCTCTACGAGAAGGCCGTTCAGCACCTCATCAGCTGAGCGCACCTTCGACTAATACAACCCGTACCCGAAGTTCAATCGGTGGCCGGCCGTGGGCTGAGCAATCGGCTCACGGCCGGCCGGCCTTCAATGTGGAAGGAAGCCCATGCCTCTCGTCGCCGGCGTCGATTCCTCGACGCAGTCCTGCAAGCTAGTCGTCCGTGACGCCGCCACCGGCGTCCTGGTGCGTGAGGCCAAGGCCTCGCACCCGGACGGCTCCGAAGTCCACCCCGATCACTGGTGGACCGCACTCAACGAAGTGATCGACGGCGTCGGCGGGCTCGACGACGTTGCCGCCCTGAGCGTGGGCGGCCAGCAGCACGGCATGGTGGTGCTCGACGCCGATGGCCAGGTAATCCGCCCTGCGCTGCTGTGGAACGACACCCGCAGCGCCGGCGCCGCCCGCGACCTGATCCGTGAGTTCGGCGACGGCGACGAGGCGGCCGGCCGCCGCGCCTGGGCCGACGCTGTCGGCTCCGTGTTGGTCGCCTCCCTGACCATTACCAAACTGCGCTGGTTGGCCGACCATGAGCCCGAGAATGCCGCTCGCATCGCCGCCATCTGCCTGCCGCACGACTGGCTTACCTGGAAGCTGTCCGGTGCCAGCTCGCTCGACACCCTGGTCACCGACCGCTCCGACGCCTCCGGCACCGGCTACTTCGACTCCGTGACCAACACCTATCGCCGCGACCTGCTTGCACGCGCCCTGCGCCGCAGCGAGGAGGAGGTGGCCGGCATCGTGCTGCCGCGCGTGGTCGGCCCGCACGAGGAAGCCGCCCGCGGCGGCATCTTCACGACGCCGTCTGGGGAGGAGCGCGATCTGACCCACCTGGTGCTCGGGCCCGGATGCGGGGACAATGCGGGCGCCGCCCTCGGACTCGGCCTGCGTCCGGGCGCCACCAGTGTCTCGCTGGGAACCTCCGGCGTGGTCGCCGCAGTCTCGGCTACCCCTACCCACGACGCCTCCGGGCTGGTCACCGGATTCGCCGACGCCACCGGTGCCTTCCTGCCGCTGGCCTGCACACTGAACGCCGCCCGCATCCTGGATGCCGCCAAGCAGGTGCTGGGGGTGTCGTACGAGGAGTTCGACCGGCTCGCACTGTCTGCCGAGCCCGGGGCCGCCGGTCTGGTGCATGTGCCCTACCTCGAGGGGGAGCGCACCCCGAACCTGCCGGAGGCCACCGGCATGCTCACCGGCATGACACTGTCCTCGCTGACCCCCGCGAACTATGCGCGCGCCGCCGTCGAGGGGCTGCTGTGCCTGATGGGGGCGTGCGTAGACGCGGTGCGCAGCCAGGGCGTCGCGATCGACGCGGTCACGCTCGTGGGCGGGGGAGTGAAGTGGGCCTGCGCCCGTGAGCTCGCTCCTGCCGTGCTTGCCGTCCCGGTGGACGTGCCCGAGCCGGGCGAGTACGTGGCCAATGGCGCTGCGAAGCAGGCCGCCTGGGTGCTCGCTGGTGGTGAGGAACCGCCCGTCTGGGAACTCGGGCCGGTAGAGCATCTGGTCGCCGAGCCTCAGCCCGAGGTGCGTGCCGCCTACGATGCGGCCGCGGCCATCGTGGCGGCATCACAGCAGAGCGCCTGAACGGTGTCCGGGCACCGTCGGAGGGAGCTCTTCGCCCGGCTCGACGGCGTCGCCGCTACCCCCGCGGCGGCGCCGTCGAACTCCGTTCCACCAGGCGGGTGGGGATCTTGACGGAACCGATGGTTCGTCTGCTGCTGGCTGACTCATCAGCGAGATCAAGCGCCGCCTCGACGGCGCGCGCCCCCATGGTCTCCAGTGCCTGGTGAATGGTGGTTAGCGGGGGAGCAGCGCACTCGGCAAGGAAGGTGTCGTCGTAGCCGACCACACTGATGTCTCCGGGGATCGACAAACCGCGTTCCCGAGCTGCTTCATACACCCCGATGGCGGAGACATCGCATGCGCACACCACCGCAGTGGGCCGCCGCTCGGGCTCCAAATCCAGTAGTTTCAGGCCCGAACGCAGACCGTTCGCATAGGTGTAGCTGTCTCCCAGCACGAGGCTGGGGTCAACCTCGACCCCGGCATCCATCATGGCCGAACGGAAGCCGAGCAACCGTTCACGGGCGGGCAGCGACCGTTCCGGGCCTGCGATGAAAGCGATGCGTTTGTGTCCCAGCGCGAGCAAGTGCTGTGTGGCCGCCATGCCACCGTTCCAGTTCGCTGATGAAATCTCCAACAGACCGTCTGGGGTCTCTTGAGCGGGATCGATGGTGATCACCGGCAGTTGTAGGGTCCGGACCGCTCGCACTTGGGAGGACGAGAGCTCCATGGTCACCAAGATGAGTGCTAGATGCCCCTCGGCTACCAGGCGACGCACCCAGGACTGCGAAGCCGATTCCCGGCGACTTGAGAAAGCGCGCACGTCGAGAATGACTCCGTGGTCGTGTGCGGCGGCGACCGCGCCTGCCAGCACACGATTGGTGTAGTAGGTGTCAAGCGTGTCGAAAACGATGGTGACGATGGGAGCGTTGCGTTCGGCTGGGGTAGGCGCCTCGTAACCGAGCTCCTCGGCGAGACTGAGAATCTGCCTACGAGTGCGGGCGGATACGTCCTGACGGCCGTTGATCGCCTTGGACACGGTTGCACGAGAAACCTTCGCGGCCGCGGCAATGGTGTCAAGCGTGACGCGTTCGCGCGAAACCACAGCGCCCTCCGTTCTCGAATCGGTACCGACTGGCTGAGAGCAGAAGCCGGTTGTGCAGGTGTTGTCCCAGTAAGCGTAATGGTCTGCCTCCACTCAGGCATTAGGCGAGAGTGTCGACTACCGGAACGCATCCTGATCCTGATGTCCTTGTCTGAACAGGAGCAACAGCCTACACTCCCAGGTGCGCGAAACGATGCGAAAACTGCCGAAATTCGACTGCGTTGGGCGTAGACGGCAGGTGCGTCACGTCATGGAGGACAGTTCACATGGCTACTTTGCCCCTACAGCTGGGCCCGCTACCCCCGGTGACCGTGTCGGAACCGGAGGACTTTGATGACTTCTGGGAGCGAACGCTGAGCCAGGCCCGCAGCTATGACCCTGCGGCCGTGCGAGTTGAGCGTACGCCCGTCGCTCAACCGCTCTCCGAAGTTCGCTATTGGGACTTCTCCTTTACTGGATTCGGCGGTCAGCGAGTTCGGGCCTGGTTGTCCAGACCGGCCAGCCGCGAAGGCGAGGTGCTGCCCTGTGTGATTCAGATCCCGGGTTACGGCCGGGGGCGCGGGCTGCCGGGAGAGAATCCATACGTAGCTGCTGCTGGCGTGGCTCACCTGCTGCTTGACGTGCGTGGGCAGGGGCTCGGATATGGAAGTGGGGGAGACACGCCCGATCTTGATGCGGGCGTTCCAGAGGCGCCGGGCGTGCTCACCCGCGGCATTACCTCACCTGAGACATATTACTACCGCCGCTTGATTACGGACGCGGTGCGCGCCGTGGATGCCATGCGGGAGCAGCCAGACATCGATGCCGGCAACATCATCGTGATGGGTAACTCGCAGGGCGGCGCCATCGCCCTCGCAGTCGCGGGGCTGGTTCCTAACTTGCGTGGAGTCACCGTGTCCGTTCCCTTCCTGTGCGATGTGCCCGCCGTATACCAGATCGCGCAGGGAGAACCGTACGCGGAACTGACGCGCTACTTAGCGGTGCGTCGCACCGGCCGCGACGCCGTCTTCCGCACACTGTCCTATGTAGACGGCGTGAACCATGCTCGGCGTGCCCAGGCCCCGTCGCTGTGGGGTCTGGGCTTGCGTGACACCTGCTGTCCCACAGTCGGGGGGCAGCAGGCGCTTGCGGCGTATGGGGGACCGGCTGAAGTTGAGATCTATCCCGACAACGGTCACGAGGGTGGCGAGTTCTACTACCTGCGCCGGCAACTCCAGTGGATTCGTGAGTGCTGTTCAGCTCCGACCCTCTAAAAGTTTCGCTGCCTGGCAATAATGGGCAACTGGCGCGCCACGTCCGTAGTAGCCCTAAAATGCGCGCAAATCTCGCATCCCAGATTTCAAACATGGAAAGACAAATGGCTTGACCTGATAGGGATGGGAGGCTACTCTGGGGCTGTCGCTGGCGAACGTCGATGCGAAAACGTTCGCTAGATCGTCAAGTCACAAGGAGGTGATGTGTCGTGGCGGAAGTGGTGGATGCAGAGTCGCCCTCGTTGCGGGCGGCGGGGCGACGTGCCCCCTCCATGCTTACGACTTCGGCCGTCAGCAAAAGACCCCGCAGACGTGCGGGACGATCCGGTAAGCGAAAGAGTAGTCGCAGGGGCGACTGGCAACTTTATACGCTCGTGGTCATCCCGGTGATCTGGTTCATCGTCTTTCGATACGCGCCCATGGTCGGCAATGTCATTGCCTTCCGCAGGTTCGTGCCGGGCGGATCCATGTACGGCGAGGAATGGGTCGGGCTGAAGTATGTCAAGATGTTCATCTCGGACCCCACCTTCTGGCGGGTGTTCCGCAATACGGTGATCATCGGTTTCTCAACCCTGCTGGTTTCATTCCCCGCGCCCATAATCTTGGCGCTGCTGCTCAATGAGGTGCGCCGAACTTGGTTCAAGAAGATCGTTCAGACCGTCTCCTACCTGCCGCACTTCCTATCGATGGTAATCATTGCGGGGATCATCATGGAGGTCGTGGCGGTGGACGGTCCGATCAACAGTCTGATCACCGCCATGGGCGGCCAGGCGGTCAACTTCATCCAGACGGCCAAGGCTTTCGTGCCCATCTACGTCGTCTCCGATGTATGGCAGACCGTGGGCTGGGGAACGATCTTGTACCTCGCGGCGCTCACCACCATTGATGAGTCGTTGTACGAGGCCGCCCAGATTGACGGCGCCAACCGCTGGCAGCAGACCTGGCACATTACGCTGCCAGGCATCCGGCCTACCATCGTGACGCTGCTTATCCTCAATGTCGGTTCGTTCCTGGCGGTGGGCTTCGAGAAGATCCTGTTGATCTACAATCCACTCACCTACGAGACCGGCGATGTCATCTCCACCTATCTGTACCGTGTGGGTCTGCAATCATCCAACTTCAGCTATGCGGCCGCTATCGGCCTGTTTGAGTCGCTGATCGGACTGATCATGGTCATGACCGCCAACTTCGCGTCGCGCAAGTTCGCCAAGACGAGTCTGTGGTGATCGGATATGCCTGTTCAAAACGTCAAGTATGACTCGCGCAGCTATCGGGTCTTCCGTCTGCTTAACACGCTCATCCTTCTGGGCGTCATCTTCGTGACGCTGTTCCCCTTCCTGAACGTCGTGGCTAAGTCCTTCTCCAGCGAGGCCGCCATCTCCGCCGGCGAGGTGAATCTCATTCCCAAGGGATTCAACGTCACCACCTATAAGGTAGTGCTGTCGGACTCGGCCTTCTGGACTGGCTACCGGAACACCATCGTGTATACGGTCGTCGCCACCTTCATCTCGCTGGTCTTCACCACCGCATTCGCCTACGTGCTGTCGAAGAAGGACTTGAAGGGCCGCAATGCGCTGGTCGGCTTCGCCGTGTTCACCATGTTCTTCAACGGCGGCCTGATCCCGAACTACATCCTGATCACCAACCTGGGCATGAAGAACACGATCTGGGCGGTGGTGCTGCCCAATGCGATCAACGTGTTCAACCTGCTGGTCATGAAGTCCTTCTTTGAGGGGCTGCCGCATGAGCTTGAAGAGGCCGGCGAACTCGACGGCCTGGGGACCTACGGGATCCTCTTCCGCATCGTGCTGCCGCTGTCAAAGGCGATCATCGCCACCATGCTCCTCTTCTACGCCGTAGCCAATTGGAACGCCTGGTTCGGGGCATTTTTGTACTTCGACGATAAGAACCTGTTCCCGGTAACCATCTACCTGCGAAACATGCTGGCGGGAGTGACTACCTCCGACTCCCTCGGAGGAGGAACCGCCGACCAGACCCAGATCTCCTCCAACCTCAGATCGGTGACCATGGTGCTCACCTCAGTGCCGATCCTTTGCGTCTACCCCTTTGTCCAGAAGTACTTCGTCACCGGGGTCACCCTCGGCTCTGTGAAGGGCTGATCAAGGCCGATACGGCAGCACGCGGCCGGTGGCGGACGCCCGTCGCAGACCCCATAACCCGCCCATCCGTACTCCTCCCAACTCATCCATCACCAGGCCGGTCACGGCCAATACCACTAGAAAGGCATTCGACGATGCGCCCTAATTTCCTTTCCCGCCCCATAACTCGCCGGCGGGCCGGAGCCCTGTTGTTCAGTACCGCGGCAGCCGCCGCACTGGCCGCCTGTGGCTCGGGATCCGATTCCGGCGAGACGGCCGAGGGTGTCACCAATACGGCCGCCGCCATGGAGGACTTCGCCGCGGACACCAGCTTCAAGGCCAGTCAGCCGCTCACCTTCAGCTGCTTGTTCTCGGACCATCCCAACTATCCCTACAAGGCCGATTGGATGCTGCTGGAGGAGATCACCAAGCGCACCAATGTCACACTCGACATGACGATCGTGCCGATGTCCGACTATGAGCAGAAGCGCTCTCTACTGATCTCCTCCGGCGACGCCCCTACATCATCCCCAAGACCTATCCAGGGCAGGAGTCTTCGTTCGTATCATCCGGTGCGATCCTGGCGGTGTCGGACTACTTCGACCTCATGCCCAACTTCCAGAAGAAGGTTAAAGAGTGGGAGATGGATGAAGAACTCGACACCCTGCGTCAGGCCGACGGTTCTATCTACGTTCTGCCCGGTCTGCACGAGGAGATCTGGCCCGACTACACCTTCGAGATCCGCAAGGACCTCCTCGACGAGCAGGGACTGGACCTGCCCACCACGTGGGAGGAGCTGCAGGACGTCATTGCCAAGGTGCAGGAACGCCACCCGGACATGAAGGGTATTTCCGACCGATTCGAGGGTCTTAGCATGCTCAACCTTGCAGCGGTCTCCTATGGCACCCAGTCCGGCGGCTCCTGGGGCATGACCACCATGGCCGAATGGGATGAGGACTCAGACTCGTTCATCTTCTGCGGCACCTCCGACAACTACAAGGCGATGGTCACCATGCTCCGCGGCATGGTTGATGCCGGTGTACTCGATCCGGACTCCTTCACCCAAGATGAGGACACGGCCGTCAACACCTTCACCACGGGCAAGTCGATCGCCATCGGCACGAACTCCCAGTACGACGTCACCTACGAGACCACCATGAAGGAGACGCTTGGCGAGGGCAACTTCGAGGTCGTCAAGATCCTCCAGCCGGCCGGCCCCGCCGGTGCGCTGATCGGCGGGACCCGACTTGAGAATGGCATTATGATCTCCGCAAAGGCGGCCGATGACCCGAATTTCGTGGCCATGATGCAGTTCATCGACTGGCTGTGGTACTCCGACGAGGGAGAGGAATTCGCTAAGTGGGGCGTGGAGGGAACCACCTATAACAAGGACGCCGACGGCACACGCACGCTGGTGGATGACATCAACTACAACGGGCTGAATCCGGCCGGCGACAAGGACCTGCGCGTCGAGTACGGTTTCTCCGGCGGTGTTTTCGCCTACGGTGGCACCACCGAGCTGCTCCACTCGATGATGCTGGACAAGGAACTTGCCTGGCAGGAGGAGATGGCAGCCACCCATACGCAGAAGGAGATTGACCCGCCGGCGCCGTTGGATGAGACCCAGCGCGAGCAGGCGACCCTCCTGCTCACCCCGCTGCAGGACTACGTCATGCAGGAGACGCTGAAGTTCATCACTGGGCAGCGCGATCTGTCCGAGTGGGACACCTATGTCACTGAATGCGAGGCCAAGGGCGTGTCCTCCTACATGGAGATCCTCAACGCAGCCCGAGCCACCTACGTGGAGAACAATGGCTGACCGCTACCCGAGTGCGGGCGCCCCACGGTGGGGCGCCCGCACCACCCCACCGACTGCGTCGCCCAGCGGAGATGACGACGCCGTGCAGGCTCCCGCCCCCGACGTCTATGCCGACTCTCTGCTGGTCCGGACTAGCGCGATCATCTACCAGGCGGCCGCTCTCGGAGTGGGTTCGCTGCCGCTGGTCATTCCAGCGGCTGCAAGCATGTTCATCCTCGATGGCACCTCGGCCTGGTCGCTGCTGGTGCTGGCGTCGACCTGGGCGTTGGCGCTCACTGCCTTGCCCGCCGTCGTCTACGCCGTTACCCGACCGGGTTGGACCTACGATCCCTCGGCGCGTCGCCGCATCGCCGCGCTGTGGCGCGGATGGACAGGGTCAATCGCCCAGTTCGGCCCCATCGCCGCGTTCGTCGTGATGCTCGTACTGGGACTTGCCGGATCGGCGGCCGGGATCACCGGGGGGATGCGTGGCGCTCTCCTGAGCTTCCTCGCCGTGCTCGGTCTGGTAGTAGGGCGAGCGGGCACGATTGTCGGCCTATTCAACTTCAAGACTGCTGATCTGCTCGTGCTGACCGCCGTGATGACCATTCGCGATGCCGCTGGGACTCTTCTCCTCGCGGGCATTGGTGCTGCCGGCCTGCTCATCGCGTTGCACGCTCCCGCCACTCTGATGCTCTTCTGGGTGCCGCTGTGCGCTCTGACGGCGCCCGCCACGCGCGGACAGCGACGCATACTCACCGAACAGTTCACTTGTCCCCGCACGCACACTCCGCCGGAGGCATGAATGCACTTACCCGGGCACATCCTGCACGGTGGTGACTACAACCCCGAGCAGTGGGACGACGCCGCCATCGATTCCGACCTGGAGGCGCTGGCCGCGGCCGGTATCAACACGCTCACCCTCAACGTCTTCGGCTGGGCGGGCCTGCAACCGGGCCCTGATCGCTTCGAATGGGATCGGCTCGACTCGCTCATGGACCGTGTCCACACGCGCGGATTCGGCGTCATCCTGGCCACTCCGACGGCGGCCCTGCCTCCGTGGCTGGCGGCGGCCGAGCCGACCACCATGCGCGTCGACTTCGAGGGGCGGCGTCACGGCTATGGCCAGCGGCATCACTTCTGCCCCACCTCGTCGGTGTTCCGCGCGTACTCCGGGAGTATCGCCGAGGCCTTGGCGCAGCGCTATCACCTACATCCGGCATTGCTCGCCTGGCACATCGGCAACGAGTACGGCGGTGCCTGCTACTGCGACCACTGCACGGTCGGATTCCGCCGTTGGCTGCTGCAGGCGCACGGCGGGCTGGACGAGCTCAACCGCGACTGGTGCACGCAGATCTGGTCACACCGCTTCACCGACATCGACCAGATTCCCGCTCCGAGTGCGCTTACCGAGCACTGGGGCGGCCCCTACCGCAGCGGCTTCCCGATCATCACGCTGGAGTACAAGCGGTATATGACCGAGCAGTTCGCCGCCTGTATGGAGGCGGAGATCCACCAGGTGCGCCGGTTCGATGTCGAGCACCCCGTGACCACCAATCTAATGGGCGCCTACGAGCACCTGGACTACTTCCGCTTCGCCCGGGAGCTCGACGTCGTCGCCTGGGACAACTACCCGCGCACCGACCGCGCCTGGCCGGAAATGGCCTTCAACCACTCGCTCATGCGCGCCGTCGGCCGCGGCAAGCCACTGTGGCTGATGGAGCAGGCGCCCGTGGCCACCACCTGCCGTGACGTCAACCCCACCCGACCTCCGGGGGTGCTACGCCGCTGGAGCCTGCAGGCCCTCGCGCAGGGCTCCGACACGGTGCTCCACTTCCAAATGCGCACCGCCCCGGCGGGCTCGGAGATGTGGTTCGGAGGAGTCCTGGACCATCGCGGCCGCACCGACACCCGCACATACCGTGAAGTCGCCGCACTAGGACGAGAGCTGACCCGACTCGACGACCTCGTGGGCAGCCGCGTCCGGGCGCGGGCCGCAGTCCTCATGGACTGGGACTCCTGGTGGTACGGCCGAGTAGTCGACGGCTTCTCCGACCACTGGGACCTGGTCTCGCAGGCCCAGGGATGGCACGAGGCGCTGGCCCGCTACCTGGGCGGGGTGGACATCACCGATGGAAGGGACGACCTGTCCCGGTACGAGATCATCATTGCTCCCAGCCTGTACCTGGCACACGACGACGTCATCGACGCCCTGCGGCGGTACGTGGCCGCCGGCGGCACACTCGTGGCCGGGCCCATGTCCTTCGCGACTGCCGCCACCGGCCGCGTCCTGATCGACGAGCGTGTGGACGCACTGCTTGGCTGCCAGATCGAGGAGCGCGATGCCCGCGAGCCCGACGACGGCGTCGAACTGGTCCTTCCCGACGCCACCACCGATACCGCCCACCATCTATTTGAGATTCTGCGTCCCACCGGCGGGCGGGTGATCGGAACCTGGGAGTCCGGCTGGTTCGCGGGCGGCGCCGCCATTATCCGCAACGAGTTCGGTGAAGGCACCGTGGTCCGCCTCGGCGCATTGCTCAGCGAGGCTGGGCGCCGCCGTTTAGTCGCTTCGCTGATCGAACCTTCCCCGGGCCACCCGCTCGCCGAGGAACTGGAACACACCAGCCGTAGTGGCACCCGCGGCACCTTCGACATCGTGCTGAACCACGGTCAGGTGCCGCTGGACTGGACCCCAGCCGGAGACGCCACAGACATGCTTACCGGGTCGCGGGTATACGCGGGCGCACCGGTGACCATCCCGGCCGGAGGCGCATGCGTGCTGAGACGCGCTTGATTGTTGACGAACGTTGCGTCCTCCGAGACGTCCAGAACCCTTAACCAGGAGATCCCACATGACCTCGACAGCCCCGTTCACCACGAGTTCTCCCATGTGGCTCGAACCGGCTACCAAACCCTGGCTCGCCAGTTACACGCCTCGACCGCTGGGCGAGGAACCCCTGGTCGTGCGAGCGGCGGAGGATTGGCTGCGGCTGGCCGCAGACGCTCCCGCCGCTTCCGATGCCGCAGACCTGTTCATCGCCACCGTCGACCAGCTGGATCGGCTCCCGCTCCCGCTGCGTCGGCCAGCGCACGCCGCCGTGGCCGACGCTCCCCCCGGACCCGAGGGGTACACCATCGTCCGCGATGCAACAGGCGGCCTCGCCGTTGTCGGTGCCGACGGAGCCGGTGCCCTGTACGGGGTGCTACGGCTGCTCGTACTCGGCCCCGAGGCCATGCTGGCGGGGCGGGATGCGGCGACCAGTACTCCTGACCTGGCGCTGCGCATGCTCGACCACTGGGACAACCTCGTAGCGCATCCAGTCATGGGCACCGTCGAACGCGGGTACGCGGGCGACTCGGTGTTCTTTCAGGCTGGCGGCCTGGCACCCGATGCGGAGCGAATCGACGACTATGCGCTGCTATTGGCGTCCATAGGCGTCAACGCCGTGTGCCTGAACAACGTCAACGTTCACGCCACCGAGGCGACCCTGCTCACCGAGCGCCTCGACCTGGTGCAGACCATCGCCGATATACTCCGCCGTCGCCATGTCACCACCTTCATCGCCGTCGACTTCGCCGCCCCCATGACCCTGGGAGCCTGGATACCTGCGACCCATTGGACGAGCGTGTACGGCACTGGTGGCAGGAAACCACCGGGCACGTATACAGCGCCGTGCCCGACCTGGGCGGGTACGTGGTCAAGGCCGATTCCGAGGGACGCCCGGGTCCCTTCAACTACGGGCGTGATCATGCCGACGGCGCCAATATGCTGGCAGAAGTGCTCGCGCCTCACGGAGGGGTGGTCATGTGGCGCTGCTTCGTGTACAACCACCGGCAGGACTGGCGCGACCGCACCCTGGACCGGGCCCGGGCGGCCTACGACCACTTCATGCCCCTGGACGGAAGCTTCGCCGATAATGTCCTGCTGCAGATCAAGAACGGCCCACTCGACTTTCAGGTGCGCGAACCGGTCTCGCCACTGCTGCTCGGTCTCAGACACACCAGGGCCGCTCTAGAACTGCAGATAGCTCAGGAGTACACCGGGCACCAGTGGGACACCTATTTCCTGCCCACTGCCTGGAGAGAAGTGCTGGATCTGGACGTCGCCGGTGACGGTGGTACAGACCTGGGCCAGGACCTGGCGGGGCGATCCGGTTCGGCGATCGTTGCCGTCGCCGGGGTGGGGCGGGACTGGAACTGGACCGGCAACACCTTCTCCCAGGCCAACCTCTACGGCTACGGACGGCTGGCGTGGGACCTGCATACTGACCCGGCATGCATCGCTCGGGATTGGGCTGCCGCCTCCTTCGCCGGAGACGCAGCGCTGCATGACGCATTGGTACGGATCCTGCTGAACTCACGGGAGGCGTACGAGAATTACACCGCCCCCCTCGGCGTCGGCTTCATGGTGACTCCCGGCAGCCACTACGGCCCCAGCGTCGATGGCTATGAGTATTCCCCGTGGGGCACCTACCACTTCGCCGACCGCGATGGCGTCGGTGTTGACCGCACGCCCACGGGTTCGGGCTACACCGAGCAGTACCCGCCGGCGCTCGCGGCCCGCTACCGGTCACTGGAGGATTGTCCGGAGCGGCTGCTGCTCTTCTTCCACCACCTGCGCTACGACCAGGTGCTGCCGCACTCGGGGGTGACGCTGATACAGCGGATCTATGACACCCACTTCCAAGGAGTCGAGCAGGTGCGCGCCATGCGACGGGACTGGGAGACGGTGCGGGAACAAGTGCCCGAGGCCATCCGCGCGGACGTCGACCGCCGCTGGCAGGTCCAGGAGTGCAACGCCGTCGAGTGGCGGGATCAGGTATGCACCTACTTCCTGCGCCATAGCGGGATTCCAGATGCCGCTGGGCGCACGATCTTCCCGTAAAGACGCGATGGGGAACAACAGGCCGTCACTCAGGCATTCGTAGCGAAACACAACGAAACCATTGCTGTCGTATTTCGGCTTGTGTAGTGTCATGTCTGCGGGCCAGCGTCGGCCGGCATCCTTCCTAGCCATCCTCCCTGCCCGGAGTGTCATACGCGCGGGCCCATGTCGGTTCGTACCACCACATGGGGTCAAGGCCGCGTTGTCTTCATTCGTCCGTGCAGAGAGGCCAACAGCAAAGGCAAGCGCATGCGCATAACGACAACCCGGCGTGCCCGCCGAACCCGCCTGCTTGGGGCGGTTGCTGCGGCCGCCGTCGCCACCGCGGGACTGACGGTGGGGGCGGTCGCCGTCGAAACTCCGGCAGAACCCCAGCCCTATGCGGTCAGCTACTCCAACTTCGAGTCCAGTCAGCCCGATATGCCCTGGACTCCACGCGGTGATGGTGTGACCACCACAACCACCAACGAGGTCCGCCGCAGCCCGTGGAACAGCCTGTATGTAACCGGCCGCACCCAGGCCTGGCACGGCGTGGAGATCTCCATCGGGGACTACATGGAGGCGGGGCAGCCCTATGAAGTCACCGCCTGGGTGCGCCTCCCGGACGGGACAGCCCCCACCCGCGCTAAGCTCACCGCCGCCCAGAGCGACGGACAGTACATCGAGATCACCCCGCTGACGGCAGTGAACTCCGATGAGTGGGTGCAGCTCACCGGAAGTTACTCGCCTCCCGAGGGTGTCGACGGGACCATCTACATCGAGCTGGAGGATCCCACCGCGTCCTTCTACGTTGACGATGCCGCCATCACCGCCTTCGCCTGTGGACGCGGCCCGGTTGACGACTCCACCTCCCTGATCGACGCCCTGCCCTATCCGGTGGGAGTGGCGGTGACCGCAAACACGCTGCAGGGCGAGTCCCTGGAGCTGCTCGACCGGCACTTCAACCAGGTCACCCCGGAGAACTTCATGAAGCCGGAGGCCTGGTACAACAGCGACCACAGCTTCGTCGCCGAGAACGCCGAGGCCGATGCCGTCATGGACTGGGCACAGGCGAACGGCGGCAGGGTGTACGGGCACGTACTCGTCTGGCACTCCCAGACCCCGGACTGGCTGTTCCAGCACGAGGACGGCACCTTCCTGTCGGCTGACTCCGAGGCCGATCGCGCCGAGCTGCGCGAGCGGATGCGCACCCACATCAACAATGTGGCCAAGTATCTGTCCGACAAGTACGGTCGGTTCGGCTCGGACACCAACCCGCTGGTGGCCTTCGACGTCGTCAACGAGGTGATCGCGGACAGTCCCTCTCCCGAGACCGGCGGGCTGCGCGACTCCTACTGGTACCAGGTCCTGGGGGAGGAGTTCATTGACGACGCCTTCATCTATGCCAACGAGGCCTTCAACACCACCTACGCCGCCCCCGGCGCCGAGCATCCGGTGACGCTGTTCATCAACGAGTACAACACCCAGTACGGCACCGACGCCTCCTCCAAGACCGGGCGCTACCACGCCCTCATTGAGCGGCTGCTGGCGCGCGGCGTCCCCATCGACGGCGTCGGGCACCAGTTCCACGCCTGGCTGGACGACGACGTCGAGGGCTTCGGTGCGGCCATGAGTGCCTTTGACGACCTGCCGCTGGTGCAGGCGGTCACCGAGCTCGACGTCCCCACTCGCACCGGCACGCCCGTGGACACTCAGACCCTGCTGGACCAGGGGCGCTTCTACCAGCGGCTGTTCGAGATCTTCGCGGAGCAGGATGCCAAGCGGGACCTGTTCTCGGTGACACTGTGGGGGCTGGTCGACTCCGGGTCGTGGCGGTTCTACGAGGGCGACCCGTTGCTGTTCGATCCGTACTACCGCGGTAAGTGGGCCTACGCCGCCGCCGTCGGCCAGGAGATTCCGGCGACGCCGCAGGAGTGCACCGTGCCTGAACCGACACAGGAGCCGACGTCCACCGCGGAGCCCTCGGCCACCGCTACAGAACCTGCGACTTCGGCTGCGCCCAGCGCAGCCGGTCTGCCCTCGCCTTCGGGGGCGGCAAGTGCAACCCCGGTGGTGGGCGCGGCGCCGTCGCCGAAGGCCGGTGGGGGTCCGCTGGCGCGCACCGGTGCCGAACTCCTGGCGCTGCCAGCTGCAGCCTTGTTACTGCTCACCGGAGCGACGGCGCTGTGGGCGAGACGCCGCACGGCCTGATACTCCCGTAACCGGGGCGGTACGACCCGGCCACGGGATGCGCCGGTCGGGGGACGCTACCCGTCGGCGCCGCGGGAGGGTGCGCTGGGACGCCATCGCGCCCTCCCGTCGTACTTCAGCTGGAGTGGCGCGCGGTTACCTCGGACTCCTGTCGCACCTACTGTGTAGGCTGGGACTGCCTTTCTGACAAGCCGATTAGGGGTGCAGGGGTGGTGCGGTTGAGTCGCGCACCACGAGGCTGGTGGCCAGCTCGATGGGGGACAGGGCCCGGGAGCCACGCGAGGTGGCCAGGCGGATGACCGTGCGCATGGCTTCGGCGCCGATGTCGACCAGGGGTTGGTGAACGGTGGTCAGCCTGGGGGAGCAGACCGTGGCGGTGAGGGTGTCGTCGAAGCCCACCACCGACAGGTTCTCGGGCACGCGCAGACCCCGGCGCCGTGCCGCCTCGATGACGCCGACCGCGGCGGCGTCGCAGCAGGCGATGACGGCGGTGGGCGGTGCATCCAGGTCCAGCAGGTGCCCGCCGTGGACCAGGCCGGAGTCGTAGTCGAAGCGTCCGGTGCGCACCAGCTCGGGTTCCGGGGCGATGCCGGCGGTCGCTAGGGCGCTGCGGTATCCGGCGACCCGTTCGTTCGCGGGTATGGATCCCGTTGGTCCGGTGATGATGCCGATGCGGCGGTGCCCGAGGTCGAGCAGGTGTGCCACGGCCTGCTGTCCGCCGCGGTGGTTGGTCGCGCCGATCGAGGAGGTTCCCTCGGGAACCGCGGTGGCCGGGTCAATGGCTACCAGGGGGATTTGCTGCTCTCCGGAGGCCTCCACCATTGCCGAGGTCACGCCGGTGGTTACCAGCACGACGCCGTAGGAGGACGGCATCACCTCCAGCACGCTGCGCTCCCACGTGCGCAGGTGCGCCTGATCGAGCTGGTCCATTGACGAGCCGATATGGCGAACGCGCAGCCAGACCCCGTCGAGCTCGGCCTCCTCGAGCAGACCCCGCAGCACGTAGGCGGCGTACTGGGTATCCACGGTGTCGAAGACGGCCGTGACTGGGCGGGTGGCATTGTCGGCGGGGGTGCCCGGCAAGGCGGTGATTGGGGTGCGATAGCCGAGCTCGCGCGCGGCGGCCAGCACAGCCGTACGGGTCGGCGTGGAGATGACAGGATCCGCGCGCAGTGCCTTGGAGACGGTGGCCACGGATACTCCCGCGCGGGCGGCGACGGCGGCCTGCGTGGGTCCGGAGGAGCGGGGGCGAGTCATGGGTGCCTTCTTCGGAGTGAACCGTTGTTTTCGTTTATTTTCACATTCGCTAGCCATCACCGACGCCAGTGTTACCAAGTCGTGATTTAATGCGACGCGAATTGGCCTTGTTTGGCGCGATCAGGGTGACGTACGATCGGTTTGTCGGTGAAACAAACGAAAACGTTTTCGTGAGCGGACGCTGTTGTCCACTTCTGTCGTGCGGCACTGTCGCCGCGCCGACTCGGCCCGAGAGGAGCAACCATGCATCAGAGCAAGATCACTCGTAGGCAGATGACCGGTGGCCTGGTAGTGGCAGGCGTTGCCGCGGCTCTCGCCGCATGCGGCAACCGCCCCGGATCCACTGCCTCTGCCGGAAACGGCGCCACCGCCTGGGTCCTGACCGGCGGTCCGGAACAGACCTTCCGCGAGTCCTTCGAACGCTGGAATGCAGCCCACACTGATCAGCCGATCGCCACCGAGTGGTTCGCCAACGACGCATACAAGGAGAAGATCCGCACCGCCGTCGGCGCCGGCAATGCCCCAACGTTGCTTTACAACTGGGCGGGCGGAACCTTGGCCGACTACGTCGCCAACGAGCAGGTCATCGAGCTGACCGACACCACCACCGCGGCGCAGGAACGCATTGTTCCCTCGCTACTGGATCCCGGCAAGATCGATGACAAGGTCTATGCGCTGCCGAACAACAACGCCCAGCCGGTCATGCTCTACTACGCCAAGCCCGCCTTCGAGGCTATCGATGCCGAACCGCCGACCACCTGGGATGAGCTGCTGGCCCTCGTTCCCGAATTCACCGCCGCCGGATACATCCCCTTCGCGGAGGCGGGCTCCTCCCAGTGGCCCTACCTGATGTGGATCGAATACCTGACGGACCGCATCGGCGGCCCCGAGCCCTTCGCCAGGATCGTCGCCGGGGAGTCGGACGCCTGGTCGGACCCGGCCATTACCGGGGCGCTTGAGAAGATTCAGGAATTGGTCAGGGCCGGCGGCTTCGGAGACTCCTACGGCTCTGTAGACGCCGACTCCGGCGCCGACCTCGCCCTGATTCACACCGGCAAGGCGGCGATGATCCTGCAGGGCTCCTGGGTCTATGCGAACTTCCTCACCGACGCCCCGGACTTCATGGGCGCCGGCAACCTCGGCTACATGGACTTCCCCTCGGTCGCGGGCGGCACCGGTGATCTGTCCAACATCGTTGGCAACCCCGCCAACTACTGGTCGGTTGCCGCGGGCGGTTCGGAAGAGGTCCAGCAGATCGCCATCGACTATCTGAACGAGGAGCTTTACAACGACGAATACATCGCGGCGCTCGTGGCGGCCGGCACCATTCCGGCGGCTCTCGACGCCGACGATGCCATTGCCGCCTCCGAGCATGCCGAGTATCTCGCTTACGGCTATGACATGGTCAAGAACGCCGGGAGTTTCACCCAGTCCTGGGACCAGGCGCTGTCCTCGGCGGCGGCGCAGGAACTGCTGACCAACCTCTCTCAGATATTCCTGCTGCAGACAACGCCCGAGCAGTTCGTCGCCAATATGAACGCGACCCTGTGAGAGCCGGGGGAGCCGCACACATGTCTCACAGGATCAATCATGGCTAATCCCATTGCCCGCCGGCGGGCGTCCGGCCGCGGTGCAGGCGCGGGCCCCTCGCTTGGTACGCCGCGCCCGCACTGATCTTCTTCGGCTGCTTCGCCCTCGTACCATTGATCGGCGTATTCGTGCTGTCCTTCATGAACTGGGACGGCCTGGGCTCGCTGTCCTTCGCAGGCACGAGCAACTGGTCCCGAATGCTCGGCAACGCCACTACCCAGCATGCGATCGTTTTGACCCTGATCATGACGGTCATGTGTTGGGTCATCCAGACTCCGATCAGCCTGCTGCTGGGAGTCTTCATGGCCGGACAGCAGCGCTACCGCGCCGTGCTGGCGGTGTTGTACTTCCTGCCGCTCCTGTTCAGCGCCACCGCGGTGGGCATCGCCTTCACCGCGCTCCTTGACCCCAACTTCGGCATGTCGCGGGCCTTCGGCCTGGAGTTCCTGTCGCAGGACTTCCTGGGCAATCCGCGCCTGGCTTTGCCCACGATTATGGTGGTCATCGCCTGGTGCTTCGTCCCCTTCCACTCCCTGCTCTATCAGGGGGCGGCGCGCCAGATCCCGGCCAGCATCTACGAGGCGGCCATGATCGACGGTGCCGGCAGGGTGCAGAACTTCTTCTACATCACCCTGCCGCAGTTGCGGAACACGATCATCACCTCCTCCACCCTGATGATCACCGGCTCCCTGACCTACTTCGACCTGATCTTCGTGATGACCGCAGGCGGTCCGGGAAATGCCACTCGCGTGCTGCCCCTGGACATGTACCTGACCGGGTTCCGCTCCTACAACATGGGTGGGGCCAGCGTGATCGGCGTGATTCTCGTCGTCGTGGGACTGCTCATCGCCTGGCTGCTCAACCACGTGTCCGGCAGCTCGAAGATGGAGAGCGACATGGAAGGGGCCGTGTGATGAAAGCCTTCCGTGGGGGCACCCGCCCCAACCTGATCGGTGGTCTGTTCGGCTGGATCTGGCTGCTGATCGCCGTCGTCCCTATCTACTACATCATTGTCACGAGCCTGCGCACCCAGGCCGACTACTACGTCGAGAACCCGCTGTCGCTGCCACGCAATCCGACCCTGGCGGCCTACATCCAGGTCTTCGCCAATGACTTCTGGACCTACTTCCTCAACTCGGTCATCGTCACCGTGGCGACCGTCGCCGTGATCCTGGTGGTCGCATTCATGGCCGCCTACGTGATCGTGCGCAGCCGCACCGCCTTCTCCAGCCGGATCTTCTCCCTGTTCCTGCTGGGCATCGCCATCCCGATCCAGGCGACGATCGTGCCCGTCTACTACCTGATCGTGCAGTTGGGTCTGTATGACACCCTGTGGGCGCTCATCCTGCCCTCGGTCGCCTTCGCCATCCCCATCTCGGTGCTCATCCTGACCAACTTCCTGCGCGACGTGCCCCGGGAGCTGTTCGAATCGATGAGGGTCGACGGCGCCACCGACTGGCAGATGCTCTGGCGCCTGGCAGCACCCATGTGCCGGCCCGCACTGGTAACCGTGGCCATCTACGACGCCTCAACGTCTGGAACGGCTTCCTCTTTCCTCTGGTGCTCACCCAGAGCGCCGATAAGCGGGTACTGCCGCTCTCGCTGTGGAACTTCCAGGGGGCCTTCTCCTCCAACACGCCCGCCATCCTCGCCGCCGTCGTGCTCTCCGCCCTGCCGCTCATCGTTGCCTACGCCTTCGGGCGCCGGCAGATGGTGGCCGGTCTGACCGCCGGGGTCGGCAAATAACCACAACCTGAAACAACCGCCCAGTAGAAAAGAGGAAGACATGTCCCAGGCCTTGCAGCCAACCGTTTTGCCGGAAACCATGCGCGCATCCGTCCTGAGGGAGCGCGGCGTCGTGGTCCTAGAGGAGCGGCCGGTGCCCTCCCCGGACCCGGATCAGGTACTCGTCCGCATCGAGTCCGTGGGCGTATGCGGCTCCGACGTCCACTACTACCAGCACGGCAGGATCGGTGACTTCGTCGTCAACGCCCCCATGATTCTGGGGCACGAGTCCGCAGGCACGATCGTGGCCGTCGGCGACGACGTTGATCCCGCCCGGGTGGCCAGCGCGTTTCCATCGAGCCGCAGCGCTGCTGCCGTGTGTGCAAGTACTGCAAGCGCGGGGAGTACAACCTGTGTCCGCACATCGAGTTCTACGCCACCCCGCCCATCGACGGCAGCTTCGCCGAGTACGCCCTGATTCAGGACGACTTCGCCCACACCGTCCCGGAGGACATGTCCTTCGACGCCGCCGCCCTGCTCGAGCCCCTGAGCGTCGGCATCGCCGCGGTGCGCAAGGCCCGCATCGGTGTGGGTGACAGCGTGCTCATCGCGGGTGCCGGCCCCATCGGCGCCATCGTCGCTCAGGTCGCCCGGGCCTACGGCGCCGCCGCCGTCGTTGTCACCGACCCCGTGGAACAGCGCCGTAATGCCGCGGTGCAGCTGGGCGCGACCGAGGCCTGCGCCCCCGGCGACGCCGCGCTCGACGGGCGCAGTTTCACAGCCTTCTTCGACGCGACCGGCGTGACCGCGGCCGTCGTCGACGGCATCAAACGTGTTGAGGCGGGCGGTTCCGCGATCATCATCGGCATGGGGGATGACGACATGCTCCTGCCGGTGGCATACATAACCAGCCACGAGGTCAACGTCACCGGCATCTTCCGCTACAACAACACCTGGCCCACCGCCATCGAGCTGGTCGCCTCCGGGAAGGTCGACCTCGACACCCTGGCCACCGATCATTACGGGCTGGCCGACGCTGAAATACCGCTGCGGGACAAGCCCGCCCCCACCACCTTCAAGAGCATGGTCCACCCCCAGCGCTGAGCGTGACCAGCCGCCATCCAGAATCACAGAAACGAGCGCCACATGCCCACCACCTTCCACGTATCCCCCGCCGGTTGCGACACCGCCCCCGGCGACGCCGCCGCCCCCTTCCGCACCATCAACCGTGCCGCCCGCGCCGCCATGCCCGGCGACACCGTGCTTATCCATGAGGGCACCTACCGGGAGTGGGTGCGGCCCCCGCGCACGGGACTCGACGGCGACCGGTGCATCACCTTCGCCGCCGCCCCCGGCGAACATCCGGTCATCAAGGGCTCCGAGATCGTTACTGGTTGGGAGCACGAGGGCGACGGCGTCTGGCGGGTGGAACTGCCGTGCGCTCTGTTCGGCGACTTCAACCCCTTCGCCGAGCAGATCGAGGGCGACTGGATCGTCTACGCCTCCCGGCAGGCCCCGCGCAAGCATCTGGGGGAGGTGTACCTGAACGGGCGCAGCCTGTTCGAGGTGACCAGCCGCGAGCAGGTGGACGCCCCGCCGCGGCGCACGCAAGACGTGGATCAGTGGACCGGCACGCCCGAGCCCGTGCGCGATCCGGACTGGACGCGGCGCGTGTGGTATGCCGAGGTGGGGGAGGAGACCACCACCGTGTGGGCGAACTTCGGGGCGGCGGACCCCAATCAGTCGCTGGTAGAGATCAACGTACGGCGTAGCGTGTTCTACCCGGAGGCGCACCATATCAACTACATCACCGTGCGCGGCCTGGAACTAGCGCAGGCGGCCACCCCGTGGGCGCCGCCGACGGCGGACCAGCCGGGGCTGATCGGCCCCAACTGGGCCAAGGCTGGGTGATCGAGGACTGCGACATCCACGACGCCAAGTGCTCCGCCATCTCCCTGGGCAAGGAGAACTCCTCCGGGGCGAACTGGGCGGCCGAGCGCCTGGACAAGCCCGGCTACCAGTACCAACTGGAGGCGGTGTTCGCCGCCCGCCGGGTGGGCTGGTCCAAGGAGCTGATCGGCTCGCACGTGGTGCGCCGCAACCACATTCATGACTGCGGGCAGACCGGCATCGTCGGGCACCTGGGTTGTGTGTTCTCCGTGATCGAGGACAATCACATCCACCACATCGCCACCAAGCGCGAGTTCTACGGCTACGAGATCGCCGGCATCAAACTCCACGCCGCCATCGACACCGTCCTGCGCCACAACCTGATCGAGGACTGCACATTGGGCACCTGGCTGGACTGGCAGGCACAGGGCACGCGCGTGATGCGCAATGTGTACCGCCGCAACACCCGCGACTTGTTCATTGAGGTCAGCCACGGCCCTTACCTCGTGGACCACAACGTCTTCGCCTCGCCGGTCTCGCTGGAGGGGCATTCCCAGGGCGGGGCGTATGTCAACAATCTGCTGCTCGGCGTGGTCGCCAACCAGCCCATTATCGAGCGCCCCACCCCCTATCACCTGCCGCATTCGACGCAGGTCGCCGGCTATGCGGCCATCCGGGGCGGAGATGACCGCTACATCGCTAACCTGTTCCTGTCCATCGTGGGCGAGGCCGCTTCGTGAATCCGCCCGCGCACCGGAAGATCAGCGACGGCACCGCCCTGTTCGATGCGCATCCCCACGGGGTGGAGGCCTATCTGGCGCAGGTCAATGACCCCTCCAAGGGTGACCACGAGCGCTTCGAGGGCGTGGAACTGCCGGTGCACGTGCGCGACAACGTCTACGGCAATGGCGCTCCCGCCTATACGCGGGAGACGCGGCCGGTCCACCTCGGAGAGGTGAATGTCGTGATCGAGGACGCCGACGGTGGTGGCCTGGAACTGGTGATTGAGCTGTCGGAGGCCTTTGCCGCGGCCGCCTCGACGACGATCGCCGGACGGGACTTGGGGCGGGCCTGGTATCCGGATGCCGCTTGGGAGAACCCCGACGGCACCGAGGCCTTCGCCGACGTCGACCTGGTTGGCCGGGTCAAGGAGCATAATGCCGCCTACCCGGCCGGGCCGCTGGCCGGTCTGGTGCCGGGGGTGAATCGCGTGCGGATCTGGTGAGGGTTGCAAAAGGCCCGGTTGTAGTCGCGCAGGAATGCGGAGTACAACCGGGCCTCAAGTATCAAGACGTGAAAACGCAATGGTTGAAAGCAACTCGCGTGCGGGTCAACCGTGCAGACGCGCCAGACGGCGGATCAGTATCTTGCGCTTGCGGTGAAGGCGCCACCAACTCAATGTGTGCCGGACCTGGAGTAAGCCGAGCTCTTGCAAACTCGGTAAGCCCATCCGCTCCAGTTCGCGACTCGCACTATCCTCATCGCGATTGCACTCCTCAATGATGCGGTGGGCCGCACGCACTCGATCAGAGCCGAGTGGGTGTGAAGCGATTTGCGCATCGATAACTCGGATTCTGGAGGCAAGATCCGCGGCTCGCGGTCGCATGAATATCATCTCGATTCACCTCCCGACTACGCAGGCAAATGCTCCTCGTCCGAAGGCTGTGAGAATTGATGCTGGGTTTCCCATTGAGGCGATCGCAGTAATCTGCGGGCCTGCTATTCCGATGCCGACAAGACACTTGACCATCCAGGGTGCAAGCCAGATCGGATCTGCTACGATCGGGTAAACGGTGTCCTCTATGGATGTATGGTCGATCACCTGCGTGAGCGTGTTCCCATCAATCTCGTACCAGGTGGGGATATTCTTCCCCTCGGCGTCGGTTGCCCATGCCGAGCCCGCAGCAAGGACCGCTGTCCCATCTTCGTCGACAACAACCGCACCGCCATCAATGAGCTCAATGTGTTGGTCGGATTGAAGGTCGATGTCGTACGAGTATCGCGTAGGGGCGTCGCTGTCATTGATCGTAGTGAGCATCTGAACTCCGCGGTCTGTTATGATTACGGAGTTTGCGGCTCCCTCGTCGGGGAACACCACCGTGCCATCGCTAAGAACTTCGGCGCCTTCCGCGTCTGCGATGTCGGGGAGCTGGATGTTAATCGATGTGCCGTCCTCGTCGATGAAGGTGATTCCTTCATTTCCGTCTACAGGTACATCAATCGTTCCGCCGCCCAAACTGGTTATTCCAGTTCCTTGTGAGTTGATCGGCTGGGAAATGAGGGTCGTATCATGGTCCTTGACGTTTGCGAGTGCTTCGGCAACTAGATCTTCTGTCACCTGTTCCGGTGACTGTTCGATCGCTCCGACATTGGTTGACATTGTGAAGAATATGGCGGCCGCGAGGCAGGCGACACTAATTCTTCTGCTAGGATGCTTTGTTGTCATCAGGGTGGGTCCTTTCGTGTTACGCTTCATCGCGTGTATTGACTAGCGTATATGCAGTGTGCTTCGCCCGTCAATGGGGCGTTGAAATGTCCGTCAATGGGATGAGCCGATGGGATGAGTTTTGGGGCTGGAGGGTTCGGGGCTGCGGCTAGCCTTGATGTTTCAGAGAACGTCGCAGGCCAGGGCCGCGACCTGGCACCAGATGCGGTTGGCCGTGAAGGCCTGCAGTGGCATGTGATCGAGCCCGGTGTCCTTGGCGCAGCGGATACGGTCCTCGCATCTGGCGCGCTGACGGTGGCGTGCCTCCAGGTCGGCGAGCTGGCCGGTCCTGGTGTTGGTCGCGAAGGCGGTCAGCCGGTAGCCGTCGACGTCGTCGAACCTGAGCTGGGCGCCGGGGTGCGGTCTTTCGCGGCGCACGATGACACGCATGGCCTTGGCCCACCCGTCCAGGTCGAGCAGGTCCGTCAGCTCTGCCACGTCCGCCGCCTCGCGGGGGTCCCCGTCGGCGTTGTAGGCAGGGGTCCAAGCCTGGGCGGGGATCAGCCTGTAGATCCGCGACATGTCACTGGGCAGGGTGAATCCGACGCTGTAGGACACCCGTCTGCGCTCCAGGGCGGCCAGGGTGGCCTTGGTCCCACCAGCGGCGTCGATGCGCACGAGCACCTTGCGTCCGGGGCTGGGTCCCAGGCCCACCAGGGCCAGCACCGCGGCGATGACAGCCTCATGGTCGGCGGCGGTATTCGATCCCGCGTTTCCGGGCCGCACATGATCGCGGCGTTCTCGCCGGCCCCTTGGAGGCCATGGTCGATCCACGCGGTCAAGGGGTGGAACCCGAAGCCATTCTTGAAGGTCGGTGCCGCCCCGTCCTTGTCAGAGTGGGCGGTGACCAAGGTGGCGTCGATATCGATGACCAGCGGCCGCTGGGCGCTGATAGCGGCCGTCGGCGCCGACGCCACGGGCCCGAACACCTGCGGCTCGGCGTGCAGGAGCGAGACGTCGGCCAGGCAGTCGCCGCCGACCGCCAGCGACAGCGCCAGGTCGAGGACGACCTTAGCCGGGTCATGGCGCGCCAGCGGCTTGGACTACGGCGCCAGAGCCTGTGACAGCAGCACGTCCAGCCCGCAGGCGCGCACCGTCTCGGTCAGCAGCACTCCACCACCATGAGCGAGCGCGTTGACCCGGCCGGTCTCGACGTCCACCAACGGGTACAACCCTGCTGTAGTCTTCACCTCGAAGGTGTCCTTCCCCTGAAACATGACGGATCTCAGCAACCCGCATTATTCCAGGCGAAACGACACCTTCACCCCTGCCTCAGCCCCTCAACCACGAAACCCCGAGGCTAGGCGGCGAATCGTAGAGGGGCGTCAGATACACCGAGGTCACCGCGACTCTCACCGTACCGTCGGTGTGTCCGGCGACAGTCTGGTCCACGTTGTTCTTAAGTCTTTGGTATGCCTCGGCGGTCATGAGGGGTTCGGCATCCTCGATGCCAGTGCGGGTGAACCAGACGTTCCAGGTCACCTCGTCATAGTGGACGAACGCCTTGAGGATCTCGGTCTGATTCTCATCCAGATCCTCCGGGATCGACGTGATCACATGCCGCTCAGTGGACAGCGACTCCGCAGTGACTATGCCTGCGGCCTCCACCGAGGCTGCCGCCGACGCTGACGCCTCGGCAGCAGCAGCCGACTCCGATGCCTCTGCCGACGCCCAGGCCTCCGGGTCATAAGTAGGGATATCCAGACTGCCCTCATCCGAACCCGACAAACACGCCACCAGAGGCCCACAAGCCAGCAGCAGCACCACAACGCCTGCAGCAACACTACGCAGTCCGAATGAACCCGTACGGAAACGACGCATCAGTGACTCCTAAAGGGGCAAGCGCTCGTCATCAGGATGTTACAAAGTCTCACACGCCGACACACCACACGCAAGCGCGTCGGGTCTGGTACCGGTGCGGCTCAACGTCTCGGCTGCTCCCGGGGCGTGAGCGACCTCGGTGCTGCTCGGCGGGTTGTCGCGACTCCGTATAAGTGCTAGCGTGCAACTAAATGGACCGCAAGGTTCGCCAACCTGATCCGAGGCGAGGAGGCCTCAATGCATGATTTGTCGCGCAGATCGTTTATTGTGGGAGGGTCCGCCGCGGCGGCAGCGCTGCTGGCGGCGTGTACCGCGGAGCGAACGGCCGACTACTACGGCGACGTCAGCGGCGGCGAAGGAGCGCTGATCGGCGTCTCCATGCCGACCAAGAACCTGGAGCGCTGGAGTCGCGACGGCGAGAACCTCAAACGGCTGCTCGAGGAGCTCGGCTACTCCGTCGAGCTGCAGTTTGCCGACAACAAGGTCGAGCAGCAGAACTCCCAGATCCAGACTATGCTGAATAAGTCGCCGGCGGTGATCGTCGTCGGCGCGATCGACGGCTCCGCGCTCGGGCCGGTACTCCAGAGCGCTGCCAGCCTCGGGATCAAGGTCATCGCCTACGACCGCCTCATCCGGGACACCAAGGCAGTCGACTACTACGTCACCTTCGACAACTACAACGTGGGGGCCATGCAGGGGCAGTACATCGTCGACGCTCTCGACCTGGAGAACGCGTCCAGCCCCTTCAACTTCGAGCCCTTCGCCGGCTCTCCGGACGACAACAACGCCCGCTTCTTCTTCGAAGGTGCCTGGGATGTGCTGAGTCCCTACATCGAGTCCGGCAAGCTCGTGTGCCCCTCGGGCAAGCTGCCCTCGAGCGTGGACGACTGGCAGTCCATCGGCATCCAGGCCTGGTCCAACACCACTGCTCAGGCGGAGATGGAGAACCGGCTCAACTCCTTCTACTCCACCGCCAAGCGCGTCGACGTCATCCTTTCTCCCAACGATGCCATCGCCCTGGGAATCGGACAGGCCTTGGCGTCGGCCGGCTACAACGACGACAACTGGCCCGTTCTTACCGGGCAGGACGCCGACCAGGCCAACGTGTCCAACATCGTGAAGGGCCGCCAGGCCATGACGGTTTTCAAGGACACCCGCCTGCTGGGGGAGCGCTGCGCCACCATGGTCGACCAGATCGCCCGGGGACAGGAAGTAGAGGTCAATGACACCGAGTCCTACGACAACGGCCAACTGGTGGTGCCGTCCTATCTGCTCGACCCGGTGACTGTCGACGCCGACAACGTCCGCGAGGTCTTGGTCGACTCCGGCTACTACACCGCTGCGAGGTGGGGCTGTAATGGCTACTGAGTCCGAGAGCCCGCGTGCCTCCGCGCTCGCCCAGGAAGCGCCGCCGTCCGCGGACGCCATCCTCGAAATGCGGCACATCACCAAGGCCTTCGGCGCGTTCAAAGCGCTGGATGACGTCAATCTGGAGGTCCGCCGCGGCGAGATCCTGGCCATCTGCGGTGAGAACGGCGCCGGAAAGTCCACGCTGATGAATGTGCTCTCCGGGGTCTGGCCCCGGGGCACCTACGACGGCGACATCGTCTACGACGGTCAGGTCCGCGAGTTCCGCTCTATCCGCGACTCCGAGGCCGTCGGCATCGTCATCATCCACCAGGAACTCGCGCTGAGCCCCTATCTGTCCGTGGCCGAGAACATCTTCATGGGCAATGAGAAGGCCACCCGCGGCATCATCGACTGGGACGCCACCAACGAGGCGGCCGCCGAACTGCTGCGGGAGGTTGGCCTGAACATCCGCCCGCAGACCCGTGTTGCGGACCTCGGTGTGGGCCAGCAGCAGCTGGTGGAGATAGCCAAGGCCCTGTCCAAGGATGTGCGCCTGCTCATCCTGGACGAGCCCACCGCCGCCCTCAACGACGACGACTCCGCCCACCTGCTCGACCTAATGCGAGGGCTGCGCGAGCGCGGCATCACCATGGTGATGATCTCCCATAAGTTGGCGGAGGTGGCCGGCATCGCCGACCGCACCACCATCATCCGTGACGGCCGCACCGTCGGCACCGCCCCATTGCACGGCGAAGGCGCGATTGACGAGGACGAGATCATCCGCCTCATGGTGGGACGCGAGCTGTCCAGTCGCTTCCCCGAGCACACCTCGCAGGTAGGGGAGGAGGTGCTCAGGATTGAGCACTGGACCGCGCACCATCCCATCGACACCTCCCGCGCGGTCGTCGACGACGCCGCCCTGACCCTGCGCCGCGGAGAAATCGTCGGACTCGCCGGGCTGATGGGGGCCGGGCGCACCGAACTGGCCATGAGCCTGTTCGGGCGTTCCTGGGGCACCGACATCTCCGGTCAGGTCTACAAGGACGGCAAGGAGATCTCCACCGCCACCGTGCGGCAGGCCATCGACAACGGCCTGGCCTACGTCACCGAGGATCGCAAGGTACTCGGCCTGAACTTGATCCAGGACGTCAAGACCAACACCACGGCGGTAGCCCTGGACAAGGTCTCTTCCCGCGGCATCGTCGACGACGCTGCAGAGGCGGAGGTGGCTGAACGCTACCGGCGCGAACTGCGCACCAAGACGACCTCGCTGACCACCCCGGTCGGCTCCCTCTCCGGCGGAAACCAGCAGAAGGTCGTCCTGGCCAAGTGGATGTTCTCAGACCCCGACGTACTCATACTCGACGAACCCACCCGCGGCATCGACGTCGGCGCCAAATACGAGATCTACCAGATCATCAACAATCTGGCCGACTCCGGCAAGGCCATTCTCGTCATCTCCTCGGAGCTGCCCGAGCTCCTGGGGATATGCGACCGCATTTACACGATGAGCCAAGGCCGGATCACGGGGCAGCTGCCTCGCGCCGAGGCCACCCAGGAGAACCTTATGAAGCTCATGACCATCGAGAAGGACGCCGGCGGGCAGGAGCCCGCGCCGCACATGGATCAGGAAGGGACGGAGAAGTGAACCAAATGAGCTCAACCGGCACCAAGCTGCGCGAATCCCTGGGACGTAACCTGCGTCAGTACGGCATTCTGGCCGCTCTGGTCGCCATCATCATCTTCTTCCAGATCCTGACCGGTGGGCTGCTGCTGGCACCCAACAACGTCGCCAGCCTGATCCAGCAGAACGCCTATGTGATGATCCTGGCGGTCGGCATGGTCATGATCATCATCGCCCGGCACATCGACCTGTCGGTCGGCTCGATCGTCGGCTTCGTGGGCGGCGTCATCGGGCTGCTGGTGGTCAACTCCGGCGTGCCCTGGCCGCTCGCGGTGCTGGTGGCGATCGTGATCGGCTTGCTCATCGGTTGCTGGCAGGGCTTCTGGGTGGCGATCATGGAGATCCCCGCTTTCATCGTGACCCTGGGCAGCATGCTCATCTTCCGCGGGCTCACCGTGGTGCTGGTACAGCGCACCGTGTCCGGGCTGCCCGCGCCCTTCGTCAGCATTGCCAACGGCTCGCTGCCAGCCTGGCTGGGGTACTTCAAGAACTATGACGCGTCACCATCCTCATCGGCCTGCTCGCCATCGCCGGCCTGGTGTTCACCCAGCTGCGCTCGCGGCGCCGCAATCGCGCCGCGGGTCGGGCGGTGGATTCCGCCGGCGTGGTGGCGCTGCGCCTGGTGGTATTCGCTGCCGCGATCGGCTTTTTCACCATGCTGCTCGCGTACTCGGCCGGCGGCACGCCGATCGTCCTGGTGATCGTCGGCGCGGTCATCCTCATCTACTCCTTCGTCATGAACAAGAGCGTGTTCGGACGCCACATCTACGCCGTCGGCGGCAACCTGAAGGCCGCCCGACTGTCCGGCGTGAACGTCAAGCGTGTGGACTTCCTGGTCTTCGTCAACATGGGCTTCCTCGCCTCGCTGGCGGCCATCGTCACCACCTCTCGCGCCGGCGCTGCGGTCTCCACCGCTGGCAACCTGTATGAGATGGACGCCATCGCAGCGGCCTACATCGGCGGGGCCGCAGTCTCCGGCGGCGTGGGGCGCGTATCGGGTGCCATCATCGGTGCGTTGATCATGGGCGTGCTCAACATGGGGCTGTCCATCATGGCCGTGGACTCCGCCTGGCAGCAGGCCATCAAGGGTCTGGTGCTGGTGCTCGCCGTCGCGGTGGACATCGTCGGCAAGCGCCGCAGTGCCGTGTAACGGAGTGGCGAGTTCGTCACCGGGATGACTACGGGGTGGTCGGCAGCTCGAGCAGCTGCCGACCACCTTTCGTATCTGAGCGTGTCTGTATGGCGCGCGGGCCGGACGACGGCCCCGGAGGGTCTCCCGGCATCCCGGGTGGGCCGGCGGTGATCCAGTACTCGGCGTGTCGAGTCGCGTCAGCTCGGCGAGGCTGGGGAGGCAGCATGCGGAGAACGTACGGGCGGCCTTGCTGTTTGCGCAAACATCGCATATGCTGCGACCGCGGTGGCTGCCGATGGGGTTCCTGCTCCTACGGCCCACTACGACATGTCGCACTCGGGATCCGTGTTGGTCGACGTCTCCGGTAACGGGCGCGACCCTCTCCGGCCTGTGGCAGGCGGGAGTCCAGCCCTACACGGTTGACGGCACCAACGTCACCATCGACTTCTCCTCGGATGAGGCCGAGAAGTACTCCGAACTCCAGACCACCATGATCAAGGAGGGGCTGCTCGCGCCGATCTCCGGGTGGACCGACGAGTGGTTCCAGGCCCTGGGCGACGGCACCATCGCCACGCTGGTCACCGGCGCCTGGATGCCCGGCAACTTCACCTCCTCCGTGCCGAACGCCTCTGGCAAGTGGCGGGTGGCCCCCCACCCCGGTGGGACGCCGACACCCCCGCCTGCGCCGAGAACGGCGGCTCCTCCCTGGCGGTCATGGCCGCCTCCGACAAGCAGGCTCTGGCCTACTCCTTCGTCGAGTTCTGTTCCGCCCAGGACGGCATCCAGATCCGCATCGACGGCGGGGCCTTCCCCTCCACGACGGCCGAGCTCGACTCCGAGGAGTTCCTGAGCAAGGAGTTCGAGTACTTCGGGGGCCAGAAGGCCAACGAGGTCCTGTCCCAGGCCGCCAAGGATGTGCTGCCCGGTTGGACCTACCTACCCTTCCAGGTCTACGCGAACTCGATCTTCAACGACCACGTGGGCAAGGCTTACACGACGGGCGGCTCCACCACGATCGCCGAGGGCCTCGCCTCCTGGCAGGAGGCCTGCATCACGTACGGAAACCAGCAGGGCTTCACGGTCTCCTGACCGCGTCGCGCGCCCCACTACCGACGCTCCGCTCGAATCAAGAGGAAAGGTTGCACCATGTCCGTTGATCTGACCCGCCGCAGCGCCTTGTCCGCTCTGGGGGCCTCTGCCCTAGCCCTCACCCTCGCAGCCTGCTCCGGCTCCGACTCGGACACGGGTGGTACCGCGGAAGTCGACCCCTCGGCCGCGGCGGACGCCGCCGCGGCCGGCGGGGAGCTGCTCGTGTGGTCCTGGGAACCTACGCTCACCGACGTCGTCGCCGAGTACCAGCATGACTTCCCAAATGTGAAGGTCGAGCTGGTCAACGCCGGCACCAATGTCGAGGAGTACACGGCGCTGCAAAACGCCATCTCCGCCGGGTCCGGCATCCCCGACATCGCCAGATCGAGTACTACGCTCTGCCGCAGTTCTCCCTGTCTGAGTCGCTCGCGGACCTGACCCAGTTTGGCGCCGCCGACCTGGCCGACTCCTACTCCTCCGGCCCCTGGTCGTCGGTCGCCTCCGCTGATGGCATCTTCGGCCTGCCCATGGACTCCGGGCCGATGGCGCTGTTCTACAACAAGGAGGTATTCGACGCGGCCGGCGTCGAGGTCCCCACCACCTGGGACGAGTACCTCGACGCCGCCCGCGCCATCCATGCCGCCAATCCTAAGCAGTACATCGCCAACGACATTGGCGACGCGGTCAAGACGCTCTCCCTGCTGTGGCAGGCTGGGGCGCGCCCCTACACGGTGGACGGCACCACAGTTGGCATTGACTTCAGCGAGGAGGCCTCCCAGAAGTACGCCGAGCTGTGGACCACCCTCATCAAGGAGGAGCTGCTGTACCCCTGCGCCGACTGGTCCGACGAGTGGTACCGGGGCCTGGGGGACGGCACCATCGCCTCCCTCGCCATGGGAGCCTGGATGCCGGCATCATTCGTCGGCGGCGTCGAGGCCGGAGCCGGCAAGTGGCGGGTGGCGCCGCTGCCGTCCTGGGAAGCGGGGGAGACCGCCTCCTCGGAGATGGGCGGCTCCTCGCTGGCGGTGACCGCCGCCAGCGACAAGCAGGCGCTGGCCTACCACTTCATCGAGTACGCCAACGCCGGGGCCGGAGTCGCCAGCCGTATCGCCAACGGCGCTTTCCCGGCCACCACCGCAGACCTGACCAGCGAGGAGTTCCTGGGCACCCAATTTGACTACTTCGGCGGGCAGAAGGCCAATGAGGTCTTCGCCGAATCCGCCGAAGCCGTCACCGAGGGCTGGTCATTCCTGCCCTTCCAGGCCTACGCCAACTCGATCTTCAACGACTCGGTCGGCAAGGCCTACGAGTCCAAGGGCACCACCTCCATCGCCGACGGCCTGTCCGCCTGGCAGCAGGCCTGCATCACCTACGGCAACCAGCAGGGCTTCGCGGTCTCCTGACCCGCCCCGGGGCGGCGCACCGGCGGGCGGGGCACAGGTCCTGCCTCCGACGTGCCGCCGCGCCCCACCTCACCCGTCTTCCGCCGCTATGCCTTGGAACTGACGCGCCGCATGGCCGAGCGGTATGGCGACCATCCCGCGCTGATCGCCTGGCATGTGAGCAACGAGCTCGGCTGCCACAATGCCTACGACTACTCCGAGGATGCCGCCGCTGCTTTCCGCACCTGGTTGCGCGAGCGCTATACCACCCTGGAAGCGCTCAATGACGCCTGGGGGACGGCCTTCTGGTCGCAGACCTACTATCAGTGGGAGGAGATCCTTCCGCCCCGCCTGGCAGCCTCCGAGCCGAACCCCAGCCAACTGCTCGACTTCCGGCGCTTCTCCTCCGACGCGCTGCGCGACTACCTGCGCGCCGAGAGCGCGGTGTTGCGCGCGATCACTCCAGACATCCCCATCACCACCAACTTCATGGTCATGGGCGACACCGCCGCCATGGACTATCCGGCTGGGTTGACGCCGTCGACTTTGTCTCCAACGACCACTACCTGGACCCGCGCCCCGGCGGCATCGATGAGCTCGCCTTCTCCGCCTCGCTCACCTCCGCCATCATGCAGGGACGGCCCTGGTGGCTCATGGAGCACTCAACTTCGGCGGTTAACTGGCGGCCTGTCAATCCGTCCAAACTGCCCGGCGAACTGATGCGCGACTCCTTGACACACCTGGGCCACGGCGCCGATGCCATCTGCTTCTTCCAGTGGCGGGCCTCGCGCGCGGGTGCCGAGAAGTATCACGCCGCCCTGCTCCCACACGCCGGTGAGGACTCGCGCCTGTTCCGCGACGTCGTCGCCCTGGGCAAGAGCCTGGAGGATCTGGCCGAGGTAACCGGCAGTCCCGCGCTGCCCGCCCGCGCCGCGGTCGTCTTCGACTACGAGTCCTGGTGGTCGCTGACGCAGGAGTTCCTGCCGCACACGCGCCTGGACTACCGCGGCCAGGCGCTGGACTGGTACCGGGCGCTGGTCGCAGCGGGGCTACGGGTCGACGTCGTCACAGCGCGCAACGACCTGGAGGGCTATGACCTTGTCGTCGCGCCATTGCTGCACGTCATGCCCGCCGATCTGGCCGAGCGCCTGTGCGCCATCGTCGCGGGCGGCAGCCACCTGGTGACCACCTACTTCTCCGGGACGGTGGACGAGCACGATCACGTCATCCTCGGCGGCTACCCCGGCGCGCTGCGCGAGCTGCTGGGCATCCGCGTGGAGGAGTTCGGCCCCCTGCTCGACGGCGACCATGCGACTCTGTCCGGCGGCGCGATCGGGCGCATGTGGACCGAGCGGGTGGACACTGTTGATCCCGACGTCCGGGTGCTGCGTCGCTATGAGCGGGCCCGCGGCATTGAGCCGGGCACACCCGCCGTCACGCGGCGCACGGTGGGTGCGGGCTCGGCGACCTATGTGTCCACGCGCCTGGAGGGCGAGGGCCTGGCCGGGTTGGTTGAGGAGTTGCTCGCCGAAGCGGGGATCGAGCCGGATCTGCCCGAATCGCTGCGCGGTCAGGCGATCGCTTCCGTCCGCCGCGGCGATGCGGCCGACTACTGGACGCTCACGAACCGTGGGAACCGCGACCTCGGGACGGCCGTCGATGTGGCCGGGATGCTCGGTGAGACTGTGCTGAGAGGAGCAGAATCGCTCGGCGCGAGTGACGCCGTCGTCGTACGGGTGCCGCGCGGTTGAGGCGCCTGGATACCCAGCCGGGATCATTCGCCCTCCTCACGGCAGCGCGACTGAAGTGCGACCTGGACGATGGCGGGTCGCGGTGAGCGGTCGAGGGGCTGGTTATCCTGAGCGTGTAGTAGATACGGGTTATGGCGTGACTCGGTGCGGCCGGGTGCACCCGAGAGAGGAACTCAAACAGCATGGCTCGCGCGGCAGGCAGACGCCCAAGCATGGTCGACGTTGGCCGTGCCGCCGGGGTCTCCGCGCAGACCGTCTCGCGCTATTTCAACGGCGGATACGTTTCCGCCGACGCGCGGGAGCGCGTGGAAGCCGCGGTGAGTGCTTTGGGATACGTGCGCAATCGCCTACCGCTCCAGATGAAGGCCGAACGCACCAATCTGATCGGGCTGGTGCTGCTCGGCCCGCTCAATTACGGTAATGCCGGGATCATGAGCGGCCTGACGCGGGCGGCCCGGGAGGCCAGCCAGGCGGTGATGATCTCCCACATGGAGAGCGATCCCGCCGCGAGTGCCGAGTCTTGGTCCGCTCTCCTGACGGAGGTGGACACGTTACTGTCCATGCGCGTGGATGCCCTTATTGTGGGCTCCCCTTACGGCAGCATCAAGCGGATCATTGACTACGTCAACGGCGCGGTCCCGGTGGTGACCCTGGCCGAATTGCCGGACAGGGACGTCGACGCCGTCGGTGCATACTCCTATGAGGCCTCCTGCGCGGTGATGCGGCACCTGATCGCGTTGGGGCATCGCCGGATATTGCACGTATCGGGGCCGTCCGACCGGGCACAGGCGCTTGCCCGTCGGCGTGCCTACGAGGCGGAAATGAAAGCGGCCGGCCTAGAGGGACTGCCGGTGCTGGAGAGTCGGGAGTGGGATGCCGCCTCCGGGGCCGAGTGTGCTCGGCGGGCTGAGGTGGGATCGTTTTCCGCCGTGTTCGCTGGAAGTGACACTATCGCCCTGGGGTTCATCAGCGAGCTGCGGCAGCGGGGCGTCCTGGCGCCCCGCGACTACGCCATCGCGGGATTCGACGACATGCCCGATGCACAGTTCATGGATCCGCCACTCACGACCGCGCGCATCGACTTCGAGCGGATCGGGGAGGCCGCTCTGCGTCGGGCCGTGTCCCGTGCCGGCGGGGAGGAGGCCGACGTCGGTGTCCCGCAACCGGAACTGATTGTGCGCGCATCGACCACCGGCAGTTCCGCCTGCCGGGTATAAACGGAAGAGTTGGGGATTCGGTATCCGTTTGGAGTGTGCGAGGCCTTGACAGGTGCGGCGTGGGTGTTATGCTTAACAGCATTCATTCACTGTTGAATGAGCATTCGTTTCGCGCTGTCGTGTAGCACTGACGCCGCACGGCGGCCCCACCGTCAAGGGGACATCATGAAAGCAACGCTCACCCGCCGCCACGCCCTCGGCCTTAGCGCCGCCCTCCTCGCCACCGGCGCTCTCGCCGCCTGCGGCCGCCAGGGAGGAGGATCGTCGGGAGGCGGTACGGACTCGCTCACCCTCTGGCTGGGCGCGCTCGAGGACTCACAGAAGCAGGACATAGACCGACTGGTAGCTGCCTTCAAGGAGGCCAACGACATCACGGTCAACTATGAGACTCACTCCACGGATGACTTGAAGGAGTCCATGCGGCAGGTCTCCGGTACCAAAGCTGGGCCGGACATTTACTGGTACTGGGAGGGCCCGGGACTCGGCGGTGACCTCGTTGATGCCGGCATGAGCCTGGACCTGACCGACTACTACGCGCAGTACGGCTGGGAGGACCGCTTCACCGCGGCCTCTCTCGCGGGCATCACCCAGTACGGCGGCTACCACGGCGTGCCCTGGACCTTGCAGGCGCAGGGCCTGTACTACAACAAAACCCTCTTCGAGCAGGCTGGCATCACCGCCGAGCCGACTACCTACGATGAACTCATCGCCGCCTGTGAGGCTCTTAAGGCTGCTGGCATTACGCCGATCGAGTTCGGTGGTACCGTGAACTGGCACGTTATGCGCCTGCTCGACTCTCTGATAGAGACCAAGTGCGGCGCCGACATCGCCCGGACTCTGGTCACCGACAAGACGGGCTGGGACACCGAGGCTGGTGTTACCGAGGCCTTTGCCGAACTAAAGACCTGGGCGGACAACTACTTCAACAACGGCTACATGTCCATCTCCAACGACGATTCCAGCCTCCTGTTCTGGAACGGGCAGGCCGCCATGGCCCTGGAGGGCACCTGGTTCGATGCCCAGTGCGTGGATAACGGCATGGATCCCGAAGAGGTGGGTATCTTCCCCTTCCCCACCGGCACCGGCCGCTTGTACGGATTCGGCGAGGGCTTCTACATCAACGCCAACACCGAAAAGGCCGACCTGGCCGCGTCCTTCCTCGACTTTGTCACCTCGGCCGAGCAGATGAGCGGTAGCGGCGGGGCTTGGGCTGCGGTGAGTGTGAACAAGGACGTCGAGGTCTCGGAGGACAATCCGCTCGACGCGCTTTGGCCGCCGATCCTGGACTCCTCCGAAGAGATGTACAACAACTTCGACCAGGCCCTCAGCCTGGACGAGACGACCGAATACTGGCGCATCCAGAACGCTGTCCTCATAGGTGACATGTTGCCCGAGGATGCGGGACCCGCCATGCAGAAGTTCATTGACGCCAACTCCTGATCGGGCCTGTACCGCGCGAATGGTCGGGCCCGATCAGGTCCGATCCGTGCAACAACCTCAGCGAAAGAACTCCCCATGGCAACACTTCAAACGGCCTCCGCGCCTCCACGGGCCATCAAGCAGCACCGTGTGCTGCGTTCCCTACCCTATTTGGCGCCGGCGGTTTTCTTGTACGGCATTTTCCTGCTGTATCCGATGATCGACTCGGTACGGTTGTCCTTCTTCTCCTGGTCCGGCTACGCCACCGCCCCGCAGGAGTTCGTCGGACTCAAGAACTACCGGTACCTGCTTACCCAGGACACCGTCTTCTGGACCGCCCTGAGGAACTCCATGATCTGGGTGGTGCTCTCCGTCGCGATTCCCATGGTGCTTTCCCTGCTGATGGCCCTTGCGCTCAATCAGCGCATCTGGGGGCGTAACGCTTTCCGCTCGATCTTCTACATCCCGAGTGTCTTCGCCTCGATCACAGTGGCGGCCATCTGGCGGTGGATCTACAACCCCACCATGGGCGTCATCAACCAGGCCTTCGAGGCGATCGGCCTGGGCGGCCTGGCGCATGAATGGTTGGGCGATCCGCGTACCGCCTTGTACTCCATCTTCGTTGCCTCGGTGTGGCAGGGAGTCGGCTTCAATATGGTGCTCTTCCTCGCCGGACTGCAGTCGGTACCGGCAGAACTCGTGGATGCCGCCAAGGTGGACGGCGCCGGTCGTTGGCAGGTCTTCCGCAACGTAACCTGGCCGGCGCTGCGGCCGACGACGATCGTCGTCGTCATCCTGACCATCATCAACTCGCTGAAGGTCTACGACCTGGTCGTCGGCATGACCGGGGGCGGGCCGGCGCAGTCCAGCCAGGTCCTGGCCCTGTGGTCCTACCAGCAGTCCTTCTCCAACCACAACTTCGGGGCCGGCGGCGCCGTCGCCACCGTCCTACTGATTCTCTCGCTGTGCCTGGTGGTCCCCTACCTGGCCTGGTCCATGAGAGGAGAGGACTGACATGACTGCCATTCCCGTTGCTCGCACCACTGCCGGTCCCGACGACGGCGCGACTGCTGCCGCGCCGAACCGGCCCCCGCGCGACTGGGTCACCATCGGCCTGTGGGTCGCACTACTCGTCACGGCGGCGTTCTGGCTGGTGCCCTTCGCCGTCATGCTGCTCACGTCCTTCAAGAGTCGGGCGGATCTGGCGAGTGGATCTACGCTCGGCTTGCCCTCGCAGTGGCTCTGGAGCAACTACGCCGACGCTGTGGACACCGGCGACTTGTGGATCAGCGGCAGTAACAGTCTGCTGGTCTCGGTCATCAAAGTGCCCTTGGGCCTGCTGCTAGCAGCGCTCGCTGCCTATGCGTTGGCCCGCATCCACATGCGGCGGGCCAAGTGGATCGTCGCCGTCTTCGCCGTCGGCTCCATGGTGCCCATCCAGGTTGCCCTCGGTCCCATGTTCCAGCTGCTGCTGAAGGCGGACCTACTGGACACTTATGTGGGCCTAATTCTGCCGTACCTCGCCTTCGGGGTGCCTTATCAGGTATTCATGCTCTACGGCTCCTTCCGGGCTATACCCGATGAGATCGAGGAATCCGCCCGGCTCGACGGCGCCTCCACCTTCCGCATCTTTTGGCAGATCTGCTGCCCGCTGATCAAGCCGACGCTGGCCGCGCTGTTTGTCCTGGATTTCGTATCCACGTGGAACGAGTACGCCATGGCGTCCACGATCCTGCAATCTGGTTCGATGGCTACCATCCCGTTGGCTGTGCAGAATTTCTCCGCCCAGCACGGCACTGACTACGGCCCGCTGAACGCCTTCATCATCATGACGGCGATCCCGGTGCTGATCGTCTACCTGCTGTTCCAGCGCTACTTCGTCTCCGGCGCCTTCTCCGGCGCGGTGAAGGGCTGAATTCGAGGCCTATGGTGAACGCGGGGAGGGGACTGCTGCTGTACGGCGGACCCTACCCGGGGCGATCACGCCTCGCGCCCTCAAACCGGAAGAGCCGGTTATGGTGATCTAGCACCATCGGCAATACCCTCAAAGGAGAGAATCGTGCTCAAAGGAATCAACCCCCTCATGACGCCCGAACTGCTGGGCGTGCTGGCCCGTATGGGCCATGGCGACGTCATCGCCGTCGTCGACTCCAACTACCCCGCCTACGCCACCGGCCGGCCGGTCATCCCCATGCCGTCCCTGAACAGCCCGGAGGCGGTGCGACTGGTGGTCGAGCTCATGCCGCTCGACACCTTCGTCGAAGCGCCCGTGCGCTACATGATCGGTGCGGGGGACACCGAACTGCGCGAGGTCACCCGCGAGGTTCTTGCCGTGGCCACCGAACTCGAGGGGCGCGAGATCTCCGGCGCCTCCATGGAACGTTTCGACTTCTACGAGGCCGCCCGCTCCGCCTCCGCCGTGGTTCACACCCAGGAGACCCGGCCGTACGGCTGCTACCTGCTCACCAAGGGCGTACTGCCCGCTTTCGGGCCGCAGGACTGACAAGGAAGAGGCAACATGTCCGCACGTGTAGTTGTAATCGGCTCCATCAACCAGGATGTCACGGTCACCGTGGACCGCTTCCCCGAGCCGGGGGAGACCCTTTATACCCGCTCACTCAGCTACCGGTTGGGCGGCAAGGGTGCCAATCAGGCCGCGGCTGCGGCCCATGCCGGGGCGGATGCGCGCTTCGTCGGACGCGTGGGCTCCGACGCCGCCGGCCCTGCCCTGCGCGAGGAACTCGCCGGCCACGGTGTCGACGTCACCGGTCTTCTCGTGGACGAGGGCACCACTGGCTCCGCCTTCATCACCGTGGCCGCCTCCGGGGAGAACACGATTCTCATTGACGCGGGCGCCAACGGGCGGGTTGCGGCGGAGCAGGTCGACGCCGCCGCTCTGCGAGCAGGAGACGTAGTCGTTCTCCAGGGCGAGATCCCGGCCGCCGGCAATGCCGCCGCCATCGCCTCCGCTCGCGCGGCCGGGGCGACGACAATCCTCAACCTCGCGCCGGTCTATGACATCGACGCGGAGGATCTCGCCGCGGTCGACATCCTCGTGGTCAATGAAACCGAGGCCGGACTGGTCCTCGGGCGCTCCGCTCCACGCGATACTGCGGAGGCGCTCGACGTCGCCGCCCAGCTGGCCGGGCGAGGTCCACGCCGGGTACTGATTACCCTCGGGGGTGCCGGCGCCGTCCGGTATGACGCCGCAAGTGCCGGCGAACCTCAGGGTGCTCACGTTGAGGCGATCTCCGCGGGGCCGGTCGTCGACACCACCGGTGCGGGGGACGCCTCTGTTGGAGCATTGGCGGCCGCTCTGGCGCTCGGGCTCGACTTCGAACGTGCGGTTTCGGAGGCCATGCGGGCGGGCTCGGCTGCGGTGCTATCCCCAGGTGCGGCCGCCTCCTACGGGGCGATCAAACCCATCAGGCTCTGACGCGGCGATCTGCCTGAGCCTGCCACAGCGACGTCGCCGAGGGCGCCGACCGACCCGTGAGTGCGCGGCGCCGGGGCGTTCTCGGCGGCACACACACGTGCTGGCCGGCGGTGCCTCTTCGGCGGCGAAGCCGGCCTATTGCATCGTCGTGCCCCGTCTTCGGTGGCGATGCGTGGTTGACAGAAGCGGGATACAGTACGACACTGTTTCTATCATTCACAGATGAATGGATATGTCCACGCTGGCGGGCCGTCCCCTGACCCGCCGCGACAGAGCGAGGAGGCTCAAAGCGGTGGCACGAACGAATCGGACACGAGGCGGGCGTCCCTGGGGCGTCATAGTCAAGGCCGTCGGGGCGGTGGCGATACTCGCCATCTGCTTCTTCGGTACCACCTTCATGACTCCGGAGGAGGCGGAAGCCGTGCTTACGGCCGGATCGACGGATCCGGTCGCATACGCCAATGAGCACTACGACTCCACCATCACCTACATCAATGACAACGCCACCGACCTGGTGGGGCTGCTCGAAGACCTCCAGGCGGATGCGGAGGGCACCAGTGAGGAGCTCGGTAAACGCGACGGTGAAGCCGCCTACACCTTCGCCGTGACCACCACCGGCACCGTGGAGGAGGGCGGCTTCGGTCAGGTCAATCTTGCCGTCGACGGCGTTCCCTCCGGCGTCACCGTCTCCGTCCAGACGGGTCCCGCTGTGATGGGGACGGCGCTACGGGACGTCACCGGCGAGGTCACCTTCGACATGTTCGAGAACCAAATCGACTACGCCCAGGTGGGGTTGTCTCTCAACGATCCCCTCAAGACCGGAGTGCTCGCCGAGAACGACCTGGGCTCCATGGTCGGCCAGGAGATCACCGTCGTGGGCGCTTTGCGTACTCAGACCCGGCACACATCGTGATCACCCCCATCTCAATTGAGGTGGCGTCATGACCGTTAGCGAGAACGCTCCTGTCGTCCTCGCCGGCCGTGGAATCACCAAGGCCTTCGGGGCTACACACGCCCTGCGCGGCGTCGACTTCGAAATCCACGCCGGTGAGGTGGTGGCCCTCATCGGAGAGAACGGGGCCGGCAAATCCACCCTGATGAAGATCCTCTCTGGGGTGCAGCCGCCGACCTCCGGCACGATCGAGCTCGACGGCGAGCCCATCACTTTCGCTGACACCACCGATGCCGTGGCGCACGGTGTTGCCATCGTCCATCAGGAGCTCAACCTGTGCCCCAACCTCTCGGTGGTTGACAATATCTTCCTCGGCCGCGAGATTGCCTCGCCTACCGGCATTTCCCGCTCACAACAGCGTGAGCGGGCCGCCGCGGCGTTGGCTCGCCTGGAGGAGCCGATCGACCCCAACGCCCTTGTGGGTGATCTGCGGTTGGGTCAACAGCAGCTCGTTGAGATCGCTCGCACCCTCGTCGAGGGGGCACGCGTGCTCATCATGGACGAGCCCACTTCTGCGCTCTCGGCCACGGAAGTCAAGGTGCTCTTCCGCATCATCCGGGAGTTGACTGCCGATGGTGTGGCCATTGTCTACATCTCCCACCACATGGACGAGTGCCTCGAGATCGCGGACACCGCGGTCATCCTGCGTGACGGTCGGCATGTGGCCACTGCTCCCATGGCGGATGTGGACCTGCCCTGGATCGTGAAGACCATGGCCGGACGCGATCAATCCGACTTGTTTACGGCAATCACCGCCACTCCGGGCGAGCCGATCCTAGAAATAGAGGATCTGGTGGTGCCGGACCCGGCGAATCCTTCGCGCATCGCCGTCGACAATCTCTCACTCACGGTACGTGAGGGCGAGATCGTCGCCATCTACGGGCTCATGGGGGCAGGGCGCACCGAGCTCCTGGAGACTCTCGCGGGACGGCATGCCGCTGCTTCCGGTCGGATCCTGCTCGACGGGAAGGATGTGGCTCACGCCCCAATCGGCGAGCGGATCGACGCGGGGCTGGTCCTGTCCCCGGAGGACCGCCAGGCCGACGGCATCGTCCAACTCATGAGCGTGGGGCGCAACATGAGCCTGGCCGCGCTGCGCATCCTCACCCGCAACGGGCAGGTCAGGCGCAGGCAGGAGGCCAAGGAGGTCGCCCACGGCATCGAGTCTGTCCGCATCAAGACCGAGTCCCCCAATATCGGCATCACCTCCCTGTCCGGGGGCAACCAGCAGAAGGTGGTCATCGCCAAGGCGCTGATGACCGCGCCCCGCATGCTGCTCATGGACGAGCCCACGCGCGGAATCGACATCGGTGCCAAGTCGGACATCTTCTCCACCATGGCCGAGGTCGCGAGTACCAAGGTCGGCATTCTCTTCGCCACCTCAGAGCTATCCGAGGCCCTGGGCGCCTCCACGCGCCTGATCGTCATGGCGCGTGGACGCATTGTGGCCGACTTAGACCCGCGCACCACCACCCGCGACCAGGTAATGGCCGCAACCGGCGAACAGATCACAGCTACAGACGACGAAGCCGCGAACTCAAACCACAACGCGGCGAGTGACACGAAGGACGAGGAGCAAGCATGACACCCGCATCCACCCAGAAGTCCGGCCTGCGCATAGGCAATCGGAGTATCGGCGAGTTTCTGATGGCGCAGCGCGCCTTCATCGCCCTGCTCGTGCTGATCGTCATCTTCGCATCGCTGTCCAGTTCCTTCCTGACGGCCACCAACCTGGTGACCATGACCAAGCACGTCGCCTACAACGCGCTGCTCAGCCTGGGCATGTTGCTGGTCATTCTCACCGGCGGCATCGATCTGTCCATCGGCTCAATCGTCGGCTTGTCCGGCGTCATTGCCGGCGTGATGCTCAAGGGCATGCACCTGTCGGTGTTTGATATTAATGCCTACCCGTCGGTGCTCGTCGTGGTGATCGTCGCGCTGGTGGTGGGCACCTTCGTTGGAGCGATCAACGGGTTGCTGATCACCAGATTCAATGTCGCCCCGTTCATCGCCACCCTGGGCACCATGTACATGGCGCGCGGCGCGGCCCTGCTGATCTCCAAGGGCACCACCTACCCGACCTGGCAGGTGAAGAGCCTTCGGCAACACCGGATTCTCCTTCCTGGGCGTGTCCCGTCCACTCGGACTGCCCACCAGCGTCTGGCTGATGATCATCTTCGCGATCGTCGTCGCGCTGGTAGTCGCCCGCGCTCCCTTTGGCCGTTGGCTGTATGCCGTCGGTGGCAACGAACGCGCCGCCGAGCTCTCCGGCGTGCCCGTGAAGCGCGTGAAGATGCGGGTGTACATGGTCTCCGGCTGCATGGCCGCGCTGGCGGGTCTCATCATCGCCTCCGAGCTCACCGCGGCCGCCCCGGCCGCCGGCGAGACCTACGAGATGAACGCGATCGCGGCCGTCGTCATCGGCGGCGCCTCGCTTGCGGGCGGTCGTGGTGACGTCAAGGGCGCCTTGATCGGTGCCTTCGTCATCGGCTTCTTGAACGACGGACTGGTCCTGGTTGGCGTGTCCTCGTTCTGGCAGACCTTCCTCAAGGGCCTCGTGATCGTCCTGGCCGTCATGCTCGACCAGGGGCAGCAGCGTCTCGAGCGCTCCCGCGCCGCCGCGCAGGCCGCGCAGGAGGTGAAACGGGAGGCCGCCCGCATAGAGCAGGCCGTGGCCACCCCCGGCGGTGCTCCGGCCTGACCCCGTCGAACTGTGAAACCAGCGGAAAAGAAGCGGAATTCATCATGACATCCACCATCACCTCCCTCAGTTCATCAATGAGTCGTGTCTCCCGCCGCTCGGTGCTGCGTGCCGGGGCGTTCGGAGCACTCACCATTCCCCTCCTGCCCTCTATGGCCGCATGCTCCAAGAGTGGTGACTCCAACTATTTCGCGGTCATCACGCCGTCCCACGACAACCCGTTCTTCAAAACGGAGGCGGAGGCGGCCGTTGCCGCCGCCCAAGCACTCGGTTACACCGCGGATGCCTTCTCCCACGATGACGACGTTAATAAGCAGTCCGAGCTCTTCGACTCCGCGATCTCCCGGAATGCGGCGGCGATCATCGTCGACAACGCTGGCGCCGACTCCACCGAGGGCGCGGTCCGCAAGGCCGTTGAGGCGGGCATCCCGGTATTCCTCATCGACCGCGAAATCAACACCGCCGGCCTCGCGGCGGCGCAGATCGTCGCCAACAACTCCCAAGGCGCCGCGCTCGTCGCGGAGAAGCTGGCCGACACGCTCCAGGGCAAGGGGCGTTACTACGAGCTGTTCGGCCGGGAGACCGACACGAACGCGCAGGTCAGGTCCACGGCCTTCCACTCCGTGCTCGACCAGTACCCGGACATGGAACTCGCCGGCACCGAGACGGCCAACTGGGACCAGCAGCTCGGCTATCAGAAGGTCGAGACCCTGCTGCAGCGCGACCCCGACGTCCAGGCGATCATCTGCGGCAATGACACCATGGCGGTCGGCGCCGTGGCGGCGGTGCAGCAGGCGGGCAAGACCGACGACATCCTGGTGATCGGCTTCGACGGCTCTCCGGACGCCGTCAAGGCGATCAAGGAGGGCACCATGCTCGCCACTGGCATGCAGCCGGCCGTGCACATTTCTGAGATGGCCGTGGAGCAGGCGGACGCCTACATCAAGAACGGCGAGACCGGGAAGAAGGAGAAGCAGCTCGTGGACTGCATCCTGATCGACGAGTCCAACGCCGATCGCTACACGCTCTTCGAGCTCGAGGAGGGCTGACGGAGCGGAGAGCGGCGACATGGCTCCGGGGGAGGCTCGAGCCGGATCAGAAGCGGCTCGGGCCTTCCCCGGCGGTGAGGCGTCGTGCTAAACTGTATTGCAGATTCAATGTCGAATAGATATTCACAAGGAGGTTCGTGTGGCCTCCTCAGAAGGGAGTGGAGGCATGAGTAATGCGGCCATGTGGACGCAAGCGGGGAAGATGACTCCCTATCTCCTTGCGCTCGACGAGGGCACCACCAATGCCAAGGCCTTCGCCATCGCCCCCGACGGCTCAATCTTGTCCTCCGGATCGGCGCCCGTTGCCGTCTCCTATCCCCGCCCCGGCTGGGTGGAGCAGGATGCCGACGCGGTCTGGAACGCCCAGTGCGCCGCTATCCGCGAGTGCCTGGACGGGGTGGAGGGTGCGCCGGCGGGAATCGCCATCTCCAACCAGCGTGAGTCCGTGGTCGCCTGGGATCCCGCCACCGGCGAGGCGCTGGCCCCCATGCTCGGCTGGCAGGACTCGCGCACGGCCGAGTTCTGTGACTGGCTGCGCTCCCCGGAGCGCGAATTCGCCGTCGCCTCCACCACAGGGTTGAGCCTGGACCCCATGTTCTCCGCCCCCAAGATGCGCTACCTGCTCGACCGGGTCGGTACCGGCGCCGTCCGCATCGGCACCGTGGACTCCTGGCTCATGGGGCGCTTGACCGCTCAGGCCACTTACGTGATCGAGGCCGGCAACGCCTCCCGGACGCTGCTGCTGGATCTGGCCACTGTCGACTGGTCACCCGCCATGTGCGAGCTGTTCGGCATCGACCGGGCCGGGCTGCCCGACGTCGTCCCCTCCAACGCCGACTTCGGCACCACCGCCGGACTGGACTTCCTACCCGACGGCGTGCCGATCGTGGGCGTGCTCGGCGACTCCCACGCCGCCCTGTTCGGACACGGCTGCCGCACCACCGCGGAGGGCAAGGCCACCTACGGCACCGGCTCCTCAGTGATGATCCCCTCCGGGGCGGACCGCTCCATCCGCACAGGCGTTTCCACCACCCTGGCCTGGCTCACCGATGCACCCATGTACGGGCATGAGGGCAATATCGTCGCCTCCGGCACCGCCATGGACTGGGTCGCCCGCCTGCTGGGCGTAAAACCCGGCCGCGAGCTGGACGAGCTGGCCGCCACCGTCCCCGACTCCGGCGGCGTCAGCCTGGTGCCCGCCTTCACCGGACTGGGCGCCCCCTGGTGGGACCGCCAGGCCGTCGGCATCATCTCCGGACTCACCGCCGGCACGAGCCGGGGTCATGTCGCGCGCGCCGCTCTGGAGGCCGTCGCCCATCAGATCGCCGACGTCGTCGAGGCCCTGGACACCTCCGACTTACAGGTTCTCCACGCCGATGGCGGCGCCACGGCCTCACGCCTGCTCATGCAGACGCAGGCGGACCTGCTCGGCCGCGACGTCGTCGTCTCTGCCAACGCCGAGGTCTCCGCCCTGGGGGCCGCCCTCATGGGCTTCACTCGCCTGGGCTGGGAGCTGCCCGCGGCCTCCCAGCAGGAGGGGCGGCGCTACCGCCCCGCGTTGGACAACGACGCCCGGGCCGCCGCCCGGGACCAGTGGCGCGGGGCCCTGGCCCGCTCCCGGGCCACGCCGGCCTAGCCGGTCGCAATCACCCGCCAACAAGAAACACCATCACAGAACACCAACACAACTACGACTGGAGTTGAACAACCAATGTCTAACACCCCCGTTTTCGGCGCAGGCCTGTGGAACTTCGCCACCTACGTAGACCGCTACGCCACCGACGGCTACGGCGAGCCCCGCTCCACCATCGAGCAGATCGAACTCGCCGCCGAGGTCGGCGACATCAGCTACGTGGACCTGAACTACCCCTTCACGACCGGCGTCACCCTTGACGACGTCAAGGCCGCCCTGGAGCGCACCGGCCTGAAGGCCATCGGCGTCACCCCGGACATCTACCTGCGCGAGCACCAGCTGGGCGCCTTCACCAATCCCGACCCCAACAAGCGCGCCTCCGCCATGGCGATCATGCAGGGCGCCGCCGACGCCGTGCGCGAGCTCGGCGCCCGCTACGTCAAGATCTGGCCCGGGCAGGACGGCTTCGACTACCCCTTCCAGGTGGACTACAAGGAGCTGAACCGGCTGGCCGTGGAGGGCATGCGCGACCTGGCCAAGGCCAACCCCGACCTGAAGTTCGTCATCGAGTACAAGCCGCGCGAGCCCCGCACCCACATGTTCTGGTCCTCGGCCGCCAAGACCGTGCTCGGCATTCAGCAGATGGGCGTGGACAACGTCGGCGTCCTCCTGGACTTCGGACACGCCCTGTTCGGCGGCGAGGCCCCCGCCGAGGCCGCCCAGCTGCTCATCGATCACGGCCTGCTGTGGGGCATGGACGTCAACGACAACTACCGCGGCTGGGACGACGACATGGTCGTCGGCACCGTCCACATCACCGAGATCTTCGAGTTCTTCTACACGCTGAAGAAGAATGGCTGGGAGGGCGTGTGGCAGCTCGACCAGTTCCCCTTCCGCGAAGACGTCGTCGACAACGCCCGCACCTCCATCCGCTTCCTCAAGGCGCTGCACCGTGCCCTGGACAACCTCGACGAGGCCGCCCTCGCGGATGCCCAGGCCCGACAGGACCCGCTCGCCGCGCAGCGCGTCGTCCAGGATGCGCTGCTGACCTGCATGGCCTGACGCCTCGGAGCGTCCCATCACCCGCATCGCTATAGGAGTAAAGAACAATGACAGTTTCTGTTGAACTGCCCGTTGTCGGGCGCACCACGCCCGATATGAGCCGGGAGGAGGTGATCGCGCATATCAAGGAGGGCGCGCGTCTCATCCGCCGCAAGGACCTCACCCTGGTGGCAAACGCACGCATGGGTCACCTCGGCGGTGAGTTCTCCATCACGGATGTGCTGGCGACCCTCTACCTCCACGTCCTGAACGTGACTCCGGAGAACCTGCAGGACCCCGAGCGTGATCGCCTGATCCTGTCCAAGGGACACGCGGCCTGCGCCCTGTACACCACACTCGCTGCCGCCGGTCTGCTGGACGTGGCCGAACTGGAGACCTTTGTGCAGCCCGAGTCTCGACTCAACGGCCACCCCAACCGACTGTATGTGGATGCCGTTGAGGCCAACACCGGGCCGCTGGGCCACGGACTGCCGATCGCCGTGGGCCAGGCCATCGCGGCCCAGTTGGATGGTTCGCCGCGGCGCGTATTCGTCCTAACCGGGGATGGGGAGCTGCAGGAGGGCTCGAACTGGGAGGCACTCATGTTCGCCGCCCAGCGCCGTCTGGCAAACCTCTGCGTGGTCGCCGACCGGAACCACCTCCAGCAGGGTGCCACCACTGAGGACACCAACGACCTGACTCCGCTGGATGACAAGGCCCGCGCCTTCGGCATGGAGGTCGTGGATGTGGACGCGCACGACGTAGGCGCCCTGCTGGACGCCTTCGCCAAGGTACCGGCCGCATCCGGCAAACCCACCTTCATCATCGCCCACTCCCACAAGGGACACCCGATCTCCTTCATGTCCGACGCCGTCGCCTGGCACCACAAGCTGCCCACCGACGCCGAGGTGGAGCAGGCACTAGCAGAACTGGAGGCACTGGCATGACCACCACCGCCGAAGCGAACACCCTGTACGACTGCCGCGACGCCTTCGCCGACATCCTGACGGAACTGGGGGAAGCGGACGAGCGCATCGTCGCCGTCGTCAACGACTCCGTGGGCTCCTCCAAGCTCGGGGGATTTGCCACGCGCTTTCCCGAGCGCATCATCAACGTCGGCATCGCCGAGCAGAACCAGGTGGGGGTCGCCGCAGGGCTCGAGGGCGGCGGCCGCATCCCGATCGTCTCCTGCGCCGGGTCCTTCCTGTCCGCCCGGGCTATGGAACAGGTCAAGATCGACGCCGCCTACTCTTACCGGCACATGGTGCTCACCGCGCAGAGCCCGGGACTGGCCTACGGACAGCTCGGCAGCACCCACCACAGCGTCGAGGACGTCGCCTGGATGCGAGTAATCCCCAATATGACGGTGATCGTCCCGGCCGATCCGGTCGAGACCGCCGCCGCAGTCCGCTGGGCGGTCACCGAGCACGACGGCCCTGTATATATCCGCATCTCGCGGATGAAGGTACCCGCCGTCCACGCCGATGGCTACGCTTTTGCTCCCGGTCGGGCCACCACGCTGCGCGACGGCGATGACCTGACCATCATCACCAACGGCACCGTGCTGCACCGGGCACTCGCCGCCGCGGATGCACTCGCTGCAGAGGGCATCCACGCTCGGCTGCTGTCCATGCCCTGCGTCAAGCCACTCGACGAAGAGGCGGTCCTCGCTGCGGCCCGGGAGACCGGGCGCATCATCACCGCCGAGGAGGGACTCGTTGCCGGAGGTCTTGGCGGCGCAGTAACGGAACTGGTTACCGCAAACCAACCCGTGCCGGTGAAGCGAATCGGCATCCCGGACACCTTTGCGCCCACCGGTTCGGAGGGGTGGCTCATGGACCACTGGGGCATCAGCGCCGACGGCATCACCGCTGCTGCCAAGGAGTTGCTCGGCTGACGCGCGCCTAGGCGGTCGGACGCGGCCGGAACCGGTTACAACCGGTTCCGGCCGCGTCCGCATGTCATTCCTCCATTCGCGATAGGTTTAGGTTCTAAAACCTGCCGCGGGGAGAGGAGCACGCCGGTGAATGACGATGCCCAACTGCGCTTAATGGCTCGCATCGCGCGCATGTATCACGAGCGCGGGATCAAACAGTCAGAAATCGCGGACGAGCTTCACGTCTCCCAACCGCGCGTCTCCCGTCTCCTCAAACGTGCAGCCGAAGAGGGCATAGTGCGCACCGTCGTCACCCTGCCCGCGGGTACCTTCACCTCCCTTGAGGAGGAGATCGAGTCCCGGTACGGGTTGAACGAGTGCGTGGTCGTGGACGCCGGCGACGATGAGGCGACAATCGAGAATGCACTTGCCGCTGCGGCCGCTACTTACCTGGAGACCACGCTCACCGGCGGCGATGTCATCGGACTGTCGTCCTGGAGCGCCACTTGGCTGGCGGCGATCGAACGGCTGCAGCCCTTCCGCACGCAGGTGGCCTCCGCCGTCGTGCAGCTCTTCGGTGGCATCGGCAACCCCACCGTGCAGGTCAAGGCCACCCGCATGATCGACCTCCTTGCCCGCGCCACCGGAGCCACCCCGGAGTTCTTCCCCTCACCGGCGGTACTGGGCACCGCTGCGGCGGCCGCCGAGCTGCGCAATGACCCCTCGGTGGTGCGGGTGCTCAGTTTCCTCCCGGAGGTCACCGTCGGCCTGGTGGGCATCGGCAGTCTGGAGCCGTCGCCGCTGCTGCGTCAGTCCGGCAATATATCCTCGGAGGCAGACCGAGAAGAACTGCGGGCGGCCGGCGCCGTCGGGGACGTGTGCCTGCGTTACTTCGACGCCGACGGCGTCCATGTGAATTCCGATTTCGACCGCCGGTTGGTGGGGGCCGACGCCGAACAACTGCGCGCCATCCCGCGTCGGCTGGCGGCCGCGGGTGGACAGCGCAAGCACGCTGCCATCCGCGCCGCCCTGCGCGGCGGCTGGGTGAACGTACTGATCACCGACGCCACTACTGCGCGGGTGCTGTTGGACGAGCCTTCCTCCGGCGCCTGAACTCCTGCCGACCAATCCGGTTCGGGGTTGTGCTGTTGCTTCAGCTCCCCAGCCAGTCGGCCAGAGCGACCAGGGAATCGAACATGTCCTCGAATAGGAGCCGGTTGTCGAGGCGCCGGTAGCGGCGCATCGGGCGGGTGTCCTGGGGGTAGCGGTAGGTGCCGTCCGGTGCGATACGGGGCGTGGGGATGACGTCGTAGTAGGAGGAGGCGGCATCCGGCTCGAAGGTGGTCTGCAGCGAGGACAGCAGCACCAGCGGCTGATCGCCCAGCACGTAGGTGGCCCCCGGGTGCGCCATGCCGGAGACCATCGTGCGCACCTGGTTCAGCTCGCCCAGCAGGTAGGTGCCGACGGCCCCCGCCCGGGCGCAGCCGCGCCGGATGGTCGGCATGGACACGGTCGCGGAGCGGTACACGTCGCGCGGGATCTGCCAGATGCGGGCCGCGGTGTCGTTGAAGACGTAGCGGGCGCTCGGGGCGTCGAGCGCGAGGTTGTACTCCATGTCCGTACCGCCCTCGGGCATGTAGGCCAGCCCCGGGTGTTCCCCGCCGCCGATCCAGATTAGCGTCAGGCGTTCGGCGATCTGTGGGGCCGCCTTGAAGGCGCGGGCGACGTCGCCCAGCGAGCCGCCGGCCACCAGAAACAGGGGACGGTCGTCCTCGCACAGTGCCTCATCGACGATGAAGCGGGAGGCGGCGGTCTCGCCGTCGTAGGCGTCGAAGCCGCGGTCGTCGCCGTCGTACAGGTCGACGCCGGTCACGCCCATGGTCTCCAGCAGCGTCTCGACGCGCTCATGCCCGGCGCGCACGGAGGAGCCGGTGCGGTTCCAGGATCATCCTCCCGCAGCCGGGAGATGACGACGCCGCGTACCTCGGTGCCCTCGACCAGCAGGTGGTGGGCGAGGGCGAACAGGTCGTCGGGGTCGCCAGCGAAGTCATTATCGATGATTACGCGGGTGCGGGGCGCGACGTCGGGGAGCCGGTCGGCCTCGGGAAGCCAGGGCAGGGAGCCGTAGTTCCAGGTCTTGGGGGCGGGGGTCATGGCTTTGCTCCTTTGCAAGCGGTTCTAAATCAGGTGTGTTCAGTTGTGAGTGGGGAGGCGACGGCAGCGGACGCTGGGTCCGACATCGCCGCTTGGCGTATTAGGGCCGCTACTCAACCTTGCGTACAGGGACGATGGCTGCGGCACTGATGGCTACGGCGATAACCGCCATGATGAAGATGGCCGAGTAACCGCCGGTGCGGGCGACCAGCTGGCCGGCAGCGAAGGGTGCCAGCATCTGACCGATGTTGGAGGCTACGTTGGCCACACCCAGGTCGCGGCCGGCGGCGTTTGGGTCGGGCAGGACGTCAATGAACAGGGCGACGTCCACCGCCATGTACATGCCGTAGGCGGCTGCCAAGAGGATGTAGAAGAAGAAGTACAGCGGCAGCGTCGGAATCAGCAGTGGAACCAACATGTCCAGGGCGATCACCAAGGATGCACCGATGACGAAGGGCTTGCGTCGCCCGACCTTGTCGGAGAGCTTGCCGGCGAAGGCCAGCATGAGCAGCTGCACCGGCAGCGCGGCTGCGGACAATGTGGCGACGATCGTGTTGGCCTCGGCCGCGGCGCGGGCGGGGCGCAGATGGGACTGAATGATGTACAGGTTGTAGTTGCTGACGGCGGTGTAGCCGAAGAACATCATGAAACGGGCGATCCAGACCCAGCGGAAGTCATGGTCGAACAACGGGACGAAGAAGCCCTTGAAGAAGGCGATCCAGTCGAAGTGCCTCAGCTCCAGGTCCTTGGAGGAGCGGTCCTTGGCGAAGGTGACGAAGATGAGTGCCCCCACCACCACGGCGATGGCGAACACGAAGTAGGTGTCCAGGCCCATGGCGTTCATGAGGATACCGGCAACCACGGAACCCCCGGTGAATCCGGCCATCATGCCGATGCCGGATATGCCGGAGACCGTGCCGGTCTTTTCGGCGGGGACTCGGTCCGCGACCGTCGTCGACAGTGGGGCCTGCATGAAGTTCAGGGACACCTGGGCAGTGGTCCAGAAGACCGTGAGCATGAGGACGGTGGTGGAGTAGCGCAGGCCGATCATGAAGGCGGCCCCGGCGACGGCGCCGGCCACTATCCAGAAGGCGCGCCGCCCCCAGCGCGAGCGCCAGCGGTCGGAGATGACACCGACGATTGGCTGGGCGAACAGCGTGAAGAACGAGCCGACGATCATCATGTTGGAGATCGAGGAGGCCCGAGCGGCCTCATACTGCTTGAGCAGCTCCAGGAGATGCGCCTGCTCGGCGGTAGGGGCTGCGGTGCCGGCGCTGACATCGTTGGCCAGGTTGGTCAGCTCGGTGAGCTGGTCCAGGCTGGTGACGGTGGTACCGGAGAAGTAGTGCCGAAACTCGATCGTCTGCACGGTGTTGGGCAGCAGGATCGCCGCCAGCGCCGAGTAGCAGGCGTACAGGAAGACGCCCGCAATGACGAAGGAGATCAGGTACTGGTAGTACGGTCGCCCGCCCAGATACTTGGTGGAGGTGCCCGGACGCGTGGGCTCCTCCAGACGGGGATCGGCTTTGGTGGACATGCAGCTCCTTTGCTCGTGAGTGCAGGCTGCCCGTGTGTGACAGGCGCGGTCGGATGCACCTGTCCGTACCCAACCAGTCGGTTGTATTCAATATTGAATGAACAGTAGCTGTCAAGACTCGTCGTCGATGACATAGCGGCGTGGGTTGCGTAGCTCCGCCGCCTCGCGGATGCGCTGCAATCTGCGCATCCGCGCTGCTCTGCCACCGGTTCGGCGTTCGGAGCTGCGCGTGCCCAGCGACTCGACCTCGGGGCTGATGAAGCTGATGTAGACGGCAGCCATCTCCTCGGGCGTCTGGCGGTAGCGTGACGAATCCAGGTGTCGATGAGGCCGAACAGGGCGAAGGCCTTGAAACGACGCAGGAAGGCGGCCCGGTCTACGGCATCCATAGTCCCAGCGGCGGACACGGGGCCCGCCGCGGGCTCCGGAGGCTCGCCCTCTAGCGTCTCTACCGTGACTCGTAGCAGGATGCCCCCAAGCTCCGCTTCATAGACGACGTCGTTGATCTCACGTACCTGGAGGCAGAACCGGAATCTGGCAATGGCATTTGCACGGTCGTCGGCCTCGTTGTACCAGTGGCGGACGGAGAAGTCTCTCCAGGCGGTTCGATACTTGTGAGCCAGCACCTCCTCCTTGGAGGAGAAGTGCCGAAAATAGGTCACCCTCCCCAGGCCGGCGCGCGAGGCGATCTCACCGGCGCTGATCTTTTTGAACGGCTTTTCCCGCATGAGCTCGAGCAGGGCATCCCCCATGGCATCCTTCAGCGGCGCCGCGGAGTTCTCGAGTCGTGCCATGTTGACCTCCAGGGATTGGTCGATTCGGCGTGAGGGGCCCATGGTCGCTTGCAGGGACGACACTGGGTACTCCCGGTTCGCAATATAGTGATCTTGCCGGGGTAGACGCACCCAGCTGCGGTGACTCGTGTGTCGTCGCGACTCGCAGCTGCATACGCGGGTTAAGGCGAGCGCGATCGAGTTGCCTGCTGCTGAGGAAACGGTGACGGTGCGGGCCGCTTCGGTCGCGGTGAGGCCGGGTTTTGACACCCTGATGGCCGGCCCGAGCGACTCATTACGGAGGAGGAGCGCCGCTTCACCACCAGTGGGGAGACCGCCGCCCGCCTGGAAGCGCCCTGCGCTGCTGCTTCCCGAAGGGGGACGGGGCAGACTCTGCTACACCCGAGTTCGCCGCAACCGAGGCCCTGTTCCGATCCGACCTACTGGACGCCTCGAAGACATCCCTAGTCCAGGCACGGGAGAGCCGATCCCGCCGGTGGCGGGAGGACTCTGTCCGATGACGAAGAGAAGTACGGGAAGTACTTCCGCGGCCGGGCCGCTGCGACTGCTGCCGACGCAGCGGCTGAGGTAACGATCGGGACCAGCCATGTACCGGTGCCTGCCGTCACGGCTCGGGTGCCGGCAGCCGGCGGGGCTTGGCGTCGGCTGGTCACCGATCCCCTTCCCGGCACCGTCGTGGACGTGGGACGGTCGCACCACCGGCCCCCGACCGCCTTGCGCGACCTGGGACTGGCCCATTGCTCGACGAAATCCCGCCCTTCTAGGGACGCTGTCGGAGACAGTCCGCCCCTGAGGATTCACCAGCACGGGCCGACAGACAGGGCGCGCGCGACGAGCGGCCGCAACTTCGCGTCGTCGGCCACTCCGATCAGTTCGCGGCCGCGTCGAGTTCCAAAGACGCCGTCACGTAGGCGGAGCGTGGGAGAACCAGCTCCAGCACGCCGTTCACCAGCGACCAGTCCGAGAAGGCGATCGGTGTTACGGCGTCGGGCGCCTCGGGAGTGTTGTGCGCGTCGAGGGCGCCAGCAGTCAGCACGCGCGCACTGCCCACCTCCACGGAGGCACCACGCAAATCCAGGCGGATCGTCCGAGGCGCCTCGGGGTCTAGGTTGGTTGCGGAAACGAGCGCGGTATCGCCCTTACGTGAGGCGGAGACGGACACCAGCGGGAAGGGGCGAGCGCCGTCGTCGGCGTGGGCGGGTGGCTCATCCACCAACGCACGTCGAGCCGAGTCGCGTCGTGATGGCCCACGTTCATCGCCAGGACGTGGTAGGTGGGGGTGAGCACCATGGTGCCGGTGGCCGGGTCGGTGAGGATCGGGGCCTGGAGCACGTTGATCGTCTGAGCCAAGTTCGCCATGACGACGCGCTCGGCGTGGCGGTGGAAGATGTCGAAGTGCAGTGAGGCGATGAGCGCGTCGCGCAGGGTGTTGTCCTGCTGCAGGAAATGGGGGTTGGTGCCCGGCTTCGCATCCCACCAGGCGCCCCACTCGTCGACGACCAGCCCCACCTTGCGGAAGGGGTCGTAGCGGTCCATCACCGTGGAGTGGCGGGCGATCAGCTCCTCCATCCGCCAGGCGTTGGCGAAGGTGGCATACCAGTCCGCGGTGGAAAAGCCGCGGGCCTGCCCCTTGGCCTCGAAGGAGTCGCGGAAGGTATAGGAGTGCAGGCTGATCGCCTGGTAGGGGCCGGGCTCGGAACGTGGGCAGGTGTCGCAGACCAGGCCACGCATCAGTGTGTCCGTCCACGCGTAGTCATCGACGTTCGCGCCGGCGGCGATGCGCATGATCTCGTTGCTTCCATGACTGCGCACGAAGGTGGCGTAGCGGCGGGCCTGGGCGGCGTAGACCTGCGCATTCATGTTCCCGCCGCAGCCCAGGGCTCGTTGCCGATGCCGAAGAAGGGCACCCGCCATGGCCGTGCACGGCCATGGGCCCGGCGCAGGCGCGCCATGGGGGAGTCGCCCTCGCGGGTGAGGTAGTCCACCCACTCGCTCATCTCCTGCACCGTGCCCGAGCCGACGTTGCCCGTGATGTAGGCGTCAGCGCCGAGCAGCTCGCACAGTTCCATGAACTCGTGCGTGCCGAAGGAGTTGTCCTCCACCACATCGCCCCAGTTGGTGTTGACCATCGTGGGGCGTTGCTCCCGGGGACCGATCCCATCGCGCCAGTGGTACTCGTCGGTGAAGCAGCCACCGGGCCAGCGCAGGTTCGGGATGGCGATGGCTCGCAGCGCCTCAATCACATCCCGACGTAGCCCATGGATATTGGGAATGGCGGAGCCCTCGCCCACGTAGAACCCGCCGTAGATGCACCGGCCAGGTGCTCGGCGAAGTGCCCGTAGATGTGGCGGGAGATGGTGGGGCCGGGCACGTCCAGGTCGACGACGGCGCGGCGCGAGTCGGCGTGGCCGGAAGGGGTCATGGGATCTCCTAATCGTTTAGAGGCTGGTTCAGATAGCGGCGGCTACGGTGCAGCCGTGAGCGGATAGCTTCATCTCCCACCGGCCGTCGACGACGGCGACGCACTCCCCGGTCCACAAGTCGGTGAGATGGCGGATGGTCTCGTTCAGCCCGAGATCGTCCAGGTGCAGCCGGCGGACACGCGGAGTGCTGCCGAGGTTGAACACGGCGCGCACCTCTTGCGGTGGCGCTGGTTGGCCGTTGGCCGGCCGCAGCGTGGATCGCCAGACCACGAGGTCGCCGTCGCGGATGATCTCGCGGCAGTTGGTGCCCCGCTCACCCAGCGCGAGCACGGCGTCGTTGCCGAGCAGGGCGATGGTATCCGGAGAGGATTCGGGCAGGTGCCCGCCCATCATGAGCGGGGACCGGGCGATGCTCCACAACGTCAGCATGGTGCGTTGCTCCTCAAGACTCAGGCGCGAGTCTCGAGGGTTACCCACATGCGCGCGCAGGCCGATCCGCCCCAGCGGCAGCATGTCCAGGTCCCCGACGCCGTCGTCGTCCTGCACGGGGGCCCAGCGCGCGGCCCGCTGGAACTGCTCCACCACCGCTTCCCAGTCGTCCCACAGGTCGTCCGATACCCGCCACATCTGAGCCTGCTCGTGCAGGAAACCGGCGTGCTCGAGCGACAACTCGCGGCCCGGGGAGAGGCTGAGCGTGATGGCGCGACCGGAGCGCTCGATCGCGCGGTGGATCATGGCGATGTCGGAGCGGCGGATGGGCGGGTACAGCACGTCGTCGACCTTGACGAAGTCCACGCCCCAGCCGGCCAGGAGCGCCAACAGCGAGTGGTACCAGGCCTGGGAACCGGGATGATCCGGCCGCACCCCCTCGTTGTCCGGGTTCCAGGGACAGCGGTCGGACGGGGGAGAGGCAATGTCTCGGGCCGTGTAGTCGGTGCCGAGGATCGGGGTGTTCGCGGCCACGGCGCGGCGCGGAATGCCCCGCATGAGGTGCACCCCGAAGCGCAGCCCCAGGGCGTGGATCGTCTCCGCCAGCGGCCGGAATCCGGCACCGCCGACAGCCGAGGGGAACCGGTTTTCGGCGGGCAGCGGGCGCCCGTAGGCATCGATGACGGCCGCAGAACAGGGGTTGTAATCGCCTGTCCCGGGGGCCGGCTCGTACCACTGGATGTCCACCACGACGGTGTCCCAGCCGTGAGCGAGCAGGTGCTCGTGGATGAAGCGGGCGTTGTCCAGCACCTCGGCCTCGGTCACCGAGCCGCCGAAGCAGTCCCACGAGTTCCAGCCGCGTGGCGGAAAGGTGCTGGATGAGGAAGCTGACGGTGTCATCACTGACTCCTAAGGCACTACAGGTAGGCGATATCATGAAACGACGATGAATCGTTGTCAAGACTATTCCGTAGATCTAGCGTGGAGATCGCCTCCATGCGCGGCGTTGTGCTGCCGCAACCGCTGTACCCCGATACCGTGTGAGCTGCGGCGTTGAAGCCGTCCCAGGAGCGAGACAAAGGAGGGGAGCCGATGGCTGCGACTATGCGCCAGGTCGCGGAACTGGCCGGCGTCTCACTCAAGTCCGTCTCCCGGGTGGTTAACGGCGAGCCCAACGTAAGCGATGAACTGCGGCGCAAGGTGACGGCGGCCATCGACCAGCTCGGCTGGCAGCCCAACGCGCTGGCGCGAACGCTGCGCACCGGCCGCACCGAGACCGTGGCCGTCGTCGTTCCGGACCTGCGTTCCGGCTGGGTCGCTGCGCTGGCGCAGGCGTTGGTGGTCGAGGCGGACCGGCGCGGGCTGCGCACCGCGATCGAACCGTGTGGTCGCGATAGCAGTCGAGTTGCCCAAGTGCTGGCCGAACAATCGACAGCATTTGACGGAGCAATAGTGGTGGGTGGAATCCACGGTGAGAATGCTTCTTCCGTGGAGGAATGGCCATTGCCGGTCTGTCGGATAGACGCTCTCAGGCCGGGGGATGCTGACAAGACCGACGGAGGCATCGGACTGGATCTGGACCAGGCGGCCGACACTGTCGCCCGGCATCTGCGGGCGCTGCGTCTGGCGAGCCCGGTGGTGGTCGGCCCTGGGGTGGACCACCCGGGCACCTTCGCGCACGCCCTGCGGCAGGCGCTGGATGCGGCCGCGGTGGTGGAGACCACCGCCGTACCGAGTCGGGCCGAGGGCTTTCGCCTGGCTGCGGAACTGGCGAAGACCATCGACCGTCATGACGCCGTCGTATGCGCCGACGACGAACTCGCCCTGGGCGCGCTCGCGGGGTTCAGAAGCCGAGGGGTGCGGGTCCCGCAGCAGATCGCGCTGTGCGGATGCGGCGGTCTCGAGGATGGGCGGTTCTCCTCGCCGTCGCTGACTACGCTGGCCTTTCCGGCCGGAGAGATCGCGAGGATCGCGCTGGATGATCTACAACGTAGCTGGGACCCGGGCTCCCGCAGCAGGGTGATGACGCGGGTCGGGGCCACGCTCATACGGCGCGAATCCACGCTGGGGTTCACCTCAATGGCTCCTACGACGATCGGGTCGTTGCCGCTTCGGCGAGCGGAGGGGTTGTGATGCAGCGACGGGTCAGGCTCCGTGATGTGGCTCGGGCGGCCGGTGTTTCGGTGGCCACGGCGTCGACGGCGCTGTCGGAACGCGGTAAAGGCGGAACAACACGACTGTCCGAGCAGACCCGGCAGCGAGTCAGACAAGCGGCGCGTGCGCTCGGGTATGTGCCCTCCGAGGCTGCTCGGGGATTGGTGACCGGCGCATCCGGGCGAATCGCGATCGTGGTTCCCAACCTCTATCAGCCCTATTTCTCCCGTCTAGCGGAGTTGCTCATCAACGAGCTTGCCCGGCGCGGCCTGCGTTCGACGATCCGACTCACCGAGGACGTGCCCGCGCGCGAACGCGATGCCGTCATGGGAGTCTCCATGGGGGATGCGGACGGCGTGCTCATCTGCCCGCACCACCTGGATGACGCACTGCTGGGCGGTCGACGACCGCCTCTGCCGGTGGTGCAGATCGGCGCGACCCCGACGGCGGGGATAGCCAGAGTCGCCATGGACGAGTATGGTGGCGCCCTCGCCGCAGCCCGACATCTGGTCTCCGCCGGGCGGAGCCGCATTGCCTATATGGCCCAGATGGACGGTGACGGTGGGCCGCGTTTGGAGGCGTACCGCTTCGCGCTGGACGAGGCGGGTATCGACCTTGACCCGGCCCTGATCGTGCGGGGTGAGGACTGGGACCGGCGGGACACCGGCCTGGAGTCGACAATCGGCTTGCTGCGCTCGGGCATCGGCTTCGACGCGTTGATGTGTATTAATGACGCCGTAGCCATTGGTGCCCTGCGCGCCCTGCAGGCGGCAGGAGTCGCGGTCCCCCGGGATGTCGCGGTGACCGGCTTCGACAACACTGTCGAGGGCGAGTTCACCACCCCATCGCTCACCACTGTCGACCCGGGAACCGACGCCATGGCCCGTGCCGCGGTGGAGTGTCTGGTGGCGCAGCTACAGGGCGAGACGGCAGGGACGCCCGCAGAGGCGCCGACCACCTTGATTGTGCGCGACTCCAGTCGCTGAGCCTTCCTGCGCGCTGCTCCTTCTGTGGCTAGCACAAACCCGCATCGGCGCCAAGTGTGCTCTGAATCACTCAATCGTTGTTGACAACGTTTAATCAAGCGGTCATGATGGACATGTCACAACGACAAGAGGAGCTGACGATGTCGTCACCCGATATGGAACAGGCCGTGCCCCCGGTCTGTCGATGTGCCCCGGCCGCTCCGGGGGTGCACGCCCGACCCGCCGGTCGCACCCCGCTCGGCCTAGAGCGCATCCGCATCGCCCCGGAGAGCCTGCTGGGCCGCTGGCAGGAACGCAATGCCTCTCGCACGATTCCCCACTGCATCGAGCAGCTGGAGGTCTCCGGCGTCATGGACAACTTCCGGCGCGTCATTGGGGAGTCTGACGCCCCGTACCGCGGCTTCGTCTTCGCCGACTCGGACCTGTACAAGGTCATCGAGGCCGTCGCCTGGGAAATCGCCCGATCCGGCACCCACCACTTCGACACCTGGCTTGACGATGCCATCGCGCTCATCGGCCGCGTGCAGGAGCCCACCGGCTACCTGCACACCTGGATTCAGGGCGTCCGTCCAGACAAGCGTTTCGCCGAACTAGACCGCAACCACGAGATGTACGTGCTCGGGCATCTGATTCAGGCGGCCGTGGCGCTGGACCGGGCGGCGGGACGGGACGACCTGCTGCAGATCGCGATTCGTTTCGCCGCGCTGGTGGATCGCCGCTTCGGGCCGGGGCGTGAGGACGGCATCCCGGGACACCCCGTGATCGAGACCGCCTTAATCGAGTTGTACCGACACACCGGCGAGGTGCGTTGGCTGCGCCTGGCCGAGCATCTAATCAACCAACGCGGCCACGACATCCTGCCCGATGAGGGCTTCGGACACCGCTACTACCAGGATCATGCGCCCGTCCGCGACGCAGTCGACCCCACGGGCCACGCGGTCCGCCAGCTGTACCTGAATGCCGGTGTCACCGACCTGTACTTGGAAACCGGCGAGCCGGCACTGCACGACGTCATGCGGGCGCAGTGGGAGCGTGCCCACGAGCGCAAGATGTACCTTTCTGGCGCCTTCGGCTCCCGCCACCGCGACGAGTCCTTCGGCAACGACTACGAACTGCCCGCGGACCGCGCCTACGCCGAGACCTGCGCCACCATCGCCGACCTGCACTGGACCTGGCGCATGCTGCTGGCCGGACAAGATCGTCGTTACGCCGACACGATGGAGCGTGAGCTCTACAACGCCCTGGCCGCAGCGGTGGACGAGACCGGCACCCGCTTCTTCTACTCCAATCCCATGCAGCGCCGCCCCGACCGCTTCAGTGAGGAGAACGCTCCCGCCGAGCGGCAGCCGTGGTACAGCTGTGCCTGCTGCCCGCCCAACATCGCCCGCACCATCGCCCAGGCGGGCGCCTACGTCGCCACCGTACTGCAGTCCGCCGACGGTCCCGTTCTGGAGCTCCACCAACTGGTCGCCTGCGAGATCGACCTGTCCGACGTCCTAGGCGGCGGGGTACTGGCGGTCCGGACCCGCTACCCCGCCGACGGCGGAATCTCCCTGCACGTGAACGGGCCGGCGCTGCTACCCGGGGCGGCGGTACGGGTGCGCATCCCAGCCTGGGTCGAGGACGTCACACTGCGCGCAGGTGGCGGACAGAGGTCGGTTTCGGACGCCGAGCGCGCTCGCGGTTACGTCCAGATCCCAGCCGACGAAGTCGACGGCGCTACCCTGCAGCTGCCGCTCCGGCCCCGCTGGACCACCGCCAACCACCGCGTGGACGCGGTCCGCGGCGCCGTCGCCCTCGAACGAGGGCCCATCCTGTACTGCCTGGAGCAGGCGGACCTGCCTGAGGGGGCCGCCGTCGACGACGTCTTTCTTCCCGGTCCACCGGTGGTCGCCGAGCTACCGCTTTCGGCCAAGGATCCCGCGCCTGCACTGCGCGTCGGCCTAAGCGTACGTGCTCCCGAGGGGGAGCTCTATCGCCCCGCCACCTGGGGAGGGGCGACCATGCCCTCCCGCGGCGTGGAGGCAAACCTGGTGCCTTTCTCCACCTGGGGCAACCGCGGCCCCGGCGCCATGCGCGTATGGATTCCGACTATCTGACCCCGCTGAGATCCACGCCCTTCCGTATTCATCCATTCCCCAACCCTCACTCAAAGGAGAGAACCATGAACACCTGTCCACGTGTGCCCGCGGTCAGCCGGCGCACCGTACTGCGGAGTCTGGCGGCCGCCACCGCCGTCGCCGCTGTCGGCGGCACGCTCGCCGCATGCGGCGGATCGGGAACGAGCAGTTCCGACGGTCTACGCATACTCGTGCTCAAACACGCTCTAACCAAACCAATGGCGCAGATGGCATGGGTCAAGCAGCTCGAGGAAATCGCGGGCATGCCTATCACCTGGGAGGAGGTCTCCGCCGACTGGGATCAGAAGAAATCCACCATGCTCGCCGCGGGCGATGTACCCGACTTGATCGTCGGCACCGGAGCCATCTCCGACTCCGACCTGGCTACCTACGGCACGCTCTTCGAGGACCTGTCCGACGACCTCGACACCATTCCCAATGTCAAGGAGATGCTGGCGGCCAAGCCGGAGCTTATGTCCCTGGCCACTCAGAACAACGGTGCGATCTACGCCGTCCCCGGCTATAAGCGCTTCTGGCCACCCACGGTCCAGCACCAGTACATCAACCGCCAGTGGTTGGACGCGCTGGGGCTGGACATGCCCACCACCTGGGACGAGCTGTACGACGTGCTTGTCGCCTTCAAGGAAGGCGACCCGACCGGAACCGGGGCGAAAGTGATTCCCATGGACTGGAGCCCGGTGGGCACCACGGGCTTCGGCTACTTCCAATCCGTGCTGCTGCTCGGATCCACGGGCCTGCCCCTGTCCTCCGGCGGCGGACAGGGCTACTTCCTGCAGGACGGCAAGGTCTCCAACTTCCTCATCGACGAGCGCTACCGCGACGTATGGTCTTCCTATCCAAGTGCTATGCGGCGGGGTTGATCTCCGCGGAGGTCCTGACCCAGGACTATTCCGCCTACCAGTCCGCCGCTCGCGGGCCGGGGGACGGCGTCGCCACGGTCGGGTTCACCTGGGGTTGGACTCGTTCCGACCGCTTCGGTCCAGAGATCTACGAGCAGTACGAGGCGATGCCCGTGCTCGCACAGAAAGCGGGCCAGGCAGCACCAGTAGCGTGGAGCTACGACGGCTTCGGTGAGAACTTCCCCGCCAACCAAATCGTGGTCTCCGCCTCCACCCCCAACAAGGAGGCTGCGCTGAAGGTACTTAACGCCTTCTACGACCGGGAGATGAGCCTGCAAGTGCTCTTTGGAGACATCGGTCCCAACATTGAGAAGGTCGACGAGAACACCTACAAGGTGCTGCCGGCCGAGGACGGCACCGACCCCTCGACCTGGAAGTGGACTTCTACGTTGGCGGATAACGGCCCCATGTGGATCCGTGACGACATCACCGTGGAGCTGCCCACGGACCTGCAGGAGGCCATCGACGAGACTGTTCCCCTGCAGCCCGCCATCGACAATATGGATCTGGACAAGGACGTGTACCCCGCCCAGTTCATCAAGATGACCGCCGAGGACATCAATGCCATGGCGCTGGTCAACACCACCATGCTCAACACCACGCAGACCAAGTTCGCCGACTGGATTACCAACGGTGGGGTCGAGGAGCAGTGGGATGACTACCTTGCCACCGTCAAGGCCTCAGGCATCGAGGACAACATCGCCAAGATGCAGCAGTACTACGACGACTACATGGCTTCGAAGCAATGAGTAGCGCAACTATCAACCACGCCGATGCCGCACCGCCGCGCTCCCGCCAAGGACTGGTAGCGCACCTGAAGCGCTACTGGCAGCTGTGGGCCATGGTGCTGCCGGCCACCGCCTTCGTCCTGGTTTTCGCCTACGTCCCCATGTACGGCATCCAACTGGCTTTCCGGGAGTTCGACTTCACCGCTGGGCTGACCGGTGGAAAGTTCGTGGGGCTGAAGTACTTCCAGCAGTTTTTCGAATCCCCGATGTTCGCCACCCTGATGCGTAACACAGTGCTGATCTCGATGACCACACTCGTGCTGGGATTCATCGCCCCGATCATCCTCGCGCTGCTGATAAACCAGTTGATGCACTCGCGCATCAAGCGCTGGGTCCAGACCATCACCTACCTGCCGCACTTCATCTCCGTGGTGGTGATCGTGGGCATGCTGCAGGTGTTCCTGTCTCCCAGCGACGGCCTGCTGACGCGGCTGCTGGCATCCATCGGCATCTCCGGCACCAACTTCCTGGGGGATACGGGCAGCTTCGTCCCGGTCTACGTCCTGTCCGACATCTGGCAGCACGCCGGATGGAACTCGATCATCTATCTGGCGGCACTGGCCGGCGTCAACACCCAGCTGTACGAGGCCGCCCGCATCGACGGGGCCAACCGGTGGCAACTCATTCGCCACGTGGACATACCCGCCCTGGTGCCCACGATGATCATCCTGCTCATTCTCAACATGGGCAACGTACTCAACACCGGTTTCGAGAAGGTGTTCCTGATGCAGAACACCCTGAACCTGCCGGTCTCCGAGGTCATCTCGACCTACACCTACAAGATCGGCATTCTCAGCAGCCAGTTCAGCTACTCGACTGCCATCGGCCTGTTCAACACGCTCATTAACTTCACCTTCCTCGTGCTTGCCAACCGCATCGCGAAGCGGGTGTCTGACACGAGCCTGTGGTGACGAAGGAGGAGACATGACCACCACATCGCTCTCACCGGGCCGATCCCGCGCGGCTGGGCGACCTCCGTCTCAACGTCGGCGCTGGTCGTCGGGGGAGAGGCTGTTCGACCTCGGCGTGCTGCTGGCCTGCGTGCTCGTAGTGTTCGCGACCCTGTATCCGATTTACTTCGTGCTGATCGCGTCCATCAGCGACTCCAGCGCCGTGGCCACCGGGGAGGTCATCATGCTCCCCAAACGGCTGAGCCTGTTCGGCTATGAACAGATCCTCGGCGACGGGCGTATCTGGACCGGATACCGCAACACGATCGTGTACACGGCGGTGGGCACGGCCTTGAACCTCGCGGTCACCCTGCCTGCGGCCTTCGCGTTGTCCCGCAGGGAGTTCCGGCCGCGGCGCCCGCTCATGCTGTTCTTCGCGTTCACCATGTTCTTCAGCGGCGGGCTCATTCCCACCTATCTGCTCTACAAGGACCTCGGACTACTGGACAACTGGCTGGTGTTCATCCTGCCTTCGGCGGTCAACGTCTACAACCTGATCATTGCCCGCTCATTCTTCGAGAACTCCCTGCCCGAGGAGCTCTACGAGGCGGCGACGCTAGACGGCGCGGACTACTTCAGGTTCTTCGCCACCATGGCGCTGCCGTTGTCGAAGGCGATCATCTCGGTGATCGGGCTGTACTACCTGGTGCAGCACTGGAACGACTTCTTCACCGGCCTCATCTTCGTGCGCGACTACGCCAAGCAGCCGCTCCAGATCGTCCTGCGAGACATCCTGCTGTCCAACCAGGCATTCTCCGGCGGGGCCGGCGGTGGCGGCGGGTCTGGAGGCGCCTACGCGCAGCGATACGCCGACCAGATCAAGTACGGGGTGATCGTGGTGTCCACCCTGCCCGTGATCGTCGTGTATCCCTTCCTGCAGAAGTACTTCGAGAAGGGCGTGCTGATCGGAGCGGTGAAGGGATGAGCCGCCAGTCCGCCCCACGGGGGCGCGTCATGCCCGCCCTCGTGGGGTGGCACGTACGCATCGGCGAGGTAGTAGGACGCCTGTTCGTCCTGCATCTGGTCTGGCTGCTGGGGGTCGCTGCCGGAGGGGTCATTCTCGGTGCGGCGCCGGCGACTCTGGCTCTCAACGCCGTCATTCGGCGCGACCTGCTCAATCGGGTTTTGGAGGCAGGCAACCTGGGCGGAGCCGAGCGGCCCGGCCTGTGGCAGGAGTTCTGGCGGGTGTGGCGCACAGAATTCTGGCGTGCACAGATGATCGGCGCGGTGGTGCTCGCGGGTTGGGCCGTGTTCGGTCTCGACCGGCTGGTACTGCGAGGCGGCGTCGGTGAGGCCACTCCCTGGCTCTCCGGGCTCGTGGTGGTGCTCAGCGTGCTCTGGGCGGCGGCGACGCTCATCGTCTGGCCGGTGGCGGTGCACTTTGACGAGTCACTGCCCAGGGTGGCCAAGCTGGTGTTTGTGCTGGCGCTGTCGTGTCCGGCGCACTCGCTGACGGTGCTGGCCGCCGCAGCGGGATGGCTGTGGCTGTGGACGGGCTATCCAGGCTGATCCCCGTTTTCGGTGTGGCCCTGCCCGCCTGGTGCGTGGCCTGGTTGTACTGGCACTCCGGCGTCCTCCCCCTGCCCGAGTCGGCCGTGCCGATAGAAGACTCCGACGACGTCGACATCGAGGCAGCCATTCGGGCGTTGGCGGAGCATTGACCCAGACGGCTCCTGACGCGGCCGGGCGGGCGAGAAGGGTTTGACACCAGCGATGTGAACGTTCACTATTGGTGTGAGACGGTGCGGCAACGGTGCCGAACGGCGCCGCCGTAGACCATGTCCTACCGGAGAGTGACTAGGAGAAGAACATGACCGAGCGGATTGTGTTGGCTGATTTGGATGATGGTGTGCGTGGGGCGGTGGCGGCCGCGCGTGAGCGGGTGGCTGGTTTGCATGGGGAGTTGATTCGGTGGGGTTTGGTGGTGTGGACGGCTGGGAATGTGTCTGAGCGGGTGGTGGTGACCCGG
>NZ_MTPX02000028.1 GCF_002154335.2 Actinomyces ruminis
AGAACGCGGACTCCACCACGACACCACCCTGACCAACAACTACCGCCAATGGCTCAACACCCACCCACCCCTAACCACTTGACAACCATAGGAGCATCAATGTGCGCCCGTAATGCGTCGGCGGCCCGACCGCTGGCAGTGCTGGGGGCTCGGCCCGGGCGCCGAGCAACTTCGGCGCAGGGGGCGGGGCGCTCAGGGGGGTGCTCTGGTAGCGCTCGGGTGGCGTGCGGGGTGTGTTCGGGCGGCTTCCAGGGGCGGGGCGTAATCCAGGTCATGACCGCCGCGGAATAGAACCGCCCCGCTCAAGGTTGAGTGCATCAGACTCAAGGTTGTGGCGTGTGGAATTGACAAGCCCCCGCTCAACCATGATCCTGAGTGCATACCGCTCAACTTCAACACTACGAGACATCAAGGAGCTCCCATGGCACGTGCTGTAGGCATCGACCTCGGAACCACCAACTCCGCCATCGCCGTACTCGAGGGTGGCGAGCCCACCATCATCCGAACGCCGAGGGCGGGCGCACCACGCCGTCCGTGGTCGCCTTCTCCAAGTCCGGCGAGGTACTGGTCGGCGAGGTCGCCAAGCGCCAGGCGGTCACCAACGTCGAGCGCACCATCTCCTCCGTCAAGCGCCACATGGGCACCGATTGGACCGTCGACATCGACGGCAAGAAGTACACCGCCCAGGAGATCAGCGCCCGCATCCTGGCCAAGCTGAAGGCCGACGCCGAGGCCTACCTGGGCGAGAGCGTCACCAACGCGGTCATCACCGTCCCCGCCTACTTCAACGACGCCGAGCGTCAGGCCACCAAGGAGGCCGGCACCATCGCGGGCCTCACGGTGGACCGCATCGTCAACGAGCCCACCGCCGCGGCCCTCGCCTACGGCCTGGACAAGGGCAAGGAGGACGAGCTCATCCTGGTCTTCGACCTGGGCGGCGGCACCTTCGACGTCTCCCTGCTGGAGGTTGGCAAGGACGAGGACGGCTTCTCCACCATCCAGGTGCGCGCCACCAACGGCGACAACCGCCTGGGCGGCGACGACTGGGACGCCCGCATCGTCAACTGGCTGGTCAAGCAGGTCAAGGACAAGTCGGGCGTGGACCTGTCCAAGGACAAGATCGCCATGCAGCGTCTGCGCGACGCCTCCGAGCAGGCCAAGAAGGAGCTCTCCTCCGCGATGAGCACCGACATCAACCTGCAGTACCTGTCTATGAGCGAGGCCGGCCCCATCCACCTCGATGAGCGCCTGACCCGTGCCCAGTTCGAGGAGATGACCGCGGACCTGCTCGAGCGCACCAAGGTCCCCTTCCACAACGTCATCAAGGACGCCGGTGTGTCCCTGTCCGAGATCGACCACGTCGTCCTGGTCGGCGGCTCCACCCGTATGCCCGCCGTCACCGACGTCGTGCGCGAGTTGACTGGCGGCAAGGAGCCCAACAAGGGCGTCAACCCCGATGAGGTCGTCGCCATTGGCGCCTCCCTGCAGGCCGGCGTCATCCAGGGCGACCGCAAGGACGTGCTGCTCATCGACGTCACCCCACTCAGCCTCGGCATCGAGACCAAGGGCGGCGTGATGACCAGGCTGATCGAGCGCAACACGGCCATCCCGACCCAGCGCTCCGAGGTCTTCTCCACCGCCGAGGACAACCAGCCGTCGGTGCTGATCCAGGTCTACCAGGGCGAGCGCGAGTTCGCCCGCGACAACAAGCCCCTGGGCACCTTCGAGCTGACCGGCATCGCCCCGGCCCCCCGCGGCATTCCGCAGATCGAGGTCTCCTTCGACATCGACGCCAACGGCATCGTGCACGTGTCCGCCAAGGACCGCGGCACCGGCAAGGAGCAGTCGATGACCATCTCCGGCGGCTCCGCCCTGCCAAAGGAGGACATCGACCGCATGGTCAAGGAGGCCGAGGCCCACGCCGAGGAGGACAAGAAGCGTCGCGAGGAGGCCGAGACCCGCAACATGGCGGAGCAGCAGGCCTACTCCATCGAGAAGCTCCTGAAGGAGAACAAGGACAAGCTCCCGCAGGACGTCAACTCCGAGGTGTCCGCCGCCGTCGACGAGCTCAAGAAGGCCCTCGAGGGTACGGACATCGAGCCGGTCAAGGCCGCCCAGGAGAAGCTGAACGAGGTCGCCCAGAAGATCGGCCAGGCCCTGTACGCCTCCGAGCAGGCCGCCCAGGCCGCCGGCGGCTCCGACTCCCCCCAGGCGCAGTCCTCCTCCGAGGACGACGACGTCGTGGACGCCGAGATCGTCGACGACGAGGACGCCAAGTGAGCACCGACCCGGACAAGCGCCCGGAGGAGGGCTCTGAGACGCAGCCGGGGCACGGCGCCGACAACGGTCAGAACCGGCCCGCCGACGCCGCCGACGCCGGCGCGGTCGACCCGGCGCTGGCCGACGAGATCGAGTCCGCTTTCGACGGCGTCGACCTGGGCTCCGCGGCCCAGGCCGACGCCGCCCCGGCGGGGGCAGAGAGCGCGGAGACCACCGAGCTCGAGGCTCCCTCCGAGCTGGAGCAGGCCCGGGCCCAGGCCGCCCAGGCGGCCGACGACCTGGCCCGCGCCCGCGCGGACCTGTACAACCTGCAGCAGGAGTACCAGGGCTTCGTGCGCCGCTCGCGCGAGAGTGCGGCCGGACACCGCGAGGCGGGGCAGGCTAGCGTCGTCGAGACCCTGATCCCGGTCCTGGACGAGATCGAGCTGGCCCGCCAGCACGGCGACCTGACCGGCACCTTCGCCACGATCGCCGGCAAGCTGGAGCAGATCCTGGCCGACAAGTTCGGCCTGGAGCGCTTCGGCGAGGTCGGGGAGCCCTTCGACCCCAAGCTGCACGAGGCCCTCATGGCCACCGAGTCCGCGGAGGTCACCGAGCCGAGCATCGCGCTGGTGCTCCAGCCCGGTTACAAGCTCGGCGAGCGCGTGGTCCGGGCGGCCCGCGTCCAGGTCGCCAACCCGGCCTGAGGTGGTATCCGCAACGAATAACAGGAGCAGCAGGAACACAGGAGGCGGTGAGCATGGCCAGTCAGGACTGGATGACCAAGGACTTCTATGCGGTTCTCGGCGTTGCCAAGGACGCCGACTCAGCCGCCATCAAGAAGGCCTACCGCGCGCTCGCCAAGAAGTACCACCCCGACCGCAATCCCGGTGACGCCGCCGCGGCGGAGAAGTTCAAGGAGATCGGCGAGGCTTACGCCGTGCTGTCAGATCCCAAGGAGCGTCAGCAGTATGACGCCATCCGCTCCATGGCCGGTGGTGGCGCCCGCTTCACCTCCGGCTCCGGGGGTGCCGGTGCCGGCTTCGAGGACATCTTCTCCTCCATGTTCGGCGGCGGCGGACCCAATGTGCGCTACTCCACCTCCGGCGGTGCCTCCCAGGAGGACCTGGAGGACCTGCTGCGCATGTTCGGCGGCGGGGCGGGCGCCGGGGGCGGGCGGCGCGCACGTGGCCCCTTCGGCTTCGGCGGCTTCTCCTCCCAGCCGCAGCCGGTCAAGGGGCCGGATGTGCTCACCAATGCCACGCTCTCCCTGCGCGACGCCGTGGCCGGGACGCTGGCCGAACTGACCGCCGACGGGCGCACCATCACCGTGCGCATCCCCGCCGGCGTGCATGACGGACAGAAGATCCGCCTGCGCGGCAAGGGGCGCCCCGGCACGAACGGTGGTGAGAACGGGGACATGGTGGTGACCATCTCGGTGGCCAAACACCCGGTGTACTCGATCGACCCGGTCAACCCCGCCAACCTGCGCATGGATCTGCCGGTCACTCTCAAGGAGGCGGCCCTCGGTGCCACCGTCGAGGTGCCCCTCCTGGACGGCAAGACCAGCCGCGTGCGCATCAAGCCCGGAACCTCCTCCGGCACCGTGCTGCGCCTGCGCGGCAAGGGCGTCGCCACTGCTAAGAAGACCGGCGATCTGCTGGTGACCGTGCAGGTGGCCGTACCCAAGAAGCTGTCCAAGGATGCCAAGGCCGCCCTGGAGGCCTTCGATGCGGCGATGGAGTCCGATCCGCGTGCCAACCTTGCCCGGGAGGCGGCTCGGTGAGTGCGCGGCGGCTGACCGGACAGGGCGTCGACTTCCTCGCCGAGGACGCCGACGAGCGGGCGGTCTATGTCATCTCCGTGGCCGCGGAGCTGGCTGGCATGCATCCGCAGACTCTGCGGCAGTACGACCGGCTCGGGCTGGTCACACCCGCCCGCACCTCCGGGCGGGGGCGGCGCTACTCGCACCGCGACGTGCAGCGGCTGCGGCGCGTGCAGGCCCTCAGCCAGGAGGGCATCAACCTGGAGGGCATCCGCCGCATCCTCGAGCTGGAGCGGCGCGTGGAGCGGTTGGAGGAGGAGAACCGTTCCCTGCGCGCCCGCCAGGCCGCCGTCGAGCGGGTCTTCGCCGCGGCCGCCGACGGCGAGGTGCAGGTGGTGCCGGTTACTCCCGGGCGGCGTGCCCGCCTGCATGCGGATACGCCCGGCGCTGCAAGCGAGACCGTTGGCGGTTCGACCCGGCCCAGTACCGCCATTGTGGTGCGCCGCACCTGGGCGGACCGACTGTGAGAGGGCACTCCCGGCCCGGGTACAGCGCGGTAGGCTGATCGCGTTACCGCAACACGAAGTGAAGGAATGCGTGCAATGACCCAGTCGCCAAACTCCGGACAGCCGTATATCCCGCCGTCTGCCGGCTCCGCCTCGGGCAGCTACAACCCGCAGCAGTACCCCCCGCAGGGTCAGCAGCCGGCCCCGTACCGCCCGCCAGGCGCAGCCCGCTCAGGCGGCCCCGGCCCAGTACCAGCCGGCCGCCTACCAGGCCGGCTCCTACGCGCAGCCCGCCGCGCCCAAGGCCGACTCCTTCATGACCAACCTGTTCGACGGCGCCCGCGACTTCGCCTCCAAGTACGGCAAGACGATCTTCATTGTGGGCTTCGTGCTGTCCGTGGCCGACTGGATTCTTAAAGCCATCAACTTCACCTACTTCGACTTCGGCGACTTCCTGCTGGACCTGCTGAAGGCGGCGCCAGAGGCCCTGGTCAAGATCCTGATCCTGCGGCTCATTATTGAGATCGCGGCGAAGATCGGCGCCCCCAAGACCGACACCCCGGCCGCCTGACGGCGCCGGCTCATAACGGAGGACCGGTGGCGGACTACGAGACCGACGACGGCGAGCCCCGCTACGGCAAGCGCCTGAGCCCGGAGGAGTTAGCCGCCTACCTGCGTGAGCAGGGCATAGACCTCCGGCCGGGACCGGCTCCGCCGGTGTGAACGGGCCTGCGTCGGCCACCCGCTGGGGCGGTGGCGCTTCGACGCTCGGGTCCGGCCGCCCGGCGCGCCGGTGGCGCACCTTCGGCGTCGGTCTGGTGCTCATGTTGGTGATGGCGCCCCTACTGCTGCTGGCCGGCGTGCTGACCGTCCTGGACGGCTCCCTGACCCAGAGCACAACGCTCGGCGAGGACGGGGTGGTCTACCTGGAATCCGACACGGCGACCGCCCTGTACGGCACTTCCGCGGCGGCACTGGTCGGCTGCACGGTCGCCGACCCCGAAGGCACCGCGGTCAACCTGGACGCTCCCGAACCGGGCGTTCCCTACGTCACCTTCACGCCCGCGCGCAGCGGACCCTATACCGTCACCTGCCCCGCGGGCACCGCCGGCCTGGTGGTGGGTCCGCCCATGAACTTCAGTCACGTTCCACTGGCAGCGGCGCTGATACTGGGTGCAGGCGCGGTTGGCCTGTCCGGGTTGGTCGTCGCCGTTGTCGGGGTCATCCGGGCCCGCCGCTGATTAGCCGGCCAGCCTCCGCCAGGCGAACTCGTACTCCAGGGCCTGCATGTAGGCCCGTTGTGCGTTGGTGGATGCGCGTCCGTGCCCGCCCTCGCTGTTCTCGAAGTAGGTCACGTCCTGGCCCAGTGCCAGCATGCGATAGGCCATGGTGCGGGCGTGGGCCGGATGCACTCGGTCATCGCGCGTGGAGGTGATCAGCAGCACCGGCGGGTAGGTGCGCCCCGGCTGCAGCAGATGGAAGGGGGAGAACTCGCGGATGAACTCCCACTGCTCCGGATCGTCCGGGTCGCCGTACTCCGCCTCCCAGGAGGCGCCCGCCAGCAGATGGTGGTAGCGGCGCATATCCAGCAGGGGCACCTCGCACACCACCGCGCCCACCAGTTGCGGGTAGCGGGTGAGCATGACGCCCACCAGCAGGCCGCCATTCGAGCCGCCCTGCACCGCCAACTGCCGCGGCGTGGTCACGCCGCGTTCCACCAGCGCCCGGGCCACGGCCGCGAAGTCCTCGTAGACCCGATGCCGGTTCCGCTTGAGCCCCGCCCGGTGCCAGGCCGGCCCATACTCGCCGCCACCGCGAATGTTCGCCACCACGTAGGTGCCGCCGCGCTCCAGCCAGGCGCGGCCGGTGATCGGCAGATAGTTGATACCGAGCGAGACCTCGAAGCCGCCGTAGCCGTACAGGAGCGTCGGCGACGGCAGCGGACTGCCCGCGTCGTCGAGCCGGGGCCGGCCGATCTGGAAGTACGGCACCCGCGTGCCGTCGTCCGAGACGGCCACGTGCTGAGTAACGACCACTCCGCGCGCGTCGAAGCGCGCGGGCGCGGCCCGCAGCACCTCGACGCCGTCCAGCTCGCCGTCCGGGCCCAGTTCCCCGACCGCGAGCGTGGTGGGACGGGTGAAGGAGGAACTGGTCAGCCACAGCCGGTCGTCCTCCAGGGGATCGACGGCGCTCGCGGACACGTTCAGCAGGGCTCGCCCGGGCCGCAGCAGGGTCGGGTCTGCGGCTGCGGGACTCGGAGAACCGGCCGAGGCGGTGAGGCCCCCGGGCGCGGCTGCCGGTGCCGAGGGGGCCTGCGGGGCCACGGGCGCGGCGGCGTCGCCGAGGAGAGCTCCCAGCCGGGGGCGGTGCCGCGACCAGGGGCCGACGCCGTCCGGGTCGGCGGGGGTGAGCACCTCCAGCGTGGTGACGCAGTCGTCCAGGAGCGTGAGCACCAGGTGATGGGCGGTGACGGTGAAGCCGCTCAGGGAGGTGGCCGGCGTCGGAGTGAATAGCACTGTCAGCCGATGCGCGCCGTCGAGGAAGGCGTCGATGGGGGCGGCCAGGAGCGAACCGGCCGGGTAGATGCAGTCCGTGGTGACCTCCCAGTCCTCGCGCAACTCGATCAGCAACAGGTCCCAGGCGGGGGTGACCGTCGCTGACGCGGGCACGTCCACGTGCAGGGCACCCGGCGCCACCACCGTGTCGGCACCGGCCAGGTGGCGGTCGGCGTCGGCGGCCGAGAACGTCGGGGCGCCGTCGGGCAGCAGCCACAGCTCCTCGGTGTAGAAGTCGGGGTGGGTCAGCAGCCAGGTGCGCCCCCAGCGGTCGCGGTAGGCCCAGGCGCCGTCGTCGTCGGCTGCGGCGGTGAGCAGCACTTCCGCTTCCTGCGGGCCTTGTCCGCGGCGCAGTCGGCGCACCTGTCGCGGGTAGCCGGCGGGGGATAGGGAACCGGTGCCGAAGTCGTCGGCCAGCAACACCGTCTCGCCGGCGTCGTCGGCCCAGGTCAGGAAACCCTTGGAGCGTCGCGGTGGAAGCCGGCGTCGCCGTCGGGGTCGGTGGGGACGAAGCGGCACGAGTCCAGGTCGAACTCGCGCGTGACGTCGGTGTCGGCACCGCCCGCGGACAGCGTGACCAGGGCACGGCGGCCGGCGTGCGGGCCGGTACGCAACACCGCGGCGCCATGCCACACCCAGGCGGTGTCCTCCTCCTCACCGAGCGCATCGAGGTCGAGCAGCACCTCCCAGTCGGTCTGTTCACTACCAGCGGGGGAGCCGGCCCGGTATGAGTCCCAGGTGGTGCGCCGCCACAGGCCGCGTGGGTGGCCGGCGTCGGTCCAGAAGTTGTACAGCGCGCCGACCGCCTGGCCGACCCGGGGAATCCGATCCGGGGCGTCGAGAATCGTCTCGATGTCGGCGCGCAGCTCGGCGAACCCGGGGGCGTCGTCGAAGGCGGCGCGGGTGGCGGCATTACGCTGCGCCACCCATGCGAGCGCCCGCTCCCCCTCGATCTCGTCAAGCCAGTCGGGGACGGGCTCGAGCGTGGACGGAGGGGAGGCGGGCGCGGTAGTCACCTGACCGACTCTACGGCCGGTCGGTGCCTGAGGATGCCACAGCGGGCATCAGTCGTTGCCGATGGCCTTGTCGGCGGCGTCGCGAGCGGAGTCGACCTGGGAGTCGAACTTGCCGCCGGTGACCTTCTTGGCGGCCTCCGCGGCCTTGTCCAGGACCGTGTCGGAGACCTCCTCGACCTTGTCGGAGCTAACGACGCCCTCGGCCTTCTTCTTCAGGTCATCAAGTCCCATAGCGCTTCCTTTCGTCGACCAACGGGAAGCCGGGCGGCGTCCCATTCGTGCAGTATGACACGTGCGGATCAGAGGGAGGCGAGCATGGCGTCGGAGATTTCCTTGAGCTGTTCCTCGGAGTCGGTGACGATCACCGCCGCGTAGTAGGCGTCATCACCGTCCGACACGGCGAAGGCGGAGAGGTGGTACTGCGTGCCGTACTCGGTGGCGCTTAGGGTGATGATGGCGGCGTCGGCGCCGCTGCCGGAGGTGGTCTGCTCGTAGCCGGTGATATCGGCGTCTTCGTTTTCTGCCAGTGACCGCATCTGTTCCTCGGACGGCAGGGCGCCCTCCCCGTCGATCCGGCCCAGGACGAGGTACGGCGCGACATCGGCGTCTGCGGAGGTGTCAACGCTGGTAAGCGGCGTGTCCTCCTCCAGATCGTCGATGACCTCGTCCTCGGATTGATCGAGTGCCTGCGCGATGCGTCCAACCAGCTCGGTGTCGGAGGTGTTGGCGGAGGTCAGAGTATCCCAGTCGGAGGGGACGGCCACGGAGACGCTGTACTCCGGGACCTCCACCAGGGTGAAGCCCTCTGGAACGGCATTTTCATCGGCGTCGGCCGTGGTGTCAGCGTCGGCGTCCGCGGTTGCGGTGACCTGCTGGTCGGAGCCTGGTCGGCGGCGTCGTCGGAGCTGGAGGAGCAGGCAGACATCGAGATGGTCAGGGCAACGGCGGTCAGACCGGTGGCGGCCAGAGTCAGCGGGCGGTGCAGGCGGATGGAACGGGCCATTTGGCAGGTCTCCTTCATGGTTGTGTTGGATTGGGATCGGTGCTGGTTTGGATGGCGGTCGGTAGGCGAGTGGTTACGGATCGTATTCGGCCTCAGGCCGAGCCAAGAACGCCGTCGATGATTTCCTGGTTAAGCTCAGCAGAGCTGGTGCCCACGTGGACGGCTACGGTTCGCGTGTCCGGTGCGGTGAACTCCACGACGGTGGCATGGGCGACCTCGCCGGTGCTGTCTACGTTGACGCTATACGTCTGTATCACCGCTTCGGCTCCCGCCTCAGTGGTCGTAGTGGTGTAGTCACCTAGCTCCGTGGAGATGTCGTCATTGTCGGGATACATGGAGCCGATGGTCTCCGCAAAGTCGTTCTCGGTTGACAGGCCGGTGCCGACGGGACGGACCGTGACGGTCATACTTCCGGTCAGCTCGGTGGTGTCGAGGATGTAGAGAGATGTGTTCTGCAGTGTGCTGATGATGGTGTCTGTCGACTGCCCCGTGGCGGTGGCGGTGGAACTCACCAGTTCTTCGTCGGCGGCGTCGGACTCGGTCAGTACCTGCCAATCGGCCGGAACAGGAATGACGAGCTCGGTCTCCGGCACCTCGATAGGCGTATAGGACATCGCGGTCGCGTCTTCGGTGGGTGTTGCACTTGCAGACGACGCGACCGCGGCGGTGGCGGATACGGATGCCGTGGCTGCGGTGTCGTCAGAGTCGGAGCCGGATGAGCAGGCGGACATGGAGGCGGTCAGGGCGACCGCGGTCAGACCGGTGGCGGCCAGGGTGGCCAGGCGGGTGGAACGGGTCATGGGTGATTCCTTCATGAGCAGGTATGGGTGGATGGCTCGGTTATCGAGCGTGTGGCGGGCTGTGCTCGACGGCTAGAACAGCGGGACCGCGCTATTGACCAGCTCCTGCGCTCGCTCGGCGGATGCGTCGGTGGAGACCGTCACGGTGACCGTGCCGTTCTCCCCCGGGGCGATCGTGTGGATAGCGGCAACGTACTGCTGGGTCTCGCCCTGGTTCAGGGTGTAGCTGACTGTCGTGTAGGTGCCGGACGCTGACATCAGGGTGGTGCCGTCAAAGTCGGTGTACTGGATGCCGCTCTCTTCGAGTTCCTGTATGAAGTACTCCTTCATGCGCAACTCGGCGCTGTCGTAGTCGACCTGGCCGGTGATCTCCGTGGTTTCGCCGGAGTCCGCGGGGCTGGCGCCGATGACTTGGTAGGTCCCGAGCTTCTGCCGCACCGTGTCCGCATTCTGGCCCGTGGCCTGGACGTAGGCGTCCACGAGCTCGTCGTCGTCGGCGTCGTCGCTGGTGAGGGACGCCCAGTTGGACGGGATCATGACCACGTAACTGCCGTCGGGAAAGTCGACAAAGGTGTGGGCGCTGGTGGGGGTTGGACTCGGCTCCGGAGTGGGCGAGAGCGTCTCCTGCGCGGTTGCCGTGCTGGCGTCCTCCGCATTGTCGGAGCCGGAGCAGGCGGCGAGCGATGCCGCCAGCACGCCGGCGAAGGCGGCGGTCAGGCCGGTTCTACGGGACAGGTGGGTCATGGGAGTCCTTCGCGGTTGACTACGCGGCTATTGCCTGGAACGGCGGCTTGAGGTCGAGGCCACCGGGGTCAGATGGAGCTGAGGATCGCGTCGGCCAGTTCCTGGGCGCGCTCTGCGGAGTCGGTGCTGGTGATGGTGAAAACGATGATCCCGGTGGCCTTGGGGTTGAGTACGTTGATCATGGTCGTGTACTGCGCCTGGACCAGATCCAGGGAGTAGGACATGAGCCTGGCCTCGGCGCCGCTGCCCGTAGTCGCGGTGCTGATGCTGATGTCATCGGGCTTGAGACCGTATTCCTCCATGTCGGCGGAGATCTCCTCCTCCGAGCGCAACTCGGTCGCGTGGCTGTCGGTCTGGACGTCAAGCTCTTCGGTTATGCCGGAGTCCGCGCCGCTGGCGGCAATCACGGTGTACGCATCGAGCTTCAGCCGCACGGTGTCTGCATCCAGGCCCGTGGTCTGAATGAAGGCATTGACGCGCTCGTCGTCGTCGGCGTCGTCGCTGGTGAGTACGGTCCAGTCGGAGGGAACCGCGAAGGCGACGTTGGTGTCCGGGATCTCCACGGCGGTGTACCCGTCGGGGATGGTCACGGCTGAGGCTGAGCCGTCGTCCGCGTCCGCCGTAGCTGTGGCCTCGCCGGTCTCCTGGCCGGTGGCGGTGTCGGCGCCCTCCGCATTGTCGGAGCCGGAGCAGGCGGCAAGCGAGGTTGCCAGTGCGGCGGCGAATGCCGTGGTCAGAGCGGTTCTGCGGGATAGCCGGGTCATGGGAGTCCTTCGCGGTTGGCTACGCGGGTGTTGCCTTGATCAGCGGCTGGAAGCCGTTGGGGTAGGAACGCCGGTTGCGCTCCTACCCCAACGGTAACGAATTAGGTGTCAGTATGTTGCGAGTCAGATGGAGCCGAGGATCACGTCGGCCAGTTCCTGGGTCCGCTCGGCATCGTCGGTGCTGATGGCGATGAGCGCCAAGTCGTCACCGCCGTTGGCGTAGACGACCACGTAGGTGCCCTCGGTGGTCGGCCCGCCATCGATCGGCAGAGTGTAAGTCTCCACGACGGCGTCCTGGCCACTGGCGGTGGTCGTCTCGGTGTAGGTACCGGGCTGGAAGACCATGCCCGCGTCCTCGTTGTTCTGATTCTCCAGCAGGGCGACCATGTCGTTCTCGGAGGGCATGCTGCTGAAGCCCTCGGCGATCTCTACGTTCAAGTTCTCGGCGTAGTCGCTGGTGCCGCTGGTGTCCATGGTGTACAGGGCGAGGGAGTCGAGCATGGCGATGGTTTCGTCCTCGGTGCGGCCGAGGGTCGTGGCCAGGGCGGAGACGAACTCGGTGTTGGCGACGGTGTCGCTGGTGAGGGTAGTCCAATCGGAGGGGACGGCGATGGACAGCTCGGCGCCGGGCACCTCGGTGAGGGTGTAACCGTCGGGCACGGTCGGCTCGGCGGCTGCTTCGGTCTCGTCGGTGCTGTCGGAGCCGGCGTCCGTATCGGCCGCGGCGCTGACCTGCTGGTCGGAGCCCTGATCCGCGGCGTCGTCGGAGCTGGAGGAGCAGGCGGACATGGACGCCGTCAGGGCGACGGCGGTCAGGCCGGTAGCCGCGATAGTGGTTAGGTGGGACAGACGGGACATGGGAGATTCCAATCTCTGCTGGGACTGTGTGTAACAAACACGCTACTCGAAGAACCGTTGATAACGAAATGGGTAGGGTTCCCCTGGGAGAACTACCCGCCCATGCGGGCAGTGATTTGAGACACACTCGGTGGGTCGGCGTTCATAAAGTTGAGTGGAATAGACTCAAGGTTGCGTCGGTTGAGGCGTGCAGAACTCCGGACCGTCTGCGTCCGGGCATCCACGTCAAGGAGGTCCCTATGGACACGAACTTCACCACCCGCTCGCAGGAGGCGATTTCCGGAGCCATGCAGGCGGCCGCCGCCGCGGGCAACCCGCAGGTCGACACCGCTCACCTGCTCTCCGAACTGCTGGCCCAGACGGACGGCGTCGCCGCCGGTCTGCTCGCCGCCGTCGTTCCCGACGCCGCGGCTCGCCAAGCCGTGGGGGCGGCCACGCGCCGCGTGCTGACTTCGCTACCGGCCAGTTCCGGCTCCTCCGTCGCCCAGCCGCAGCCCTCGCGTGCCTTCCTGGCCGCCCTGGAGGCCGCCGGGAATGAGGCCAAGCAGCTCGGGGATGAGTACGTCTCCACCGAGCACCTGCTGATCGGCCTGGCCGCCGGTAACGCCTCCGCCGACCCCGTCGCCAAGCTCCTGGCCGACGCCGGTGCCACCGCTCGGAAGCTGCGTGAGGCTCTGCCGCAGGTGCGTGGCTCTGCCCGCGTCACCTCCCCGAACCCCGAGGGCACCTACAAGTCCTTGGAGAAGTACGGCACCGATTTAACGGAGGCGGCTCGCGAGGGCAAGCTCGACCCGGTGATCGGCCGCGACGCCGAGATCCGCAGGGTGGTGCAAGTACTGTCCCGCCGTACCAAGAACAACCCCGTGCTCATCGGTGAGCCCGGCGTCGGCAAGACCGCCGTCGTCGAGGGGCTGGCCCAGCGCATCGTCGCCGGCGATGTGCCCGACTCCCTGCGCGGCAAGCGCCTCGTGGCCCTGGATCTGGCCGGCATGGTCGCGGGCGCCAAGTACCGCGGCGAGTTCGAGGAGCGCCTGAAGGCCGTACTGAAGGAGATCAAGGACTCCGACGGCGAGATCATCACCTTCATCGACGAGCTGCACACCGTCGTCGGCGCGGGCGCCGGTTCCGAGGGCGCCATGGACGCCGGCAACATGCTCAAGCCCATGCTGGCCCGCGGCGAGCTGCGCCTGGTCGGCGCCACCACGCTGGACGAATACCGCGAGCACGTGGAGAAGGACCCCGCGCTGGAGCGCCGTTTCCAGCAGGTGTATGTGGGTGAGCCCTCCGTGGATGACACGGTCGCGATCCTGCGTGGCGTCGCCCCCAAGTACGAGGCCCACCACCAGGTCACCATCTCCGACGGTGCGCTCGTGGCCGCCGCCACCCTGTCCGACCGCTACATCTCCGGCCGGCAGCTGCCCGACAAGGCCATCGACCTGATCGATGAGGCCGCCTCCAGGCTGCGCATGGAGCTGGACTCCTCGCCCGTGGAGATCGATGAACTGCGCCGCCGGGTGGACCGCATGCGCATGGAGGAGTCCTACCTGGCGGACTCCCTGGAAGAGGGAGGCGACCGCGCCGACCCCGCCGCCGTGGACCGCCTGGAGCGGCTGCGCGCCGAACTGGCCGACGCCTCCGAGAAGCTGACGGCGCTCAATGCCCGCTGGGAGGCGGAGAAGGCCGGCCACAACAAGGTCGGCGAGCTGCGTGCGCAGCTGGATGAGTTGCGCACCAAGGCGGACCTGGCCGAGCGCGAGGGCCGCTTCGAGGAGGCCGGCCGTCTGCGCTATGGCGAGATGCCCGCCCTGGAGAAGCAGATCCGCGACGTCGAGGCCAGCGACACCACCGTCGTCGGCCCGGACGGCGTCGAGCGTGAAGGGGCCGCCCCGGAGCCGATGATCGCGGAGAAGGTCGGCCCCACCGAGATCGCCGAGGTCATCTCCGCCTGGACCGGCATTCCGGTCGGCAAGCTCATGCAGGGCGAGCAGGCCAAGCTGCTGCACATGGAGGAGGTCATCGGCGAGCGGTTGATCGGTCAGAAGGCCGCCGTGACCGCCGTGTCCGACGCCGTGCGCCGCTCTCGCGCGGGCGTATCCGACCCCGACCGGCCCACCGGATCCTTCCTATTCCTCGGCCCCACCGGCGTGGGCAAGACCGAGCTGGCCAAGGCCCTGGCGGACTTCCTGTTCGACGACGAGCGCGCCATTGTGCGCATCGACATGTCCGAGTACTCCGAGAAGCACTCGGTGGCCCGACTGGTCGGCGCCCCTCCGGGGTACGTCGGCTACGAAGAGGGCGGCCAGCTCACGGAGGCCGTACGGCGCCGCCCCTACTCGGTGGTGCTGCTGGACGAGGTGGAGAAGGCCCACCCGGAGGTCTTCGACATCCTGCTGCAGGTGCTCGACGACGGTCGCCTGACCGACGGCCAGGGCCGCACCGTCGACTTCCGCAACACCATCCTCGTGCTCACCTCGAACCTGGGCAGCCAGTTCCTCATTGATCCGATGCTGTCCCCGGATGAGAAGCGCGAGGAGGTGATGACCGCCGTGCGCGCCGCCTTCAAGCCGGAGTTCCTCAACCGGTTGGATGACACGCTGATCTTCGACGCGCTCACCAAGGAGGAGCTCGGCAAGATCGTCGACATCCAGCTGGCCCGCATGGCCGAGCGGCTCGCCAGCCACCGGCTCACGCTCACGGTCACCGACGATGCCCGGGAGTGGCTCGCCGACGAGGGTTACGACCCCTCCTTCGGCGCCCGGCCGTTGCGCCGTCTGGTGCAGCGCGAGATCGGTGACCGGCTGGCCAAGATGCTGCTGGCCGGCGAGGTACTCGACGGGCAGGAGGTCGTCGTCGACGTCAGCCCCGAGGGTGTGCTGGCCGGCCTGGCGCTGACGGCTCGCGGGGAGGCCTGGGCGCCGTCGGCCGCCACCCCGGTGGCCTGACCGGTCAGCACCAGGCCGTGCCGGGCCCGAGCGCTGCAACACGGCGCCCGGGTCCGGCGCACACCAGTGCGAGAATGGGGTCATGTCTTCTACCTCGGCCCATTCTCAAGCCGCCTCACCCGCGACCACTACTGCCGCTTCAGGTGGACGCTGGCGCGGCCCCGGCCGTCCGCCGGCGGGCAGTGAGGACAAGCGTGAACGCATTCTCAACGAGGCCGTCGCCCTGTTCGGCGCCCATGGCTACGCGGGCACCTCGCTCGCGGATATCGCGGCCGCCGCCGAGATCTCCAAGGCCGGCCTGCTGCATCACTTCTCCTCCAAGGAGGCGCTGTTCGCCCAGGTGCTTGCGCGTCGCGACCGCGAGGACCGTGCGAGCCTGCTGGGCGATGAACAGCTCAAGGACGATCCCTGGAGCTTGCTGGACGCCTTCGTGGCCCTGGTTGAGCACAACACCCGCCACCGCGAGCTGGTGGCGATCTACACGGCAACGACGCCGGCCGTTCTGGCCGCCGACCACCCGGCGCACGCCTGGCTGGCCCAGCACCTGGCGGAGTCCATCGCGCAGATCGAGGCGAGCCTGGAGCGGGGCAAGGTCATCGGCACGGTGCGTCTTGAGGCGCCCTCGCGTCTGATCGCGCGCTCGGTGGTGGCGCTCAGTGATGGGCTGCAGATCCAGTGGCTGTGCGCGACCACGCCCGACACGGCTGCGGCGTCGAACGTCGGTACCGGGATGGTCGACGAGATGCGCCTGTACGTGGAGGACCTCAAACAGCGCTGGCGGATCGACTGATTCTCCCCGCGCCGCCAACGCCAGCTCAGTCGCACCAACACACGCGAATCCGCTAGGTGGGCCAACCGATGTCCTCGAGTTCACGGTCGGGAAGTACTGGCAGCACTTGGTCGGGGCCGGCGCCTCGGGAAACCAGCCACGGCTCTCCTCGGCTCGGGCGTCGGTGACGATCATGACTTCCTCGGCGAACGGGCAGTCCGGGTCGTCAAACATGGAGATCGCCACCCGCACGTCGTCAACGTCGTCCCGGGAGAGAAGCTCCTCAAGGACGGCGCATGCCTGCTGGGGGTCGGGCATGTCCTGCGGCTCTCCGTCGAGCACCGCGTTGGCCATGATGCTGCCGGTGACGTGGTTGCCCTCGAAGAACTCCTCCAACGTCAGCAGCGGCGGTGCATGGTTTGTGAAACCTCGGTGTTACCGTTCTGGTATCGGGTAGGGTCGGGGTTATGAGGATGGACAAGGCCACCCGGCATGAGGCGTGGCTGCACGCCACCCCGCAGTGGGTGGACTCGGAGATAGACGAGATGTTGGAAGAGGCTGGTCGCCCATGGGGGTGGGCCAGCAGGCCAGCGAGCAGCACCTGGAGCGATTCAAGGAAGTGCTGCCGGCCTCGGTGCTGCAGCTGTGGCGCCGCTTCGGCTTCGACGGCTTCGGCCAGGGCCGCTGGTGGTTCACCGACCCCCTGGAGTGGCAGCCAGTAGTGGACGCCTGGCTCGAGGACACCGAGGTGCCCTTCCCCGAGCAGAAGTGGTGGTGCCTGTCCCGCTCCGCCATGGGCGACATGGAGCTGTGGGGGGAGGTCTCCGGCCCCGCACTTACCATCACCCCCACCCTGGCTGGATACGACCACACGCCAGAAGCGCAGGCAGGATGTCCGACCCGGTGATGCGCGAGCGCATGGGCTGCACCATCATGACCTCAGAGTTGGAGGATACGTTCGAGGATGATCACACCGGCGAGCTGCTGGTGGACTGGGCGATTGAGCACCTGGGCACCCTGGGCCCGGGCCAGGTCTACGGGCTGACCCCCGCCTACTGCTTCACCGGCAAGACCAGCACCAGCCAGGTGGGCATCGAGGACGCGGTAGCGCACCTGACCTTCCTCGCCCAGGCCCAGGAGCACCAACTAGTGGAGGACTTCTCCGACGCGGTCGCCGGCATAGCCGCAGGCATCGCCGCAGACAGTCAAGGTGTCGGCAGCCAAGACCGCTCTGTGGACCAAGACGATACCGACGCCTCGGGAAACTGAGTCTTGATGCCCCCACACCCCAACAACCCCAGCCCTGCCAACAACGCCGTCCCGGGCTTGGTGGCTGCGGATATGTTCACGCCGGGTCGTGCCGGGGGCAGGGACGTGCTGGTGTGGGAAGGCAGCGCGGCCGCCCCGGCCAGTCCGCTGCCCTGGCACTCGAGCACGCCGGTGGAGGTCTTCTTCCACACCGGGCACAGGCCCGGCACCCGGGCGCTGCTCCAGGAGTTCACCCGCCAGCTGGACCGCCAGCTCTCAGCCCTGTCACTCCTGTCCGCCCAGCGCCTACTCGAAGGCATACGCACCTACCGGGAACAAGGCCGCGAGCCCACGTCCGAGTCTGTCAGGAAAGCCCGCAAGGACTTCATGAAAGACGTTATGCGCGAACTGCGGGACAAATACCAGTTCTCAAAGAAGGATGCGCGTGCCAAGACGGCCGAGATCAATGATGCGCTGGTGGTGTTGCATGAGTCGGATCAGGTGACGTTCGGTCCTTCGCAGCCGGGGTTGAGTGCGGATGGCTACCCGTCGATGGGGCATGGGCCGGTCAACTCCTCCATCGGCTCCCAGGGCAAGCCCATGGCCACCGCACTCGAACAAGCAGCCCTAGCCGTCCCCGCCGAGCAGCGCGCTGGCGTACGCATCCTGATACGGGCAGTACTCACAGACAGTCCCGAACTGGCCAAGCAGCTGCGCACTGGCCAGGCGGCGTTGGAGCCCCGCTCTCAGACTCAGAAGACGTCAACCAGTCCCAGAGCACCGCCCTGGACCCCCACCAAGGTCGCCACCGACATCGCCAACAACACCACCCCCTGGCAACCACGACCCACCGACACGCAAACGCAGACAACCACTCCGCCTCAGCGGCAGCTCACCCACGACGCGCCAACCCTGCAGCCCTCCCCGCCGACATCCAGACCCGGCCGGGACCCCGAGAACTCCGCTGCCCTACGCAAACCACGCGCCGCCCGCAAACGCACCCCCGAGGACATCAAGACCGCCATCAACACCCACGCCCAGCAAATCCGCCAGAACGCCCGAACACCACAAACCACCAGAACTCACACCAACCCCAAACATCCAAGACTCAGCCGATAGCCGGCTGTTGTGTCCTGGATAGGAAGGATCACTGCGCATGGGGCAGGGGAAGCTCCTGCTGGGGTTGAGGGATCGGGCGATGAGGATGACGTTGGAGGCTCTGGCTGACGCAGCGAGGTTGATGGGGAGCGATCAAGTGGATCCGTCGGCGAGCTGGGCTAGTTCTGCGTACGTGGGTGCGGCGGGCGGAAGTGGGCCGGGGAGCACGGTCCGGGATCACCACGAGCGTCGCTGATTGCATTCAAAGGGTCTGGAGGAGGGCCGCGGGTCGGGACGGGCCAACGCGATCTTGAGGAGTGCGTCGGCTGTTTTCGCGACCGGTGCTCGCACCGCCCGTCCCGATGATCCGCCGTTACGTGGAGTCCGCCAGGGGCCTGTGCTGATTTGCCAGGTGCCGGGCCAAGGACGCCCCACACAATCGCTCTGCACCCAGGCAGCAGAGCCTCTCTGATCTCGCGGACCGTCGCTTCTGTCAATCAGGGCTTATACAGACCATTGAACACGCCCCGCCGGACCGCGATGAGAGGGAAGCCTGGCCACACCACCACTACACGCCCAGCGGCGGATGAACATCACGGGCATTGGCCGCCGCGTCGCCTGATGCTGGACCGCCCGCTCCCGCCCAGCCGGACGTGCTTCCAGGCGCGCATCGACTGTGGACAGACGCCGAACCACCCCGAGTTTGGACCGTCCACGTCGGTTTGGACCCCCTACGTCGGTTTGGACCGCCCACGCGGCATGCAACAGCGGTCCAAACAGACTTTCGCGGTCCAAACAGAGGAAAGCGGTCCAAACAGACTTTCGCGGTCCAAACAGGGGAGGTCGGCAGTGGGAATCCCCGCGACACGCCGGTCTGGAGCACCACGTTCGCGCCGATAACGCGCGATAACTCACCCTCGAGCCGCCAGGGCGAAAAAAGAGGCCCCGCGCCATCGGCGCGGGGCCTCGGTCGGACTTTGGGGGCGCGGTCCCTGAAACGCGTCAACCCCAAACGCACCGGCACGTCATCGGAGTCCCTGAACCTCCTCGATGCCGCGAGCGTTCCGACATGCGTAATCATATGCCGTCCCGCGTGGTTAATCCATCCAGGAAAGCCCGGAATTCTGCGGGAGTCCGGTAACGGATGGGTTGCGGTTGGCTGGGGGTGTGCCAGCCGGAGCCGGATGCGCGCGGAACTCCGGGGTTCACCCCGTCGCTCAGCAGATGGCACACAGGCTGTCCTACGGACACTGTGAGTCGCGCTGTGCCAGGATCGGGGCATGAGCAACCCGGAGCGCACCGACAGCACTGGCCCCGCCGATCCCCGCGCGGACGCGCATCCCGATTTCGTCTTCCACTCCGCCTACGACCAGGGCTTTGCGCGGGTGGCCGCCGTAACCCTGCCGGTGAGCATGGGTGATCCCGCCGCCAATGCGACCGCTGTGGTGGAGCAGGCCCGCGCCCTCGCCGCCGACGGCGTGGTTCTGGCGGCCTTCCCCGAGCTGACCCTGACCGGCTACTCCATCGACGATCTGCTCCTGGACGACTTGCTGACCGCCAACGTGCTGGCCGCACTCGAAACCATCCGCGCTGCGAGCGCCGATCTCTTGCCGGCACTCGTCGTCGGTGCCCCCCTGCGCGTGGGCGACCGACTGCTCAACTGCGCCGTCGTCATCCAGGGAGGGGCGGTGCGCGGCATCGCCCCCAAGTCATACCTGCCCACCTACCGCGAGTTCTACGAGTCCCGGCACTTTGCCGCCGGAGTTGGCAATCTGCCCACCACTGTCCGCCTGCCCGGTGTCGGCCCCGATGCCGACGGCGTGAGCGTGCCGCTCGGGGCGGACCTGCTCTTCTCCGTGGAGGACGTGCCCGGGCTGGTCTTTCACGTAGAGATTTGCGAGGACATGTGGGTGCCGGTACCGCCGTCGTCCATGGCGGCTCTGGCCGGCGCCACCGTGCTGGTCAACATCTCCGGCTCCCCGGTCACCGTGGGCCGCGCCGAGCAACGCCGCCTAATGGCCCGCGCCTCCAGCGCCCGGGACCTGGCCGCCTACGTATACGCCGCCGCGGGGCAGGGCGAGTCCTCCACCGACCTGGCCTGGGATGGGCAGACCTTCGTCTACGAGAACGGCACCCTGTTGGGCAAGACCGAGCGCTTCCCCGACTGCCCGCGCGCCACGATCGTCGACGTCGACCTGGAGGGTCTGCGTGCCGAGCGTTTGCGCCAGGGCACCTTTGACGACAACCGCCGCACCTTCGCCCGCGGTGGCGCGGCCCCCACCAATCCCGACGCCTTCCGCGCGGTGTGCATCCCGCGGGACGCGCTGACCGCGCCCCGCACCGACATCGGGCTGCGCCGTGAGGTCAGCCGCTTCCCCTTCGTTCCCAACGACCCCGACCGCCTGGCCCAGGACTGCTACGAGGCCTACAACATCCAGGTGGCCGCCCTGGAGCAGCGGCTTCGCGCCATCGGCAACCCCAAGATCATCATCGGCGTCTCCGGCGGCCTGGACTCCACCCATGCCCTCATCGTCGCCGCGCGCGCCATGGACCGGCTCGGCCGCCCGCGCACCGACATCCACGCCATCACCATGCCCGGCTTCGCCACCTCCGCCGCCACCAAGCACAACGCCCTCGCCCTGGCCGACGCGCTCGGCTGCCATGTGGAGGAGCTGGACATCCGGCCCGTCGCCGAGCAGATGCTCACCGCCATGGACCACCCCTACGGGCGCGGCGAGCGCGGCCGGGAGGTCTATGACGTCACCTTCGAGAACGTGCAGGCCGGGCTACGCACCGACTTCCTGTTCCGCATCGCCGGCGCCCGCGGCGGCATCGTGCTGGGCACCGGCGACCTGTCCGAGCTGGCCCTGGGCTGGTGCACCTTCGGGGTGGGCGACCAGATGGCTCACTACGGCGTCAATGCGGGCGTGCCCAAGACGCTCATCCAGCACCTGATTCGTTGGGTGGTGTCCGAGAAGCTCTTCTCCGACGAGGCCAGTCAGGTGCTGCTGGCCGTGCTGAACACCGAGATCAGCCCCGAACTGGTGCCGGCCAGTGCCGGTGAGCCGATCCAGTCCACGCAGGCGCGCATCGGTCCCTATGCGTTGCAGGACTTCACCCTGTGGCACGTGCTGCGTCGCGGCGAGCGCCCCTCCCGCATCGCCTTCCTGGCGGAGAAGGCCTGGGCCGACCCGGCCGTGGGCCAGTGGCCGGCCGGACTGCCGGAGGAGGAGAGGGTCGCCTACAGCCTGGCCGACATCCGCAAGTGGGAACTGGTCTTCTTCCGGCGCTTCTTCTCCAGCCAGTTCAAGCGCTCGACGCTGCCCAACGGCCCCAAGGTGGTCGGCGGCGGCACTCTGTCTCCGCGCGGCGACTGGCGCATGCCCTCCGACGCCAACGCCGGCCCGTGGTTGGCCGAGATTGAACGCAACGTTCCCGAGATTTGAGGGCGGCAGGGTGCTAGTGTGTGCTAAGTCATAGACGATCGTCACTTTTGTGGCCGGTGACTGCTTGTCGGCCACCGACGTGACGCCGTCGCTATGGCCGCAGTATCCGCGCAGCACCGTCCCCGCGGTGCCTCACTGGCAGGAGTCCGCCCTTGCAGTCATCAGTCGCAGTAATCGTTGCGGCCCACGGTCATTTGGCGGAGGGGTTGCTCAACTCCGCCGCCATGATCGCCGGTCCGCAGGATGACGTCGTACCCATCAGTTTTGATCCCGGTGAAGGACCGGACGACCTGTTGGCCAAATACGCCGATGCCGTCGACTCCTCCGCCTCGGGCCAGTACCTCATCCTTGTGGACCTGCTCGGCGGCAGCCCCTACAACGCTGCCGCCCGCTTCGCCGCCACCCGCGACGACGCCGACGTCGTCACCGGGGTGAACCTGCCCATGCTCATCGAGGTCCTGGGGCGCCGCCTGGCCGGCGGCGACCTGGCCGAGTTGATCGAGGTCGCCAAGACCTCGGGCGCTGGCGGCGTCAAGGTCCTGTCCGAGATCTTCACCCCACCCACCACCACCGATTCCGACGACGACGAAGGAGACGAGCTCTGATGGACATCAAGCTCCTGCGCATCGATTCCCGCCTGGTCCACGGCCAGGTCGCCAACAACTGGGCCGGCGCCCTGGGGGCCGAGGCCATCCTCGCCGTCTCCGACGCGCCGCCAACGACGAGCTGCGCAAGACGCTCATGCTCCAGACCGGCGGCGGCAAGGTCAAGGTCCACGTGCTGACCGTCGCCAAGGTGCCCGCGTCTACAAGAACCCCAAGTACGAGAACCTCAAGGCCGTCATCGTCGTGGAGACCCCGGCCGACATCGTGCGCCTGCTCGACCTGGGCATCAAGGCCGATGAGGTCAACGTCGGCGGCATGACCTTCAAGCAGGGCACCAAGGCCCTGTCCCAGGCCGTCTACGTCTCCGACGAGGATGTCAAGAACTTCCAGGAGATCGACTCCCGCGGCATTACCCAGTACATCCAGCAGGTCCCCTCCTCCGGGCGCACCGGCCTCATGGAAACGCTGAAGTCCAAGGGCTTCGTCAGCTGATCTCTCCCCTCATCCATCCCCACCAGGAAGCACTCTCATGCATGAAATCGGTGCTGTCCAGATCATCCTCGTGACCCTCGTGGCCTTCCTCGCCGGTTGCGACTCGGTGCTGGACGAACGCATGTTCTATCGACCCATCATCGCCTGTACCCTCACCGGGCTCGCCCTGGGCGATCCGACCACCGGCATCATGGTCGGCGGCAGCTTGAGCTGCTCAGCTCGGCTGGATGAACGTCGGCGCCGCCATGGCGCCCGACGCCGCACTGGCCTCCACCATCTCCACCGTCATCGCCATCGCCGGCGGCCAGACCCACGAGGAGGCCATCGCCGTCGCCGTCCCCCTGGCCGTCGCCGGCCAGGCCCTGACCATCTTCGTGCGTACCGTCAACGTGTTCTTCGCCCACCAGGCCGACCGCTTCGCGGAAGACGGCAATATGCGGGGCATTCAGATCATGCACTTTATCGCACTTTCCCTGCAGGGCCTGCGCGTGGCCATCCCCACCGCAGCCGTCGCCGCCGTCGCATCGGGTGACGCCGTGGCGCGCGCGCTGGGGCTGATACCCGACGTCGTCACCGAGGGCCTGCAGATCGCCGGCGGGTTCATCGTCGTCGTCGGATACGCCATGGTCATCAACATGATGCGGGCGCGCAAGCTCATGCCGTTCTTCTTCATCGGCTTCATCGTGGCCCAGTCCATGACGACTCTGGACACCGGCATCACTCTGGTCGCCCTGGGCATCATGGGCGTGTGCCTCGCTTTCATCTACGTGCAGCTCAACCCCGACTTCCACGAGTCGGTCCAGTTGCCGCGTCCCGCCCCCGCGGCCGTGGGCGGCGGCTCCGGCGGTCTGGACGATGACCTGGACGACGAACTCGACGATGAGCTCGACTGACCGCGGCAAGGAACAGGGAAGGAAACACGACCATGTCCACTGAAATCGACGCCGCTGCTGACACCGGCCGCATGCTCACCGACCGCGACCTGCGGAGCATGTACTGGCGCTCTACGTTCCTGCTGGGCTCCTTCAACTTCGAGCGCATGCAGGCCATGGGCTTCTGCATCACCCTCATGCCGGCGATCCGGAAGTTCTACCCGTCCAACAAGACCGAGCAGGCGGCCGCCCTCAAGCGGCACCTGGAGTTCTACAACACCCACCCCTGGATCTCCTCGGTGGTCTTCGGCGTCACCGCCGCCATGGAGGAGCAGCGCGCCAAGGGCGAGGACATCGGTGATGACACCATCACCAACGTCAAGGTCGGCCTCATGGGCCCGCTAGCCGGCGTCGGTGACCCCATCTTCTGGGGCACTGTCCGGCCCGTGCTCGGTGCCCTGGGCGCCTCCTTGGCCCTCACCGGCTCGGGCAGTGCGTGGCTTGGCCCGCTCATCTACTTCCTCGGCATCAATATCATTCGCATCCTGGTGCGCTGGTACGGCCTGAAGTGGGGCTATGAGCGCGGCACCGCGATGGTTAGCGAGGTCGGCGGCGGCCAACTCAAGCGCATCACCCAGATCGCCGCCATCACCGGTCTGTTCGTCATGGGCGCTCTGGTGGCCAAGTGGACGACGATCAATTTCCCCGGGGTGATCTCCTCGGTGACCGCGGACGACGGCACCGTCACCCAGACCACCCTGCAGGACATCCTCGATCAGTTGCTGCCCGGCGTCGCCGCCCTGGGGCTGACCTTCTTGTGCATGTGGCTGCTGAACAAGAAGATCAACGCCCTGTGGATCATCCTCGGCATGTTCGCCATTGGCATCCTCGGGGCCTGGACCGGCTGGCTCGGCCTCTAGCCCCACCCGCCGAGATCGGTAGAGACAACCGTCGAGGTCGGTCGAAGTTGCACACTTCGGTCGACCTCGACGTCTTGTCTGTGACCGAGTTGTGACTGTTTGGGTAGTTCGGCTAGCGTAGCCGCATGATCATTTGGCGTGGCGGCGGCATACTCGCCGCTTTGTTTCTGGTCCTGGGTGGCGGAGGCGGCGCCGCCGTGGCATCGGCCTTCTCAGAGGAGGAGTCGGTGACCATGCTCTGCATGGGCATCGGCTTCCTGATCTTCGGCGTCATCGGCTGGTTCGTGGGACAACGAATCAACGTGACGGGCCCGGCCGAGAAGGCGAAGCATCACGTGCGTGCCTATGAGCAGGAGCTATACAACCGGGTGCAGGCCGGCGCCTTCCAGGCGGCGCCCGGGACCCCCGCACCGAGCAGCGCCGCCGAGGCGCAGCAGCAGGTCGGCTACCTCGTCGCGCAGCGGCGGTCCCAGGCGGAACAGGCCCTGCGCAACCGGCACACCATGTTCTGGATCCCCGTGCAGTACTGGGGCGTCATCGAAGCCGCCGGCGGTGCCGCGCTGCTGGTGGCGGCACTCATCCGCGTCATCTTCGGCTGAGCGGCCGTCCCACTTCAATTCATTCTCTCCCGAGTCCCGGCGCGCTTCCCGCCCGCAGTCAGTAAGCTGTTACCCAGCACATAACTCGGCCTGGCAGGAGCAGTAGTGCGCCAACTCATCGCCACCGACCTGGACGGCACGGTCCTGTTCGACCGGCGCGTCTCGGACGCCGACCTGGACGCCATGCAGCGCTGGCGGGATGCCGGCAACTTGCTCGTGGTCGACACCGGTAAGTCCGTCTTCGCCACCCGCAACACCCTCACCCCCGTCGGCCTCGACTTCGACTACGCCGTTACCTTCACCGGCGCCGTGCTGATCGACGGCGACTATCGGGTCCTCTCCGCGCGCTACCTGCCCGACGGTGTCGCGCACGAGATCGCCAGTTTTCTGCAGGGCGTCGACGGGCTCACGGTTTTCGCCACCACCATGGAGGCCGACCACATCCTGTCCGACACCTACCACGAGACCTCCCCGATCCTGGAGATCTTCCTGCCCATGGACCTGGAGGAGATGCCGGATCATCGCTTCATCGGTGTGCCCATGCGGGTGCGCGACGACGCCGTGCGCGAGCGCATCGTCGCCGACCTCACCGAGCGCTGGGCGGATCAGATCGAGGTAGTGCGCAATCAGGAGTTCCTCGACGTCATCCCCGCCGGGGCCACTAAGGGCGCCGGCCTGATCGACCTGGTGGACACGCTCACCGGCGCCGACGGGCCACTGCCGGGCGAGCGGATCGAGACCTGGAGTGTCGGCGACTCCTGGAACGACATCCCCATGCACGCCGTCGCTGACCACGCCATCTGCCTGCCCTGGTCCCCGCCCGACGTCGTCGCCGCCTGTGAGCGGTCGGTGGGTTCCATGGCCGAGCTGATCGATGGGCTGCTCGAGGAGGCAGGACGGTGAGCGGCGTCGGCGGGCGGGTGCGCGACTGGTTCAACGGCGGCGACCCGGACGGGCGGGCCAAGCTTCGCGCCTGGGCCCGCGGTCACGACGGCCGCTCCGAGGGCTACACCTACGGCATGATGGGTCCCGCCATCGGGCTGTCCGTCCTCGCGGCACTGCTGTACGCGCCGACTAAGGGGTACGGCAGCATCGTGGCGCTGGTGCTGGCCATCTTCCTGCTGCTGGGGCGGCAAATGATCGAGCGGCAGGTTGCTCGGGACGCCGCCGACCTGAAGGAAGCCGAACGCCAATACGTGCGCACCCGCAATCCCGAATACCTCGACTTCACCGAGCTGCGCGCCGGCGGCATGCTGGAGGACAACAAGATGCTCACCCCGGACACCCGCGCCTGGTTGGGGGAGCGGATCGAGTGGGCGCGCGCGGAGAAGGACAAGCGTGCCAAGCGGGACCGGCGCAAGGGCCGCGGTGGGCGCAACCCCGGAGGCAAGCAATGAATAACGTCGGCCGCTACGTGCGCGGCGTCCTGTGGGACATGGACGGCACGCTCATCAACTCCCAGCCTTCTGGGATGAGGCCTTCCGTCGTCGCTGCGAGGCGGCCGGCGGCACCGTCACCGACGCGCAGGTCGCCGCCCTGGAGGGCGCCTCCATCCGCCGCACCCACGAACTGATCGCCGCCACCGGAGCGGCCTCCGGACCCGACGACCCGGCGGCCGCAGCGATCTTCACCGGCATGGCGGCCGACGTCGAGGCGGCCGTTCGAGCCGATCCGCCGCTGGTGCCAGGCGCCCGGGAAATCACCCAGACGCTGCTGGAGGTGGGGCTGGCGCAGGTGATCGTCACCCAGTCGCCGCGGCCGATCGTCGAGGCGGTCGCCCACGCGCTGGGCGACGTGTTCGCCGGCCTGATAACCGGCGACGACGGCCTGCCCGGCAAACCCGACCAGGCTCCCTACGCCGCCGGCATGGACCTGCTGGGACTAAGCGCCGACCAGTGCGTCGTCGTCGAGGACTCCGCCACCGGCGCCGCCTCGGCCCGCTCCAACGATCTGCGGGTGATCCAGATCGGCGGGCACAAGCACTTCCCGGCCGACCCCGGGCTCGTCGTCGTCCCGGACCTTAAGGCCGTGACGCCGCATCTGCTGCTGTGGGCCGAGCCCTGAGCCCGTTGCCGTCGCCGCGACTGCCGGTACGGATCACTCTCCGGAGAAGCGGTACACGTTTGTCTCGCGCAGCTTGAAGCCGGCGCGACGGTACAGGCGGTTGGCCGCCTCCCGGCTGGGACGCGAGGTGAGATCGACGGTGCGGGCACCCAGCGACTGGGCGTAGGCGACCGCGGCCTCCACCAGGGCCTGACCGGCACCCTGGCCGCGCGCATCGCCGTCGACGACGACGTCCTCTACCCAGGCGCGCAGCCCGGTGGGGATGGTGAAGGTCGCCAGGGTCAGCATCCCCAGGATGGGGGTGGAGCCGTCGGCGAGCGGGGTGTCGGGGCGGAAGGCGAACAGGTACACGCCTGGCTGTGCGACCAATGCCTCGCACTGCTCGGCGGTCAGGGCCGGGGCGCTGCGGGACAGCTGGGGGATGAGGCGCTCCATCGCCTCAACGAGTTCGGGGGTGGACTGGCTGACGACGTCGACGCTCATTACTTCTCCTGTCCGGGTGGGGTGGGCTTCCAGGAAGAGCGTAGCGGTTGGTGACGTACGGGGCGCGGCGATTACTCGGCGGTCGGGTCCATGATTACGCCCTCAATCAGTACCAGTCCGGTGATCTGGTCGAAGACGCGCAGCGCGAAGGGATGGTCCACGGTGAATTCCACCGGCTGGTTCACCTCAGCTGGCGCGGCGACGGCGACGTCGACTTCCGTGAGCGCCCCGGCCACGGTGCCCTCCTCGCCCACCATGAGCCGGACCTGCTGCACCGCCTGGTCTACGGACAGCCCCTCCCCGATGTGCTCCAGATGGTCCAGCTCAATGCCTTGGGCCTCCAGGAAGGCGAGCAGGTTCACGGGGCCGGGTTGCAGGTCGAAGGTGGGCAGGGCGAGTCGCACCTCTTGCTGCTCCTCGAAGGCCTCGGTCTCCAGAGCCGCCGAGGCTTGCTCCCAGGTACCTGCGGGCAGGTCTGCCGGGGTGGTTCCGGCGTCGGGCAGGATCACGTCCAAAACCGTTCGACCGCTGCCCTCGGCGTACTGCAGGCGCACGGCCTGCCAGCCTCGCCCTGCACGTACGGGAGGAAGAAGTCCTCGTGCATGAGCCGGGCGGTGACGGTTGAGCCGTCCGCCAGGGTGAAGTCCTGCTCGGTGGTGTCGTTCGCGTCGAAGGGCGAGGCCCATTTTGCGGCGAACAGCAGGGCGTTTTGCAGGACAAGCCGTGTGTCCTCGGTGATCTCGATGCCGGAGGACTTGATCAGCCCGCCGGTGTGGTGTTCGGCCCAGGCGTCCAGGGTGGCCTTGGCACGGTCCTGGGTGGAGTGTTCGGTGGTGGCGGCATACCACTCGCGGGCGGCATCCAGATAGGACTGCTCCACGCCGGGGTTGTCTCCAACCAGCAGCACCCGGTTGGCGATGTGCAGCAGTGGGGGCTCTGGAATCATCTTGGGATTGAAGTTGTCCAGGGCCTTCTCATCGGGTTCGTAGTAGACGAGCAGTTCGTTCTGCAGCGCCGACCAGGTGGTGTCGCGAATGGTGCCCGCATTCGCGGCGGGGGAGGCGGCGGTCGGGTCGGCGTCGCCGGTGCTTGTCGCGCTTGAGTCATCGCTGCCGACGACTCCGAGTAGGGCGTTCACACCGTCGGCGGGGGTGTCGGAGCGGCGTAGAGCAGGGCGATGGCCAGGGCCATTCCGACCGGGCAGGTCAGGGCGTTGTTGGCGGGCTCCTCTCGCAGGCGGAAGCGCAGCAGGGCTTCGCTCAGAGCGGCGCAGGCGGCGACGGCGTCCGGTGCGGCCGGGGCGTCTTCAAGGGGGATTTCACGGTGGGTGGCGTCGGTGTCGTAGGCCTGGGCCTGGGCGGAGCTGCCGAGTATGCCGCAGCCGCCCAGGGCCGCCAGGGCGGCGATGGCGGGCGGAAGGGCCAGCGCCCGGCGGCGAGACAGGCCATGAGCGGTCGGAGCCTGGGCCGGGCAGGCAGGGGCTGCGGGACCGACCGATGCGGATGGACTGGATGAAGCGCCGTTGCTCGCCATGCCGCGAGGCTACGTGACATGGCAGCACAGGTCCATGGGTAGGTGTGCCCAGATAGGTCGCATCTACCGGTCTCGGCGGAGGGAAACTAGGACCTCGGCGTGATCGGTGTGGGGAAACATGTCGAACAGCCGTGCCCGCTGCACGCGCAGCGACGGCATCTGCTCCAGGTCCTTCGCCAGGCTCTCCGGGTTGCACGAGGAGTACAGCACCCGCTCCACCCCCGAGGCCTCAATACGTGCGGCCAGCTCCGCGCCGATGCCGCGCCGCGGCGGATTGACCACCAGCAGGTCCGGCATCGCTCCGGCTCCCGGGTCCAGCACCGCGGCGTCCCCGGCCTCGAACCGTACCCGCTCCTCGGGCAGGCGCATCAACCGAGCACTGGCCCGGGCGCCGTCGATCGCCGAGGCCGAGACCTCTACCCCGAGCACGCTTCGGCTCGGTCCTGCCAACGCGAGGGCGAAGCCGCCGACCCCGCAGAACAGGTCCCACACCCGGGCCGGGCCGGAAAGCGCGGCATCAGCCCAGTCGCGGGCGGTCGCGTACAGCTGCTCGGCGATGGCGGTGTTGGTCTGGAAGAAGGAGCGCGTCGGTAAATACAGGGGCAGCTCACGTGTGCCCGGAGTCGGCAGACGCAGCCGCATGAGCAGGCGGTCGTCCGCAGTGAGCACGACCTCCTCCGGTCCCTCGATGATCGCCTGGTGCACCGGCTGAATGTTGGCGCTGAGCACCGCCAGCGTCGGCAGTTCCCGCTGCAGAACCGGCAGGGCCGCGCGCAGGTCTGCCATGTGCCGGCGGCTGCGCAGCACGAAGCGCACCATCAGGTCCCCGTCCGGGGAGGCCGTCACCAGCACGTGCTTGAGCTCGCCGCGCCGCGCCGACACGTCGTAGGGCGTAAGCCCGAGCGCCGTGATGGTGCGCGCGAGCACCGGCAGTGCCGCCTCGATCTCGGGCACGTGCAGGGGGCAGGTGCGCAGGTCGACGCCGTGTCCGCCCGGCCCGAGGATGCCCAGAATCGGGTCGGGCGCCGTCCCCGCGACCACCATCTTGGCCTTGTTGCGGAAGCGCTGCGGCGCACTCGCGGCCGGCGACTCCCACACCCCGGCCGGGATGGGGTTCGCGCCGGCGGACAGCAGCGCGGCGATCCGGGCCTGTTTGCGGGCCAGCTGCGCGGGCAGCGGCGTCGACATGTGCGGGCAGGAGCGGCAGGTGCCGGCCTCGTGCAACGGGCACAGCGACGTCGACCCGGCCGATGCAGCCGGGGGCGTGCTGATGGACGTGCGTGCGGGAACCACGGGTCGCATTGTCCGGCCGTATCCCGCCGTCTCGTCAAGGCGGCGGGTGTTCCCCGCGACGCGCGGGGCGGAGGAGCCTGCACGGGCCCCAGGGAATACGCGGCAGACTGTGGCGCATGAGTGATGCACCTGAGAGCGAGATTCCGGCGCGGCGCACCGCCCGCCACGCGGCCGATGCCGCCGCCTACCGCGCGCAGATCGCCCAGTGGGCACCGCGCACCGGCATCGGCACCGATGTGCACGCCTTCGCCGACCCGGACTCCGGCACCCCGATGCAGTTGGCCTGCCTGAACTGGCCCGACGAGGTCGGGCTGGCGGGGCATTCCGACGGCGACGTCGTCGCCCACGCCTGCTGCGACGCCCTGCTGTCCGCCGCGGGCCTGGGAGACCTGGGCAGCAACTTCGGCACGGACGCGCCGGAGTGGAAGAACGCCGCCGGGGCCGCGCTGCTCGCCGAGACCGCCAAGCGGGTACGCGAGGCCGGCTTCGAAATCGGGAACGTCGCCGTTCAACTGGTCGGTGCCCGCCCGCGTGTGGCCCATCGCATGGGGGAGGCCACTGCCGCCTTGAGCGACGCCGCCGGCGCCCGGGTGACCTTCTCGGCCACGACGACCGACCATCTGGGCTTCCTCGGCCGTGAGGAGGGACTGGCGGCCATCGCCTCTGCCCTGGTCTGGCCGGTGCCGCAGGCCTAGCCGCCACCTGGCGAGCACGGCCGGACTTGCCGCACCCGCTAGGCTGCGGGGGTGAGCACCTCCGCGAATGACGCGCGTCCCGCGCTGAACCTGCGCCTGTATGACACGGCCGCTCAGGCCGTCGTACCTCTGGCGCCCACCGTCACGCCCGGCACGGTGGCGATCTACCTGTGTGGTGCCACGGTCCAGGGCTCCCCGCACATCGGTCACATGCGCTCCGCCATCGCCTTCGACGTGCTGCGCCGCTGGCTGACCCGCTGCGGACAGAACGTGATCCTGATCCGCAACGTCACCGACATCGACGACAAGATCCTGGCCAAGTCGGCGGCCGCCGATCCGCCCGTGCCCTGGTGGGCGTGGGCGCAGCGGCACGAGCGCGAGTTCGACGCCGCCTACCGGGCCCTCGGCGTGCAGGCCCCCACCTACGAGCCGCGCGCCACCGGCCATATCCCCGAGATGATCGACCTGGTGCAGCGGTTGCTGGACGCCGGGCACGCCTACACCGGTCAGACGGGCAATGTCTACTTCGACGTGCGTTCCCTACCGGACTACGGCTCACTAACCAACCAGAGCGTCGACGACCTGGCCACCACCGAGGACGATGCCCAGATCGATGCGGACGTGGAGGCGGACAAGCGCGACCCGCGCGACTTCGCCCTGTGGAAGGCAGCCAAGCCCACCGAACCGGCCGACGCCGCCTGGGACGCCCCCTGGGGCAGGGGCCGGCCCGGCTGGCACCTGGAGTGCTCGGCCATGAGCAGGCGGTATCTGGGGGAGTCCTTCGACATCCACGGGGGCGGCATCGACCTGCGCTTCCCGCACCACGAGAATGAGCAGGCCCAGTCGCACGGTGCCGGCTGGGGTTTCGCCCGCCACTGGGTGCACAACGCCTGGGTCACCATCAAGGGCGAGAAGATGAGCAAGTCGCTGGGCAACTCGCTGGTGGTCTCCGAGCTGCTCAAGCGCTACGACCCGGCGGTGCTGCGCCTGGCACTGGGCACCGTCCACCACCGCTCCACCGTGGAGTTCTCCGAGGAGACCCTCGCCGACGCCGCCGCCCTGTGGGAGCGGCTCTCCGGAGCGATCGCGCGCGCGCTGGAGGTCACCGCCCCCGCCGACGGCGGCCCGAGCCCGGTTGACGCCCCCGCCGAGTCGGTGCGCGCGCGGGACCTGCCTGCGCAGTACGCCGCCGCCATGGATGATGATCTCAACCTCGCCGGCGCCATGGCCGTGGTCCACGCCAGCCTCAAGGCGCTCAACACGGCCCTGGCCGCGCCCACCCCCGATCTCGACGCCGTGTCCCAGGCGGCCCTGGACCTGCGCGCCCAGTTGGACGTGCTCGGCCTGGACCCCCTCGCCGAGCCCTGGCGCGATCGCGTGCTCGGTGCCGGCGGCAGCGCGGACGACGCCGCCATGCGCGCCCTGGACCGGCTGGTGACCGGGCTGCTGGAGCAGCGCGCACAGGCCCGTGCCGCCAAGGACTGGGCGCAGGCGGACGCGTTGCGCGACGAACTGTCCGCGGCCGGCGTCGTCGTCGAGGACAGTGCGGCGGGAGCCCGCTGGCACCTGGCCTGAGTCCTAAGCCCGGCCCGCAACACCATTCATAATCGCGGCCGTCGGCCGCCAACCGCAGAACAGGAGGCCCGCGATGCCGGGAAACGACCAGCGCCACGGCGCCATGCGCAAGCAGGGCAAGAAGATGGGCCCGCTCAAGGGCTCCGGCGGGGTGCGCCGCCGCGGCCTGGAGGGACGGGGACCCACCCCCAAGGCAGAGGACCGCGTCGGTCACCCGAAGGCGCGCGCCAAGGCCCGGGCCGAGTCCCGCGCCGCTCAGCACACGCACGCCGGGCGCCTGGATGAGGCCAGACGGCGCTTCGGCGTGCCGGGGGACCATGAGATCGTCTGCGGCCGCAACGCCGTCGCGGAGGCGGCTCGCGCGCGCGTGCCCATCGCCCGCGTGTTCATGGCGGCCTCCGCCCAATCCGATGAGCGCCTCAACGCCGTGGTGCGGCGGGCTGCCCTGGTTGGGGCACCGGTGGTGGAGGCCACCAAGCTCGACCTGGAGGCCCTCACCGAGGGTGCCGCCCACCAGGGGGTTGCCATTGAGGTGCCCGCCTACGAGTACGTGCTCGCCCGCGACCTGCTGGAGCGTGCCCGCGACGCCGGGCACACCCCCCTGCTGGTGGCGCTCGACCAGGTCACCGACCCCCACAACCTCGGGGCGGTGCTGCGCTCGGCCGGGGCCTTCGGCGTCGACGGTGTGATCGTGCCGGAGCGCCGCTCCGCGGGTGTGAACGCCACTGCCTGGAAGGTGTCTGCCGGTGCCGCTGCGCGGGTGCCGGTCGCGCGGGAGACGAACCTGGTGCGCAGCCTGCAGGCGCTCAAGCGGGAGGGTTGCTTCGTCGTCGGCCTGGACGGGCGGGCGACCACGCCGGTGGAGGAGTTGAATCTGGCGGACTCTCCGCTGGTGGTGGTCACCGGCGCGGAGGGCAGCGGACTGTCGCGGCTCGTGCGCGAGACCTGTGATCTGCTGGTCTCCGTCCCGATCGCCGGGACGGTGGAGTCTCTCAATGCCGCCGTCGCCACCGGCATTGCCCTGTACGAGGTTGACCGGCTGCGCCGCCGGGCCGAGGCCGGCAAGTAGCCCCGGGCGATCCGGCCGGGCTCCCCGGGCTGACCGGGAGGCTCTATGCTGACACAATGGTGGTGTCCCCGCCCGTCGCGTAGACGGGCCGGCGGACGACGGTCGTCACCATCCGACTAGGAGGCCTTCATGGCTCAAGACCCCGCACAGCGCTGGAACCGCACTGAGGGAGTGCTCGTCGTGCCCGGAACCCAGCCGGACGCGGTTGCTGCGCGCCTGGCGGCGGAGCGGGTGGTTGCTCGCCTCGAGTGGTATCCGGCGACCTCCCACCTGCTGTCTCTCACCCTGCTGGCCGACGCCGACGGGCGCGTAGCCGTCACCCCGCCGTCCCGCGGCGGCGTGACGGCGGGGATTCGCATCAGCGAGCTGGTGGAGTCCCTCGCCCGCGAGTTCTCCGGCGACGTCACCATCGGTCCGGCCTCCTTCAACGCCCTGCCCGCCGACGTCGCCCTGCCGACCGTTACCTCGGAGGCGCCGGACTGCTCCCGCACCGTGGTCGTCTCCCCGCTTAGCGCCTACATGGTGCCGCTGCAGGCCACTCTGCTGGAGCGGCCGCTGGCCGTCACCTCCTTGCCCGCGCTCGACCGGCGCATCGTCATGTACTCCGGCGAGGGCAATCAGTTGGGCGCCTTCGGCTGGGATCAGGAATCCCTGCCGGCCCTGGTGTTGACCGTGGACGCGCGGGACATTGCGGTGCGCGCCGTCACCACCGGGGAGAGCGAGGACGACGCCGTCTTCTCCTGGGGGATGACGTCGCAGTACGTGTGGGGCGGCGTGGCCGAGCCGGGCCCGGCCCTGCGCGCCCTGGTGGACGAAATGCTCACCGACTCTACCGACGTGTCGCTGGTGGCTGCGGCCGTGCCCGGGGCCGACGCGGAGGCAGTGGCGGAGGCCTTCTCCACGCCCGGTATCGACGGCCTGGTTGCCTGATCGATGCACTCGGCCTGCCCGACTGGGTGGCCTCGGTGCTGACCGGCCGGCTGGCGCCCACGGAGGCGCCCGGCGCCGTGGTGCACGAGCCGCGGGGCCTGTCCAACGCCGTGGGGCGTTCGGTTGGGCTCATGCTGCAGGATCCGGAGGCTCCTGGTTCAGCCTTCTGGCAGACCTACATCCGCGTGGTCACCGAGCGGCCCTGGCTCATGCGCGCCGGCGTTGCCCTGGAGGCCGGGTTGGTGGACTGCTGGTCGGCACGGCGGTGCGGCGCCGCGACCGCACCGGGGCGGTACACCGCGGGCTGCTGACCACGGGCGTGGTGCTGCTGGTCGACGCGGTCACCGAGGCCTCCCTTGCCTCCTGGACCCGGCACCGGGAGCTGCGGCGCCGCGCGGACGAGGAGATGGCGCTGGTAGCCGAGGAACTTGGCGCCTGACCTAAAGCGGCTAAAAAGGCGGAATCTCGTCGAGCAGTGGCGCCAGGCCGAGGTCGTGCAGGGCCTGCGGGTAGGCGGTGGTCTCGAAGGCACCGACGGGCTGGCCGGGCCGGGGACCGCGGCTGGTGACCCGCGGGGGTCCGCCACAGCGGTTGGCGGCCTGAGCACTGAGGTCGAGGCCGTGCTGGAGGCGGCCCACAACGGCGTCGTCGACGGCCGCGGTCAGGTGCGCGGGGACCTGTTGGGCGGGGACGCTCAGCTGGCGAGGGCCGATCTTGTGGGCCAGCAGGGTGATGCCCCCGTCCGGGCTGCGCCGGTAGCGGGCCCCGGTGGGAGTACACCAGGTCAGGTCGCCGGCGTCGGTGCGCGTGAGGCTCCAACCGGGCGTGTGCTTGAGCCGGTGGTGGGCCTGGCACAGGGTGGTGAGGTTAGTCAGGCTGGTCGCCCCGCCGTCGGCCCAGGGTTGGATGTGGTCCGTGTCGCAACGGGTGGCGGGGATGGTGCAGCCCGGGAACGTGCAGGAGTTGTCCCTGGCCTGCACCAGTTCGCGCAGGGAGGCCGGGGGCCGGTAGTGGGTGCGGCCCACGTCGAGCACGGTCCCCGAAACCGGGTCGGTGACCAGTCTGCGCCAGACGCCCCCGGCGGCGAGGGCGCGGGCGACGGCGGCGGGCACCGCCACGCTGTTAACGCCGATGGTGACTTCGGCCGCCGCAGGAGCGGCACCCGCGGCCGCATCGGTGAGAGGAACAGGGCCATGACCGTCCCCAACCGCGGGCAGACTGCTCCCGGCGCGCGTGGGTGAGTCTGCGCGACCCGCAGTGGGCAGACTGCTCCCGTCGGTAGCGGGCATTTCGGGCACACTTCGCCCCTCTAGTCTTGCTCCGGCACATGCGGACCGATCGGCGGCGTTGGCGGTGGTCGGCGGGCCAACACCAGTACCAGCGCCGTCAAGGAGCAGATGGTCCAAGGGGACGGTGACGTCGACATTGATGGTGATCCCAGGTGACGGGAAGACGGCCTCTACCCCGGAGGCGTCCACCACGGGCGGCCGGGCTCCACCAGGCTGCTGAGCCCGGCCAACAGCCCCGCTAACGGCACCCCGTCGGGCAACAGCTGTGCGCCGGTCGACACGGGTGCTCCACCGCTCGTGCTCGCACTCCCGGGGACGGTGAAGGGCAGCCGGCAGGCGGCGTACTGGCTGCCTTGCAGGGTGCGCAGCGTCATGCCGGTGATGGCGTCGGCCCGTAGCTGCGCCGGGGAGCGTTCATCTCCGGCTGCCCGGGCGGACGCGGCGATGGCGTCCAGAGTCGCATCCAGCAGGAACGCGTCCAGGCTAGGCAACAGCAACCGCATTTCATGAACGCCCTCGCCCGCCTGGCGGGGCCGCGTGACATGCCTGCGGGCCAGGTTGCGCTTACGGCGGTTGCCGGCGCCGTCGGGGTCCAGCGCGGCCAGGGCGCGGTCAATATCCTTGGCCAGCTGCGACGTCGTTCTACGGGAGGCGCGGGGCAGGACCCGCTCCTGCACCGCCCTCGACACCTCCGCACCGGTCCCCTCCAGGCGCCGAACGACCAGGGCGGTCTTGCCTGCGTCCAGCAGACCGGCCCGGTGCAGCGCCTCGGTGGCCGCGAACTCGGGCTGAAGCAGGGCCTCGCCTCGATCCAGTATCCGACAAGCGCCCTGACGGGTGGTGCCGAGTCGGCAGGCGATCTCACCGCCGGTGGTGAAACGCCGCTCCTCCTCGGTCACCAGACACTCGGGGCGCCCGCCCGGCCCCCAGGGGGCTGCACCGCGGTTCATCTCCGGCGTGCGGGCAAGGCAGGCAGCCGCCGCACTTTCGCACCATGACGCCCAGGAGACCAGCCGGTGGCATGCCGCCACCAGTTCGCTGAGCACCTGCCCGCCCAGCGCGGCCAGGCGATCGAGGCCGGTACCTTGGCCCCAGTCCACGCCCTGCTGCGCGGAGGTCTGCGCCAGGATGCGGTCGGCCGGGCTCGTGATGGTGTTGAACAGTTCGCCGGTGTCGGGAATCCCCAGTAGTCCGGCCAGCTCCGCGGCGCCAACGGCATCCGCGGCGCGCGCGTCTGCTGCGGCCTCTCCGGCGGCGGAGTCGGCCGCCTCATCGTCGGAATTGGTGGGGACCAGCATGCCGGCCAGCAGGCCCTCAACCAGGCTCGCCAGTTCTGCACCTGCGGGCACTTCCGCCAGACGCTCGATCAGAGCCGCGGACTCCCGCTCGGCGCCGGGCGGCACCATCCGATCCGACGGGGACGCCCCGCCGGATCGCCGCTCAGCACCATTGCCTTCGTACATGCTGCCACGGTATCGCGCGGCACCGACACGAATTCGGGCCCCTTAACTCACGGTGACGTGCCGAGCCGCGGTGAGCGGATCCGTAGACTGCGAGCCATGGTCCGGTCGCTACCGTTGTCACTGGTGATCAGCATGCTCGGGGCGCGCGAGGACGCCGGTGTGGCCACACCGCCCGACGACGCCGCCTATGGCGCGCTGATCGGTGAGGCGGCGATCCGGGGACTGACACTGGTACCCCCGGCCGATTACGCCGGGCTGGCCATCGAGGAGGGATGGTGGGGCCGACCGCCCGGAGCGGCGGATGACTTCGTTGGTGACGGCGCCGTCGGCTGGTTCCAGGTCGGGGTGTCACGGGACCTGACCCCCGGCAGCATCAGTCTGATCTGCGAGTGTGCCTATGCCGCCTGCCGGGACGTTGGCCCATTCGCGTTCCAGGGGCTGGTGCTGCGATTCCTCTCGGAGCGGGTCGCATACGACCACTCCTTCGCCACCTACATTGCGGAGCGACTGCCAGCGCACGGCGAGGCTGCCATGAAGCCGGTGACGATCACCACGGAGGTGCGGGAGGGGACTCGGGATGACGCAGTGCGCGTCTTACTCGACTCCGCCGACGAGCTGCTGTCTCTGCTGGCTGATGCCGCGGGCTGGGAGCTGCGCCACGAGGTGTTGGGCTCGCCGCGCGTCGGCTCGGGGCGAGCACAGCTGTGCATGCGAGTGCCCTACTGGTCGCACACGATGGCGGCCTTCCTGTGCGCGCTGGTGCTGGCGGCCGACGACGTCGGACTGCTCACCGGCGTGCGCGTGACTCTGACTCGCTCAGCAGTAGGCCCTCGGCGAAGGAGGGGGTGATCGGCAGGCGGCCGACGAGCATCGCCTGGAGGGCGTGGTAGATGTCGGGCTTGCCCGACCACGTGGACGAGATTGATCGCTCATCCGAGTGGAGTTCCTCGCGCCACTGGCCGGGATCCTCAATCAGGTGCTTTCGGGCCCAGGCGGCGTAAATATCGACGTCATGCTCGTAGGAGTCGTCCCCGGTGGCCTGTCGCAGTGTTTCCGCGGCGCTGATGCCCTCGCACAGCACCCAGGACAGGCGCTCGCGGACCACGGGGTGCCCGTGAAAGTCCACCGTGTACACGAAGCCCTGACTGCCGTCCGTGCCCCACCCCTCCTGCAACGCCTGTCGGTACATGCGCTTCGGAAGGCTGTCCAGCAGCGGGTCGAAGCCGATGCCCGCGGCGGAGCACGCGGTGCGTAACTGAACCATCAGCCGCGCCCACTCCAGCCAGTGCCCCACCACAGACCCGTAGGGGCGGAAGGCGTCGGTGGGGCGGTCCCGGTTGTAGTCGAGGACGGCGCGCCAGGAGGAGTCGAAGTGCTCGGGCAGGCGGAAGGCGTGGGTGACCACCGCCTGCGCGATCCGACTGGTGATTCGCACGGCCCGTCGCAGGTGCAATGGCTCACGGGTGGCCGAGTAAGCCGCCAGCAGCGCCTCCACCGTGTACATGTTCGCATTCGCCCCGCGGTAGGGGTCGACGGCGAGGGTCTCGCGCTTACGAGCGTCCACCACCATTCCGGCGTCTTCGTCCCACCACAGCCGCTCGAAGGTGAGCAGGGCCGCATCCAGTAGCTCCTGTGCCCGCGGCACCTCCGCCAGCAGCGCGGAGGCGGCGGCCAGGATGACGAAGCTGTGGTCGTAGGAGCGTAGCGGTCCCGGGAGAGGTGTGCCGTCCATGTCGACGGCGCGGAACCAGGCGCCGGTTGAGGCATCGTGCAGTGGACTGTCCAGGAGACGGGCGATGCCGTGTGCGGCCAGGGCTGCGCAGTCCGGGTCGCCCATGAGATGGCCCAGGGCGAAGCAGTGGGTCATGCGGCCGGTGATCCACAGGTGCACGCCGCGACCGACGTCGATGTTGCCGTCGTCGTCCAACCACCCGAATCCGTGCTCGATGCGGGAGCGCTTGCCGAAGGCGAGCAGGCTCCAGGCCTGCGCATCGAAGAGCTGGCGGGTGGTCAGCGTGGTCATTGACTCCTCCTCGACCCAGGGCGGGGCCCGACCAAGCGTGGCACGGACGCCGGTTCAGTTTCAATAGGGCGTATCCGGGGTGAGCACCTGAACCGAGTTGGCACTCAGTGCGGCCGCGAGCTCGGCACTCGGCTGCTCGTTGGTGATCAGGTAGTCGGCGATCGCAAGCTCGCCGATCGCCGCGAAGAGACGACGGTCGAACTTGGTGGAGTCGGCGAGGATGGCCACACGGCGGGCGCGGGCGGCCATCTGCCCGAGCATGGCGGCCTCGTCCAGATTGGAGGTGGAATAGCCGCCGACGTCGACGGCGCCGACGCCGATGAGGGCGAGGTCGACGTGAATGTCGTTCTCCACTCCGGAGATGGCGGAGGCGAAGGCGACCGGCCGATGGTGACTCGCCCCGAGAGCCGGACGTGTCCGCCGATGACGTACACATCCCGGCACGCCTCCGGATTGATCTCCACCGGCAGCGCCAGGTTGTTGGTGGCGATGATCAGTTCCCGCTTGTCGGTCAGGTGGTGGACCAGTGACAGTGCCGTGGTACCCCCGTTGATGAACAGGACGTTGCCGTCCTGCACCAGCCCGGCGGCGACCTTGCCGATGCGCTCCTTCTGCGAGGACTGCAGGCGTGCGCGGTCGGTCAGGTTCGTGTCATGCCAGGGGACGGCGGAGTTGGACATGGCGCCGCCGTGCACGCGGATGAGCAGGCCGTCGGCGTCGAGTTGATCCAGGTCGCGGCGGATGGTGTCGGCCGAGACGCCGAAGTGGTCGGCCAGCGCCGTCACCGTCACCTGGCCCATCCGGTTGACGTAGCCGGCGATCTCGGCCTTCCGCCCTCCAGGGAGGCGGGGTACGACGTCGTTCATGGCAGAAGTCTATGCGGCATACATGCGACTTCAAGCCAAGCGTTACGGCATCGTTGCCCAATCAGTGCAGACAGTCGCAAGAAGTCGCACTAGTCTCTGTCTCGGACATCAGGAAACAGCGGAAACCCGCATGATGTCGCAACTCATGTCAATGATGATGGAGTAACAATGCTGATGCGTAGGCGTGAATTCGGACAGATGGCGGCCGTCATGACCGCACTGGCGGCGGCCGGCCTGGCCGGGTGCAGTGGTGGTTCCGGCGGCGCGGGCGACGGCGGGGAGGTGACGCTGGAGTTCACGCAGTGGTGGGAGCCCGAGCTCCCCGACGGGGCGCTGCGGGCGTTGATGGACCAGTTCGAGCAGGCCAATCCCGGGATCAAGGTCGAGCTCCTCTCCGGGCCCTATGCCTCGACCAAGGAGCAGCTGGTCGCCGGGGCCGCGGCGCACACCATGCCGGACGTCGTCGGCCTGGACGGCGCCTGGGTGAGTGACTTCGCCCAGCAGGGGGCGATCGCCGACCTCACCGCCCTCATGGCCGAGCAGGGATACGACGACGCTGAGCTCGCCAGCCAGATCCAGATCGACGGCGCGACCTACATGATCCCCGTGGTCAACTTCGTCTACCCCATGTTCGCCAACATGGATCTGCTGAAGCAGGCCGGAGTCTCGGAAATCCCCTCCACGCGCGAGGAGTTCGTGGCCGCGGCGAAGGCCGTCGCGGCCACGGGCGGGGACATCTCCGGTTGGGCGCTGCCGCTGTCGTTGGAGGCTCCCAACGGGATCCAGAACGATGTCATGTCATGGGTCTGGGCCTCCGGCGGCTCGATGCTCACCGAGGACGGCAGACCGAACCTGCAGGGCAACGCGGACGTCAAGAGCGCCTGCGAGTTCATCAAGGGCCTGTGGGACGCGGGCGTCGTCTCCCCGGGCGCCTTCACCATGAAGGAGCAGGACAAGGTCGAGGACTTCACCAACGCGCGCGTCGGCATGATGATCGACTCCCTCGCACACGTGAACACCATCCGTGAGGGCAACCCGGACCTCGACTTCGGAATCTCCGCCCTGCCGGCGGTGAGCGGCTACACCGGCGACCGCGGCATGCCGTACGCCTCCTGGGGCATCGGCGTCTCCGGCACCACCGAGCACCCGGAGCAGGCCTGGAAGCTGGTCGAGTTCCTGATGTCCGCAGACATCAACGCCGTGCTCGCCGACGACGCCAAGGCCTTCCCGGGCAACGGCACGGCCACACCGGACTACGTGGAGAAAGACGAGCTGTTCAAGCAGGCCTTCGACATCTGGAGTTCGGGCACGCCCGCCAACGAGTTCACCGGACTGCCGGTCTCCGAGACGCTCATGCGCAAGTTCGACGAGCAGTTCCAGACCTACCTCAGCGGCGACATCGACGTCGACACCATGCTCGCCAACGCCCAAAAGGCGTGGGACGCGGAGTTCTGAGGCCGGGCGATGCGCTCCACCGATGCCGTCGGCGCGTCTCGGGCGCAACCGGCGCAGACGCCGCCTTACTGGCGGCGTCTGGCCGACTCCCTGGTGCCCTACGCGTATCTGTCTCCCACTCTGATACTGCTCATCGTGCTGATGGTCGTCCCCATCGTCATGGTGATCGGGTACTCGCTGATGGACGCCGTCATCACCGCCGGGGAGTCTCACTTCGTGGGGATGGCGAACTACATCGAGATCCTCACCAGCGGTGCGTTCCGCACGGCGCTGGCCAACACCTTCTGGTTCGTGGCCGTCAGCGTCGTCGCGCACATGCTGATAGGGCTCGGCTTCGCCATGCTGCTGAACTCCGAGGCGGTCTCCGCCGTCACCAGGACCGTCTTCCGCACGCTGTTCGTACTGCCGTGGCTGCTGACCGTGGCGATCATCGCCATCCTGTGGCGGCTGCTGCTCAACCCCAACGGGGTGGTCAACGCGATCCTGTCCGCCCTGGGCGTGGTCTCCGGACAGCACGAGTGGCTCGCCGATCCGGACATCGCTCTGGCCGCGGTCACCTTCATCAACATCTGGGCCGGGTACCCGTTCTTCATGATCTCGATCCTCGCCGGCCTGCAGGGCATCCCGAAGGACCTGTATGAGGCGGCCGAGGTTGACGGCGCCGGTGCGATTCGGCGGTTCTGGTCGATCACTCTGCCGCAGCTGCGGCCGATCATCATCTCCATGGCGCTGCTCGACGTCATCTGGACCTCGCAGCAGTTCGCCTCATCTGGATGACCACTGGTGGCGGCCCCCTCAACCGGACGGAGATGCTGTCCACCTTCACCTACAAGCTGGCCTTCTCCGAGTACGACTTCTCGAGCGCGTCAGCCAGCGCGGTGATCGTGCTGATCCTGTCCATGATCCTTGCGTTCTTCTACGTGCGCAGCCAGCAGGCGAGGGAGTAGCGCCATGAGCACTTTGACTACCAAGCAGCGGCGTCGCCTGGCGACCAAGGCGGGCGTCTGGGCGGGCCTCCTGATGGGGGCGGGCTTCGCGGCGCTGCCGATCTTCTGGATGCTGGTGTCATCCTTCAAGCCGAATGCGAAGATCTTCGCCACCCCGCCGCGAATCATTGAGGAGGGCTCCTCCTTCGCCGCGTACGTCTCCATCGTCCACGACCCGGAGAAGATCCGCTTCTTCGTCAACAGCTACTTCGTGGCGCTGTCGGTGACCGCGTTGACGCTGACGGTGGCGATCCTGGCCGCCTACGCCTTCAGCCGGTTCGAGTTCCCGGGGAAGCGGATCTTGAACGTGCTGGTGATCTCCGTGCAGGCGGTGCCGCCGATCACCCTGCTGATCCCCTTCTTCGGGCTCATGGTGACGCTGAAGCTGTACAACACCTACCAGGGTCTGATTCTGACCTACATGGTGTTCACCCTTCCCTACGCCATCATCATGCTCACCGGGTACTTCAACACCCTGCCCCGGGAGCTCGACGAGGCGGCGAAGGTGGATGGCACCAGCTCCTTCGGGGCGCTGTGGAGGGTGCTTGTCCCGATCTCCATCCCCGGGATCGTGTCGGTGGGCATCTACACCTTCATGATCGCCTGGAACGAGTACCTGTTCGCACTGACCCTCACGCGCACGAATGACATGCGCACGGTTCCGATCGGTATCCAGCTGCTCATGGGGCAGCACTCGTATGAGTGGAACGAGATGATGGCAATGTCCGTACTCGGCTCGATTCCCGTAGTTCTCCTCTTCATTTTCTTCCAGCGCTACTTCATCGGAGGGATGACCGCTGGATCCGTCAAGAACTGAGCTTGACGCACCCCACAGAAAGGTTCTATTCAAATGCTGGTTACAGGCAGTGACATTCTCAACGTCGCCAACGCGCATCACTTCGCGGTGCCGGCGTTCAACATCTCCTCGTACTCGATGCTGCGCGCGGTGGTGGACGTCTGCGAGGACAAGCGCTCCCCGCACATCATCGCCATCCACCCCGACGAGCTGCGCCACATCCGCCCGGCGATGCTCGCCTCCATCATCCGGATCGCCCACGAGTCCTCGGTGCCGACGGCGATCCACCTCGATCACGGCGCCAGCTATGAACAGGTGCTGCTGGCGATTCAGGCGGGCTTCACCTCGGTGATGATCGACAAGTCCTTCGCGCCCTTCGAGGAGAACGTGGCCGAGACGGCGCGCGTGGTCCACGCGGCCCACGCCGTCGGCCTGTCCGTGGAGGCCGAGCTGGGCACCATCGGCGTGTCCGACAAGTACGGGGAGACCGGCACGGAGGAGATCCTTTACACCGACCCCGATGACGCCGCCCGGTTCATTGAGGCCACCGGCGCGGACTCCCTCGCCATCGCCATCGGCACCCGCCACGGCCTGTACCCCTCCGCGGTCAAGCCCGCGCTGCGCCTGGATCTGCTGGGGGAGATCAAGTCTCGCCTGGGCATCCCCCTGGTGCTGCACGGCGGGTCGAACAACTCCGACACCGAGATCGCCGGGGCCGTGCGCGGCGGCATCAACAAGATCAACATCTCCTCCGACATCAAGGCCGCCTACTTCGTCAAGATGCGCCAGGTGCTTCAGGACGTCCACCTGCGCGAGCCGAATGTGATCGAGCCGCCTTGCGAGGAGGCGCTGCGGGACTGTGCGGCGCAGAAGATCGACCTGTTCGAGTCCGCCGGCAAGGCGGAGCTGTTCTGAGCGGTGCCCTGAGCTCATCCGGGGCCGAACAAGGAGAGTGAGATGGCAGAGCGGATCGTCCTCGGGCTCGGCGGGACCGTCGACTATGAGCTGCAGTGGGACGCAGACACGTTTCAGCGGCTCGTTGACTCCCAGGCATACGCCTGGCCGAGCTCGAGGACCTTCCGTGTTCGCGCGCCGATGGCGAGCGGGGGATCGTACTGACGGTGCTGCGGTCCATGCGGCAGTCCCGGGGATGCGAGTGCTACGTGGCCGATAAGCGGGCGCTGCTTGCCTTCGCCGGCCGCTTCGCCTACGAGGTCACCCTGGGTGGCACCTGCGTTCGCGCGGCGTTGGCCATGGAGCGGATCGGCGTCGCCTCGACGGTGCACCTGGTCTCTATCAACGACGACGTCCGCCGCCTCCTGCCGCCCGCCGTCGAGTGGGTGTGCAGCGCCGAGACGGATTCGCTTGACCCGCACGTGATCGTCCAGTATCCGGCGGGGGCTGCGGTGCGCCTGGTCGACGGGGAGGTGACCGCCCGGCGTCCCAACCGGGTGATCGCAGTCAACGACGCGCCCAACGAGCGCCTGCGGCTGAGCCCGGAGCTGCCCCGGGTGCTGGCCTCGGCCCAGGCGGTCCTGATCTCCGGCTTCAACACCATGAAGTCGGCCGCCGAGCTGCGGGCGCGACTGGCCGAGCTGGAGGCCGCGCTGGCCGCGGTGCCGCCCGGCGCCGTCGTCGTGTATGAGGATGCGGGCTTCCACGACGACGCCATGCGCGAGGTGGTCCTGGAGGTGATCCCACGCCTGGTGGATCTGCACTCCCTGAACGAGGACGAGGCGCGGCAGTACCTCGGCCGTGCCGTCGACCTGGAGGATGCGGCGCAGGTAACCGCCATGATGGTGGAGCTGCACCGGCGGCTTGGGGCTCCAGCGGTGATGGTGCACACCAGCCGCTACGCGGCGGTGATCGGGGAGCGCGCCGAGCTGTTCCGCGATGCCGCCGCGGCCGGCTGCCTCATGGCCTCCACCCGCTTCCTGCACGGGGACCGCTACGGGGCCGCGGAGTATGCGGCAGTCGGCCGAGCACCGCGGGATGAGGCCGGGGCGCGCCTGGCCGCCGCCCCCGAGCCCGCCGAGGCGGGGGTAATGATCGCCCCCGGCTTCGCGGTGAGCACCGCCTCCCCGACGACCATCGGCCTGGGCGACGCCTTCATCGGCGGCGTCGTAGCGCACCTGGCGCGGGCGCTATAGGTCGCGTGTCCAGATTCGGGACAAACGCCGCCAGTGCGCCCGAGCCTGCTCCCAAGATCCGCGTGATTCCAACGATCTCCGAAATGCCCATCGGTGCGCAACGGTCGTTTGTCCCGGATTTGGACAACTCCGCGTGCTTCGTGTCCTCAGGCCCTCCACACGCGTCTGGGCTTGGGGCTTAATCGGGTGCATTCCACGACCTTGGGGTACGTTCCACGACCACCCCGGGGTCGTGGAACGTACCCCAAGGTCGTGATTCGACATCACGGCTGCCTTATGGAGTCCATCCCGTACATCCTGGAAGCTCCTGGACGCCCCGCCGGAGGACATCCAGGGTTCCCCGCTCGCATCGGCGGCGTGGTAGCGCACCTGGGCGCGAATGTCGCGACCGGAAGACGCTCAGGACGGTCACGTTCCGCCTTGGTGTCGGCGGCCGCGGCGCCGTGCCTCCTTGCTGATGGCTCGCCACTGCTTGGGATGCAGCGGGTGATCGGTGGGCAGGGTCTTCCAAGTCTTCCAGCTGGAAGGTTTTGCCGGGCCGGCGAGCAGTAGGCCCGCCGCGCGCAGGGGCTCCGTCAGTCCCTCCATAACATCAATGGCGAAGTACTCTGGGCGGCTCCAGAAGGTTCCAGAATTGAGGGAGAAGTGCCAGCAGATGAGTTCGCTGGCCGTCGCGTAGCCGTGCAGCGGACGGGCAATGACCGCCATGCGCACGCGTCCGTGCTGGCGGCGTATCCAAGGGAGAACAAGTACGAACGGAAATACCTCGGTAAGGTAATCAGCCAAGAAAGTGGTGGCCTCGCTGCCTTCGCTCAGGACCACACCGGTCCACGGTCCCCGTTCGGCCAGTACTGAGTCCAGGTCCCAAGGCTCCAGGGCGAACCCCTGCGGTGCCAGGTGGTCGATGACGAAGCGCACCGCGTCCCGCGGCGGCGTCGCCACCTCGAAGCGGCGCATAGGCTGCGTCTCAAGCCATCCCATGGTCAGGGTCCTTGATGCCGACGTGCCGACGATGCTGCGCGCTCGTCAATGGAACCGGGGGGCTACTCGCCCTTGAACTTCATGCCGGCGGTGAAGCCCATGGGGTTGAGTTCGAAGGCGTTGGCCGTGGCCTCGTCGAGCGCGGCGAAGTCCGCGTCGTCCTCGGGCACCGGCTCCTCGTCGTCGAAGATGGCCTCCATCTCCTGGGTGTCCCCCAGCGACAGGTAGGACTCCTCGTCCCAGTGCTGCGGAAGCACGGTGCGCACGTAGTCGTCCACGGCCTCCTGGGTGGTCACGTCGTGCTGGCGCTGCTCGGACATGTACCAGCGGTGCTCCAGCACCTCGTGGAAGATCTCGGCCGGCTCCAGCTTGCGGCGCAACTCCATGGGGACGGCGGCGAGTGTGGGCTCGAACACCTCGGTCAGCCAGGCGTGCGCCACCTGCTCCACCGGCTGGTCCTTCCGGCCGGTGACGGTGCGGAAGGTCTGCAGATCGTTGAGCATGCGCTGGCCCTGGCGCTCCTGCACATCCAGGCCGGTCAGCCGCATGATCTGGCGGTGGTAGTGGCCGGCGTCGACCACCTTCGGCTGGATGATCATGCGCGTGCCCGAGCCGTCCGCCTCGGTCTTCATGGTCAGTTCTCCGACGTCGAAGCCCAGTTCGTTGAGCTTCTCAATGCGGGAACGCACCCGCCACCGCTCGCCCAGGTCGAAGGCCTCCTCGGCGGTGAGCACGTCCCACAACTCGGTGTAGCGGCTGACGATCCGATCGCCCACCTCGATGGTGTCCACGCTCGGCTCCAGCAGCGCGCCGGCCTGCAGGTCCATCAGCTCGCCGATGATGTTCGTGCGGGCGATGTCGATGTCGTACAGGCGCTTGCCGTCGGTCAGTCCCTCGGTGTGCAGCTCGCCGGTTTCGGCGTCCACCAGATAGGCGGCAAAGGCGCCCGCGTCGCGGCGGAACAGCGTGTTGGACAGGGAGACGTCCCCCCAGTAGAAGCCCAGCAGGTGCAGCCGCACCAGCAGCACGGCGAGGGCGTCGATCAGCCGGGTGGCGGTCTCGGGGCGCATGTACTGGCTGAACAGTGCCCGGTAGGGCAGGGAGTAAGACAGGTGCTCGGTGACCAGCACCGAGTTGAGCGCCGAACCGTCCAGGGCGGTGCGGCCGGTGATGACCGCGGTCGGCGTCACGCAGGGGGCGCCCAGGCGGAGCAGGTCGCGCAGTAGCTCGTACTCGTGGTGGGCGACGGACTCGCCGATCTCCTTCACGGCGATGACGCGTTCGGAGAGGTTAACGAAGCGCACGATGTGGCGTGAAAGCCCCCGCGGGAGGGCGGCGAGTACCTCGGCCGGCCACTCCTCCAATGGAATCTCCCACGGGAGATCGAGCAGCGCCGGGTCAATCGTGGCCGCGGTGATCTGCATGGACTGGGGCATGGGCGCATTCTCTCAGGTCCGCCGCGATTCACTCGACGACGGCGCCGGGTTGTTGCAGGCGATGCCGATCGCCTTGGGGCTCAATAGTTCACGGCGAACCATACCTGTGGTTTCGATGCTCGCCGTCGACCTGTGGCTGAGCCCCGCTCCTCGTACGGAGGAACGGGGCTCAACTCACAGTCTCGCCGGGGGCGACTCAGGCGGGCAGGCGCTTGCCGGTGGAGGCGGAGAAGATGTGCTCCTCACCCGGCTTGATGCGCACGTACACCGTCTCGCCCGGCTCCGGCGCGGTGCGCGGAGGAACGCGGACGATGATCTGGCTGGAGTCCTCACCGGAGCCGAGCTTGTCCTCCGAGCCCTCGGCGCCGACCAGCTCGCCGTAGATGTAGGCGTCGCTTCCCAGCTCCTCGACGAAGGACAGGCGCACCGGGATGGAGTTCTCGTCCTCCGCGGAGACCACCTCGAGAGACTCGGGACGGAAGCCGATGACGATCTTGTTGTTGTCCTCCGGGACCATGGCATCGAGCGTGGCCCGGGACAGCTTGACGCGCGCGGCTCCAATGGAGGCGATGTCGCCGTCGACCGTGAAACGGCCCAGGTTCATGGCGGGGGAGCCGATGAACCCGGCGACGAAGTCGTTGGCGGGCTTGTCGTACATCTCGCGCGGGGTACCGACCTGCTGGAGCACGCCGTCCTTGAGGACCGCGATGCGGTCACCCATGGTCAGGGCCTCCGTCTGGTCGTGCGTGACGTAGACGGTGGTGACGCCCAGCGAGCGCTGCAGGGACGCGATCTGAGTACGCGTCTGCACACGCAGCTTGGCGTCCAGGTTGGACAGCGGCTCGTCCATGAGGAAGACCTTCGGCTTACGCACGATGGCGCGGCCCATGGCCACACGCTGACGCTGACCACCGGACAGGGCCTTAGGCTTGCGGTCGAGGTACTCGGTCAGGCCGAGGATCTTGGCGGCCTCCTTGACGCGCCGGTCGATCTCATCCTTGGGAGTACCGGCGATCTTGAGGGCGAAGCCCATGTTGTCGTGCACCGACATGTGCGGGTACAGCGCGTAGTTCTGGAAGACCATGGCGATGTCACGGTCCTTGGGCTGGACGTCGGTCACGTCGCGGTCGCCGATGAGGATGCGGCCGGAGTTGACGTCCTCGAGGCCTGCGAGCATGCGCAGGGAGGTCGACTTTCCGCAGCCCGAGGGGCCGACCAGGACCAGGAACTCGCCGTCGGCGATCTCGAGGTTCAGGCTGTCCACCGACGGGGTGTCGTTCCCCGGGTAGATACGGGTGGCGTGGTCAAAGGTGACGGTTGCCATAAGGGGTATCCCTTCACCGGCAGGTACGTGCCGGACGATCCGTGGTGAAAGGTGCCGATGCGTGTCCGCATTGACACGTGCCGGGGCGGTTGCTCCGGGTAGGACTAACTTTGTCATACGACAATGCCGTCCGGGTAGTCAGAAGCGGACCGGAAAACGCTCAAAGGCTTGTGAATCCACTCACGTCAGCGATGCCCGGGGCGCCTCCCGGTACTGTGTCGCCATGCCGCAGAGTCCCAACAGCGCCACCCCCGCCGCCCTCGCTGGGCTGCGCGCGGGCGCCGACGTCGGCGGCTACCAGCTGGTGCGCCGCCTGGGTGCCGGCGGCATGGGCGTGGTCTGGGAGCCGTCGACGCGACGGCAACCGCGTCGCCATGAAGATCCTCCACCCGCAGATCGCGGCGGACCCGACGGCCCGCCGGCGCCTGGACCGCGAGGCTGCCGTGCTCGCCCGCGTCAAGGACTCGCGCGTGGCCCGCATCCTGGACATCGAGACCGGCGACGGCGCGGACGGCGCCGGTGTCACCTTCGTCATCACCGAGTTGATAGAAGGCCCGACTCTCCAGCACGAGATCGACCATGCGGGCGTGTACCGGCTGGACACCGACATTCGCGACCTGTCCGACCTCGCCCACGGCCTGGTCGACGCGCTGGCCGCCGTGCACGCCGCCGGCGTCATCCACCGCGACCTCAAGCCCTCCAACGTGATGCTGGGCGCACAGGGGCCGGTCCTGATCGACTTCGGCATCGCCCAGGTGGCCGACGACGTCCGGCTGACCCAAACCGGCCAGGTCACCGGCACGCCCGGTTTCATCCCGCCGGAGATGCTCGATGGCGGCGAGCCCAACCCCGACGTCGACTGGTACGCCTGCGCCGGCGTCCTGCTGTTCACCATTACCGGCCGGCCGCCCTTCGGCTCCGGCCCCTGGCAGGCCGTCTTCCGTCGTGTGTACGCAGGCACCCCGGAACTGGGCGACCTGGAACAGACCCAGCCGGCCCTCGCTCGCGCCTTCACCGCGGCCCTCGCCCCCGATCCCGCCGACCGCCTGCCTGTCCCCGACCTGCTGCGCGTCCTGGATGAGATCGCCGACGGCGGCGACGGCCAGACGGCCCTGGCCCAGGTGCTGCCGGACATCGAGGCCGATGCCGACGCTGCGGCTGCTCCCAGGCCCACCGAGGCGGACACCAACACCGGCACCTATGGGGCCATCTACTCTTCCTATTCGCCCGCCGGCAGCGCCGGGAGTCCGGGATCCGGCGGAGTGCCCGGCTCCGGCTACGGGGTGGTGAACTCGTCGTCGCCCCCCGGAGGATACGGAATCGTGGCGAGCCCCGCCCCGCAGGCCGAAGCCGCTCAGCCGGCGCCTTCCGAAGGCGCACTAGCGGCGCCGAGGCCCGCCTCGCTGCCTCCCTCCGGCCCGGCGTCCCGCTGGGACGGAGCGGCGCCGCCATCATTCGCGCCCGTCCAGTCGGCGCCCCCCGGCTACGGGGACACCCACCCCGCGGGCCCGGTGCAGCCTCCATGCCTGGTCCCGGGGCGGTGCCCGAATGGGCGCTGGAGCCCCGGCGTCATCGCACCGTTGCCGCCTTGTTCTTCCTGATGCTGGTGGCGCTGGCGTTGCCAATTCCCGGTTGGGTGGCCATCGGCTTCACGCTGCTGGTTGTGATTGCCGGGACCGTCGGCCGGGCCGACGACGCCCGCCGTTGGCGGCGCCTGCGCATGGGCTACGCCTCCGCCGCCGATAACTCCCGCATGTGGCGTCCACCCCCTGGTACCTGCTGCGCTCCCTGGTCGCCAGCGGCGCCGCCTGCGCGGTGGGGGGCGTCGTTGCCGTGGTGGTGTTCTATTTCTCCGGTAGGGCGTTGGGCTTCGCTTCGGACACCCCTCCCAGTCTGCTCACCTCGTGGACCAACTACCACCGGGTAGGGCTGTGCCTGATGCCGGTGGCGACCGCCTACATGCTGGTGACGTGGTTCGTGCCCTGGGGTGCGCCCACCCGTCGGGGCGGCGCCCGCCTGATCGGCCTGGTTCTGCGCAGCCGCTCGAGTCGGCGCATCGGCTGCATCGTGTTCGCGCTCATCGCGGTGGCCATCGTGTTTCTGTTCGCCGTTGGCGCCATCCCCCTGGCTCGCTTGGCCCCCTTCAGCTTCTAAGCGCCTTCCCGCCCCGGAGGTCGGGCGGCGGCACGCGGGTCGACGGCGTGAGGCAGGCCGCATTTGACAGCCGTGTCATCCTGGCGGTTCACAGGCAGAATGCTTAATGTGCTAGGCGCCGCGTGACTGGCGGCGGCATCGAACCCGAGTTGAGGAGTTGCTTGTGGCCTCAAACCAGCCACGTCCTACCAAGGCCGAGCGCCGCGAGGCGGCGCGCGCTAAGGCCCGGGCCATGCGCGAGGAGCAGGAGCGCCGCGAGCGGCGCGCCCGAATTACTCGTCGTAGCCTGCTCGGCATCGGCGGGCTGGCCGTTGCCGGGACGGTGGCCGCGGTGGTGATCACCGGGCGCGATGAGGGTGCTCTGGGGGGAAAGATCGTGACGGACCTGGCCAGCGGTGATGGATTCCCGGCAACCATTCGTGCCGACGGCTCGCTCGTCTTCGGCCCCGACCTCATGCCCGGCACCAGTACGGACGGCGCCCAGAACCTGCACATCTACTTCGACTACGCCTGCCATTACTGCGCCAACTTCGAGGAGCTCCACAAGACGGAGATCGAGACACTGCTGGGCGACGGCACGATCAACCTGGTGCTGCACACTTCGAGGTTCCTCGATAGCAGTTGGAGCAATATGGTGTGCAACGCCATGGGCGTCGTCCTCGATCAGGACCCGGCCTCCGCGTTCGCCTTCCACCATGCGGTCATGACCCGCTTCTCTGAGATTTACGCCTCGCAGGACGCCTCGGCCATCACCGCCGAGTCGGTTACGCAGGCCGCTACCGAGGCGGGAGTCAGCGACGACGTGGTCGAGCAGATCGCCTCCGCCATCACTGCGAATACCTACGGCGCCTGGCTCGACCTCTGTGACCAGACCTTCTCGGAGGCCTCGATCTCCGGCACGCCGACGGTCTGCCTGGGCACCGAGAAGCTCGAACTGGGCGATATCGCCACCGCGACCGGCATCACCGACCACATTCAGGGCGCCGCCGCGGCCGACTAGACGTCGGCGCAGTAGTCAAGCGTCGGGTAAGCTCGCCCACGCGCCGCGTTAGCTCAGCTGGTAGAGCAGCTGTCTTGTAAACAGCAGGTCGTCGGTTCGAGTCCGACACGCGGCTCCAATACTTTCCCGCACGGTTACCCCGCACGATCACGCGGACAGCACTCCGGGTCGGCGTCTGTGACACCTATTGAGACCCGCATAGCGGCTCGCGGCGCACAACGATAAGGTCAGCCTTACCTGTGAAGTGCGGCTCGGTTCTGCGGCCGAGTCTTGTCTAGCCTTAAGGAGAACCGCGATGGTCAGTCCCTGGGAAGTCTACGAAGCTCTCATCGACGACCTCCCCGACGGCGTCGCCGTCGTCGCCTCCGACCGCGGCCCGCGCTGGACTCGCGTGCTCAACTCCGTTGACGGCCTGGGCTCTGCCTGGTCACTGACCGCGACCACGCGCCCGGCCGCCTGCGCCGACATCTCCGACGCAGGTCGGCCCCTGCGCGACGTCGCCGCACTGGTCAAGAGTTGGAACCTCGCCGAGGCAAGCGTCGGGCTGGCCGCCATCAACTCCTGGTACTCGCGTTCCGAGGTCGCCGCCTCCCACGGATTCGTCCCCACCGGTGACGGCCTGACCTGGGCTCAGGTCTTCGACCCATACCGTGACGCCGTCGCCGACAAGACAGTGGCGATCATCGGCCACTTTCCCTTCGCCGGCCGTGCCCTGGGGCGGGCGGGCGAAGTGTGGACGCTGGAGCGGGATCCCCGGCCCGGCGACTACCCGGACTCGGCCTGCGAGTACCTGCTTCCGCAGGCCGACTACGTGTTCATCTCCTCCTCGAGTCTGGTCAACAAGACCATGCCACGGTTGATTGACCTGGCCGTCGGCGGCGGGGCGCATACGGTGTTGGTGGGACCCTCCACCCCCATGCATCCGCTGTTCCTCGACCTCGGGGTCGCCACCGTAACGGGATTCGTGCCCGCGCTCTCCGTGCGCAGTGGCGTTGACCTGGAGAAGCTGGGCGCCTCCGGTGAGATCGGCCCCGGCACGCGCATGCACCTGCACGCCGTCGGGCAGTGACCTGCTGTCCACGGTCCGCGGGGCGGCTCCACCCGTGCCGCGGGGCTTTGATACGAGACTCGCACGCGGGCCTCAGGGCAGACGCCAGTCGACCGGCGTCGCCCCATGCGCTCCAGTTCCGCGTTCGCTCGTGAGAATGGGCGCGACCCGAAGAAGCCCCGTGAGGCGCTCAGTGGCGAGGGATGGGGGGAGGCGATGATCGGCGTCGCCCCCAGCATGGGGGACAGCGACTGCGCCGGCCGCCCCCACAGAATCGCCACCAGCGGCTGGTTCCGCGCCACCAGTGCCTCAATGGCCCGCTGGGTGACCTCCTCCCAGCCCCAGCCTCGGTGCGAGGCCGGTTTGCCCGGCTGCACGGTCAACACCCGGTTGAGTAGCATGACCCCCTGCAGCGACCACGGCGTCAGGTCCCCGGAAGACGGGCGGGCGACGCCCAGGTCGTTAACCAGTTCGGTGTAGATGTTCTCCAGGCTCCGCGGCGGGCGCACGCCCGGCTGCACCGAGAAGCTCAGCCCCATCGGGTGACCCGGCGTCGGGTAGGGGTCCTGCCCCACGATCAGCACCTTCACGTCGTCGAGTGGGTAGGTGAAGGCACGCAGGACGTCGGTGCCCGCGGGCAGGTAGCCGCGGCCGGCCGCGATCTCCTCGCGCAGCTTCGCGCCGATCTCGTGGATGGTCGGCTCCACTGGCGCGAGCGCCTGAGCCCAGGAGGGTGGATGATCTCGGACAGGGGCTTCGGTTCGGTCACGCCAAGAGCCTAGCGCCGCTCCGGCCTCGGGGTGTCGGCGCGCATTAGCCGCCGCCGCGTCGACCTCCCGGTATTCTCGCGGTGTGAGCCGCTACGACTACCCCGACGACGAGTTCGACGCCGACGCCGACGGCCCGGTGCCCGTCGGGGTTCATCGCGCCCAGGTGCCCGCCTGGCGCAGCTGGATTCCCCTACTGGCCATCCTGATCATCGTGCCGCTGCTGGCGTGGGGTGCGGTGGGACTGCTCGGGCGCCACTCCGGTGGGACGGGTACCACCGCCACCGCCACTGCCGCCGTCCCCGCCGATGACAGCGCCGACACCGCCGCCACGCAGGCCGGGCAGGCCACCGCAGAACCGACCGCGCAGCCCACCGAGGAGCCGACCGGCAGCGCCGACTTCACCACCGGCATCACCGTGCACAACGGCACCGACACCACCGGTCTGGCCACCCGCACCGGCGACAAGTTGAATAACGCCGGCTTCACCTCCGTGACCGTCTCCCAGGGCATATACAGCGCCGCCGAGCCGGCCTACACCACCGTCTACTACGCCTCCGCCGACCAGGCGGCCACCGCGCAGGCCGTCGCTGACGTGCTCGGGGCGGGTGAGTTGGTTGAGTCCGCTGCGGAAGCCCAGTCCAATCCGATCGTGGTGGTCCTGCGCAGCGACTACCAGGAGTGATCCGCCGCGGCGCCTTCCCCGGCGCACGCTGCTGCTCGGCATCCCCGTGGCGGCCGCCGTGGTGGGCGGGGTGGCTCTGCTGCCGTGGCGGCCGCCACGCCCCGCGCTGCTGAGCGGGGGCGTGTGGGTGCGAGGCGACGGCGTCGCCGTGGTGCTGCCGCCCGAGCAGACAGGACGCCAGACTTCGCTGGCTCCCGAAATCCGCCGGAATCTGAATGCGGCCACGCTGCCGGCCGGCCGCTGGGAGGAACTCGCCCGTACGGCGCTGATTGACCTGCTGTCCCTGACCGGGCCCGTGCTCGCCGACCCCGGTGCCCCTGACTCCGGCACCGCGACCCGTTTTCCGTCCGGCGGCGTCGTGGCCGGCCCGGTGAGCATCTGGCGCTACGTCTGGCCGCGGGACGCCTCCTTCGCCGCTGCGGCGTATGCGGCGGTCGGGCTTGAGGCGCAGGCTCTCGACGTGCTGGCACAGCTGGCGACCCTGCAGCGCGGCGACGGCGGCTTCGAGGCGCGCTACACGGCCACGGGGGTGGTACCCGACGACCGCCCCGCCCAATCCGATGGCGCCGGCTGGTTCTTGTGGGCGGCGGGCCGCCTGCTCGCCGACGGGGCGGATGCCGGCGAACTCGGGAAGCGGCTCGGGGTGGCACTCGCGCGGGCCTGCGTCTTCCTGCTGGCACTCACGGACACGCCCTCGCATCTGCCGGCCGCGTCGCCCGACTACTGGGAGGTGGAGGAGCGGACGGTCACGCTGGGGACGGCGGCGCCCACCCTGCTGGGTCTGGAGGCCGCCGTCGCGCTCGCGGCAGCGGGGCTCAACGTGGGCGCTGACGCCGAACTGCTGGAGGTGCGCGTTACGACGGTGCGTGCGGCCATGGAGCGCGGCTTCGCACCCGGATGGGGGCGGCACGTGCGCGGGAACGACGTCGACGCGGCCATCGCGCTCGTCGCCCCACCGTTCACCCGCGCGCTGGATGGCGTCGCGGCGGTAAGGGACGGGGCGGTGGCCCGCATGTCTCGGCCGGCCGGCGGAGTGGCACCCGGAGAGTCGTGGCGCGACGACGGGATCTCATGGACGCCGGAGACCGCCCTGCTGGCCTGGTCGGCAGCCGGTCTGGGCCGCGACGAGGAGGCGCGCACGCTGCTGGACTGGTTGGAGGCGCACCGCACGGATGCCGGCGCGCTGCCCGAGAAGGTGCGGGCCGACGGCCTGCCCGCGGGTCCCGCCCCGTTGGCCTGGACCTGTGCTCTCGTGCTGTTAACCGCGGTGGAACTCCACCGAGACCGGCACCAGTGACGTGCCGAGAGCTCTTTCACACCCCGTTTCGGGCCGACGGCGAACCTGAGCGCCTTGCACTCAAGGGTTGAGAGTGCCAGCATTGCGGTTAGCACTCGGACCCGGAGAGTGACAAAGCCGCTCTCCGGATCCAGTGAACGACCCAGGCCGGCAGGTGAGGGTCGGCGTCGGACGGGACATGAACGTCGGGCGTCGGTTCGTCCGTCGCGGGCACCCGCCAGCCACCACCCAATACAGGAGCAGTAATGCCCAAGATCATCGCTTTCGATGAGGAAGCCCGTCGCGGAATGGAGCGGGGTCTGAACACCCTCGCCGACACCGTCAAGGTCACCCTCGGCCCCAAGGGCCGCAACGTCGTCCTCGACAAGAAGTGGGGCGCCCCGACCATCACCAACGACGGTGTGACCATCGCCAAGGAGATCGAGCTCGAGGACCCCTACGAGAAGATCGGCGCCGAGCTGGTCAAGGAGGTCGCCAAGAAGACCGACGACGTCGCCGGTGACGGCACCACCACCGCCACTGTCCTGGCCCAGGCGCTCGTGCGCGAGGGCCTGCGCAACGTGGCCGCCGGCGCCAACCCGATCGCCGTGCGCCGCGGCATCGACAAGGCCGTCGCCGCCATCGTCGAGCGTCTGCTGGCCGACGCCAAGGAAGTCGAGACCCAGGACGAGATCGCGGCCACCGCCTCCATCTCCGCCGCCGACGAGCAGATCGGCGCCATGATCGCCGAGGCCCTGGAGAAGGTTGGCCACGACGGCGTCATCACCGTCGAGGAGTCCAACACCTTCGGCCTCGAGCTCGAGGTCACCGAGGGCATGCGCTTCGACAAGGGCTTCATCTCCCCCTACTTCGTCACCGACGCCGACCGCCAGGAGGCCGTCCTGGAGGACGCCTACATCCTGCTGGTCGAGTCCAAGATCTCCAACGTCAAGGACCTGCTGCCCCTGCTGGAGAAGGTCATGCAGTCCGGCAAGCCGCTGGCGATCGTTGCCGAGGACGTTGAGGCCGAGGCCCTGGCCACCCTCGTGGTCAACCGCATCCGCGGCACCTTCAAGTCCGTGGCCGTCAAGGCCCCCGGCTTCGGCGACCGCCGCAAGGCGATGCTGCAGGACATGGCCATCCTCACCGGCGGCACCGTCATCTCCGAGACCGTGGGCCTGAAGCTGGAGAACGCCACCCTGGAGGACCTGGGCCAGGCCCGCAAGGTGGTCGTCACCAAGGACGAGACCACGATCGTCGACGGCGCCGGGGACAAGGCCGCCATTGACGCCCGGGTCGCCCAGATCCGCAACGAGATCGACAACTCCGACTCCGAGTACGACCGCGAGAAGCTGTCCGAGCGCCTGGCCAAGCTGGCCGGCGGCGTGGCGGTCCTCAAGTCCGGTGCCGCCACCGAGGTGGAGCTCAAGGAGCGCAAGCACCGCATCGAGGACGCCGTGCGCAACGCCAAGGCCGCCGTCGAGGAGGGCATCGTCGCCGGTGGTGGCGTGTCCCTGCTGCAGGCCGCCACGGCTCTGGACGCCCTGGAGCTGTCCGACGACGAGGCCACCGGCGCCGCCATCGTGCGTGTCGCCCTGGAGGCCCCGCTCAAGCAGATCGCCATCAACGCCGGCCTTGAGGGCGGCGTCGTGGCCGAGCGTGTGCGCAACCTGCCCACCGGCGAGGGCCTGAACGCCCAGACCGGCGAGTACACCAACCTGCTGGCCGCCGGCATCGCCGACCCGGTCAAGGTCACCCGCTCCGCACTGCAGAACGCCGCCTCCATCGCGGGCCTGTTCCTGACCACCGAGGCCGTCGTCGCCGACAAGCCCGAGCCCCCGGCCCCGGCCGCCGGCGCGGGCGCCGGTGACGAGATGGGTGGCATGTACTGATCGGCTGCCCGGTCGGTTCGGCCGGCGTGGTTCGCCGGTAGGCGCGCGCTCCGCGCGGCCGGCGAGCCACCGGCCCCATCACGACGACGGCGGGCCGTCCCCCTGCGCAAGCGGGAGGGCGGCCCGCCTGTCGTTTGCGCGAAGCCGTGCTGCTCAGACGTTCAGCGCCGGGCCGGTAGCAATTCACAGCTCGCCCTTGCCGAGGACATCGACGCAGTATTGGATGGGCATATGAGTCGGACGAATGCCAACGCCCTCACCGGGCGAGTACTCGCGGAGGTGCCGCCCTTCCTGCTGGTAGGGCTTGGAGGACTACTGCGGGTCTCGGACGGTCCCCTGTGGGCGGCGAGTCTGCTGGTCGGCGGCGGAGTGCTGTGGCAGGTGCTGGTGCTGGCGAAGACTCGCGGTGAGAGCGACGCCGACGGGGTCCGAGTCAACAACCTGGGGCGCCTGGCGGTGATCGCTCTGTTGCTCCTGCTCGGCAATTGGGGTGCTCTCACGGGTGGGCTGGCGCTGCTGACCCTGTTCCTGGGGGTGTGCGTGGCGCTGCGGTGCTGGCGCTACCCCGACGGTCCGCAGCCCGTACGACGCCGCGAGTTCAATCCCCTGCGGGGCGTGTAGCCGGCCTGCTCTCCCGGCAAGCGGGCCGCCGCCGTCGGGCGCGCCGGCTCAGGCGGGCGGGGCCTGGTAGCTGAAGCGGCCGGAGTTGGCGGTCTCGGCGTCGTCGTAGGAGACGGCCGACTGGTCCAAGGCCTGGCTGATCGCATCCAGGCTCGCCTGCACCTGTAGTGCGGTGACGTGCCAGTCGGCGGCGCAGGCGGCCATGGAGTCGGAGGCGCTGCCCGTCCACGATGACTGGAGCAGCGCGATGTCCCCCTGCATTCCGTCCACCTCCGTCTGGATGGTGGAGATGCGAGTGCGGGCACGCACGGCGGTGTCGGTGACGGCTTGGGTGTCGACGGCGAAGACGGGCATGACTAAACCTTTCGGTGAGATGGTCCAGGGCGCCTGTGGCCCGGACCTGTGGGCGGCACCGCGGCCGCGGCGCCTGAAATCACCGTATGGATCACGCGGCCCCGCCCGCATCCGCCGTCGTCGACCTCTGTGGATTCACCCTGCACGAACCATGCCTGTGGACGCCGGTGGCCGTCGCCGAAGCGAATGTCCAAAACCGGCAGTAACGGCCCGCCAGAGTGAACCGGCCCGGCGTGAAACGTTGGAATGACGCCGATCGCGATTCGCCGTCGGCGGGCGTGAAGGGCGTTCGTGCCGATTCTGGACAGTTTGCCGCCTCAGTCGGCGGAGGAGCCGAGGATCGGTTCGGTGATGGGGGCGAACTCGCCCGTGCGCGCCTCCCGCAGCGCCTTGGCCTCTTCGCACTTGGCGCGCAGCTTCTCGGCCAGCTTGGCGCGCTCCGCCTCCGCCGCGCTGGCACGGTCGGTCGGGCCCTCCTCGCCCGGACGCGGCTTGGACAACAGCTGGTCGAGCTCGTCCGCGCACGACTCCAGGGACGTCGTATGCACCTCATCCGGGTTTCGGGTGGTGCGGCGAGGTGCGCGCGCCGCCTCCGGTGGTGTGGACGTGGTGCGCGCGGGTGTGGTGGGCCGACTTTCGGGAGGAACAGCGGCGGCGTCGGCGGCCGCCTCCAAGCCGCCCAGCTGCATGGACTGCTCCGGCGTACCGGCCCCACGGGCCTCCTGATGCCCGGCCCCACGCTCCATGGACGACGTCGTCATGGCGCTGGCTTCGGGCTGTGCCTGCTCATCGGCCTCGGCGTCTCCGGTCGGCCCGGTGGGGTGGGGCTGCGGCGCGGACGGTGGCAGTTGCGCCAGCTTGTTCTCCAGGTGGCGCTTCTCCGCCTCCAGGTTCTCCCGCGCCGGCAGCTCCCAACGAGCCCCTAGCGGGGAGGAGAACAGCGCCTCGCGGTCCAGCAACCGGGTGATGATCGCCAGGCGCGCGCGCAGGAAGTCCTCCAAGGGAATATGGGCGTACTCCTCACGTACCGCCTCCCGGTAGCTCTTGTACTGCTGCGGTTCTACGGCCAACGCCCCCAGGTCAGCATCGGAGAGGGCCTGGGCGTCGATGTCATTCTTGGCAAGGTTGTGGCGCTTGAGGTTCAGGATGAGCGCGCACACGCGGTCTACGGTCTGGTCGGGCACACCGAGCGCCTGCAGGCTCTTGGCGGCGTAGGCGGCGGAGGCCACCTCGTCCTCGCCACCGTTGCGCCGATACGTCGACTCCTGGGCGGTACAGAACACGCACCCGTGGTACCAGGCGGCCAGGCGCATGACGTCGGGGTTGTGGGACTCGTCGGCCAACTCGTCGACGCGCGCCAGCATGTTGATGACGTGCTTGAGGTTATGGAAGTGCCGGTCCGGGCTCGTCCAACGGGCGACGAGCTCTTCCCCAGCAGTGCGGATCTGCTCGACCGGCGCGGTAGCGCCGACCGCCTTCGCACTGCGTACGAACGCGGGGAGCAACCACTGGGGGGCGTCGATCACGTCCATTTGGCTCATGAGAAAGCCTCCAAGATGAGATGAAACGCAGCCATGGTAGGACTACCGGCTGCGAACTTGAAGCCCACGGGGTGTTCTACCCGCCACCTTTAGCGGCGCGGGGACTCCGGGCCGCTGCCATAGCGACCGGTCTCGGTGCGTCATTAGTGCCGGTATCGGTGCGTTAGTAGTGCCGGGCTCGCGGGAGGGGCGGGGTCACTTCGGGGTGACGTCGGGTGCGGTCGCCAGGGCGGGCAACTCGATGTGCACGGTGGCGCCGCCGCCCGGAGTTCGGTCCATGCGCACGGTGCCGCCGTGACGGGCGACGATGGCCGACACGATCGACAGCCCCAGCCCGGAGCCGCCGGTCTCCCGGTTGCGGGAGGTGTCGGCCCGGTAGAAGCGCTGGAAGACCTTCTCGGCGTCCGCCTTAGCCACACCCGGCCCATGGTCGCGCACCTCGACGACGACGGTCGGTCCCTGCGGCTCGTGCGCCCGGCCGACGGGCCCCCGGCTCGGGGTGGGACGGTCGGTGGGCCGGACCGCGCCGGGTGCGAGTGGCCGGTCCACCGTGCCGACGGCGATCTCCACCGGGGAGCCCTCCGGCGTGTGCCGGGTGACATTGCCCAGCAGATTGGTAAGCACCTGGGACAGTCGGTCCCGGTCGCCCAGGACCATGGCGGGACGAGCCTCGCCGTCGGTGTCGGAAAGCGGGATGAGCGCGCAGTCGCGGTCGGGGGCCAGCACCATCATGTCCGTCAGTGCTCCCGCCGCAATCTGGGTCAGGTCAACCGGTTCCATCGTCATTTCCCGGCCCTCATCCATACGAGCCAGTTGCAACAGGTCGTCAACCAGCCGCCCCATGCGGGAGGCCTCCGACTCGATCCGTCCCATGACCTCGGCGGTGCGCTCGGGCGGTACGCCGCCCATGCGGTACAGCTCGCCGTAGCCGCGGATCGCGGCCAGGGGCGTGCGCAGCTCGTGGGAGGCGTCGGAGACGAAGCGGGTCATACGCTCCTGGGCCACCATCTGCACGTCGAAGGCCTGTTCATTCTGCTGCAGCATGGTGTTCAGGGCGCGTTGCAGGGAGCCGACCTCCGTCGTCGGCGGCTCGGTGACCGGGACACGGGCGGACAGGTCACCGCTGGCGATCTGCCCGGCCACTCCCTCGATCTGCCGCAGGGTGCGGAAGGAGCGCCGTACCAGGTACGCGGCGGCCATGGCTCCGAGCAGAATCACGGACACGTCCGTCAGCGCAACCACCAGTCGTGTTTTCTCAACCGTCTCCATTACGTCGCTGAGCGGCAGGGCGATGGCGACGACGCCAATGTGCTCGCCGCTGGTGCTGTCATTGATCGGTAGGACGATGGCTCGCCACTGGTGGTGCAGCTGGTCGGAGTCGACCGTGAACAGCTTTGGATCGGAGGCCTGCGCGACGGCTTCGTCCACCGACAGGGTGCCGATCACAGGTGAGCCATACTTGGCGGCCGTGTCGGGGGAGATCATCTGGCCGCTCTCGCCGTCGAGATACTGGGCCTCCACGTAATAGGTGGAGGGCATGGCGGAGTTGTTGCTGGAACGGCTGGTACTGAGGGCCGTCAGCCCCTGGGTGCCGATGGCCTGTGCGGTGGCGCGCAGCTGGTCGTCCACCTGGCCGACCAGCTGGTCGTGGAGCAGCGAGGTGACGGAGGCCGAGGAGACGAGCAGCCCGACGGTCAGCAGGCCGGTGGTGATCAGGGCCAGTCGGCTGCGCAGCGGTTGAGCGCGCCACGCCCGCTTGACGTCGGTCAGTAGGTGCCAGCGTCCGCGGCGGACCGGCCGGTACTGGCGTCCAGTGGGTGGGCGGCGCACCGTGTCCATCACGGTGGCGCGCACGCTCAACTCGCCTTGGGTTCGCGCAGCATGTAGCCGACGCCGCGGCGCGTCTGGATCAGCGGGGTGACCGGCTGGCCGTCGGCTCCGGAGATCTGGTCCACCTTGCGGCGCAGGTAGGAGATGTAGGACTCGACGATGGCGGCGTCACCATTCCAGTCGTACTCCCACACGTGGTCCAGGATCTGGGACTTGGACACCACGCGGCCGGCGTTGAGCATGAGGTAGCGCAGCAGCTTGAACTCGGTGGGGGACAGGTCCACCTCGACGCCGGCGCGGTGCACCTCGTGGGCGTCCTCATCCAGGGTCAAGTCGGCCACGCGCACCATGCCGTCGTCCTCGCCCTCCAGGGCGCGGGTGCGGCGCAGGATCGCGCGGATGCGGGCCACGACCTCCTCCAGACCGAAGGGCTTGGTGACGTAGTCGTCGCCGCCGACGGTCAGGCCCTGCACCTTGTCTGCCATGTCGTCGCGGGCGGTCAGGAACAGGATCGGAATGGTCACGTCACGCTCGCGCAAGCGGCGGGCAACCGTGAACCCGTCCATGTCCGGCAGCATGACGTCCAGCACGATCAGGTCGGGATCGGCCTCCTCGGCGCCGCGCAGGGCGCCGTTGCCGTCCGCCGCCGTAAGCACCTCGAAGCCGGCGAAGCGCAGCGAGGAGGCGAGCAGATCGCGAATATTCGGCTCGTCGTCAACCACGAGGAGGCGGGCCTCGTGGGACGTCTGCTGAGAATCGTGAGTGCGGTCCATGCCGCCACTGTGCACGGCGACTCTGGGAGTCACCTGGATGTCAGGTGGGAGTGTGGAATGTGTTTTCTCGGCCGCTCCGCCGCCTTCCTTCACCGAGGTCGGTAGATATAACCAGCGAGGTCGGTTGAAGTTACGTGCCGAGGTCGGTTGCTATGGCGGCGGGGCCACCTTTCGGGAGGCCGGCCCCGCCACCCAGGGGTCAGATGAACTTGAGCGGGTCGAATTCGGTAAGCGGAATGATGCGGACTCGCGGCAGCGCAATGGTGAAGGCATCGACGTCCGTCTCCAGGTCGTAGACGGTCAGCCCGCGTGACTCCAGCGAGGCGAGCTGGGTGTTGAGGAACTCCCGGAAGCACAGCACATCGACCTGGGCGCCCGCATCCAGGAGACGCTCGACCTGGGGGACGTAATCGCCGTCGTGCGAGCCCAGCAGCACGTGCACGGCCTCGCCGCCCTCGACCCGCTCGGCCAGCGCCTCCAGGGTGCGCTGAATACCAATGTCTACGACCTTCTCCTCCTGGGAGCCGGAGCCGGCCAACGGGATCGGTCGGTACTCCATCGCCAGCAGTGCCTGGACGAAACCCATGGGCATGTGTCCGGAGGTGGCGTTGAGAAAGAACAGGGCGCGGGTCTCGCCCTCGCCGTCTTCGTCGGAGTCGTCGGCAAGGTCGTCGCAGAATGACAGGACGCGGTCCCACCGAGGGCGCTCATCGGGCTCGGGGCGACGCCCCAGCACGCTCATACCGAGCGTGGCATCGATGTTCTCCCGTCGACGAGGAGGTACGTGGGTGTGGTCATGGCGTCATGCTAACCGTCCCAGCCCGCGCATTCGCCGGATGACTTGTCTGGAGAGTCCTAGGCGGTCACCGGGTCGGGGCCAGCTACCGTTCTGGTCGCAGTACGCCACCGTCGTCCACAGGTGCGGTTCGTGCAGGGGGTGTGCGGCTGCTTTCCACAGCCGCCTGGTAGGCCTGCCCGCATACGAGAAACATTGAGGTATGAGGCGGCGTGAAGATGATCTTTTGGCACGGGTGCGCGGATGCTATGGTGCTGTGCGCCTACGTGACCTCGGCCTGGACCGCACGGAGTACCGCCAGGCAGAGCGGCTCGTAGCAGCAGGTGAGTTCATCGCTCATCCTCGCGGAGTCGTGAGCCTGCCCGGTGTTGATTGGGATCTAGTCCTCGCCCGGATCCATGGTGGAGTGATCACCTGCCAGCATGCGGCAGAGCATTATGGCTACCCACACCCGCGACGGTGGATGCCCGTACATCTGGCAGTACCTCCCGGAGGCTCGCGGGTTCCTGTTGGTAGAGAAGTACTGCACGTTGAGCATTCCTTAAAACGTCCGTCGCCAACCGACTACCCGGTGGCGCCGGTACCGCTCATGCTGGCCCGCTACCTGCGCTGCGACCCCACCCCTGAGGCGCCGCTGATGGCTTGCGATGCCGCGCTCCATCAAGAACACACCAGCCGCGAGGCCGTTGCCTCCCTACTGCGCGGACCCGGTTCCAAGCAGGCCCTTCGGCGCCTGGCCATGGCCAGTCCGCGGGCACGCTCGCCCTTGGAGACGATGGCGCGATTGCAGCTGTACGACGCTGGTATCCCATTCGAGGATGGCGTGGACATCCGCCACGTCGGCGAAGTCGACCTACTCGTAGCAGGTTGGCTGGTGTTGGAGCTTGACGGCTACAGCTACCACGAAGACGAGTATCAATTCGGCCTGGACCGCCGACGCGATCGGGAACTGACCCGACAGGCTACCGCGTCGCCCGATTCACTCGCCAAGATGTCCAGGCAGGCCGGGTTGGGACGGAGATTCAGGGGCTCCTAGCGGCGCGCAACCGTCTGGCCCCTGTTCCTGAGCAAACATTGTCGCAAACGGTCACAAACGAGTTCGGTGGCGCCGAAGACGCGGAGTAAAACGTTGGAATCATGCGGATGCAGAATCAGGGCGGACCGGTGAATCCGGCCTTTGTGACCATCTCAGACAATGTTGGCGCGTGGAGGGGCGCGTACGCGACCTGGGTGAGTGGGGAAGTGTCAGACGTCTTCGACGTCGGCGTAGGACAGCGGGTCCTCGATCGGCTCCAGGTGTGCGGAGACCCGCAGGCTCGGGTCGGCGGCGACCAGCTCGTCGATCAGTGCCTCGGTGTAGTCGTGGCCCTGCTTGACCGTCCAGGTGCCCGGAACCAGTACGTGCAGGTGGGCGAAGCGGCGGCTGCCGGCCTCCCGTACGCGCACCGCGTGGAAGTCGACGACGCCGTCGCGGCGCCGTTCGTCCAGGACGGCGTTGATCCGTTCCAGCGCCTCCCGGTCCGGGGCCACATCCATGAGCCCACCCACCGAGTCGCGGATCAACTGGAATCCGGTCCACATGATGTTCAGACCCGCTCCCAGCGCTACAACGGCGTCGAGCACGGGCGAGTGGAAGACGGCCACCAGGCCCACCCCCAGCAGCACGGCCGCAGAGGTGATCACGTCGGTCAGCAGATGCTTGGCGTCGGCGACGAGCGTGGCCGAATGCTCGGTATGTCCCTTGCGCAGCAGGACCCAGGCGACGAGCGCATTGATGAGGGAGGCGCCCACCGAGATCACCAGGCCCAGGCTCAGGCGCTCCGGCATGACCGGGTTATGATCCGCTCCACCGCCGAGAAGATGATGAAGGCGGCGGCCACGAAGATCATGACGCCCTCGCACACGGAGGAGAAGTACTCCGCCTTGGAGTGGCCGAACTGGTGGTCTGCGTCGGCGGGGCGGATGGCGATCTTCAGCACGACCACCGCCACCAGCGCGGCTACCAGGTTCACCAGAGACTCGGCGGCGTCCGACAGCAGCCCGACCGAGCCGGTCAGCCAGGCGGCTACCGCCTTGAGCGTGATGGTGGCCAGGGCCGCGCCGACGGAGAGCCAGGCGTAACCGGACAGGTCCTTAGGCGGGGCGTAGCGCGGAGATGGCACCCCCCGAGTATGGCCGTAGCGGACGCCGCGGTGAAAGTCGTGTCAGTTCTCGGCCGTGAGGCGACGGAGCACCAGGCAGGCGGCGTGCACACTACGGTTGATGGAAACAAGGCATGCGACACTGCCTGTAACTCGGGCGATGACCGGGAACGTGAGCCCGACATGATCTAAATGCGCGGTGTGCCGAGAAAGAGAGTTGCGAGCATGGACAACGAAACACGGGTTACGCCGATCGTCTGGGCAGATGACGCCCCGGAATGCAGGCGATTGATCGACGGCCGTACCGGCGTGCTCGCCATCAGTGAAGAGCTACGCCGGCAAATCAGGGAGCTGTGTCTACGAGTCGGTCGGGACGGCGACGCAGCTGTTAAGGAGGCTACCGCCAAGTTCGATGGGCGGGAACTTGATGACGTATGTGTCAGCCATGGTGAACTCGCCGCGGCGGCAGAGCTCGTTGACGCTCGCACCCGCGAGGCGCTTGATGTAGCACTCGAGCGTATCGCGGCCTTCAACAGAGACCTGATCGCGAACAGCGGTTGGGAGTCCCATTTCGGCGCAGGGGACGTCTGGGGCGAGATCGTCCGCCCGGTCTCGGGTGCGGGTTTGTTCGTCCCGAACGGTAAGGGCTCCTTCCCCTCGGTGGCCGTCCAAATCGGAGTCCCGGCACGTGTGGCTGGCGTGCCGGATCTGGTCCTTGCTGTTCCACCGAGCGGAAGCGGACCTCGCTTGGACCCGGCGACGGCGTATGTGGCCAGGGCCTTGGAAATCGAACGCGTGCTGTGCGCCAATGGGCCGGCGATGATTGCCGCGATGACCTACGGCACGGAAACGGTTCCGAAGATGCCGATGATTGTGGGGCCGGGAAGTCTGGCGATTGTGGCTGCGCAGCAGCACGCGCAGGCCGTGGGAGTTGCGACCGTGTCCGGTCTGGGGCCCACGGATTCGATCATCGTTGCGGATGATGAGGCTGACCCCGAGCTGCTTGCGTACGACCTGGTCAACGAGGCGGAGCACGGGCCGGACAGCTCAGCGGTTCTGCTTGTAACGGAGGCGGCACTGGCGGATGCCGTGGCGGAGCTTCTTCCGGGGGTACTGGATGCACTGCCCCAGCCGCGCAGCGACTATGCAGCCAGAAGTATTGCCGTCAACGGCGGCATCTTTGTTTTGCCCAGCATGGATGAGGCGATTCATGTTGCTAACGCGTTGGCTGGTGAGCACCTGCAAATCGCGGCGAGAGAGCCGCTACGCTACTTGGGGGCGATCGAAAACGCAGGCACGATTCTGCTTGGTCAGGGGACGACTTTCGCCGCTTCTAACTATCTTGCGGGAACGCCCGCAACGCTTCCGACTACCGGTGCGGCCAAGCTCCACTCCGGAGTAACCGCGCACACATTCATGAAGACGTCTTCCTACGTTGAGCTGAGTGCCCAGACCCTGGCAGATGTGAACCAGCACATCGTTGCACTGTCTGACTATGAGGGGTTTCCCGCACACGGCAATACCTCCCGCGCGCGTATGGCGAGGGGAGACTAGAACCGTAACCGTAGGGGAGACGGCCTCAGCCGTTGCGGTCAGTCGGCGTGGTTGACGGGGCGGACCTCGGCGTCGTCGACGGTCACTGACGGGGCCGGGGACGGCTGCGAGGCGGGCGTCCCGAACAGACGCTCCTTGACGGCGTCGGCGACCTTGTCGGTGACGGCCTCGCCCTGCGTGCGCACAAAGTTGGAGGCGCGGTTGGAGGCGGCACTGACCTTCTCCCGCACGAAGCTGATCGGCCAGCTTGGTGGCCGATGCTTGATTCGCTCGTACTGGGCGCGGCCCGCGCGCGTTCCGAGGACGTAGCCGGCGCCGAGTCCGATGATGAAGGGGAGCTTGCTAGCCATGGATTCCTCCTGCACGGGTGCCGCCTGGTGCGGCCCCTGCGCCCCACCCTACCGGCTCCGCCCTGGGGGCCTGCTGGGTGAATGCCTGCGGAGGCTTACAGCGCCGCTGTCAGGTAAAGCTATCTTTGCTATACAGGCGGATTGATCGGTTCTACCTTATTGGCATGGGCGTGCTACAACCTCTGCGTAACTTCCGTCCGGACCGGTCCGCCGGCCCGGACGAGTTGCCTGAGGCGATCCCCGCCCGCCAAGACCCCGAGGCCTGCCCGACGGCGCTGTGGCTCACCGCCCGGCCGCGCCGCAACCGTCCGCCCGCCACAGCCGCCCACGCGGGTACCAGCGGGGCCTCCGCCCTGGCCTCGCGACTCAACTGGCTGCGCGCCGGGGTGCTCGGCGCCAATGACGGCATTGTCAGTGTGGCCGGTCTGGTCATCGGTGTCGCCGCGGCCACTCCCACCGACGCCGCCGCCATCATGGCGGCCGGGGTGGCCGGGGTGCTGGCGGGAGCCGTCTCCATGCTGCCGGTGAGTACGTGTCCGTGTCCACCCAGTCGGACACCGAACGCGCCTACGTGGCCCGCGAGCGTGCCGAGCTGGACGCCGACCCGGCTGCCGGCGTCGACTCCCTGGCCGCCCACTATCGCGCCAAGGGCCTGACGGACGAGACCGCGCGCCGGGTCGCCCGCGAGCTGACGGTGCACGACGCCGTTGGCGCCCACCTGGAGGCCGAGTTCGGACTGCGGGAGGACGATTACACCAACCCCTGGCACGCCGCCGCCTCGAGCGCGGTCGCCTTCGTCGTGGGATCCATGCTGCCGATGGTGGCGATCCTGCTGCTGCCCGTCGGTGTGAAGATCCCGCTGACCTTCGTATCCGTGCTGGCCGGGCTGGCGCTGACCGGCGCGGTGTCGGCCAGTCTCGGTGGCGCCCCGGTGCGGCCCGCGGTGGTGCGCAATGTGTTCGGCGGCGCGCTGGCCATGACCGTCACCTGGGGCATCGGCCACCTCATCGGCGTCGCCGTCTAGTTCATCGGCGTGGTTCAGCGCTGAAGCTGTGCGGTGAGCGTCTCCGGGCGCAGGGAGCGCGCCAGTTCGAAGCCGTCGGCCCCCACCGCCACCGGCACTCCTGACTCCGCCAGCGCCCGGGCCTCCGGCGCCAGCCCCACCGGGTGCGTCAGCTGCGTGCCCGCCAGCACCTGCTCGGTCGGGGTCAGGCGCCGAATGGCCACCGCCGCCACCCGGTCGGAGTGCTCGCGTGCGACCTCGCCGTAGATCAGGGGGTCGTGTTGGCCGTCGTCGCCGACCAGCAGCCACTTCACCTCCGGCAGGTCGATCATGAGCCGGCGCAGACCCGTGCGCTTGTGTTCGATGCCGCTGCGGAACAGGCCGGTGTTCGTGGGCCCCCAGTCGGTCATCAGCATGGGCCCGTGCGGGAAGCCGTTGCGCTCGAAGAAGGCGCGATAGGTCGGCACCACGTTCCAGGCCCCGGTGGACAGGTAGATCACCGGTGCCCCCGGGTGGTGCTGCAGTACCTGTGTGAGCAGTTGCGCCATACCCGGTACGGGTTCGCGCGAGGAGGTGTACTTGACCAGCTGGTTCCACGCTGCTACGAACATGCGGGGCACGTGAGAGACCATGACGGTGTCGTCGATGTCGCACACGACGCCGAGCCGCGGCCCGGGGGCGACGACGAACACCCGTGTGGTCACGGGCTCAGCGCCCGTCGCCCTCAGGGTGGCGTCGTGCCAGCCGGGGGGCAGACCGTGGCCGCGCACGACGACGTCGACGTACCCCTCCCGGTCCGCGCGGGTCCGTACACTCGCGTCGCCGAGCTGGACGGTCACCGGCAGGTGTGGGACGGGCACGTCGATGAACATGCGCCAGCCGCGCTGCGCCTCCAGCAGGTTCTGCGCGGCCTGGCGGCGCGCGTCGCGGGCCGTGGTCGGCAGCTGCTCGGGCAGGCGCTGGAACAGGGGTCCCTCGCTGGGAGCATTGGGCGGGCGCATGACCATGCGTGCCAGCACGCGCGCCATGTCATGCGGCGGGGTATCGGGGTTCGGGTGCTCGGTGATGCCGGGTGCGGCCGAGCCGTAGCCATCGTAGGGAATCACCCGCGGGCGCCAGCTGCGGCGCCGGAGCACGGGGATCGAGTCACGGTGGAACTGGTCCGCGGCGGCGCGGACGATGTCGGCAAACGGCACGTGTTCATTCTACGGACACGCCTGCGACGCGGCAGGGCCGGGGCTGGGAGGGGCCGGGGAGAGCGATTCACCCAGGAGTCTGCTCGCCGAGGTCGGTCGAAGTAACGTGCCGAGGTCGGTTGATCAGGCGGCCGGCCGCGCGCCACAGGACTACACCGGCGGCCAGCGCCCACCACGTGTAGGACGAGCCCACCACTGTCGCCCAGAACGGCCAGTCCTGCTCGACGTGGTTCTGCTCCGGGAACCACCACTGCATGGCCAGGCCGAACACCGCCGCGCCCGTCGCCGCGGTCGTCAGCAGCGCCGGCGACGCCCACGCCACGCCCGCAGCCACGAGCCCCATGAGAGCGGGCAGGCACCACACCCAGTGGTGCGACCAGGAGATCGGCGAGATCAGCAGCCCCAGCGTCATCGCTGCCGACGTCTGCAGCACCAGGACCACGCCGTCGGGCCGCGGGAAGCCGTCGACACGGTACGAGCGTGGGTGTGGTCGAGCCGGTGGGGGAACCGGCGTCCACCGGGGCAGGGACGGCGGCCTCGCGCAGACGGTTCAGGCGCACCAGCAGCAGCCAGGCGGCCATGACGGCGGCCGCGGCCAGGACCGCCCAGACCCCGTCCCAGGTCTGGGTCGGCAGCCAGCGCGCCACCAGCCCCTTGAGGTTCTGGTTGCCGGAGTAGTCCGTGAAGCCGGCGCGGGAGGAGTCCCACATCGCCGAGAAGAAGAACTGCGCCGACTCCTGCGGCGACGCCAGCCAGCTCAGCGCCGTCACTCCCAGGGCGGAGCCGATCATGGTGGCCGTCGCTCGCCATTCGCGTCGAGCCAGGAAGATCAGCACCGCGATCGCCGGCGTCAGCTTGAAGGCGGCGGCCAGACCCGCCAGCACCCCGCGCAGCCGCGAGGAGGGCGGCACAACCAGCAGGTCGAGAGCCACCAGCATCATGAGCACCGCGTTGATCTGCCCGTACTCCATGGTCTTGGGGATCGGCTCCAGTGCGAGCACCGCGACCAGCGCCAGCCACGGGGCTCCACCCCAGGCGACGCGGCGCTCCGCGCCCAGGGCATGCAGCACCGCCCCTGCGGTGATCGCGGTGCACACCGGCGTGGCCACCACCAGCGCCACCTGGGTGGCTCGATCCGGCCACCAGGTCAGGGGCGTGAGTGCCCAGGCGGCGAAGGGCGGGTAGGTGAAGGGCCACAGTTGCTGGTCGGGGTTGGCGTACCAGTCGTACAGGCTGCCGCCGGCGTGCCACTGAGCGACCGCGTGGTGGTAGATCCAGGCGTCGAGCTTGAAGGTGGCGGTGCCGTCCTTGCCCCACAGGGTCGGGTAGATGGACAGGGCGAGCGCCAGCCAGCCGATCAGGGTGGCCGCCGGCGATGCGAGTGCGCGTTTAAGGGACTCCACGCGAGGCAGTCTATGGGTGGCGGACAAACTGGTCGGGATCGTCGGCAGGCCGGGCCCGGGCGCCACTCAGGCCGGGGTGCCGGCGTCCCTCGCCTCCGCGCCCGTTGACAGACTCCGGTGCGGGTGGGCACGCCGCAGCGCGCGCAACCCGCCCAGGCACATGAGGACGGCGAGCCACCCCATCGCCGCCACCAGCAGGTAGCCGCCGTGGCTGCCCGCGGCGTCGATGGCGTGACCGCCGAACATGGAGCCCAACGACACCCCGATGTTCATGGCGGTGCCGACCCAGGCCAGCCCCTCGGTGAGCTGGGAGGGCGCCACCGACACCTGGGTGATCGTGTTGCCGGCGGTCACCGTCGGGGCGATCGCCATGCCGGTCAGCGCCATCAGCACCCCCAGCACCACCAGGTTCGGCGCGAACATGAGGGTCGAGGCGCCCACCGCCAGTGCCATGGCGCCAAGCAGGAACTGCTGCCACAGCGGCCGGTGCCATGAGCGCGCGCCGTACACGAGAGCCGCGGTGAACGAGCCCACACCCCAGGCCGCCAGCACCACTCCGGACGCCGACTTCCTGCCGAGCTCGGTGGCGAAGGCGACGGCGGCGACGTCGTTGGCCCCGAACATGGCGCCGGAGGCCAGGAAGACGGCGATCACGGCCAAGACGGCACCGTGTCGCAGCACCGGCGTCTTCGCCGATGTCGCCGCTATCGACGCGTCGGCGGGCGCTTCGTGCCGGCGCCGATGGTGCGGCGTCGGCTCGGTGGCCCGCTGGGAGATGAACCACAGCCCTCCGCCCACTTGCAGGGCCACCGCGGCGATCCAACCGCTGGTGGGCGGCAGCGAGGTGCACAGCACCGTGGCCAGCACCGGCCCAATAATGAACGCGACCTCGTCGAAGGCGGCCTCCAGGGAGAAGGCGGTGTGCACCTGTTCCGGGGTGGTCAGGATGGTCGTCCAGCGCGAGCGCACCAACGAACCGAAGGACCCGGCCAGTAGCCCCGCCAGCGCCGACAGCACCAACAGGACGCCCAGGGGGGCGTGGGCCTGTGCGGTTGCCGCCAACCCGATCAGTGCAGCCGCCGAGCCGAGCATGGCCGGCAGCATGATTCGCGACTGTCCGTGGGCGTCGACGAGCCGCGCCAGCACGGGCGCTCCGACGGCGACGGCAACCACATTCGCGGCGGACACGGTTCCGGCTGCCGAGTAACTACCGTAGAGTTCCTGGATCGCGAGGATGGTGGAGATGCCCACCATGGACATGGGGAAGCGGGCGAGCAGACCCGCGATGGAGAAACTCAGCGCACCGGGGCGGCGCAGGATGGTGGCGTAGTTCGAGGACATTCAGTTCTGCGAGTGGCGGTTTGGAACGGGGGCCGACCGGGCAGCGGGCCGGTGAGGTCCGTCAGCGGCTGGTGGTCTCGGCCTCGGAGCGCGACATGCGGAAGCCGTTGCCGGACACCTGGCTCCAGCACTCGATTCCAGATTCAGTGGAGGTGCAGGCGAAGGTGTCATTCTTGGCCGACGCACCGTAGTTCAGAGAGGCGCCGGCGGCGGAGAAGGAGATGCCGCAGCTGCCCTCGGCCTCACCGTCGGTGCCCACGCTCACCGTGAAGGCCTGGACGTTGGAATCGTTGCAGGAGCTGTCGGTGGGGACGAAGTCGTGCTCGTTAATGGTGCAGGACACGGAGTCGTCGCCGAGCACACAGCTGATGTTGCCCGACGGCGTGGTGAAGGCGGCCATTTCGATGGCGTCGTCGGGGGCGGGCGCGGTCAGGTGTTGGGAGGCGGTCGGGCTGGGCGACGGCGTGGGCGACGGCGTCTCCTCGGCCTGTGTCTGCGTGGTGGCGGGCTCCTGCGGCGCCACGGCCTGAGTGGGGTCGGCGACCGGGGCGGCGTCCTCGCGGCCGTGGTTCGAGCTGAAGAACCACACCACCAAGGCCACCACGAGCACCAGGCGACGGCGGCCAGGATCCACAACCACCGGTTGCTGCTGCGCTGTTGTGCTTCTGACTCGGGGGTGCCCACGCCGAAGACTCCCTGGTCGCCGGCCGGCGGTTGCGGCTGCTGGTAGGCGGTCTGGGTGTATGCGGGCTGCTGATAGCCCGGCTGCTGTGGGGGCTGCTGGTAGGCGTAGGCGGCGGTGGGCGCGGCAGCATCCCGCGTGGCCTGGCGCCCCTCCATGATGGGGCGGCGTTCGGGAGTGACCGCACGGGTGACATCGGGCTGGGCGATGGCCTGCGTCGGCGCTTCGGAACCGGTCTGCGGGGCTTGCCCGTTCGCCTGTCCGGCGGCGCCCTGCTCACCTGCAGCGGCCCGGATTGCCGCCTGCGCCTGCTCCAGGCTCAGGGCCTGCGTGGTCGCGGCGGCGTTGCGGCGGGCCAGCGCGGCGTCGACGGCGGGGTCTCCCAGGCTGCCGAGCCACTCCAGAAGTGCCGGGTAGGTGCGCGGGTTCTCGGCGATGTAGGGGCGCAAGCCGGGGTAGTTGTTGGCGAGCTCGTGCAGGGTGGTGAGTTCCGCATTGGGGTCGCTTGCCCGTGCGACGAGGTCGTCCTGAGGCTGAGACATGCTGGATCCTTTGTGGCTGCGTGGGCTCGGCCCGCGTGTTTTTGCGGGCGGCCGGTGGGTGCCGGCGCCTCGAGCCTACCTGAGAGCACAATTCGGCGGCCCGGCCGGTATCGTCGGGGCCACGAAACTGTAAGCATCCCTGCACTTCAAGGAGACGCCGATGCGCGAGGACAGCGAGTCATCCGACCCGGTTGCGCCCGACGATTCGGCGGAGTCGGCGGATGCGGCGGCCGCCCTGGCGGCCCCGCAGTCCCCGGACGACGCCGGGCCGCGGCCAAGCACCGTCGTCGGCGCGGCCACCGATATTGGCCGCTTGCGCCGCGTCAATGAGGACGCTATCTCGCCCTCGCGCCCGCCTTTATCGTGGTGGACGGTATGGGTGGGCACGCCTCCGGCCGCGCCGCCCGCCCGCACCGCGCTGGGCGCCTGCTCCCGCTGGCCG
>NZ_MTPX02000059.1 GCF_002154335.2 Actinomyces ruminis
CCGGCCGTCCCCGCCCCACCACGGCGGAGGTGCCACCTACGTCGACGACACCCAGCCCGAGGCGGAGCCGGAGCTGACCGTGCCGCGGTCATCGGCGTCGACGCGAGAAGGACGACATCGACCTGCCCGACTTCCTGCGCTGAACCGTGGCGGAGGCAGTAGCGGACGCGCTGATCGCCGTCGACATGGGCGACGGCGCCCGCGGCTACTTCACCACCCGCGCGCCGGCACCGGCGGAGGAGGGCGGCCCGTATGCGGGCTTCAACCTCGCTCTCCACGTCGGTGACGACCCCGTCCGGGTCGAGGCCCACCGCCACCGCCTCGCCCGGGCGCTCGGCATCGCCTCCGATGCGGCGGAAGACGCATCCGGCGCCGACGGCCGGGCCGGCATCGCTGGATGAACCAGGTGCACTCCGCCCGCATCGCCGGCGCCCAAGCCGACGCCGCGCCCACCGCCGATGCGCTGGTACTGGATGTCCGTACGCCGCCCGCCGGCCCGAGGCGCCGGCGGCCGCAGCCGTGCTCGTAGCCGACTGCCTACCACTCCTGCTGGCCGGCGCCGACGGCACCGTCGTGGCCGCCGTCCACGCCGGCCGCCGCGGATTCCTCGCCGACATCGTCCCGGCGGTGGTGGCCGCCCTGGTCGCCGCCGGCGCGGAGCCGGACGGCATCCACGCCGCCATCGGTCCATCCATCTGCGGCGCCTGCTACGAGGTGAGCGCCGAGCTGCGTGCCGAGGCCGCCGCCCATGAACCCGCCTGTGCCTGCACCACCCGCTGGGGCACGCCCGGCATCAACCTGGCCGCCGGTGTGACCGCCCAACTCGAACGCGCCGGTGTGCGCCACATCCTCGATGTCCACCGGTGCACCTACGAGCAACCCGACCTGTACTCCTACCGGCGTGACGGCGTGACCGGTCGTCAGGCCGGAATTGTGCTTCCGACGCCGGTGTCGAAACCGGCAAGGCCATGCTGGCGCGCCGATATCCGATGACACGCCGCAGTGAATCAGCCGCCAGGCCGCCGGCTCCCGATACCGTCAACTACGTCCGGGCCGCAGGGAACCGGACGGACAAGGAGCAACTCTCATGAGCGCACTGCGCAAGATGACCAATTTCCTCGGCTACTCCGAGCCGATCGAAGAGGCCTACGTCGACGCCCCCGAGGACACCCACGTCGACTTCACTCAGGGCCTGGCCGACGACTACGCCGACGACGCCGGCAACGTCTACGAGGCCCCCTTCGAGGAGACACCCGCTGCTGCGGCGGCCCCGGATCTGCGTCGCATCGTCACCGTGCACCCGTCCACCTATAACGAGGCCCGCGTGATCGGCGAGTCCTTCCGGGATGGCGTACCGGTCATCGTCAACCTCACCAACATGAGCGAGTCAGACGCTCGCCGCATGGTCGACTTCTCTGCCGGGCTCGTCTTCGGCCTGCATGGGGCGATCGAGCGGGTCACCCCGCGGGTGTTCCTGCTGACCCCGACCTCGGTCGAGATCGACGACGGCGATAGCGCCGAGGACGCCCACGGCCGCTTCTTCAACCAGAGCTGATCGGGCCGGCTGCGCTGCCTATGGTCGCAATCATCTCGATCATTTCGAGCCTGCTCAACCTCTACGTCCTGATCCTGCTGATCCGCGTGGTGCTGGATTGGATCCAGCTGTTCGCCCGCAGTTGGCGTCCCACCGGCGTGGTGCTGGTCCTGGCCAATATCGTCTACGGGCTCACCGACCCGCCACTGCGGCAGATCCGCCGATTCGTGCCGCTGGTGCGCTTGGGCGGCGTCGGTATAGACCTGGGCTTCCTGGTCCTGTGGTTCGGAATCGTCATCATCCAGTATCTGCTCCTGCTGCTGGTGTGAGAATCCGACGGACCCGACAAAGCCGCAAAACATCACAATAATGACACAACGTCTCCGTCTATGTGATGGTAGCGTTATTACCAGGGCGGCTATGTAACGCCGATGTGACATCATGGGCGTGACATGCCCCTCCGAATATGGCCTGAACCTAGAGTTCAGGTATCCTGCCCGCATGAGTCGCCGGTCATCCGGTGCTCGTGGCATCTTCCGTAACGACACCGAGGTGACGACTATGACGCTGCTAACCGCAGACGACGTCCTCAATAAGAAGTTCCAGGCAACCAAGTTCCGCGAGGGATACGAGCAGGACGAGGTCGACGAGTTCCTTGACGAGGTCGTCGAGTCCATGCGCCAGCTCGAGGCCGAGAACGCCGACCTGAAGGCCAAGCTTGAGGCCGCCAACGCCCGCATCGCCGAGCTCGGGGAGGGCGCCCAGGCGGCGCCGGTCGCCGAGCAGGCGACTACGGTGGTTGAGCCCGTCGTCGAGTCGGCGCCCGTCGCCCCGGTCGCCGACGAGTCCCAGGAACCGGCCGCCGCCTCCGGCATGCTCGAGCTGGCCCAGCGTCTGCACGACGAGCACGTCGCCAACGGCAAGGCCGAGGGCGAGCGCATCATCGCCGAGGCCCGCGCTACCGGTGAGCAGGTTGTGCGCGAGGCCGAGGACCAGCGCAACCGCACCCTGGCCCAGCTGGAGAAGGAGCGTTCCGGTCTGGAGCACAAGATCGACGAACTGCGCCGCTTCGAATCCGACTACCGCACGCGCCTGAAGAGCTACCTGCAGAACCTGCTGAGCACCGTCGAGGACGGCAACGAGTCGGCCACGCCGAGCCTGTAGCGGCAGCGCCAACGCGTCAACAACGCCATGACATCCGCCGGTCGGGGCGGCGGGCCCACCGGGCCGCCGCCCCGACCGGTTGCGTGTGAATGACCGTGGCGAGCCGCGCCCACCCGTCGAGACCCACGAAGGACCATGAGCGAGACTCCCGAACCCGTCACGCCGATCCGGTCGCGCCGCCGAGACACCGGACCCGTCAGAGGCCGCCACGACGGCTCCCGCCCCGCGCCCGCACCGCCCCCTGGCGATCCTGTGGACGCTGGCGGCGGCTGTGGTGGCCGTGGACCAGTTGACGAAGGCATGGGCGGTGGCGGCCCTGTCGGACGGGCGCCGTGTGCACCTGCTGGGCGACTGGCTGACGCTGGTCCTGTTGCGCAATCCCGGTGCCGCCTTCTCCTTCGCCACCGGCCAGACCTGGATCTTCGCCCTGATCGCCATAGCCGTGACGGTGGTGGTCATCCGCGTCTCCCGGCGGCTGGGTTCCATGTGGTGGGCGGTTGCGCTCGGCCTGGTGCTGGGCGGCGCGGTGGGTAACCTCATCGACCGGCTGGTGCGTGCCCCCGGCGTACTACGCGGGCACGTCGTGGACTTCATCGACTACGGCGGCTGGTTCGTGGGGAACGTGGCCGACATCGCCATCGTCGGCGCCGCCGTCATCATCATGGTGCTGTCCCTGCGCGGTCGTGAGTTGGATGGTAGCCGCGCGGGCGCTGGGCGCGGTCGACACGCGGAGACCGACGCATGAGCCTGCGGCTGCTGCCCGTCCCGGACGGGCTGGTGGGCCAGCGACTGGACACCGCCCTGGCCCGCATGACCGGGTTGTCCCGTTCCAAGGTCGAGGCGCTGTGCGCGGCGGGCCGGGTACGCATCGACGGCGCGGCCGTGGACAAGGCCCAGCGGCTGGAGGCCGGCGGGATGATCGAGGCCGACCTGCCCGATCCGCGCCCGCCCGCGCCGGTCCCCACCCCGGTAGAGGGCATGGGCATCCTGTATGAGGACGCCGACATCGTCGTGGTCGACAAGCCCGCGGGCGTGGCCGCGCATCCGTCAGTAGGGTGGGACGGGCCGGATGTTCTTGGTGCGCTGCGGGCCATGCACATATCAGTGGCCACCTCCGGCGCCGCCGAGCGGCAAGGCATCGTGTCGCGGCTGGACGTGGGCACCTCCGGCGTCATGATCGTCGCCAAGGGGGAGCGGGCCTACTCGGTGCTCAAGCGAGCCTTCCGCGAGCACACCGTTGACAAGGTCTACCACGCCGTCGTCCAGGGACACCTGGATCCCTCCTCCGGCACGATTGACGCCCCCATCGGCCGCCACCCCGGCAGGGAGTGGAAAATGGCCATCATCGCCGGCGGGCGTGAATCCATCACCCACTATGACGTGATCGAATTCATGCCTCGCGCCAGCCTGGTGGAGGTCCACCTGGAGACCGGACGCACCCACCAGATCCGCGTCCACATGGCCGCCGTCGGCCACCCCTGCGTGGGAGACGCCACCTACGGGGCCGACCCCACCCTGAGCGCCCGGACCGGCCTGAGGCGCCAGTGGCTGCACGCCACCGAACTGACCATCGCCCACCCGATCACCGGGAGTCGGCTGACCTTCCACAGTGATTACCCCGACGACCTGGCCCACGCCCTGGACGTCCTTCGCCTGCCCTGAAGCCCATGCCGCCAACGACTGCACCTCACCCGACCGGCCACCCGCCGCTGCGCATCGAATCGTTGCGCGCCGTCGTCGCCCCTATCGACTTTGCCACCGTCCGCGGCGACGATGCCGACCCCGCGCTCGACGAGTTTCGCCGCGCGGTGGCGGACGTGCGCCTGGAAGTATTCGTCGACGAGCAGCGGGTTCCTCTCGCCCTGGAAATCGACGCCCGCGACTTCGCGGCCACCACCATCCACGTGCTTGCCCGCGGCGCCGACGGTGCCCCATTGGGAACGGCACGCCTGCTGTTGGAGCCCGACCACCCCGGGCAGGTGCATCTGGGACGCTTGGCCGTGCGGCGCGCCGCCCGTGGTACCGGTCTGGGAGCGCGCCTGGTCGCCGCCGTCGAGCAGGCCGCCCTGCAGAATGCGGCCGTTCAGGGCGCCGTCACCGTGGTGCTCTCGGCGCAGGAACAGGCCATGGACTTCTACCGACGCTGCGGTTACCACGTGATTACGGGGGAGCGCTACCTGGATGCCGGCATCTGGCATCAGGACATGGCCCGCACCCTGCATCGCTCCTAAGATGAGCCGCATGGCAGACATGAGCGTTGCGCAGACGGTGGGCGAGCAGACCGACGGCCAGGAGCCTTACGACGACTTCGTCCACCTGCACGTTCACACCGACTACTCCATGCTGGACGGCGCCGGCAAGATCAAGGACTATGTCGCCGAGGCCAAGCGGCTGGGCCAACGCGCCCTGGCCATCACCGACCACGGCTACATGTTCGGCGCCTATGAGTTCTACGCGGCCGCCAAGAAGGCCGGCATCAAACCCATCATCGGGGTGGAGGCCTACCTGACCCCGGGCACCTCCCGCTTCGACAAGACCCGCGTGTTCTGGGGGGATGAGTCCCAGCGCGCCGACGACGTCTCCGCCCGCGGCTCCTACACGCATATGACCCTGCTGTCCCACAACGACGAGGGCCTGCACAACCTCATGCGCCTGGACTCCTACGCCTCCCTGGAGGGGCAGTGGGGCAAGGCCCCCCGCATGGACCGTGAGCTCATCTCCCGCTACGCCAAGGGCCTGATCTCCTCCACCGGGTGTCCGTCCAGCGAGGTGCAGACGCGCCTGCGCCTGGGCCAGTGGGACGAGGCCCTGCGCGCCGCCAGCGAATTGCAGGACATCTTCGGCAAGGACTACTTCTACGTCGAACTCATGGACCATGGGTTGGAGATCGAGCAGCGCGTCACCAAGGACCTGCTGCGCCTGGCCAAGGCGATCAACGCCCCCCTGCTGGCCACCAACGACTCCCACTACGTGCGTCCGGAGGACCGCACCATCCAGGACGCGATGCTGTGCATCAACTCCGGTTCCGTGCTCTCCGACCCCGACCGCTTCAAGTTCGACGGCGACACCTACTACCTGCGTCCCGGCCGAGAGATGCGCGCCCTGTTCAAGGAGATGCCGGAGGCCTGCGATAACACGCTGCTGGTGGCCGAGCAGTGCAACGTCAGCTTCCAGACCGTCGACGAGGGCGCCTCCTTCATGCCGGTTTTCCCCGTTCCCGAGGGGGAGACCATGGAGTCCTGGTTCATTAAGGAATGCTGGAAGGGAATGGACCGCCGCTTCCACGGCGACATCCCGGAGGAGTGCCGTAAGCAGGCCGAGTATGAGATCGACGTCATCGTGCAGATGGGTTTCCCCGGCTACTTCCTGGTGGTGGCCGACTACATCAACTGGGCCAAGCGTCAGGGCATCCGCGTGGGGCCGGGTCGTGGCTCCGGCGCCGGCTCCATGGTCGCCTACGCCATGGGCATCACCGAGCTCAACCCGCTCAAGCACGGTCTGATCTTCGAGCGCTTCCTCAACCCCGAGCGCATCTCCATGCCGGATATCGACGTCGACTTCGACGAGCGTCGGCGCGATGAGGTCATCGAGTACGTCAAGCAGAAGTACGGGTCCGATCGCGTCAGCCAGGTGGTGACATACGGTGTCATCAAGGCCAAGCAGTCGCTCAAGGACTCCTCTCGGGTCATGGGCTACCCCTACGCGGTCGGCGACCGGCTGACCAAGGCCATGCCACCGGCCATCATGGGCAAGGACATCACCATCAAGGGCATGTTCAACCCCGAGGACCCGCGCTACGGGGAGGCGCAGGCCTTCCGCGATCTGCACGCCGAGGACCCGGACGCGCAAAAGATCGTCGAGCTGGCCGGCGGCCTGGAGGGCATGACCCGCCAGTGGGGCGTGCACGCCTGCGCCGTGATCATGTCCAGCCGCACCCTGACCGACATCATCCCCATGATGCAGCGGCTGCAGGACGGCGCCTTCATCACCCAGTTCGACTACCCGACCTGCGAGCATCTGGGTCTGCTCAAGATGGACTTCCTGGGGCTGCGCAACCTCACGGTCATTTCCGACGCCCTAGACAACATCGTTGCCAACGGCAAGGAACCGCTCGACATCGACCACATCGAGCTGGATGACCGGCCCACCTACGAGCTGCTGGCCCGTGGCGACACCCTGGGCGTCTTCCAGCTGGATGGTGGCGGCATGCGCACTCTGCTGCGCTTGATGAAGCCGGACAACTTCGAGGACATCTCCGCCGTCGGCGCCCTGTACCGCCCCGGCCCCATGGGGGCGGAGTCCCACACCAACTACGCCCTGCGCAAGAACGGTCTGCAGGAGATCATCCCCATCCACCCCGAGCTCAAGGAGGCTCTGGAGCCGATCCTGGGGACGACCTACGGTCTGATCGTCTACCAGGAGCAGGTCATGAAGATCGCCACCGACCTGGCGGGCTTCACCATGGGCAAGGCCGATGCGCTGCGCAAGGCCATGGGTAAGAAGAAGATGGACATCCTGGAGAAGATGTTCGTCGAGTTCGAGGCGGGCATGGTCGAGCGGGGCTTCTCCAAGGAGTCCGTCAAGGCCCTGTGGGACGTGGTGGTGCCCTTCGCCAAGTACGCCTTCAACAAGGCGCACTCAGCCGCCTACGGCGTGGTCTCCTACTGGACCGCCTACCTGAAGGCCCACTATCCCACCGAGTACATGGCGGCCCTGCTGACCTCGCAGAAGGACAACAAGGACAAGCTGGCCGTCTACCTGGGCGAGTGCCGTCACATGGGCATCAAGGTGCTGCCCCCGGACGTCAACGCCTCCCGGGCCCAGTTCTCCGCCGTCGGCGAGGACATCCGCTTCGGCCTGGGCGCCATCCGCAACGTCGGCGCCAACGTCGTGGACGCCATCGTGAAGGCCCGCGAGGACAAGGGCGACTTCACCAGCTTCGAGGACTTCCTCGACAAGGTCCCCGCGGTCGTGTGCAACAAGCGCACCATTGATTCTCTGATCAAGGCCGGCGCCTTCGACACGCTCGGCAAGTCCCGGCGCGCCCTGCACGCCTGCCACGAGGACTTCGTGGACGAGATCATCGGCGTTAAGCGCAACGAGGCCGCCGGCCAGTTCGACCTGTTCGCCTCCATCATGGGGGACGCCGCCGGCGAGGCCGATGCCGGCTTCGGCTCCGGCCCGGTCTTCTCCTCGGAGGTCCCCGACCTGCCCGAGTGGGACAAGAAGGAGAAGCTCGCCTACGAGCGCGACATGCTCGGCCTGTACGTGTCCGACCACCCGCTGCTGGGCCTGGAGAGTGCCCTGGCCAAGCTGGCAGACACCGAGATCTCCGACCTCATTGAGGACGACGACCGGCCCGACGGCGCCATGGTCACCATCGCCGGCCTGATCACCTCACTGACCCGCAAGACCACCAAGCAGGGCAACCTGTGGGCCATTGCCCAGATCGAGGACCTGGGCGGAAGCATCGAGGCGCTGTTCTTCCCCTCCACCTACCAGACGGTATCCACCATGCTGGCCCCGGACACCGTGGTGACCCTGCGCGGGCGCCTGAACCGCCGCGACGGGCAAGTAGCCCTTTACGTGCAGGAGATGACGGTGCCGGACGTATCCAGCGCCACGCATGAGGCGGTCACCATCACCCTGCCGACCAACCGCTGCACCGGCCCGCTGGTGGAGCAGTTCAAGACCGTGCTGGAGAAGCACCCGGGCATGTCCACCGTACGGTTGACGCTGACCAGCCCCGGACGCGAGGTGCGCACCCAGCTTGACAACTCCCTGCGGGTGGAGGCCTCGGCGGCCTTCTACTCCGATATCAAGGCCCTGCTGGGTCCGGGCTGCCTCAAACGCTGACGTACCGGCCGGCGGCGGGGCGCGTCACCCCACGATGGCGCCTGCCGCGCCCGTCGGCAGATCCACGATGACGACGTCGCCGGCGGCCAGGCGGTGCCCCCTCCGGGTTTCGACCGCGCCATTGACGGTGACATCGCCGGACTGGATGGCGATGCGCGCGTCGGCTCCGTCCTCTACCAGACCCGCGAGCTTGAGGAACTGCCCGAGCTTGATCTCACCGGCGACCGGAACGGAGGGCCACGAGGGGGTACTCATACTCCTATCTTGGCAGCTGCCAGCGGCTGGCAACGGGTGGACGCCCCGGCGTCCATCTCTGAGAGGATAAGCGCGTGTCATCATCTGCTTCCGCGAGTGCTTGCCCCGGGGCCTGGCGGCCCGCAGCGCAGGAACTCGCGCTGACCGTGGGGGAGCGCTATCCGGTGGGGGAGCGCAGCTACACGCTCACGCCGCGTCTGGCCGAGGCGGTGATGCGTTCACGCCAAGTGCTCATCGAGGTCGCCGCCCACCGTGAGGTCATAACCTACGGAGGACTCAGCGAGGCGATCGGTGGCGCCGTCCTGCCACGCCACATGGGGCCACTGATGCACATGCTCGGGCACGACTGCGCCGAGCGCGGCGAGCCGAGTCTGCCGGCGCTGGTAATCAACCAGGCCAAGGGCGAGGTCGGGACGGCCGACGACGCCTGGGCACCACCCGAGCGCAGCGCCTGTTGGGACTACTGGGCCCCGGTTTGACTGGGACGTCGGACGGAACCCGGGAGAGCGGCCCAGCAGCCGAATACGCTCGGGCCATTCACGCCGGTTCTCAAAACACTTCGGTGGCCGTGCGCTCCAGTGGCAGGGCGGTGACGAAGCGCTCGAGGTAGCGGTCGTACTCGGCGACCTCCTCGGGTGTGGGGGCGATGGTGATGACTTCCAGGTCGGCGAAGATGCGCTGCTCCAGGTAGTCGGCCAGCTGCATTCCGTCCCCCCACAGCAGGAAGCCGGCCAGCAGGGCCATGCCCCAGGCGCCGCCCTCCGCGGCGGCCTGGCCGACCGACACGGGCGTATCGAATGCGGCCGCCAAGACCCGCTGGGGGATTTCGGGAGTCTTGAAGATCCCACCGTGGGCGAACATGGAGTCGATCGGTGCGTCGGCGTTCTGCTTGAGAATCTTCAACCCGTAGGCCATGGAGGCGAAGGCGGCGAACAGGTGCGAGCGCATCAGGCCGGCGAGAGTGAAGCGGATACCGGGTTGGCGCAGCGTGAGCGGGCGCCCCTCGGGCAGGGAGACGATGGCGTCTCCGGACAGGAAGTTGTACGACAACACCCCGGCCTCGTCCATATTGCCCTTCGCAGCGGCGCCCAGGAGGATGTCGAACAGGGGGCCCCGCTGGATGGGGCGACCGATAGCGTCGGCGAACTGGGAGAAGACCTCCACCCAGGCGTTCAGGTCGGAGGTGCAATTGTTGGCGTGTGCCATGGCTACCGGCGCCCCGGATGGGGTGGCCACCAGGTCGATCTGCTCCACCAGACTGCGCAGTGGCTGCTCCAGCACGATCATGGCGAAGGCGCTCGTGCCCGCGGAGACATTGCCCGTGCGTGGGTGCACCGAGTTGGTAGCGACCATGCCGGTGCCGGCGTCGCCCTCCGGCGGGCACAGCCTCGCCCCGGGCTGCAGCGTGCCGGTGGGGTCGAGCAGGCGGGCCCCTTCGGGGGTAAGACGGCCGGCGTCCTGCCCGGCCAGCGCGATCTCGGGAAGGATGTCGGCCAGACGCCACGGCACCTGGACCAGTCGGTCGAAGGCGGCGAGCATGTCGGCGTCGAAGGAGTGTCCGTCCGGGCCGATGGGGAACACGCCGGAGGCCTCGCCCACGCCCAGGATGTGGCGTCCGGTGAGTCGGTAGTGGACGTATCCGGCCAGGGTGGTCAGGTGGGCGATGCGCGCCACGTGCTCCTCGCCGTGGGTGATGGCGTGGTGCAGGTGCGAGATTGACCAGCGCTGCGGGATGTTCAGCCCGAACAACTCCGACAGGGTGCGGGAGGAGTCCTGGGTGAAGGTGTTACGCCAGGTCCGGAAGGCCGTCAGCAACTCGCCGTTGTCGTCCAGGGGGAGATAGCCGTGCATCATGCCGGAGATGCCGATTCCCCCCACCTCGGACAGCGGCACGCCGTAGCGCTCCCGGTACTGTCCGGCCAGGTCGGCGTAAGCGGCCTGCAGGCCGGCGATGACGGCGTCAATCGAGTAGGTCCACACGCCGTCGACTAGCTCGTTTTCCCAGGTGAAGCCCCCATCGGCCAGCACGGCTCCGGTGGAGTCGATGAGAACGGCCTTGATGCGGGTCGAGCCGAATTCGACGCCGAGGGCGGTACCGGCCGGGTCGGTATCGGCGGGGGTGGTTGCTGTGGTCATGCGAAGCTCCGTTGCTGATCGGTGTATTGCTGCCTTGCCGCCGGACGCGACTTCGCGTCGGCGGCGCTCACGAGCGCCATGATAGTGGGGGCGACCACCGAATGTGAACGTTCACTGTTGGGTTGTCGGCGTGCGCGCGGGGTAGCCGTCCGGCGATTGCCGGCGTGCAACATTTGGTCCCGGCGTCCCACTCGTGGGGAGCGGTGAGCCCCGCCGCGCTCGCCGAGTCCCCGAAGTCCTCCGAATTCGTGTCGTACCCCCTGGTTACCGTCCACACATGACCGAGCCCAGTCCCGATCCGTACTCAACCGACCGCCGCGCCGATCCGCCCGGCGGTAGCGATCCGCCACCCTACGCGCCACCGGCCGTGCCCCGCCTGTTCGATATGGGGCTGGTCCTGCCGACGGCGCTGGTAACCCGCGCCGGCCCGCATACCGCCTTTGTGCGTGTCTTTCCCATGGAGGCGACGACGCAGGTGGCTGCGACCGCGTGGCGGGCCGGGTTTCGGCTGAGCCCACCCGCGCCCGAGACCGACTGGCTGCTCCTGACCGACGCCGGCGGCTTGACGGACAGGGGCCTGGGAGCGCTCGCGGATGCGCTCAACGCGGCGGGCCTGCGCGCCTTCGCTTACGCCGGCACCGGTCCGCTCGGCTCGCGCGTCGGAGAACACGGTCTGCCGCATCGACTCGGCGCACGGCGTCCCGTGGCGGCGGACGGCACCGTGTTCGTGGAGGTGGTGTTGCATGAACCCTGGTTCAACGAGGGTCCCGAACCGATTCCGGCTGCACGAACGATTATCTACGGCCCCACCGAGGATCTGGAACTGTTCCAGCAGACGGCCGCGGAGCGATTCGTCGTTGAGTCGGTGTCCGAGAGCGGGGGAGTGGCGGCTTTGTGGATCGACCACGCGGAGGTGGCGGCGGGGTTGACCAGCATCGAGACACTGGTGGAGGAGCTCGACGCCGCCCTGCGGGAATGCGGCCTACAAGGGCCCATACACATCATCGACCGGCGGGATGCGCCGGATGGCGCCGGGTAGCGCCTCGGGCCAAGGCGGCTGTCCTCCTGGAACCGGACGTCAATGATGACGAGGCCACGGGCGCGCAACCGACGTTGCCGCCGGCCGAGTCAGGTGGCGGCGGCCAGCAGGTTGGCCGCACGAGAACAGCGGCCTCAACGACTCAGCCCGGCGCTAGCCGTGGCCCGGGCCAGCCCACGCAGATCACGGGCGGCCCGTTCGGCGCCGTCCTGGCGGCGCGGCAGGCCGTGCACGGCCTCGACCCACTGCGGGTCGAGCGCGCTCGCACCCAGGTAGCTGCCCGCGATCGCACCGGTGATGGCCCCAACCGTGTCCTTGTCCCGGCTGGCCCGCACCGCCCGGTCCAGCAGCGCACTCATCCAGATTCGCGCTACCTCCTCGCGGTAGCGTCCCCCGGCCGCCCCGGTGCGGTGGCCGGCACGGTTGACGAAGACGAAGGCCAAGGTCGCATGTCCCAGTGCATGCACGGCGAAGCGTCGTCGGCAGGTGGCTCCTGATAGCGGCCTGCATCCAGAATCCCGCCGTCGAACAGGTCATGCCAGTACCTGCGGCGCGCGACGGGAATTAGGTCGAGGGTCGCCAAGGCATTGGCTCCGAAGTACGGCATGCCCTGCCAGGCCGGCGCCATGATGTTGGCGCGGATCAGCTCCGCCTGAATCACGCAGGCATCCCCGGCCAGCGGATCGGCATGCGTCAGCTCGGCCACCGCGCGGGCCGCGGCCGCCGTCGCCCGACGATCGTTCAGGCGCGTCAGGCCCACGACCCCGTTGCGCATGAGCGCTCCATTGCCCGCCGTCCGGCCGGTGCGAGCGTGCAGGGCCGCCGCGGCCGCCCGCATGCGCGCGGCGATTCCCGGCGCGGCGGCGGTACCGGCGACGGCGTCGAGCACCGCCCGGGTCTGGACGCCGACGTCGGTGGCGCCGTCAACACTCACCCACCGGCACCAGCCGCGTGCGATCTCATCCAGGGCCGCCTCCTCGGTAAGGTCCGCGCCCGTGGCAGCTACTTGAGCGATGTACAGGGCCATCTGGGTGTCGTCGCTCCACTCGCCCGGCGCATAGTCGCCGAAGCCGCCGCCGAGCAACTGCGCGGGCCCCTCCAGGGGGATAGCGCCCGGCTCGTAGGGCACCCCCATGACGTCGCCGACCGCCTGCGCCAGCAATACGCCCTCAACGCGGTCCAGCTGAGAATCGGTCAGGGCGACCACGGAGGCAGCGCTATGCGGACGAGCAGCTTTCATGGTGGAAGCATAGGGAGGTGCTTGGTGTTTGGGACGCGATGGTGAGGACGGGTTGCGTTTCAGCCAATGAGGACCTTAGGCAGTGGCGCTTCTAACAATTCGGTTGTGAACTGGAACGGGTTCAGTGTCGACACCCGAGGAGTCAGCCATGTCCACCGTCACCAGCACCACCGTCAACAGCCAGAGCACCGCACCGGACTGCGCCTTCCCCCATCTCCTGTCGCCCCTGACGATCGCCGGGCACGTCCTGCGCAACCGCACCCTCATGCCGCCCATGGGCACCGAGATGTGTACCGAGGACGGACTGTCCACCCCGCGCGAGGCCGCCTACTACGGGGCCCGCGCCGTCGGCGGCACCGCCGTCGTCATGACCGGCATCAACTTCGTCCAGTCCGACCTCGAGCCCGTCCACAAGGGCTTGGCGCGGGCCGACTCCGACGACTGCATCCCGGGCCTGCGCGGCATCGCCGACGCCGTCCACGCCGGCGGCGGCCTGGCCGCCCTCCAGCTCACCCCCGGCCTGGGCCGCAACAACCAGTACTACGACGAGCTCGGGATGGAGCCGGTCTCGGCCTCGGACAACACCTACTTCTTCGATCCCTCCCGCCGCTGCCGGGCCCTGACGACCGAGGAGATCCGTCTCATCGTCCAGCGCGTGGGCGAGGCCGCCCGCCGCGGGGCCGCAGCCGGCTTCGACGTTATCGACCTGCATGGCCACACCGGCTACCTCGTCGACCAGTTCATGAGCGCGGTGTGGAACCGCCGCACCGATGAGTACGGCGGCTCGCCCGGCAACCGCGCCCGCTTCGCCGTGGAGTGCCTGCACGCCATCAAGGACAACGCCCCCGGCTGCATTGCCTCCTTCCGCATCTCGGTCAACCACCGATTCGAGGGCGGGCGCACCTGGAGGAGACCCAGGCGCTCGTTCAGGCCCTCGAGGCCGGCGGGCTCGACATGATCCTGTGCGACGACGGCTCCTACGAGGCCATGGACTACGTCTTCCCGCCGTACTACCTCGGCGACGCCCCGATGTGGGAGGCCGCCGCCAGGGTCAAGGAGGTCGTCTCCATCCCCGTGGCCGCCTGCGGCTCCCTCACCCCCGAGATCGGCGAGCGGCTCATCGCCGAGGGCAGTGCCGACCTCGTGGCGCTGGGGCGCCCGCTGATCGCCGACCCCGACATCGTCGTCAAGCTCGAGCAGGGGCGCCGGGCCGACATCCGCCCCTGCATCCGCTGCAACCAGCTGTGCACCGGCAACGCCTTCTTCGGGCTGCCGGTGGCCTGCGCCGTCAACCCCGAGGCGGGTTTCGAGCTCGAGCGCGTCATCGAGCCCGGCAGCGTAACCGAGCCCAAGCGCGTCGTCGTCGTGGGCGCCGGCCCGGCAGGACTCGAGTTCGCGCGCGTCGCCGGGCTGCGCGGGCACCACGTCGAGGTTTACGAGAAGGGCGACAGTATCGGCGGTGTCCTCCTGCCCGCGGCGACCCCCGACTTCAAGCGGGAGCTGTTCCACATGATCGGCTGGTGGGAGCACCAGCTCGAGCAGATCCCCACGGTGAGCATCCACCTGGGCCACCAGATCACGGCCGCGGACGAGGTCCTCGCCGGCGCCGACGTCCTCGTCCTCGCCATCGGCTCGCACCCCTTCGTGCCTGAAGCGGTCGCCGTCGACCCCGGGGCGCGGCCCGTCGACGTGCTCGAGTTCCATCGCGGGGCGCCCCTGGGCAAGCGCGTCGTCGTGTGCGGCGGCGGTCTGTCGGGCGCCGACGCCGCCCTCGAGATCGCCAAGGCGGGCCACGAGGTCGTCATCCTTGAGATGGTCGAGGAGATCGCCGGGGACATGCTGATGCTCAACCGGATCTCGCTGCTGCGCGAACTCGAGGCGCACGGGGTTGAGATCCGCACCCGTACCCTGGTCAAGGAGATCACGCCCGCAGGCGTGCGCGTCACCGGGCCCGAGGGCGCCGAGGAGCTCATCGAGGCCGATACCGTCATCACGGCCTTCGGCCTCAAGCCCGCCAAGGGTGAGGGCGACACTCTCGCCACCGCGGTCCCCGGCGCCGAGATCATCCGGGTCGGCGACTGCGTCAAACCGGGCAAGGTCGGCGACGCCATCAACGACGCCTACGTCGCCGCGCTCGCTCTCTGAGCCGCAAGCCACCTGGGCCGAGGGCGCGTCGGCAGCGCGCGCCCTCGGCACGCCTGTGCCATGCTTGGCCGTGTTGGCAATGCCGTCGTCGCCCAGTGAAGGAGCGCCCGTGACCATCCCATCGACGCCCGGCTCGAATCCCGAATCCCGCCCCGGGGCCCCTGGCGATGCCGAGCCCCGCGTCACGCTCCACCCCCAGGACGATGGCCCCACCCTGGGGGTCACCTCGGCGCCCGTGATCGAGGTCGATGGCCACCTGTTCAAGGACCTGGCTCGCACCGGGAGACTGCTGCCCTACGAGGACTGGCGACTCCCCGCCGCCGAGCGCGCCGCCGACCTCGCCGCACGGCTGAGCCTGGAGCCCATCGCCGGGCTCATGCTCTACTCCCCCCACCAGCCCGTCCCCAACCCCGGCGTCGGCCCCTTCGCCGGCACCTACGGCGGCCGCACCTACCCGGATGCGGACGTGCCCGCGTGGGCACTGACCGACCAGCAGCGCGCCATGATCACCGCCGACCACGTCCGGCACGTGCTCGTCTTCACCCTCCAGGATGCGGACACGGCCGCCCGCTGGAACAACGCCATGCAGGCGCTCGCGGAGCTAGAACCGCTGGGTGTCCCGGTAAACACCTCAACCGACCCGCGTAACGGCGCCGCCGAGGCCGCCGGCGCCGAGTTCGCCACCTCCGCCGCCGACGTCTCGCGCTGGCCGGAGGGACTGGGCATGGCCGCCCTGTTCGACCCCGCCCGGGTGGCTGAGTACGCCGCCATCATTTCCCGCGAGTACCGGGCCCTGGGCATAACCACGGCGCTGGGGCCACAGATAGACATCGCCACCGACCCCCGCTGGATGCGGCTGCAGGACACCTGGGGGCCGCACTCCGGCCTGACGGCCGACTATGCGCGCGCCTACTGCGACGGCATGCAGACCACGCCCAACGGCGCCGGCGCCGCCTTCGGCCTGGCCTCCGCCCCTGCGGGCCTGCCGCCGGTGACCGCCTCCTACGCCGACCCCGGCTGGGGCAGCGCGTCGGTGTCGACCATGGTTAAGCACTGGCCCGGCGGCGGCACCGGCGAGGGCGGTCGCGACGCTCACTACGGCTTCGGCAAGTTCGCCGTCTACCCCGGTGGCAACGAGGCCGAGCACCTGCGCTCCTTCGACGCCGCCTTCCACCTGGACGGCCCCACCGTATCGGCCGGCGCCGTGATGCCCTACTACACGATTTCCTGGCACTACCGCACCCCCGACGGGCAGGTGCTCAACGGTGCCGGCGGGCCCACGCCGCCTCGCGCCAACGCCTACAACCGCGCCATCGTTCACGACCTGCTGCGCGAGCGCTACGGCTTCGACGGGGTGGTATGCACCGACTGGGGCATCACCGCCGACCCCGACCCGGAGATCGACCACTTCGGCCAGCGCTGCTATGGCGTGGAGGACCTGGACGTGGCCGGCCGCCACCAACTCGCCATCGACAATGGCGTAGACCAGTTCGGCGGAAACAGTGAGGCCGCCCCAATCATCGAGCCTACCGCCGCATCGCCGCCCGCGATGGCGAGGCCGCGGCCCGCGCCCGTTTCGAGGCCTCCGCCGCGCGCCTGCTGCGGGTCTTCTTCCGCACCGGACTGTTCGAGAACCCCTACCTAGACCCGGCCGGCTCCACCGCTGTCGTCGGCTGTGAGCCCTTCACCGCCGCCGCCCGCGCCGCCCAGCGCGACAGCCTGGTGTTGCTCAAGAACCAGCGCGCCGTAGCCGCCGGTGGCGGCGACGTGGACGACGCCGGGTCCGTGCTGCCGCTGGGCGCCGGCGTGCACCGCGTGTGGGTGCCTACCCGCCACGTGGGAGCTCAGCCCGGCTTCATGCGCGGGGGAGAGCCCGCCCGCGACGTCGATCCCTTCGACGCCGCCGCCTGTCCCTGGGCGCGTGCCGACGATCCGCGGCAGGCCGATGCCGCCGTCGTCTTCATTGAGAGCCCTCTGTCCAACCCCTACTCGACCGCGGATCGCGACGCCGGGGGCAACGGTTACCTGCCGCTCACCCTCCAGTACCGCCCCTACACCGCCGCCGCGGCCCGCCCCCGCTCCCTGGCGGCCGGAGACTTCCGCGAAACCGGCGACCGCGCCTACCGCGGCAAGACCAACCGGGCCGCCAATGAGACCGATCTCGACGCCGTCATCGCCGCCCGTGAGGTGTTGGGGGAGCGCCCCGTCATCGTGGTGGTGCGCATGCACAACCCGGCCGTGCTGGCCGAGCTTGAGCCTACGCCGACGCCATCGTGGTGGACTTCGGTGTGCAACAACAGGCCGTGTGGGAGCTGTTGGCGGGCGTTTTCGAGCCCAGCGGGCTGCTGCCGATCACGCTGCCGGAGTCCATGGAGGCCGTGGAGGCACACTGCGAGGACCTGCCCTTCGACTATGCCGCCTACACCGACGCCGTCGGCCACGCCTACGCCTTCGGTTTCGGTATGAACTGGTCCGGCGTCATCGAGGACGCTCGCACCCGCCGCTACCGGAGCCGGTAGGCTCTCCCCATGCTGCTAAACCGCGTCGACCTGCGTGACTCGAATCTGACCGCCAGGGAACTGGCAGCGGCCCTGCCGCGCGCCGACCAGGATGTCGCCGCCGCGCTGGAGGCCGTGGCTCCCACCATTGCCGATGTGCGGGAGCGTGGCGCCGCCGCCCTGCGGGATGCCGCGGAGCGTTTCGACCACGTGCGGCCGACTCACCTACGCGTGCCCGCGGCAGCCCTGCAGGCGGCCCTGGATGGACTGGACCCGCAGGTGCGGGAAGCCCTGGAGCTGGCGATTGCCCACAACCGCGCGGGACACGTCGCCCAGCTGCCCGCTGAGCGCGCTACCGAGATCATTCCCGGCGGGCACATCATTCAGCGCTGGATCCCCGTGCGCCGGGTGGGCCTGTACGCGCCCGGCGGCCTGGCCGTCTATCCCAGCTCCGTGGTGATGAATGCGGTCGCCGCCCAGGTGGCCGGCGTGGAGCAGATCGCCCTGGCCTCCCCGCCTCAGGCGGAGTTCGACGGCCTGCCCCACCCCACCGTGCTCGCGGCCTGCGCGTTGTTGGGAATTACCGAGGTCTACGCGGTGGGCGGTGCCCAGGCCATCGCCATGTTCGCCTACGGCACCGAGGCTGCCGACGACGTCGATCGCGCCGACTCCCTGGCCGGCGGCGGCGACGGGCGCACCCTGTGCGAGCCGGTAGACGTCGTGGCCGGACCCGGAAACGTATATGTGGCCGCCGCCAAACGCGCCGTGCGCGGCGTCGTCGGCATCGACGCCGAGGCGGGCCCCACCGAGATCGCCGTCATCGCCGACGCGGCAGCCGACCCCGAGTACGTCGCTGCCGATCTGCTCTCGCAGGCCGAGCACGACCCAAATGCCGGGTCGGTGCTGATCACCGATTCCCTGCCGCTGGCAGACGCCGTGGATGCCGCGCTGGCCCGTCGCCTCGACGTCACCCGTCACCGTGATCGCGCCCGCACCGCCCTGACCGGAAGACAGTCCGGCATCGTGCTGGTGCGAGACCTCGACCAGGCCGTGCAGGTCGCCGACGCCTACGCCGCCGAGCACCTGGAAATCCAGACGGGCGACGCCGCCGCCGTAGCCCGCCGCATCCACAACGCCGGCGCTATCTTCGTCGGCCCCTACTCGCCGGTCCCGCTGGGCGACTACCTGGCCGGCTCCAACCATGTCCTGCCCACCGGCGGCACCGCCCGCTTTGCCGCCGGGCTGAACGTGATGGCCTACCTCAAGCCCGTCCAGCTCATCGACTACGACGCCGACGCCTGGCGGCCATGACCGCGCCGCTCACGGCGCTGGCCGAGTCTGAGAACTTGCCCGCTCACGGCGAGGCGGCCCGCGCCCGGCAGTGCTGAATTGGCGGTGTCCAGATACAGTTCTGGACTGGATGAAGCGACGAATGGCTTCGCCTACAGTATTTTAGTTGTCTTCACTCAATCAATAGGCGACCGCGGGATGATTGCAGTGTGACGAACGCCTATGTTTGCTAAAACGTGTTCTAGTTGGTATTTCGTCTTGATGTGCGTTATCCTTGGGGTAAGCGCTTGACGCCCTCGATTTCGGTGTAACCGCAAGGGGTGTTCCGGAGCGTGTATCCCCTGTCCCTGAGTTGCACGTGAGTCGTGATGTATAACACATTGTTCTCGGCCAAGTCCGTCGTCGGTGCCTGCGGGGTGGAGATCCTCGCCCGTATCCTGCTCGACCTGGCGGGCTTCGGTTTCCTGGTGATCGCCCTGTTGTTTATTGCTCTCAATCTGTACGGATCTCTCATCTTCCGCAGGACCCGCAGTTCCGTCGGGACTGGGGTGCCGCCAGTGTCGCCCCACGAAGTCGTCGTCCAACCCCGGGAGTCGGGAGTAGCTGCGGCATGAGCCTAGATCAGTTCAGGCAGGCCAGCGCCTCCGATGGCCTCGCGGCCGCTCTGGATACGGTCGGCTTCTGGGCTGCCGTTGTGATGGTGGCGGTGGCGTTGACCTACATGCTGGTACTGGCCTGCGGTGCCTACACTCTGGCCGGAAGGCGCAAGCGCGCCGGGCAACGGGATCGATTGTCGAGGCCGTTACAGCATCCTGTTGGGAAACCACTGCAGATCGTGGTACTGATGCCCTGCCTCAATGAAGCCGCGGTTATCGGGCCGTCGGTTGCACGTCTACTGGAGGACCCCAATCCGGCGCTGCACGTGCTAGTGGTTGATGATGGGTCGGATGATGCGACGAGCGACATCGTCGGCGCTATCGCCGACCCGCGCGTAGCGCTGCTGCGACGCGATCCGCCCAACGCCCGGCAGGGAAAGGGCGAGGCGCTGAACCACGCTATAGAGATCATTCGTGCGCGATACCGCGATATCGATCCCGAGTACGTCGTAGTCGGCGTGGTTGACGCCGACGGACACCTCGATCCCACCGCCTGGGATGTGGCGCGCGGTGCCCTCCGTGATCAGACCGTGGGTGCCGTCCAGCTCGGCGTGCGAATCTCGAACCGCCATGCCTCACTATTGGCACGAATGCAGGACATCGAGTTCGTCACCTTCACCTCAGTTTTTCAGCAGGGGCGCCGTCGCATGAGGAGCGTTGGCATGGGGGGAAACGCCCAGTTCGTGCGGCTGGCCGCGCTTAACGCGCTGGGAAGGCGTCCCTGGACACGATCCCTGACGGAGGATTTCGACCTGGGTATCCGGCTCAATGGAACTGGATGGATCAACGAGTTCAGGGGTGACGCCGCAGTGCATCAGGAGGGCGTCACCTCCCTACGACGACTGATTCGCCAGCGTACCCGCTGGTTCCAGGGCAATCTGCAAGCCCGGAATCTGATGGGTTTCATCGCCCGACACCTACGGGGCCGTGCCCGTGCCGACACCCTGTGGCAGGTTCTGAGTCCGTATCTGCTGCTCGCCGGCTCCCTACTGGTCATCTCGTTCCTACTGATGTTGGGGCTGTGCGTGTCCAATGTGATTCGCGGCGTGCCTCAGCAGTGGTCTTGGGTTCCCGGTACATATCTGCTGGCCTTCGGGCCGTCATACCTATACGCGCTGGTGTACTGGCTGTATGAACGCGATGAGGGCGCAGGGCCTGTGCGCTGCGTGGCGTGGTGCCACCTCTTCGTGCTCTACGGTCTGCTCGCAGGGGTCTTCGGCTGGCGAGCGCTGGCGCGTGAGTGCTTGGGCAGGTCCGGATGGGCCAAGACCTCCCGTGAGGCGGAACACGCTTCCGTTCCCGAAGCAATGACTCAGGAGGCCCAAACATGATCAGTATTGCGGGCAGGTCACGTCGTTGCCGCCCGAACAAGTTGTTCGCCGCGGTATTGATAGTGGTTCTGGCCGCGACCATGATGGCCTCAGGGATCGTCAGGAGCGATGACATGCACTGCGGGGCTTGGGGGCTGATTTTCGACGGGTACGGCTCGGCGTCGTGCCGTGGCAATACGGTGAGCCTGAGTCCTGCCCCCGCCACGGCAGCGGCCGAGACCCACGCGGGGCTGGCCGCCTCACGTGAGGTCAGCGTCACCCCAGGCCAGGTAACGGCCTTCGAGGCGACCATGCTCACGCGCAGGCAGCTTCGGCAGGGCAGCACGCCCAATCCGTGGGAGGTTGCCTGGCTGATATGGAGTTATCAGGACAATGACCATTTCTATGCGCTCGTACTCAAACCTAACGGGTGGGAGGTGTCCAAACAGAACCCCGCCTATCCCGGCAAGCAGCAGTTCCTAGCCTCCGGCAACACTCCACGGTTCGCGGTGGGCCAGGAGCACCACGTGACCATAAGCATCGACACGACCGCAAAGGCCAGAATGACCGTTGCCATCGCGGTGGACGGTGAGCATCTGGTATCCGTCACAGACACCGATTCCCCCTACCGATCCGGTGCCGCAGCCGCCTACACCGAGGATGCCGACGTCGACGTGACGATAACGCCGACTAAGCCCTGAGCAGCTCTTTATATCCACAAAGTCGACCTCGTCCATACCCCTGAAATCCCTGAGGAGACACATGCGAAACATCTTCGCGAGTACCAAATCGGGTTCCCGCCCACGCGTGATGCTGGTGTACGGAACTCGGCCCGAGGCCATCAAGCTGGCACCACTGGTCCGCGCGCTGCAGCACGACGAGCGTTTCGAGCCGGTCGTTGTCGTCACCGGCCAGCATCGCGAGATGCTTGACCAGGTCAATGACTTCTTCGGAATCGTCCCAGACGCTGACCTTGACATCCACCGCCCCGGTCAGAGCCTGACCCAGATAACGGTAGGCACACTGGAGGGAGCGGAACGCGTCATTGAGCAGTTCAGCCCCAGTCTGCTGGTGGTCCAGGGAGACACCACTTCCGCATTCGCCGCTGGTTTGGCGGGTTTCTACCATCAGGTGCCGGTGGCACATGTGGAGGCTGGACTGCGCACCGGATCCATCGCCTCCCCATACCCTGAGGAGGCCAACCGGCGGCTACTGACGCAGATTGCCTCGCTGCACCTCTGCCCTACCGCACTGGCTCGCGACAATTTGCTGCAGGAGAACACGGATCCTGCAGACATCGTTGTTACCGGCAATACCGTCATTGATGCATTATTGGATGCCGTGGCCAGGCCGGTTGCGTTTACCGATACTGCCCTGGCTGACGCCACCGCCGATACCACTCGACGAGTGGTGCTGGTGACCGCGCATCGCCGTGAGTCATGGGGGCGGCCGATGCAGGCAATAGGTCGTGCAGTTGCCCGCGTGGCATGCGCGCACCCCGACGACCTCATTGTGCTGCCCGCCCACCGCAACCCGGAGGTGCGGGCGGCGATCCTGCCACATATCGAGGGTTTAGACAATGTGGTTGTCACCGAACCACTTGAGTACGGGCAGTTCTGCGCGCTCATGAACCGTGCCCACTTGGTGCTCACTGATTCCGGTGGCGTGCAGGAAGAGGCGCCGGCCCTTTCCAAGCCGGTACTGGTGATGAGGGAGAATACCGAGCGTCCGGAGGCTGTCGATTTCGGGGTGGCCCGACTCGTCGGCACCGACGAGGAGACGATTGTTGACGCCGTCGGCACCCTGCTGGACGACGCCGATGCTCACGCGCGCATGGCGAACGCGGCCAACCCGTACGGCGACGGACGGGCGTGCTTCCGCATCATCGCCGCCATGGCAGCGTTGACCGGTGTTGGCAAGCGCGTACCGGAATTCACCCCTGAAAGAAACGATTCCATCACCAAGGAGAAGTGAATGATGCCCCAATCCCTGAAGCGGCGACACGGCGCCGCCCTCGGCCTGACGTTGGCGGCAGCCCTGCTGGTGACAGCTACCACCGGACCTGCTGTGGGCGCAGTCGCGGCCGAGACTGCTCCGGTCGTATCCCCGGTGGACATCACTCAGGAGGCGGTGGTGGAGGCTCCGCCGGAGCCCATGGCGGCCGCCGAGCAGACATTGCCGCTGGTTGCCGCAGGCCTGATCGACGAGGAGGAACTTGCCCAACCGGTCGAGGCTGCCGACGCGGAGGCAGTGATACGCGACCTACCCGCCGATGTTGCGCTGCCGACCTCGGCCCGTACCTTTTCAACCACACAGGCCGGTCCGGCCCGCACTCTTGTGCTGTTCGACTCGACCGGTGAGTACGCCCATCTGGGCGAGTACTACGCTCTGGGCATGGGGATGCTGGCCTCGCACTCGGGCACGGTGACAACCCTGCCCGTGTCCGACTACACCGCGGGCCTGGCAGGCTCCTTTACCGCCGTCATCTACTCCGGATCGACCTATGACGAGCCGCTGCCCCGGGCCTTTATTGACGACGTCCTCACCGGTGACGTGCCCGTGCTGTGGACCGGGTTCAACATCTGGAAGCTGACGGCGGACACCCAGGATCGCGCCACCTTCACCACCCGATATGGATGGGATGCGGCCAACTCTTATATCGATTCCACCGACACGGTGAGCAGTGTGACGTATAACGGGCAGAACCTGACCCGCAATGCACTTAACACCGGTGGCATCCTCGCCCCCCACATCACCGCCCCGGAGCAGGTCACGGTGCTGGGGACCGCCAACTGCTCCGATACGGCGGGTGCGGTCACCGACTGCGCCTCCATCGCGCAGACCACCGGCAGTTCCTTCCCGTGGGCGGTGAAGTCCGCGAACCTGACCTACATCGGTGAGATCCCACTGTCCTACCTGGCGGAGACGGATCGGTACCTGGCCGCCGCGGACATCGTGCTCGACACCCTCCAGCCCGGGGCGGCCACCGTACGGCAGGCGGCCGTGCGCATCGAGGACGTCAGCCCCGCCACCACGGGCGCCGAGTTGCGCACCATCGTCGATTATCTTGTGGGTGCGGGAGTCCCGTTCCAGATCGCCGTCGTTCCGATCTACACCGACCCGAGCGGCGTCTACAACGACGCGGCCCCCGAAACCATCACTCTGGCGGACAATCCGGAACTGGTAGAAGTGCTCAGCTACGCCGTCGCCAATGGCGGTACCCTGATCCAGCACGGCACCACCCACCAGTTCTCCACCCTGAGTAATCCGTACAACGCGGTAAGCACAGACGATTTCGAGTTCATCCGCTCCTGGTGCACGGACGCCAACGACAACTCCGCCCCTGCGATCACCTGCCAGAACGACTCGTGGGTGCAGATCGGCGGCGAGCTGCCCGGCACCGATGCCGCCTGGGCAACCCAGCAGGTGCTTGAGGGGCGGGCACTGTTCGCCCAGGTGGGCCTGCCGGAGCCAACCGTGTTCGAGACGCCCCACTACGCGGCCACCGCTGCCGCCTACACCGGCATCGGCGAGGTCTACGGGGTCCGCTACGAGCGCGAGCTCCTGCATGCGGGTCTGCTCACCGGCAGCAGCGGCGGGGACTTCGACTACTACGGACAGTTCTTCCCCTACGCCGTCAACGATCCCTATGGCACTCACGTCTTGCCCGAGAACCTGGGCAACGTGGAGCTGGAGTCCTACAACCAGCACCCCCCGCGCCTGCCTGCGGATATCGTGGCCTCGGCGCGCGCGAACCTGGTGAACACCCACGCTACGGCCAGCTTCTTCTTCCATCCCTACTACGACGTCTCGCTCCTGAAGGAGATCGTCGAGGGCATTCGCGCCGAGGGCTATACCTTCGTATCCGCAATGGAGCTGAAGTGAAGTACGCAGACAACGAGCCGCAAGCCGATCACAACGGTGAGTCATTCGTTTCTGCGGCCGAGGACCGTCAAAGCCGTCGGTTGCGTCCGATGAGCCGGCGGCGTCTGGTGGGACTGGTGTCAGCGGCGGTAGGGGCCATCGGGGCCGCAGCTGTGGGTATTACACGAGTGTCGGGGGCACATGTCGCCGCGCATGCCACTCAGATAGGGGCCACTTCAGGCGGTCGAGTGCTGCTGGATGTCGCCGGCGCTGATGGAGCCTTGATGAAGCTAACCGGGCTGCTGAGTCGGCAAACCAACGGAGTTGGTCAGGAGGGCCGTGACGACGCCCTGGTGGATCCCGTTACGCTCGAACTGATCAGGCTGTCACCATTGGAATCACACTCCGAGTCAACGGCCTGTGTGGAGCTTCCCGACGGTCGGCAGACCTGCCTCTGCCTGTCGTGGCCTACTAGTCACGGATACTCCGCCCTCTTCGCCGACCTGCCTGGTCCAGGCCGCTACGCCCTTGCTGAACTCGCCGCTAGCGGTTTGCACCAGCGGCAGGACCAACTGGTTAACACGCTGCGCTCTGCGGGGAAGAACACCGAGCCGATTCAGACACTTCGATCCGATACCGCGCAGGCGCTTACGGACTGCAGTCACGCCGCAACACCCGTGGAGCGTGCGATCCTCGCTAACCAGGCTCTCGAGGCGGCGACTGCCGCTCAACTGGCGCTCGATGAGGCAGTTGCCGGGACCGGTCCCGACGACGCCATGCTGGGAGTTACCTTCACCGCCCCGCCGGAGACCGAGACGGTGGTCCAGGCGGTGTCGCCCTTGAAGGAGGCAGGCAGAAACGTTGTGGTGCGTATCGTCGTCAACGATACCGATGACTCCGAGGAACTTGAGGGATGGCGTCGGTGCGTTGCTCAACTGCGCGCCCAGGGCGCTAAGTACATGGTGCAAGTGTGCGATTCGCAGTTCCTCACGGACTTCAGTGACACCGAATGGGATCGGCGGCTTACGGTGCTGCGTCAGACTCTCCCCAACGCCGATGCCTGGGAGATCGGCAATGAGCTCGGAGGGGAGTGGACTGGGCCCGACGCCGTTACGCGTACACTTCAGGCGGCACGCGCCCTGGCAACCGATCCCGCGACCGCAAAGTCGACGCGAGTGCTCACGCTGTACTACCAGCTCGGCCAGGGCACGGCCACAGAGTCGGTCATGTCTTGGGCTGCGACAAATCTGAACGGCGAACTGGCTGAGCTGACTGATGTTGTCGGACTGTCTGTCTACCCACAGTGGCACCCGCTTGGTGCGGGCGCCAGAGGGTATTCGCCGCACTGGGCACACTCTTCGGGGATAAGCGCACGGCACTCACAGAGCTCGGTTACGGCGCTGAGGACCTGGATGACGGCCCGTGGTGGTTTGGTTCCGAATCAGACACCGACGCGGGCCGCTCCGCGGTTGCACGCCATCTGACTGCCGCTGCGCTTGCCCAGCCCCGCTCCTGGGGGGCGCCCCTGTGGTGTACTACCTTCAGGACGAGGCGCTCGCACCTGCCACCCCGGGAGCGCAGTCCCAAGTGTCGGTGCCTGCGGAGCCGTCGGGCGGTGTAGCGCAAGACCTGGTGGAGGCTGCCGGCACCGCGCAAGAGAGTTGACTCAGCGCCGGGCCAATACGAACGGGAATACAGCTACGGCCCCGGCTTGTCGCAATAGCATGGCCGCGACGGCGAGAGTCCAGCCGGAGTCGGTCCAGTCATCCACCAGCACGACTCGGGCACCTCGTAGCCGCGCCCGCGCCCGCGGCGACCATCCCTCCAGCGTCAGGGAACGGGCGACGTCGGCGAGCCGGAAGGCGGAGCCCACATCGTGTCGACCCCGATCGCCGCGCACCCCGATGACCCCCAGCGGCACGGCCCCCAGGCGCTGGGACAGCGCATGCCCCAGGTGGCGCACGAGTTGCGGGCGAGTACGCGAGTCGATTACCACCACGGCCAGATCGCCCGTGGGCCCGGCGGCGCCGTCCGGCCCGGTTTGGGCCCCATCTCGGCGGCAAGCCGGTCGGCCACCTCCAGCGCAGGGGCGCGCAGGGGCGGCGGCACCTCGCCGTCGGCATCGGAAGCAAACAGCTCGCGCAGGGACGCGGACACGCCCAGGCCGTCCAGGCGCCCGACGGCGAATCCCGGCTCCGGCCGGTCGGCCACGGCGATGGCGCCCTTGAACTCAGGCAGGTCCAAACGGTCCATGCCGACGGGCCAACGCTTACGGGGCTCAATCACGACGCCACGCGGGCCAGCGCCCGACGGGCTGCGGAAATCTCCCGCTCCTCCGGCACCTGGAGCAGGCTCAGCCCGCCGCACAGGTCGCAGGCGCCGCACCGCCATTCGGCGGTCAGTTCCGGGTCGTCCAGCACCCGCCGCAGGAAGGCCATACGGCAATCGGGCGCGGCCAGGGCCTCATAGCGCTCCATCAACTCCTGCTCGGCGCGCCGGGCCTGCTCGACGCGCGCATACCGCGCCGCGTCATAGTCCCAAGGCAGCCCGGTCGCCTCCCAGCCACCACGCACTCGCCGTACCGCGCCGTCGACATCGAGGACCTTGAGCATGGACTCCAGGCGGTTGCGCCGCAGTGGAACCACGGTTTCCAACGCGTTCGTGCTCAACGGCCCCGTATCCGCCCGGCCGGCGGCATCCAGCACCGCGAGTACCTCGCGCACCGCCTCCTCGGGCGGGAAGCTCTGGGTGCCGAACCAGTCCCAAATGGCGCGGTCCTCGGCTCCCGGCAGGAGGATCACCTCGGCGCGCTCGACCCCGCGCCCCGCCCGACCGACCTGCTGGTAGTAGGCCACCGGCGAGCTCGGCGCCCCCATATGCACCACGAAGGCCAGATCCGGCTTGTCGAAACCCATACCCAGTGCGCTGGTGGCCACCAACGCCTTGACCCGGTTGCCCTTGAGCTCCTCCTCCAGACGCTCCCGCTCCGCGGAATCCGTGCGCCCCGTATAGGCGGCGACCTGCAGTCCCTCCTCACGCAGCCGCTCGGCCACCTCACTCGCCGCCGAAACCGTCAGGCAGTACACAATGCCGGAGCCGGGCGTGGCTCGCAGGTAGTCGGTCAACCAGGCCAGACGTGTGGCGGCATCCGGCAGGCGCCGCACCCCCAGGTGCAGGGAGTTGCGTGCCAGCGTGCCGCGCAGCACCAGGACTCCGCCCCGATCGGGAGCCGACGCCGGGGTGTCGGCTCCCGACCGGGGCGGGGCGCCCAGCTGCTCGGCGACATCGGCTGTGACTCGAGCATTCGCCGTCGCTGTGGTGGCCAGCACCGGGGTGTCCGGCGGCAGCTCCGCCAGCAGGGTGCGGATGCGCCGGTAGTCGGGGCGGAAGTCATGCCCCCAGTCGGAGATGCAGTGCGCCTCGTCTACCACCACCAGGGCGGCGTCCGCCGCCAGCCGGGGCAGCACCTCATCCCGGAAGCCGGGGTTGTTGAGGCGCTCGGGGGACACCAACAGCACATCCGCCTTGCCGCACCGCACCTGCGCCTCGATCTCGGGCCACTGCGGGGCGTTGACGGAGTTGATGGTCAGGGCGTTGATGCCGGCGCGGCGGGCGGAGGCCACCTGATCGCGCATGAGTGCCAGCAGCGGGGAGACGATCACCGTCGCGCCGGCGCCCGCCCGGCTTCCGGGAAGGGGGAGGGGCCCGCCCGGGCGCCAGGTGCCCCACCCCTCCCGCAGCAGCACGGTGGCCACGAAGTAGACGGCGGACTTGCCCCAGCCGGTTCGTTGCACCACCAGCGCCCGCCGCCGCTGCACGACCAATGCCTCGATGGCGCGCCACTGGTCCGCGCGCAGTCGTGCGTCCGCCCGCCCGACCAGGTCGCGCAGCACCGCCTCGGCGCGCTCACGGATCGGAGCGCCTATGGCCGAGACGGTTCCGGTCGCCGCAGGTACGGGCGTTGCGGGTGTGCTGGCTGAGGCGGGCCGGTTCATACCAACCACGCTAACCCGGGCGTGCTTGCGGAGAAGGTGCCAAGTGCTAGGCGGATCTTGATAGGGTGTGTTCGCACCATCCAGAGCGGCCGAGAGACCTGGCTCGTCGACGCCGCAGCAACCACGTCATCCGGAACTTAGGATCTCCGCTGGCGCGGTGCTCCAGCCAGGACCGATGGAAGGACCTGAAATGGCCACGCAAATCCGCACCACCCATGTAGGCTCCCTGCCCCGCACCGAGGCACTGCTGGAGGCGAATGCCGCACACGCGGCCGGCACGCTTGACGACGCCGGGCTCGCCGCGGTCGTGAGCGAGCAGACCGACGCCGTCGTCGCCCGTCAGACCGAGATCGGCCTGACGATCGTCAACGACGGCGAATACGGCCACGCCATGACCGAGAAGGTCGACTACGGGGCCTGGTGGTCCTACTCCTTCAGCCGCTTCAGCGGCCTGGAGCTGCTCGACCAGCTTCCCGAGCGCAAACCCACTCCGGCCGGCAAGCTCGAGCTGGACGCCATGACCGACCGCCGTGACTGGGTCGCCTACGCCGACGCCTACGCCGACCCCACCTCCGGCATTCACCTCGCGGATCGGCGCCCCTGGGTGTTCCCGGTGGTTACCGGCGAGATCCGCTACACCGGGCAGGCGACGGTCGCCCGCGACATCGCGGCCCTCACCCGCGGCTTGGAGCGGGTCGGCAAGCCGCTTAGCGAGGGCTTCGTCGCCTCCATCAGCCCGGCCGCGGCAGCGCGCGTGGGCAACTACTACTACGAAGACGACGAGGCCTGCGTGTGGGCCTGGGCCGAGGCCCTCCGCGAGGAGTACAAGGCCATTACCGACGCCGGACTGACCGTCCAGATCGACGCCCCCGATCTGGCCGAGTCCTGGGACCAGTTCGTCACCGAGCCGGCGCTGGAGGACTACCGCCGCTTCTCGGCGGTACGCATCGAGGCGCTCAACCACGCCCTGGAGGGCATCGACCCCGCCCAGGTGCGCTACCACGTGTGCTGGGGCTCCTGGCACGGGCCGCACTCCACCGACCTCGGCTTCGACAAGATCGTCGACCTCGCCCTGTCCGTCAACGCCAACGGGCTGAGCTTCGAGGCCGCCAACGTCCGCCACGAGCACGAGTGGAAGATCTGGCAGGACACCGAGCTGCCGGACGGCAAGTACCTGATCCCGGGCGTCGTCTCTCACGCCACCAACGTGCTGGAGCACCCCGAACTGGTAGCCGACCGCATCGAGCGCTTCGCCCGGCTGGTCGGCCCCGAGCGCGTGGTCGCCTCCACCGACTGCGGCCTGGGCGGGCGCGTGCATGCCCATATCGCCTGGTCCAAGCTCGCCTCCCTGACGGAGGGCGCCCGGCTGGCGTCCGCGCGTTTCTGAGCCTCCTTCCACGCCGCGCCGTAGGGTGCGGCCGTGGAACTACTCATCATCGCGGTGGCGGGCCTACTCGTCATCGCTGCCGGCAACCAGCTCGCCCCCAGGGTGGGGGTGGCCTCTCCGCTGCTGCTGCTAGCACTCGGCATCGGGATCGGTTTCCTGCCGTTCGTCTCGGCGATCGAGTTGGATCCCGACATCGTCCTCGAGATGGTGCTGCCCCCGCTGCTGTTCTCCACCGCCGTATCCATGCCCGTGATGGACTTCCGACGCGAGCTGCGCGCCGTCGCCGCGCTCGCGGTCGGGCTGGTTGCCATCAGCGCCGGCATCATCGGTCTGGTAGTACATGCCGTAATGCCCACCATCGCCCTGCCCTGGGCAGTTGCCCTGGGGGCGGTGCTGAGCCCCACCGACGCCGTCGCCATCACCATCGCTCGCGGCTCGGGCGTCTCCCAGCGGATAATCACCATCCTGGAGGGGGAGGGGCTGTTCAACGACGCCACCGCGCTGATCCTGTTGTCCTCGGCCACGGCCGCAGGCATTGCTCACAGCACCGACGCCTTGCATCCCGCCGCGCTGGTCTCCGGCTTCCTCACCTCGCTGGCCCTCGCCCTCGCCATCGGCTGGGCGGTGGGGGAGTGCAGCATCCGGATTCGCTCCCGCATCACCAACCCGACGGCGGACACGGTCATGTCCTTCACCATCCCCTTCCTGGCGTCCCTACCCACCGATTATCTGGGCGGCTCCGGGCTGGTCGCCGCCGTCGTCGCCGGCCTGGTCATCTCCTACCGCCGGCCGCGACTGCTGCCGCCCGCGCACCGCCTGACCGCCCAGCAGAACTGGCGCACCATCGAGCTGATTCTGGAAGGCGGCATCTTCCTGGTCATGGGGCTGCAGGCCTACGGGATCGTCCAGGACGTGATCGACGGCGGTGTCGGCCTGCGCAACGCCGTGCTCCTGGCCGCCGGAGCCGGTGCCCTGGCCGTCCTGGTGCGGGTGGCCTGCGTGGCGACGTTGCTGGTCTGGCTGCGCCGCGTGCGTCATCGCCACCGCCGGCACCTGGAGGAGCAGCGCCAGCGCCTGGAGCAGTTCGAGGCACGCCTGGAGCATGCACGTGACATCGACGACGAGCTGCTGGCCAAACACGGCCTGTCCCCGGAGCAGTGGCACCAGGCGGTCATCGGTTGGCGCGACCGCCTGGAACGCGGTCAACGGCGCCAGCGGCGCCGAGGAGCCGACCTGGACTACTTCACCGCCGATCCCCTCGGGCCGCGCGAGGGCGCGGTAATCGTGTGGGCGGGCATGCGCGGCGCCGTCACCCTGGCCGCCGCCCAGACCCTTCCCCTGACAACGCCCGCCCGGCCGCTCCTACTGCTGGTGGCCCTGCTGGTCGCCGGTGGATCGCTGATCATCCAGGGGCTCACCCTCAGCGGCGTCATCAGGCTGGTGCGCCCGCGCATGGCCTCCCACACTGCCGACGACGCCGAGCGCGAGCGGCTGATCCGACTACTGGGCGACGCCGCCGCCCGCCAGCACGCCGACACGCTCACCCCCGCCGAGGCGCGCGAGCTCGCCATCGAGACCATCCGCGTGCAGCGCCACGCCCTGCTCGACGCCCGCGACGAGGGCCTGTTCTCCTCCAACAGCCTGGAGTACGCGCTCGAACGGTTAGACGCCGAGGAAATCCTGCTGACGACCGCAGACTAGGACGCGTGTCGGGAAGGGCCGGACTCCGCGTAGACTCACGCGGCGTGACCGGTCTTCCACTGCGGCCCGATCTACAGGGCTGTGAACCCTACGGCGCGCCCGAACTGGACGTGCCGGTACGCCTCAACGTCAACGAGAACCCCTACCCGCCCAGCCCGGCCGTGGTGGCGGACATCGCCGCCGCCGTGGGCGAGGCGGCCGCCGGGCTCAACCGCTACCCGGACCGGGACTTCCCCGCCCTGCGCTCCGCCCTGGCCGACTACCTGGCCGCCGAGTCGGGGGTGCGGTTGGACTGGCCGCAGATCTGGGCGGCCAACGGCTCCAACGAGGTCATGACGCACGTGCTGCAGGCCTTCGGAGGGCCGGGGCGCAGCTGCCTGTCCTTCACCCCCACCTACTCCATGTACCCCGAGTACGCCCGCGACACCTTCACCCGCTACGTCACCGGGCCCAGGGGCGAGGACTTCACGCTGGACGTCGACACCGTTGCCGCGGCCATTGAACGCGAGCGCCCCGCCGTGGTCATCCTCGCCAGCCCCAACAACCCCACCGGCACCGCTCTGCCGCTGACCGACGTCGCCGCCGTCCTGGAGGCGCCCGTGGCCACGGCCCCGATGACATGCCCTCCGGCACGGGGCCCGCGGACTGCGTGGTGGTGATCGACGAGGCCTACGGCGAGTTCCGTCGGCCGGGTGTGCCCAGTGCGCTGGAGCTGCTGGCTCGCACCGACGCCGCCGGTGCTCCCCGCTACCCCCACCTGGCCGTCTCGCGCACCATGAGCAAGGCCTTCGGCATGGCGGGACTGCGGCTGGGGTACCTGGCCGCATCCCGCGAACTGGTGGACATGCTGCGCATCGTGCGCCTGCCCTACCACCTGTCCGCCGTCTCCCAGGCGGCCGCGCTCGCCGCCCTGAATCACCGCGAGGAGCTGATGAGCCAGGTCGCCTCCCTGCGCGATGAGCGCGATGCCCTGGTGGCATGGCTGCGCGCGCAGGGGTGGACCGCCTACGACTCCGACGCCAACTTCGTGCTGTTCGGCCCCTTCGCCGACCGGGAGGCGGTGTGGCAGGGACTGCTGGATCGGGGCGTGCTCATCCGCGTCGTCGGGCCGGAGGGATACCTGCGGGTATGCGTCGGCACGCCGGAGGAGATGGAGCGCTTCCGCACCGCCCTGCTCGCCGTCACCGGAAAAACGACCGGACAAGCCGCCAATCAGGCCAACGAGGAGAAGAACGCATGAACCGCACCGCCCGCATTGAACGCGCCACCAGTGAGTCCTCCGTCGTCGTCGAGCTGAACCTGGACGGCACCGGACGCACCGATATCTCCACCACCGTGCCCTTCTACGACCACATGCTCACCGCCCTGGGTAAGCACTCGTTGATCGACCTGACCGTGCGCGCCACTGGCGACACCGACATCGACGTCCACCACACCGTGGAGGACACCGCCATCTGCATCGGCGAAGCCCTGAAGACCGCTCTGGGGGACAAGCGCGGCATCCGCCGCTTCGGCGACGCCCTCGTGCCCCTGGACGAGGCGCTGGCGCAGGCCGTTGTCGACATCTCCGGCCGCCCCTACCTGATGCACGACGGGGAGTCTGAGGCCTTTGTGCATCACCTCATCGGCGGACACTTCACCGGCTCCATGGTCCGTCACTGCCTGGAGGCGATCGCCTACCATGCCGGCATCTGCCTGCACGTGCGGGTGATCTCCGGGCGCGATCCCCACCACATCGCCGAGGCCGAGTTCAAGGCTCTGGCTCGCGCCCTGCGGACCGCCGTCGAGCCCGATCCCCGCGTGGAAGGCATCCCCTCAACCAAAGGTGCTCTGTAATGCGTGACGACCACTCCGCCGACTCCGCCGGCCGCCCCGACGACGAGCCCGATATCGACGCCGAGTTCGCCGCCATGATGCAGGGCCTGGACTTGCCCGCCGACCTCTCGGACACTCCGGAGGCCACCGGACCGGTCTCGCCCAACGACGTGCCGCACAACATCTACGGTTCCGCCGACACCGCCCGCCCCCACGCGGTCAAGGTCGCCGTTGTGCTCACGCCCCTGGCCAGCGCCGAGGCCCTGGCCGCCCTGTGCTCCGTCGGCGGCCTGGACTGCACGGTGGTGCCCTCCTCATCCGGTGCCATCGCGGTCAAGGAATTCGTCTCGGCACACGCCGAGTGGGACATAGCCGAGCTCCTGGGCGGCGCCGAGACCGAGCCTGCCGAGGCCGCAGAGCTTGCCGCGGCGCTGTCGCGTCTGAGCCGCGTCGGCGTGGTGCTCATGACCGCCGACCTGGCCACCGACGTCGGCACCGAGGCGGGACTATCGGGCACCATCACCGCCCGCCGCTACCAAAACGGGCAGGCCGGGGAGGAAACCAGCGCCGGACTGCTGCTGGCATCCGCCGACCAGACCCTGGAGGACATCCTGCTTGGAGCACTCCGGGCGGAGGAGGCGCCGGGCGCCCTCAAAACCAGCGAGGTCAAACCCGGCCGCATGATGCGCTGGCTGGGACGCGGTATGCGCGGGCGCCGCGCGGAGGCGACGGCAACCAGGGCGACCCGTCCGCGAACTGACATGCGGGCCGCGGGCGTCGCGGGTGTAGGTAGTCTGACCTCGTGAGGCAACCACACGTCGTCGTCCTGTCCTACGGAAGCGGAAACGTGCGCTCGGCCGTGCGCGCCCTGGAGCGCGTCGGCGCTCGCACCGAGTTGACCGCGGACCCGGATGCGGTGGCCAATGCCGACGGGCTTGTTGTGCCCGGCGTCGGTGCCTTCGCGGCCGTCATGGACCAGCTGTGTGCCGTCGACGCCCCCCGGCTGATCGACCGGCGACTGGCCGGCGGCAGGCCCGTGCTGGGCATTTGTGTGGGCATGCAGGTCATGTTCGCGGCCTCCACCGAGCACGCCGACGCCGCAGGCGCCGAGACGGTGCCCGGACTGGCGCAGTGGCCCGGCACCGTCTCCCGCCTCCAGGCCGACATCGTCCCTCACATGGGGTGGAGCCAGGTGCGCCCACCCGCCGACACGGTCCTGTTCGACGGGTTGTTCGACGCGTCCGGGTCCGAGCGCTTCTACTTCGTGCACTCCTATGCCGCCAAGACCGACCCGGCCACGCTGCTCGGCCTCGGTCGCACGCGCCCGCCCCGCACCACCTGGGCAACTCATGGCGAGGACTTCGTTGCCGCCGTCGAAAACGGGGCCCTCAGCGCCACCCAATTCCACCCCGAGAAATCCGGGGATGCTGGGGCGCAACTGCTGCGCAACTGGCTGACCACCCTCTGACCGCTGACCCACGAATCCCGCCACCCAAGGAGAACCGCACATGCTCACCCTTCTTCCCGCCGTCGACGTCGCCTACGGCAAGGCCGTCCGGCTGCTGCGCGGAGAGGCCGGCAGCGAGACCGACTACGGCAACCCCGTTGACGCCGCCCGCGACTGGGTGGCGGCCGGTGCACAGTGGATTCACCTGGTGGACCTGGACGCGGCCTTCGGACGCGGTACCAACGCCCCCCTGCTTGCCCGCATCGTCGGCGAAGTGGACGTCAAGGTCGAGCTCTCGGGCGGTATCCGCGACGATGCCTCCCTGGATCGGGCACTGGCCGCCGGGGCCGCACGCGTAAACCTGGGTACCGCGGCCCTGGAGGACCCCGAATGGACCGCGCGGGTCATTGCCGAGCACGGGGACAAGATCGCCGTCGGCCTGGATGTGCGCGGGACCACCCTGGCCGCCCGCGGCTGGACCCGCGAGGGCGGGGACCTGTGGGAGACCCTGGACCGCCTTAATGCCGCCGGCTGCGCCCGGTACGTCGTCACCGACGTCACCAAGGACGGTACTCTCATGGGGCCGAACATCAAGCTGCTGCGCGAGGTGTGCGAACGCACCAGTGCCCCCGTCGTCGCCTCCGGAGGCATCGCCCATTTGGACGACCTGCGCGCACTGGCGCGCCTGGAGTGTTACGGCCTGGAGGGCGCCATCGTCGGCAAGGCGCTCTACAACGGCAACTTCACGCTCCAGGATGCGCTCGCTGTCTGCCGCGGCGAACGGGACCAGGAGTCGCGCTGATGCCCGAGTCCCCCGACATTCCCGACGCGTCCGCGGAAGCAGACCGCCCAGAGTTGAACTCGGACCTGCAACTGGCAGCCGCCCTGGCAGCCCGCAACCGGCTGGAACAACTGCTGGCCGCCCCCACCCCCTTTGCCGCTGACGACGGTGCCCCCGACCCCGCCGTGACCGCAGCCCTGGAAGCGCAGGGTCTGCCTCGTCACGAATACCTGGACCGGTTGCTCGCCGCGCTGGCGGCCAGCCGGCTGATCGTGCCGGTTGCCGCCCACGCCGTCGGCGGTCCTGCGCGCATCCGGCTGGGCCGAAACGCGCCGGCCGTCCCCGTGCACGAGCCCCCACACCGCCGACCCCGCCGAGGACGCCGCCGACCTGGCCGTCCAGCTGCCCGACGGCCACCGCGCCCTGCCGGTGTTCACCTCGCGGCCGCCGTCGCGGCCTGGCGCGAGGATGTGCGTCCCGTGCCCGTGACCCCGCGCCGCGCCGCGGAGGTCGCCTGCCTGCAAACCGACCAGCTGTGGGTGCTGGACCCAGGCACCCGCGACCTGCGCCTGCCACGGCCCGCCGTGGTCGCCCTGGCCGGGGGAGAGGACTGGATCCCCTCCTGGCGCAACCAGCCGGTGCAGGCCGAGGTGGCCGCCCAACTGGGCGCCGTCGACGCGTCACCGGGGTGGCCTTCGCGCCCGGCGAGAGCGCCGAGCTGCGGGTATTCATCCGCGTGGACGCCTCCGCCGGCACGCCCGCCGTCGCCGCCACCTTGGAGCAGTGCCAGTACGTCATGGTCAACCCGGCGTGGGGCGAGCTCATCGACACCGTGGAACTGTGCCCCGTTCCCGCCTGACCGCTCCGGTCCCGGCATATGGGCAGGCTCACGTCCGCACTTTGCTCCCCGGCGGGCTAGAAGCGGGGCAGACCTGCTAGCATCGGGCACCGACCGGCCGGAGTCACCTCTCCGGCACGCAAGCGGAGAAATCCCACCTGGGTTCCCAAAGGGAGCCGGGTCATGCGAGGAGCAATCCTCGTGGTCGGCGGCGCCGCGGCGCCCGCGCGACCGTGCCCCCGGGCACATGAAAGGCCTTCGTGCGCGTATGCGGCGAAGGCCTTCTTCGTTGCGGCGGTCACCACTTCCAAGAGTGAGGAACAGTCATCAGCGAGCCCCGTATTAACGAACGGATCCGCGTCCCCGAGGTGCGGCTTGTCGGCCCCAGCGGTGAGCAGGTCGGCATTGTCCGGGTGGAGGACGCCCTCCGCCTGGCCGAAGAGGCAGGCCTCGACCTCGTAGAGGTCGCCCCCGACGCACGCCCCCCGGTGTGCCGGCTCATGGACTACGGCAAGTTCAAGTACGAGTCGGCCATGAAGGCACGCGACGCCCGGCGCAACCAGGCCAACACCCAACTCAAGGAGATCCAGTTCCGCCCCAAGATCGACGAGCACGACTACGCCACCAAGATGGGGCACGTCGAGCGCTTCCTCAAGGGCGGGGACAAGGTCAAGTGCATCGTCCGCTTCCGCGGACGCGAGCAGTCCCGCCCGGAGCTGGGCATCCGGCTGCTTCAGCGCGTTGCCGAGGAGGTCTCCGAGCTGGGCACCATCGAGTCCCATCCCCGTCAGGACGGCCGCAACATGGTCATGGTCCTGGCTCCTACCCGCAAGAAGGCGGAGGTCAAATCCGACCAACGCCGGCGCCGCGAGGCGGCCCGAGCTAGCCGTCGGGCCGAGAAGCAGGCCGCCAGGGCGGCCCGCGAGGCCAAGGCGAAGGCCGCCGAGGCGGCGAGCGGGGGCGAGTAACAGCCCCCAGCACCAGCCCGCCCGCGGCGGGCAAGTCACGACCCAGCCCCGTCACACGACGAGGTCCGCAGCCCCCGACCCAAGCGGCGCCGGGGACCGAGAATGAGGAAATAAACATGCCGAAGAACAAGACGCACTCCGGTGCCAAGAAGCGCTTCCGGGTCACCGGCAGCGGCAAGCTCATGCGCGAGCAGGCCGGCAAGCGCCACCTGCTGGAGGTCAAGTCCTCCCGCCGCAAGCGCAGGCTGTCCCAGGACCAGGCCGTTTCCCCGGCCGACGCCCGCCAGGTCAAGAGGCTGCTCGGTCGCTGACCGGCCCACAATACTTAAAGGAGTCATCACATGGCACGTGTGAAGCGGGCTGTTAACGCCCAGAAGAAGCGTCGTACTGTCCTGGACCGGGCCTCCGGCTACCGCGGTCAGCGTTCCCGCCTGTACCGCAAGGCCAAGGAGCAGGTCACCCACTCCGGCGTATACGCCTTTCGTGACCGTCGCGCCCGCAAGGGCGACTTCCGTCGCCTGTGGATTCAGCGCATCAACGCCGCCGCTCGCGCCGAGGGCATGACCTACAACCGGTTCATCCAGGGCCTCGGCCTGGCCGGTGTGGAGGTCGACCGCCGCATGCTCGCCGAGCTGGCCGTCAACGAGCCCGCCGCCTTCAAGGCGCTGGTGGAGACCGCCCGCAAGGCCCTGCCCGCAGACGTCAACGCCCCCAAGGCCTGAGTTCCGTCGGCGCGCGACACGGTCGCGTATCCAGCCGCCCGGGCGGCCTACGCACTTGAGACGGCTCCTCACCCGCGACTCCGCCAACCGGCGAGGCGTGGGGAGGGGCCGCCTCGTATTTCCCGGTAACCTGCCGCTCATGACCACGAGCGCGATCCTGAACAATCCCACGGCCACCCGTATTACCCGGGTGGCCGGACTGGTCCGCCGCTCCGCCCGCAGCAAGTACCGGCGCTTCGCGGTGGAGGGGCCGCAGGGCGTGCGCGAGGCCGTCATCTACGCGGCCGGGTGCGTTCTGGACGTCTACCTCACACAGGAGGCCGCCGAGCTTCACGCCGACATCGCCGAGGCCGCCGCACGGGCGGGCCTGTACACCCACCTGGTCACCCCCGAGGTCATGGCGGCCATGAGCGCGGACGCCCAGGGTGTACTCGCCGTCGTGAGGACCGACGCGTGGCGGCCCGGCCGGATTCGGGAGTCGGCGGGGGAGAAGCGGCAGCGGCCTCGCGCGCAGCGACGTCGGCGTCCGCCGCGCGCGAGGCCGATGTCTTCTCAGGTTCTGCCCTGGAGGCGGCGTTGTCAGGCGCGCGCCTGGTGGCGGTGCTCACCGAGACCCAGGACCCCGGCAACGCCGGCACCATCATTCGTGCCGCCGACGCCGCCGGCGCCGACGCCGTCGTGCTCGTCAAGGGCAGTGTGGACCCGACCAATCCGAAGGTCGTGCGCGCCACGGCCGGCTCCCTGTTCCACCTGCCGGTGCTGGCGGGCGTCGAACTGGACGAGGCGGTCCGCGCGCTGCAGACGGCGGGGCTGCGGCTGCTAGCCGCTGACGGGCACGGAACCATCAGCCTGTTCGACGCCGAGGCGGAGCTCGGCGCGCCGTCGGCCTGGCTGCTGGGCAACGAGGCCCGCGGGCTGGCGCCTGAGGCCCTAGACATGGCCGACACAGTGGTCTCGATCCCGATCTACGGCAGGGCGGAGTCTCTGAACGTGGCCTCCGCCGCCGCCATCTGCCTGTACGCCAGCGCCCGGGCGCAGGACCTAGGCCGATAACGGCAGAACGAAACGTCTTTGGTTATGTGTTCAACGGTCCGATACGCTTTTTCAGCCAGTCGAGCATAGCCACCTTTCGGCGATAATGGCCTTCACCTACCCACTCAAAAGCGTCCCTGACCTGACGGTTTGTTGTTGCGGCGTGCGTGACTCTGCTCCATTTTTCTGCCGACAAAGTCCCAGTCATTATCAACAGCTCGGCACACTCACGTGTTTCTCGAAAGCTATTAGAAGCCTCCAGGGCATTTAGTAGGCCGTCGACCAGAGCGTTGTGCGTGGTTTCCTGGTTGGCAAGCCACTGCACAACCTCCTTCGCGATCAACTCCGGCTGGTTGGGCTCCTGTGGGATCAGTGCCTGAGTGCGCGCGAGGAAACCCGCCGGGGACTCTCCGCCGGTGTACTGAATCCAAAGGATCGGCACGTGTCTTCCTAGTGCCCAGCCGATCTCCTGCTGACACCACGGGCGCGTCGAGTAGCCCTTCGTGCCTACGCTGACGAGTGCAGCGCTGGACTCCAATTCGGTACGGATTGCTTGTTCCCAGTCAGCCCCCGGAAGGATCGCATGCCGCGCCATGACGGCGTCAACGTGCACCTTCGAGAGCTCATCGTGCAGTTCCTGCGCTACCTGCCCACCGTCAGCGCTCTCGTTATAGCTGAGGAACACCTTCACGTTAGGCATCGGTGCCTCCGGCATTCGTGGCGCCGGCGCTGAGGCCACGCACAATCAAGCCAGCGAGCTCTGAAGCGCGCTGCGTGGTGGCCAGACGCTCCAGGTCTGCGGCATCCAGTCCCGTCAGAGCAGGATCGAACCCACTTGCAATCTCCTCGACGGCGTCGCGGTAGGCCGGCACCGCGCGGACGGCGGCGAGCGAAGCCTCCGACACCGGAATGCCCGCGCCAATCCCCAGCTCATGCGCCAGCACGGCGGCCGCGCCGCCGAAGCCGCCCGCGATGAACAGGGGCTGCCCGGCACGAACCGTGTACAGGGCCTCCTCAATGATCCCCGGAATGGCTCCCACGTAGCCGTCGGGAGTCGATTTAGAAGCCGGTACTGTCTTCCCTCCGATCAGCAGCCTGGCGTCGCAGAAGTGCGGCAGCACACCGCGCACAGTGTTATAAGCCGTGCGAGAACCTCGGGGTCGGAATCAGTCCACAACTGTGCGTCGTCAAGGTCAATCGGGCGCCCGTGTTCATCGACGACGTCGATTCGCCCAACAGAAGCGAGAGCTTCCGCAGTACGAGTGAGGTGCTCCAGCACTTCACGCTTCGACAGAACCATGCGAGGCACGGTCAGGGTGAACATGTCACCGGGATGAAGGCTTTGCCCGGCAGTGCGCGTACCGCTGTGCCGGTGTTGCTCCTGCTTCGCAGCCTCGACATAGCGCTCGACGGTATCGATTACCGCCGCCGTGAGATCCGGTGCATGAGTTCCGATGGCGCCCGCGTAAGTGATCCCACCGCCGGCCAGCAGCATCATCTGCGCGACCTCCGCTACCGCCAACTCCAGATGGCGGTCGGACAGGCCGCGCGCCCCCAAGTCCGGACTCTTCGCCATGGAGATCCCAAGCATGCGCGTGGCGAGTGGGCGCTCCAGCGCCAGATTCGAGTTGTTCAGCGATGGCTCGCCATCGCCCCATACGCCTCCCGCAGCGAAGAAGGTGCGGGGCGTGAGCAGATGCACCTGGTCACGCTCATACCCGGACAGCGCGCAGAGATCGACCATGATCTCGTGCTCCGGTGGCAGCAGTGGCGGGTCCGGGTGCAGGAGCCAGAGGTGGTGATCCTGAGGGAAAGCCTGCTTGTGCGCGGTCAGGAAACTCGTGAGCATCAACGGCTCCGGCGGATGCACGGGGGCCGCATCGAAGCCGTCATTGTTGGAGCCACTCTCCGCAGCTGCATCCAGGGAAGACGCGCCCAGCCGCGCCTCCACATCACGAGGAATCTCCTGGCACCGCCACAGGGCCCGCTTGAGCGCCTCGTCAACCAGACGATTCAACGCCGTGATCACCGCCCGCTCCTGCATGGTGGTCAGTGAGGCCGGGGACTCCAAGCCGCCTGCATCCCCGCCACGCTCCGTCGTCGAGTCCACCGGGTAGGCCACAGTCGGCACGTGGTCCATCAGGAATGATCCCCGCTGCTCGCCGCTGGTAAGCGAACTCAGGCACACAACGGGCATGTCCGCCTGCTTGGCCTCCAACACCTCGCGCTGTGTCCACTCCCGCGAGGCGTACTTGTCAGTGCGGACCATCAGCAGAGCACTGTGACTGGCACGATCGCGTATAGCGGCGTCCCACTCCTCCCCACCCTGGAGATCATGAAGATCAATGAATGTATCAAGCCGGGTCCGGTTGGCTAGAGCCTGAACCTTGGCAACCGGACCATGAGGAGTGACACCCACGTGGTCCGCCCGGGGGATGTCATCGCGGGCGTGAGACACGAAGACGGTGATTCTTTCAGGATCCCCCGGCTCTCGCAGCAGTTCCTGGACGATCGTCTGACCGAGATCGCGGGCCAGCGCTTCGTGGGCGGCTGCGGGATCGCCGTTGACGATCTGCTGCAGGCCGCGGCTGCCGGAAACCCCTTGGCACTCCAGCAGCCGGGCAACAGGAGTGCCCTGCGACTCGATGCGATTCTCGGGCATCACAGGCAGGACGAGGATCTTGCCGGGAGCCGCGTCGTCGTCCCGGAGGCGCAGCAGATCCTCCAGGTACTCGCGCCAGGGCCCTTTCTTCATACTGGCCTGTACCAGGTGCCGAGCAACCACCACGAGCACTACGGAGAACAATGCCGGAGAGTTCCCCACGGCGGGACTGCCACCGGCACTGCCGATCCGGGTTGTGATCGGCGGCGGCGTGTCGGATCCCGAGGCGGGCTCCGATCGCCCATAAACCTCGACTGCACCGCCCGCAAGCCCGGAGAAGACATCGGAGTGATAGTGGTCGAACAGGTCTTTGCGGATCTCCCCTCCGATCTCGTCTCTGGGATGCCAAACCACGAACACATCCAGGACGGTGGGGGAGGGAGCGGGCCGACGGGGAGCGACTGCGGTGTCGATGACATCAGGGGTCATGGCTGGATGGTAGTTCGCAACGCGGCTGTGCAGGCGCTTCTCTGACTACTGAATCTCGCCATGTCTCAACTATCGAGTCGACGCTGTGATGCCGCTCCCAGTGCGTCCGAATGCTGGATACCCGCGCACGTACTCCCGGGGTTCGGGTGCTACTGTGCAACCCGCGCGCCGCGCGATCCGCCCGGATCGCGGTCGGACGCTGCGAATCCAAACCGGAGGGAAACTGTGTTCATGCGAATGTGTTGCTGTTGCTGTCGTTGAGACAGTCCCCAGCCCCATTCGCCCTTTTATACGAGAAGAGGCTCCTATGCCTGCTCCCGCCAACCCTTCCTCCCCTGAGTACCCACTCGTGCGAATCAGTCACGTCAGCAAGTACTACGGCGACTTCAAGGCGCTCGACGACGTCTCCCTGGACATTCACCGCGGCGAGGTCGTAGCCGTCATCGGGGCATCCGGCTCCGGCAAGTCGACCCTGTGTCGCACCATCAACCGGCTCGAGACGATCCAGTCCGGCACCATAGAGATCGACGGCGAGCTCCTGCCCGAGGAGGGGCGGGAACTGGCCCGCCTTCGCGCCGAGGTGGGCATGGTCTTCCAGTCCTTCAACCTGTTCCCGCACCGCACCGTGCTAGACAACATCACCCTCGCGCCCACCCGCGTGCGCAAGGTGCCCAAGGCCGGCGCCGAGGCCCGCGCCCGGCAGCTGCTCGAGCGCGTCGGGCTGGCCGACCAGGCCGCCAAGCGTCCGCCGCAGCTGTCCGGGGGACAGCAGCAGCGGGTAGCCATCGCTCGTGCGCTGGCCATGGACCCCAAGATCATGCTCTTCGACGAGCCCACCTCCGCGCTCGACCCGGAGATGATTAATGAGGTGCTCGACGTCATCAAGGACCTGGCCGCCGAGGGCATGACCATGCTCGTGGTCACTCACGAGATGGGCTTCGCCCGCTCGGTCGCCGACCGGGTGGCCTTCATGGACGGGGGCCAGATCGTTGAACTTGGTGCACCGGCGGACTTCTTTGCCGCCCCGCGCACCGAACGGGCCCGCGACTTCCTATCCAAGGTGCTCAGTCACTGAGCCAGGTCGCTGCCTTAACATCACCTTCAATGTGCGACCGCCGAATACCAATCCACACCCCTGCCTGCTTCGAAAGGAATCAACATGTCCGTTCTTCCTAGCTTCTCTCGCCGCGGCCTGTTGACCGCCGCCGGCGCCGCCTCGCTCGCCGCGGTGCTGGCGGCCTGCGCCGACACCGGCGCCGACGGCCAGGCGATCGACGCCTCCGCCTCCTCCGGCGTCGACTATGACACCGTCATCAACTCCGGCCCGGTTGCCGCCGACGACGTCGTGGCCGCCTCCACCTGGGCCTCGGCCATCAAGAATGCGGGTGTGCTGAGCACCGGCGGCACCAAGACCTCCGAGGTGTTCTCCCTGGAAGATCCTGCCACCGGTGAGATCTCCGGCTTCGACGCCGCCCTGGCCCAGGCCCTTGCCCGCTACATCATCGGAGGGGACGATGCCCGCTCCCTGCTGAAGGTCACCCAGGTCACCTCCGACACCCGCGAGACCATGCTCGAGAACGGTCAGGTCGACGCCGTGTTCGCCACCTACACGATCACCCCTGAGCGCGCTGAGAAGATCGCCTTCGCGGGTCCTTATTACTCCTCGGGCCAGTCCGTGCTGGTCCGCGCCGACGAGTCCGGCATCAACGGCGTCGACGACCTGGCCGGGGTGAAGGTCGCCGTCCAGTCCAACTCCTCCTCCGGCCCCGCCCTGGACGAGGCCGCCCCCGAGGCTGAGCAGGTGCAGTTCACCGACCACGCCAGCTGCGTGGCCGCCCTGGAGGCCGGCCAGGTGGACGCATACGTCGTCGACCAGTCCCTCGAGCTCAGCGAGGTGCAGTCCAACGACGCCGTCAAGATCGTCGGCGAGCCCTTCACCGAGGACCCCTACGGCATTGGCCTGCCCAAGGACTCCGACGCCCAGGCCTTTGTCAACACCTTCCTGCAAACCATCTACGACGACGGCACCTGGAACGCCATCTGGGAAGCCACTATCGGCGCCATCATCGGCGGCGAGGCTCCCGAGCCACCCGTAATCGGCTCCGTCCCCGGTTCCGAGACGGACGCTGCGACGGCGCAGGCCACCGACTGATCCGGGCTGGTCGCTCGACCCGCCCTTAGAAGCACACGCATCGGGGCGGCCGGCCCATCCCGGGTCGGCCGCCCCGACATCCCGGAGGAGGTGCCCATGAATGTCATCACCGACAACCTCGCTTGATCGGCCAAGGGCTTGCTACAACCCTGACGATCGCCATAATCGGTTATGCGTGCGCGCTGTTTGTCGGCACGGTGATCGCGATCTTCCGCGTCAGCCCGATCCCGCCGCTGCGCGCCCTGGGCGCCGCCTGGGTGACGGTCGCCTGCAATATCCCCACCCTGTGCCTGATGATCCTCGCCGCCTTCGCGGCGCCCCGGGCGGGCGTGCCGCTGTCCCTGCTCGCCGCGGCGGTGACCGCCATCGTGTTCTCCGCCTCCGGATTCGTGTGCGAGACGGTGCGCTCGGGTATCAACTCCGTTTCTAAGGGCCAGATCGAGGCGGCCCGCGCCCTGGGCATGCCCTTCGGCCTGATCATCGGCACCGTGGTGCTCCCGCAGGCTCTCGCCCGCACCATCCAGCCGCTGGTAAACATCTTCATCTCCTGCCTGATCGGCTCCTCCCTGGCAGCCGCCATCGGCGTGCCCGAGCTGACCAATGTCACCCAGCAGCTCAATCTGCGCTACGCCCAGGCGGTGGTCACCTTCCTCACCTCGGGACTGACCTACCTGGCGATCGCCTTCCTGGCCACCAAGCTCGGCGGTCTGCTGGAGCGCCGCGTCGCCGGACGGGAGGTCCGCGCATGAGCGCTCTGACCGCACGCACTCCCACCCGCTCGGCCGGCGCCACCGACGCCGACCTGCTCTTCGACGCCCCCGGCCCCAAGGGACGACGCCGCATTCTCATCGGCTCGGTGCTCGTCACCCTGATCATCCTGGCGCTTGCAGCAGCGGCCTGATGCAACTCGATCAGGCCGGCCAGCTCGCCTACCCCAAGTGGCGCTACTTCCTGGGACAGTCCGTGGTCGGCTACCTCGGGCGCGCCCTGGCGGACACCCTGTTGGTCACCGCCGTTGGCGCCGCCCTGTCCTTCCCTCTGGGCATCGGCCTGGGCTGGGCGCGCATGAGCCGCGATGCGTTGGTACGCATGGTGGTCGGCGCCTGGATCGACACCATGCGCGCCATCCCCATGCTGCTGCTGATCTACTTCTTCCTGTTGGCGGTGCCGCGCTGGGGGCTTACCCTGTCACCCTTCTGGATGCTCACCGTGCCCATCGTCATGTGCTCCTCTGCGACCACGGCGGAGGTCTTCCGCTCCGGTGTGCTCGCCCTGGAACGCGGCCAGACCGAGGCCTCCCAGGTGCTCGGGCTGAGCGCGGGGCAGACCATGCGCCTGATCCTGGCGCCCCAGGCGCTGCGGCTGATGCTCCCGACGCTGATCACCCAGTTGGTGACCATCCTGAAGGACTCCTCGCTCGGATACGTGGTCGCCTACCTGGAGCTGATGTACGCCGGGCGTCTACTCACCTCGTCGGCGCGGGTGACCGCCCACCTCGACGTCTATCTGCCCGCCTACGTCATCATCGCGGTGATCTACGTGCTCATCAACTGGGCGCTGAGTGCTCTGGCGCGGCGCGTGGAGGCGCATACTCGCTGAGGCGGCCTGTTCGAGAGCCGATGGTGTCACTGGATGCACCACTTTTTGCGGTCGAGTAGTTAGGGCAGGTGCGTGTACCCCCTGGATATCGGGGGAGGAGCCTGATGCTTATGCGGAGCCGACCAGGAAAGTGGTGCATCTGGTGACAGGAGAGCGGCGTGGTCCCGGTAGCGGTACGCATATGGACTATGCGCGCCGCCTCCAGTAGCCCACCAGCGCGACGGGCCAGATGAGCATGGGCGCCTAGGCGGTAATCTGTGACTGATGCGGTGATGGCCGGGAGAGGGGCTAGCCGACGAATGACGCGATGGCGGTTGCAGTGGCCAGGGTTAGCATGCCCAGGCAGTTGATCCACAGCTCGCGGCCCATGAACCCTGCCCTGACGTGGGCGACGACGGCGCACAGGAAGTAGCAGATCACGCCTGTGTTGGCGGCGAGCGCGACTCCCGGCACGCGCAAACCGATAAGCAGGCCGACGGCCGCCAAGACCTTGATGACAATAAGAGTCCACCACCACTGCCGCGGAAATCCGACTCCGGTGAGGCAGTTACGGATGAAGGCAGGAGGTCGCAGCGACAAGGTGGCGTCACCCAGCAGTACAACTGCGAGGAGGACCACCAGCCACGGAAAGTGAGGGAGCAGTGTCATTGGTTGTGCTCCTCGGTGGAGGCTGTCAGGAGCGGGTGGACCGCGTCGCGCACCCGGCTGCAGAGTGCGTCCGTCCCGGCTCCCGGGATGGATACCCATTCGAGAAGTGCGCCCAGATAGGCAAGGTATGCAGTTGTGGCACGCTGTTTGGCGGCCGTTGTCGAGCAGTCGGTGGCCGCAGCAAAGATGTCTTGGAGTTCGTTGATCAACTCCTCCCGCAGTTCGCTGAAGACTCTCGAACTGTGAGCGCCGGAGATGAGCACCGCTCCGTAGGACCGGGCGAGGTCGGGGCTACTGGCGAACAAGTCGATGAAGGGAGAGAGGATGTCAAGGATCGCCTGTGCGCCATCGCCGCCACCTTCAGACTGCACTTGTGTGCGGCTGGTCGGAGGGTGACCGGTGTGTAGCGCCTCTATGCGTTCGTCAAAGCATGCAACCAACAGGCCGCTCTTATCTCCGACGTACATGACGCTTCCTACGCTGACGCCGGCGTCCGCCGCGATGTCCTTAATGGTCGTCGCGTTGAAACCTCTTTCCTCGAACAGTCTTCGGGAACTTGCTAGGACCTTGGCCCTGGTGGCAGCACGGGCTTCAATGCGCGTAGGCATGAACTCTCCTCCGGAGTGCTGTGAATGTGTTCGTTGAACGGGTTCGTTGAGTGTGTTCAGCAAGCGTATCGTGCGTCCGGCTTGAGTGCAATACCAACACCAACGATGAGTTGGGGGCGCCGAGGTGCTGGCCGCTGGTGCGTAGGCGCACACCACCGGCTGCCGCTATTCACGGGCGTGACATGCCCCAATCGAGGCGGATCATTAGTATCTCAGCCGTCAGATCCTCGAACGGTCCAATGGGCCGATTAGGAGAACAGATGAGCAAGATACGTGTCGCCATCGTCGGCGTGGGCAACTGCGCGTCGTCGCTGGTGCAGGGCGTCACCCACTACGCGGACGCCAAACCGACCGACACCGTGGGCGGCCTGATGCACGTCCAGTTCGGCGACTATCACGTCTCAGACATCGACTTCGTGGCCGCTTTCGATGTAGACGCCGCCAAGGTCGGACTCGACCTGGCCGACGCCATCAACGCCTCGGAGAACAACACCATCAAGATCGCCGACGTCGCCCCCACGGGGGTGAAAGTCCAGCGTGGCGTTACCCTCGACGGTTTCGGCAAGTACTACCGCGAGACCGTTCAGGAGTCTTCTGAACCCCCGGTCGACGTCGTCCAGGCGCTCAAGGACGCCCAGGTCGACGTCGTCGTCTCCTACCTGCCCGTGGGGTCGGAGGAGGCGGACCGCTACTACGCCCAGTGCGCCATCGACGCCGGCTGCGCCTTCGTCAACTGCCTGCCGGTATTCATCGCCTCCGACCCCGCCTGGGCGCAGAAGTTCACCGACGCCGGCCTGCCGATCATCGGCGACGACATCAAGTCCCAGATCGGCGCCACCATCACCCACCGGGTGCTGGCCCGCCTGTTCGAGGAGCGTGGCATCACCATTGACCGCACCTACCAGCTGAACGTCGGCGGCAACATGGACTTCAAGAACATGTTGGAGCGGGAGCGGCTGATGTCTAAGAAGATCTCCAAGACCCAGGCGGTTACCTCCAACGTCTCCAAGCAGTTCGCCGAGAAGGACATCCACGTCGGCCCCTCCGACTACGTCGGCTGGCTGGACGACCGCAAGTTCGCCTTCGTACGACTGGAGGGCCGCAACTTCGGCGGCGCCCCGGTCAGCCTGGAGTACAAGCTCGAGGTCTGGGACTCCCCGAACTCCGCCGGCGTGGTCATCGACGCCATCCGGGCCGCGAAGATCGGCCTAGACCGGGGCATCGGCGGCCCGCTGCTGTCCCCGGCGTCCTTCTTCATGAAGTCCCCGCCGCAGCAGCGCCCCGACGAGGAGGCGATGGAGTCCACCGAGGCCTTCATCCGGGGCGACGTCGAGCGCTGATCCGCGAGGTACACGCGCCGACCATATAAGCGGGGGTCGCGGCAGTGAAGACTGCCGCGACCCCCGCGGTATCGCTCCGCGTAAGGGATCACTTCGGGGCGGCCAACGCCAGCCCTCGCTGCACCGCGGCTTGCTGCATCTCCTGGTCGTAAGTGAGGAGCAGGTCGGAGCGTACGTCCAGAGCAACTGCGAGGTGGATCGAGTCTGCCGCGCGCAGCCCCGCAGAATCCCGCGATGCGTTGAGTAGGTGCTCCCGGGTTATGTCGATGAGTTCAACCCCAGACAACAAGAGCGCGGCGGCCTGCTCATCGAGTTGTCGGCGTCGCTTCGCGGCGCAGTGCAGTTCGGTGTGTAGCAAGAACGAGGAGCACAGGAACATGCCGTTCGCGGTCTCCTCGGTCAGCCAGGTGGCTAAAGGATCTGACTCGACTTCCTCGACGAGAAGCTTGAGTGCTGCGGAGGTGTCCAGGTAGCAAATGGTCATTGCTCACCGCGCAAGTCGTCCAATACATCTTTTGAGCTGAGGCCTCGCGCGCGTTTGAGGGCGTTGAAGTCTGTGGGGACTGCGGGGCGCGTGGCCCCTTGCCGCCGCAGTAGCGCCAGGCGGTCCTGGGTGATAGGCACAAGCTCGGCTACGGGACGTCCGTTGTTGGTGATCTCGAAACTCTCGCCTGCTTCTACTCGGCGGAGGATAGCGGCGCTGTCGTTACGGAGCTCGCGGTGCGGAATCGTAGTCATAGTCATCACTCCGTAGCAAGCGTAGCATGTATCGCGTGCTCGAGTATCCGATGCGGGATGTGGTCCCCGGCGGCGATCAAATCCCGTGACTGTGCTACGGATTCCGGTCTTGGCATGTGTCGAGCTCCGTCAACAGTGTGCTCAAGGCGGCCCGGCCTGCGGGGGAGAGAACGCTGCGGACATCGGCGTCCAGCGCTTCGGCCGCCGCAACGGCGCTTGCGAGCAGCCGCCGCCCCTCGGGGGTGATTTCGATCTTGTGAGCCCTGCGATCGCTGCGACTGCGGGTCTTGCTTACGGCCCCGAGGTCCACGAGTTGGTCCACTAGCGTGACCACCAGGCTCGGTGCCACGTGCAGCCGGGTCGCGATGTCGCGCTGTGAGGATGCCAGCCCGGCTTCAACGACGGCCAGCAGGCCTACCTGCTTGGGAGTCAGTCCGGTCGGCGCGATCTGCTCGGCGAAGCTCTTGGTGATCTGTGCGCCGACCATGCCCAACTGGAAACAGGCGGCGGACAGGATCGCCTCGCCGCCTCGATCCTCTTTTGGCTCCACAAAGAAGATGATACTGTACTGAATCGTTCACTACTGAACGATTTAGGTGGGTGGTTTGTATGCCGTGGTGGTTGGCGCTTCTGAACTCCGTCATGGGAGCCGTATCGGTGATTGTTGCTGTCGCGGCGTTGCTCCGCCCGGGGCTACTGGTTCCGGGCAGCACAGGCACCGATGTTGATCGCTTCTATCCGGCGATGTATGCGGCCAGGGCGGTTCCGCTCGGTGTCGTGGTTGCGGTGATCGTCTGGCTGACGCCCGTGTATCCGCTGACTCAACTCGTCTTGGCCGTTGCCGCACTCGCTCAACTCGGTGACGTAGTGAATGGCCTAGCGTGTAGGCAGCCCGGCATGGCAGGCGGTGCCGTTGTCGCGGCCGCATGCCACCTAGCCGGAATTGCTGCGCTTCAGTAAGCAGTGCCGGAGTGGCGGAGCCGATCGGATGCCATGCGCCGGGTGCGTATCGGTCAAGACGCAGGCGATCTACCGGTCAAGACGCCGATCAGATACCTGGCAGGTCGCGACGCTGGTAGGCGGCCAGGCCGACGGCGCTGCCGACCACGCCGATGACCGCCTGCACCGCCAGTGGCACCCAGTCGGGATCGCCGACGGCGTCGAGGTGGTGCCCCAGCACGCTCAAGTCGCGTGCCCACTGCGGCAGCTCTAACAGCCCGCCGAAGAAGCGTGTGAACACGCTCCAGGCGATTACCGCCCATACGATCCCGAAGCGTCGTGGCGCCACGCCGGCCACGGCCAGGGCGATGCCGATCGTCGCCAGCAGGCCCGGCAGCTGGCTGACGGTGAACACGAAGGCCCGCTCCACCGCGTGGTCCTCGGTGAGTTGTGAAGCCGTCGCAGCGGCTAGCACGCCGCCTGAGAGCACCAGCAGCCCGGTCGCCTCCACTAGCGCCATGCCGCCCTGAGTCATGAGCAATCGGGTGCGGGAAATCCCGATGGCGGTCTTGAGCTCAATCAGCCCGGCCCGATTCTCCAAGACGAGGGTGTGCACTCGCTGCGCAGCGGCCACCGCCACAAGCAGAGCGGTAATAATCGTCAGCAGCGACAGATACTGCTCCACCTGACTGCCTTCGGCCATCTTCCTGACGTAAGAACCGGTTGCCGACCCCGGTGCCAGCAGTTCCACGATGCCACCGGTCATGGCGCCGAACAAGGCGGATGTCGCCACCACGGTCGCCGCCCAGATGGCGCCGCCCCGCAAAGCCAGTCGCGCCAGCAGATCGGTGTAACCGTGCACTCGCCAGCGGCGTCTGTTGGTCGACCTATCGGGTAGGTAGCCGTCTGCGTACTCTCGCTGGGCGTACAGTGCGCCCGCGACAACCACCAGCATCACGCACAGCGCAGCGCACACCATCAGCGGGACGGCATGGTCATCGGTGTAGGGATGTACGAGGTCGCGCCACGCCAATGGGCTGAACCACCGCATCCAACCGGCACCTGACTCATCCGCCAGTACCCGCAGGGCGAAGGCTCCGCCCAGGCCGACCAGGGTGAGTCCGCGTGCGTGGACCGCTTGTCTACACAGCTGACAGATCAGGCTGACAGGGCGATGAAGGCCCAGCCCGCATTCGCCACCGATCCTGCCAGCGTCCACGCCCCGGGAACCGTAAGCTCCGCGACGAGGTGGGTCAGACCGGTCAGAATCACGCCAACACCGAGCGCGAGCATGGCGATCGCACCCCAGCTCACGACAACCGGTGCTACAAAGGGCACCCACCGGCCGATCCCCACCGCGAGCTGCAACTCGACCAGGCCATCGTCCTCATCGGCGCGCATCGCCCTACAGGTCAAGAGCACTGCCATCAGACTTACGCAGATCAGCAGATAGGTGCCGGTCTCCCACTGCACGAGCTGGCCGATCCGTCCCGGTTTTGGCAGTACGCCGTACAACAGGCGGGTGCCGGGCATTTCACGCATCCCGTTCACGAGCAATTCCCGGGTCCGCATGGAGGGGTACACGCGCTCGTAAGCCGGGGGAGTGACGGCAACCAGCAACCACAACGGAAAACACCAAGCGAGTACCTGCAACCGCAGACGTCGCCACAGCACACGCGCATAGGTGCCCAAGCCCCGCAGGTCCACCGGCGCGGTCACAGCACGACTCGCTTTTCGCCCGCAGAGTGGTGGATTGCGGCCGCGAAGTCGGGATCGGCCAACATCAGATCTAGAAGCTCACCGGTGAAAACCCGGTGGATCCGAAGCGGGTAGCTGACGGTCGACAACACCCCGACTAGGTTCCACACGGCTCGTCCGAGGGCACCGTCCGGCAGGTCGTTCAGCACCGTCAGGGTGCTCTCCTTGTGCCGCAGCGCCAGTGCCCAGGTCTCCTGCGCCAACTCGACCGCGCCCCCCTGATCGGTTTGATCGAGGTGGGCGAACGCACATACCTGCTGTGCGCATGCGTCGCGCTCCGTGGCGTCGAGTTCTTCAACGAAGCGGCCTGCGCTGGCCGGAATCATCCCGCGCGAGGCGAGCGCCATCATGAGCCGTCGCTCGCGGGCCAACACTTCCAGCGCGCCGCCCCAGGCAGAGGGTTCCATGTCATGCAACCGGACGGCCACCTCGTCATAGAACCGGGCGAGCACGGTGGGCAGTGGTGACAGGACACCGCCGTCGGCCACCTGAGCAATGAGCTCGTCGATGCGATCTGCCTGCACGCGCAGTACCTGTTGCCGCTCCTCGATGTTCCGGCGAGCCGACTGCAAGTCACACAGTATCGACTCGCGGTCGGTTCCTTGCTCGTCGGCGTCGAGCATCTGGGCCACTTCCATCAGAGACAGACCGCTGTCAGCGAGCCAGCGGATCCGCAGAAGGCGGGCCAGGTGCTCGACGCCGTAGTCGCGCCTGCCTCGGCCCGCCGTCGGTGGTACCGGCAGCAGGCCGAGGCGGTGATAGTGGCGCACCGCACGCGTGGTCGTGCCGGCGAGGTCAGCCATCTCCTTGACGCGCATGCCCACATCCCAACAAGCGACCCTGCGTCGCTGTCAATCGCGGGGCATTCCCCGCCGAAGGTGGCTGCGTCGGTCCCGGGTCAGCCGACTCCACCCAGGTTTCGGCGTCGGTAGGCCACCAGGCCGACCGCGGTGCCGACCACGCCGATGGCCGCCTGCACCGCCAGCGGCACCCAGTCGGGATCGCCGACGACGTCGAGGTAATGCCCCAGTACGCTCAGGTCCTGGGCCCAGGTCGCAGGTCCATCATGCCGCCGAGCAGCCGCGCGAAGGCGCTCCAGGCGATTACCGCCCACACGACGCCGAATCGCCGTGGCGCCACGCCGACCACGGCCAGGGCAATGCCGATGGTCGCCAGCACTCCGGGCAGCTGGCTGACGGTGAACACGAAGGCCCGCTCCACGGCATGATCCTCAGTGGTCTGCGTAGCCGTGACGGCGGCGAGCACCGCTCCACAGAGCACTAGCAGAATCGTCCCCACCACCACCGCGGAGACGGCCTGTACCAGGAACAAGCGCCGGCGCGGCACTCCGACGGCCGCCTCGGCCTCCACCAGCCCGGCGTGCTCATCGGCGGCGAGTCGGCCCGCCTGCTGCACTGCGGCCACCGCGATCAGCAGCACCATCATCACGGTCATCAGCGACATGAACTGTTCCATCATGTCGGCACCGGCCTGCACCAGCATGTTCACGTATTCGGCGATGCGGTCGTCCCGCATCATGTCAGGATGCCCTCGGTCATAGAGCCGAATAGCGCTGAGAAACAGGTAATTGCTGCGACCCATGCCAGTGTTGTGCGTGTCGACAGGCGCGTGAGTAGGTCGGCGTAGCCGTGGATCCTCCAGCGGCGCCCACTGGTGGCCCGGTCGGGCAGGTAGCCGTCGGCATACTCCCGGTGGGCGTACAGTGTTCCGGCTATTGCCACTAGTGCCCCGCATATTGCGGTGCACACGGCCAGTGGCACGGGGTCGTCGTCGGTGTAGGGGGCGACCAGGTCGCGCCAGCCCAGCGGCGTGAGCCACCGCAGCCAGGTGACCTCCCATTGGTCGGCCGCCACCCGCAGCATGAAGGCCATCCCAACACATGCCAGTGCCAGCGGGCGGGCACCGGCGGCGCTGCGCGCCAACTGGCAGACCACGGCGGCCAACCCCGAGAATCCCCAGCCGACGACGGCGGTGACCCCGGCCAGTGCCCATCCGCCCGCTTGGCCAAGCCCCTCGATCTCCTGAGCCTCGGCCGCCAGAGTACCGCCCGCCAGGATGGCCAGGACGCCGATCGCCGCCCAGATCACCAGCACCGGGGCGAGGAAGGGCACCCACCTCCCGGTGCCAGTGTCCCGCAGCAGCTCGGTCAGGCCCTCGTCCTCATCCGCGCGCAACAGGCGGCAGGTCAGCAGCACCGCCATAAGCGCGGTGCACACCAGCAGGTAGGTGCCGCCCTCCCATTGCACCAGTTGGCCGATGGTGCCCGGGTCGGGAAGCTCGCCGTACAGCAGGCGCGTGCCCGGGGAGGCCCGTAGCGCCTCGACCACCGCATTGCCACTCGCACCACCGGCGTCCCCGGCGCCGCCGGATTCGGAGAAGTAGGCGTCCTGATAGGCCGGTGCGAAGGATGCCATGCCCAGCCACAGGGGCAGGATCCAGGCGAGCGCCTGCACACGCAGCCTACGAGCGGTCAGCCGCAGCGCGCGACCCAAGCCGCGCAGGTCGTCGTGGGCGCTCATCCGCGCACCTCCTCGTAGTGACGCAGGAACAGATCCTCCAGGCTCGCGGGTCGCAGATCACGTCGGTGGCTCCCTGCGCGGCGACCGCCGCCAGCACCTGGGGGACCCGGGCGGAACCCACCTGCACGCTCAGACGGCCGTCCTCCACAGACAGATCGTCTTCCAGCTGCGGCAGCGACGCGGCTATGCCGCGCAGCAGATCCGCGTCGCCGCCGACCTCGATCTGGGTACGGGCCAGCTGCTGCAGCCGGGTCAAGTCGCCCTGCTCCACCACCCGCCCGTCCTTGATGATCGTCACGGCGCTGCACAGGCGCTGCACCTCGGCGAAGATGTGGCTGGATAAAAGCACGGTGCGCCCCTGGGCCGCGGCCCGGGTCACCTCATCCATGAAGACCTGCTCCATCAGCGGGTCCAGGCCACTGGTCGGCTCATCGAGAATCAGCAGGCTGGTCGGCGCGGCCAGGGCCGCCACCAGCGCCACCTTCTGCCGGTTGCCCTTGGAGTAGGTACGCACCTTCTTGGTCGGGTCCAGGGCGAAACGCTCGATCAGCTCGTCCTCCCGGGCGCGGTCCCGCCTGCCGCGCAAGCCCGCCAGCGCGTCGAGCGCCTGCCCGCCGGTCAGATTCGGCCACAGCGCCACATCCCCGGCCACGTATGACACCTCCCGATTGATCCGGGGCGCCTCACGCCGGGGATCGCGCCCCAGCACGCGCACCCGGCCGCCGTCAGGGCGGTACAGGCCCAGCAGGGTGCGGATGGTCGTGGACTTGCCCGCCCCATTCGGGCCGAGGAAGCCATGCACCTGTCCGGCGGTGACCTCCAGGTCGAGTCCGTCCAGGGCGGTGAAGCGCCCGAACCGCTTTACCAGGCCCTCTACGCGGATTGGGACGTCGATACCGGGCGGGTTCGTTGTGCTCGCTGCGGCCGCGCGGGCATTTCCGTGGCGTGAGGTCATCAGCGGTGTCCTTTCGTGAGGGTGCGGTTCGGGGAACGGGATCAGGTACGGGACGGGGAAGGGAATCCGCTCACAGCACTGGCTCGTCCCCCGCCAGGCGGCGAATGACGGCGGCGAACTCCGGGTCCGCCAGGACCAGTTCCAGGAAACGGTCGAGGTACAGATGCTGTGCTGGACCGGTATAGGTGTCGGTGATCATCTGGGTCAGCCGCCAGGTGGTGCGCCCCGGAGACCCGGTCGGAAAGTCGGAGAACGCGGCCAGCGCCGTACGGCGGTGTCGAAGGGTGTACTCCCAGGTCTCCTCGGCCAGGTTGAGGGCCGCGGCGCGAGCGGCGTCTCCGTGCAGCTGTTCCAGGCGGGCGATCTCGGCATAGATGCGTACGCCCGCCTCCCACTCCGCGGCATCCAGCTCCGCCAAGAAGGTGCCGATGCTGTCGGGGACCAGACCCAGTGCGGCCAGCGCCGTCACCACCTGCCGCTCGGCCCGCAGCCCGCGGAGGTTCAGGCCCGTCTCCTCAAGCCGCGTCTGAACGGCGTCGTAGAAGCGCACCAGCAGCTGCGGAATCGGCTCCAGCCCCTCCCCGTCCTCCACTCGGGCGATCAGTTCGTCGATGCGCGCCTCCTGCGCCTGCAGCTCGCGGCGACGCGCCACGACGGTCTCCCGGGTGGCCCGCAGACTGTGCAGCACCGACTCACGGTCGGCTCCGCCCGGATCCTGCGCGAGTACCTCGGCGATCTGTGCCAGGGACAGTCCGCCGTCGGCCAGCCAGCGGATTCGCATGAGCCGGGCCAAGTGCGCCAGTCCATACTCCCGCCGCCCGCGCACGGTCGGCGGCACCGGCAGCAGTCCCAGGCGGTGATAGTGACGCACCGCCCGTGGGGTGGTGCCGGCCAGATCGGCGATTTCCTTCACGCGCATGCACCCATCCCAACAGGTGACGTAACGTCACCGTCAAGCACCCTGCGCAGGCGCGCCGATGTGAGGGCTCGGTTGGGCTGACCGGACGCCCACCGTCCGACGCCGGCTCTGCTGCACATGCGGTTGCTGCTGAGACGATTTCGAGCGCTCCCGCGTCGCGGACTAATCTGACCCCGGAGAGAAGACGACTCAACTGGTGGAAGGCAACCGCATATGACTGACGCCCCCGGCGCACTCTCGCCAACGGACGAAGCCGGCGTCAACGACCTGGTCGAACAGGCCCTGGCCGCCATCGCCGCCGCCGGCGACCTGGCCGAGTTGAAGGAGACCCGCCTGACCTACACCGGCGACGCCTCCGCCCTGACCCTGGCCAACCGAGAGATCGGTCGACTACCGGACCGCGCCGCCAAGCTGCCGCCGGCAAGCTGCTCGGCGGCGCTCGCGGCCGCATCGCCTCCGCCTTGGCCGCACGCCAGGAGGTGCTCGAGGCCGCGGCCGAGGCCGAGATGCTGGCCACCGAGGCTGTCGACGTCACCGTGCCCACCGACCGCGCCGCCGCCGGCGCCCGCCACCCCCTGGACCTGCTGGTCGACGAGGTCTCCGACTTCTTCACCGCCATGGGCTGGACCATCGCCGAGGGCCCAGAGCTCGAGCACGAATGGTTCGACTTCGACGCGCTGAACTTTGACGCCGACCACCCCGCCCGCCAGATGCAGGACACCTTCTACATCGACGGCGCCTCCGTGGGCGGCGCCCCCGGCGCGACGGCGAACCTGGTCCTGCGTACCCACACCTCGCCGGTGCAGGCCCACGTCATGCTGGAGCAGGCCCCGCCCATCTATGTGGCCTGCCCCGGCAAGGTTTTCCGCTCCGACGAGCTGGACGCCACCCACACCCCGGTTTTCCACCAGGTAGAGGGACTGGCCGTGGACAAGGGCCTGACCATGGCGCACCTGAAGGGCACGCTGGACCACTTCGCCCGCGTCATGTTCGGGCCCGAGGCCCGTACCCGCCTGCGCCCCTCCTTCTTCCCCTTCACCGAGCCCAGTGCCGAGATGGACCTGTGGTTCCCGCAGAAGAAGGGCGGGCCCGGCTGGATCGAGTGGGGCGGCTGCGGCATGGTCAACCCCAATGTGCTGATCGCCTGCGGCATCGACCCCGAGGAATACACCGGTTTCGCCTTCGGCATGGGCCTCGAGCGCACCCTCATGCTGCGCCACGGCATCGCCGACATGCACGACATAGTTGAGGGTGACATCCGCTTCTCCCAGCAGTTCGGCACCACCGGAAGGGGAAACTGACATGCCTTACGTCCCGATCGAGTGGCTGCGCGAGCACGTCGAGGTCCCCGCCGGGACTTCCGCCGCCGAATTGGCCGCCGACCTGGTCAGGGTCGGCCTGGAGGAGGAACGCATCGTTCCCCCCGCTGTCACCGGCCCCCTCGTCGTCGGCCGGGTGCTGACGCGCGAGGCCAAGGAGCAGAAGAACGGCAAGACCATCAACTACTGCCGGGTCGACGTCGGGGCGCACAACGACGCCCCCGGTACCGGCAAGGAGCCCTCCGAGCTGCCCAGCCGCGGCATCGTGTGCGGTGCCCACAACTTCGAGGTCGGCGACCACGTGGTGGTGTCCCTTCCCGGCGCGGTCCTGCCGGGTGACTTCACCATCGCCGCCCGCAAGACCTACGGGCACGTCTCCGACGGCATGATCTGCTCCGAGCGCGAGCTCGGCATCGGGAACGACCACTCCGGCATCATCGTGCTCGAGCGCTGGCTGGCCGCACATGGCCGCGATGGCGAGGACATCCCCGCTCCGGGCACGGATGCCATCGGCCTGCTCGGCTTGGGAGAGGATGTCCTGGAGATCAACATCACCCCCGACCGCGGCTACTGCTTCTCGATGCGCGGCGTGCCCGCGAGTATTCCCACGCCACCGGCGCCCGCTTCACCGACCCGGCCGACGGCGCCAACCCCGACCTGTTCCCGAACGGCATCGCCCCCGCCGGGACGGACGGCTTCCCCGTCCGCTTCGCCGAGGACACCGCGCCCATCCACGGGCGCCCCGGCGTCGACCGCTACGTGGCCCGGGTGGTGCGCGGCATCGATCCGGGCGCCAGCTCCCCGAAGTGGATGCAGGACCGCCTGATCGCCGCCGGGATGCGCCCGATCAGCCTGGCCGTGGACGTGACCAACTACGTGATGCTGGATCTGGGCCAGCCGCTGCACGCCTTCGACCTGAACAAGCTGGCCGCCCCCATCGTGGTACGTCGCGCCCGCGCGGGGGAGACCCTCACCTTCCTCGACGAGGTCACCCGCACCCTGGACGGCGAGGATCTACTGATCTGCGACTCCCCGGCCGGGGAGGGCTCCCGGCCGCTGGTGCTGGCCGGCGTGTTCGGCGGCGCCGAGACGGAGATCGACGCCGACACCACCGATGTGCTCATCGAGGCCGCCCACTTCGACGCCGTTTCCATCGCCCGCTCCGCCCGCCGCCACAAGCTGCCTACCGAGTCCTCCAAGCGCAACGAGCGCGGCGTGGACACGGAGCTGGCCCCGGTGGCCGCCCAGCGCGCCGTCGACCTGCTGGTCCGCTACGGCGGCGGCACCGCCGATGACGTCGCCACCGACGTCAACCGCACGGTCGCCCCCGCCCCGATCGTCATTCGCGCCGACGCCGCGCAGCGCCTGACCGGTGTCGCCTACGGCACCGCTCGCGTCACCGAGCTGCTTCGCGCCATCGGCTGCACGGTTGCACCGGCGGGTACCGCCGCCGACGGTGGTGAGCTCCTCGCGGTCACCCCGCCCACCTGGCGGCCGGACCTGGTGGGCGCCGCCCACTTCGCCGAGGAGATCGCCCGCCTGGACGGCTACGACCACATCGCCTCGATAGTGCCGGTGGCCCCCGCGGGCACGGGCCTGACTCTTAGGCAGCGCGCCCGGCGCGACGTGGTGCGCGCCCTGGCCGACGCCGGTCTGACCCAGGTGCTGTCCTACCCGTTCATCGGCGACGTGCACGACCGGCTCGAGCTGCCCGTCAACGATCCGCGTCGCCAGGCGGTGCGCCTGGCCAACCCGCTCGCCGACGACGCCCGCTGCTGCGCACCAGTGTGCTCGACTCCCTGCTGGACGTGGCCCGCCGCAACGTCTCCCGTGGGCTGGAGGATGTCGCCGTCTTCGAGGTCGGCTCCGTCACTCATCCCGCTGGGACCGTGCCGGCTCCCATCCCCGGGGTGGACCGTCGCCCCTCCGACGCCGAGATCGCGGCATTGAACGCCGGCATCCCGAACCAGCCCACGCACGTGGGTATCGTCCTGGCCGGGGACCGGGAGCGCACCGGGGTGCTCGGCACCGCCCGCCCCTGGGACTGGGCCGACGCCATCCAGTTGGTGCGCACCATCGCCGCCGCCCTCGGCGTGGCCGTGGAGGTGGGCGCCCCGCAGGCGCCCTACGCCCCCTGGCACCCCGGACGCACCGCCGAGGTGCGCCTGGAGTCGGTGCGCCGGGGCCGCGAACTGGTGCCCGGTGCACTGGTGGCTCACGCCGGCGAACTGCACCCGCGTGTGGCACGTACCCTCGGGCTTCCGCCGCGCGCCTGCGCCGTCGAGCTCGACCTGGAGCCGCTGCTGACGGCCGCTGCCGACGCCGGCGTCCTGCAGGTGCGCCCCGTGTCCACCTTCCCGGCCGCCAAGGAGGACGTCGCGCTCGTCGTCGACGAGTCCGTCACCGCTGCCGCGGTTGAGCAGGTGGTGCGTGAGGCCGCCGGAGACCTGGCCGATGAGGTGCGCCTGTTCGACGTCTTCCGCGGTCCGCAGCTGGGGGAGGGGCGGAAGTCACTGGCCTTCTCCCTGCGCCTGCGTGCGGCCGACCGCACGTTGACCGCGGAGGAGACCGCCGCGGTACGCAAGCGCGTGGTCAAGCGTGCCGCCAAGCGCCTGGGCGCCGAGCTGCGTGCCTGATTGTGGAGGTGGTCACGGATGGCGGTCACTGGGCGGACCGCCTGCCGGAACCATCCCCGCACGGTGATACTGACGCCATGAGAATCCTGCTCACCTCCTCCTCCCGCCACGGCTCTACCGACGCAGTCGGTATGGCGATCGCACAGGAACTGCGCGCCGCCGGCCACGACGTCGACCAGGCTCACCCCGAGGACGTGACCGACGTCGCGGGCTACGACGCCTTCGTTCTCGGCAGCGCCGTGTACATGACCCGCTGGACTCCGGAGGCCATCGACTTCACCCAGCGGTTCAGCGACTCGCTGCACTCCCACCCCGTGTGGGCGTTCTCGGTGGGGCTTTCCGGTCTGCCCAAGGGCAAGGTCTCTGACCCGCACCGCATCGGCCCGGTGCTGCTGTCCATCGATCCGGAGGATCACGTGACCTTCCCCGGCCGCTTCAACCCGGCCGAGCTCTCGCTGCGGGAGCGCTCAATTGCCCGCATGGGCGGCGCCTCCGAGGGGGATTTTCTCGATCTGGACGCCGTGCGCTCCTGGGCCGACAAGATCGCCCAGTCCCTGGCCACACGCTGAGAGGCGCTCATGGCCTCGCCCCGCGCCGCCGGCAGCGCTAGGCGTCGCCTCTCCGGGTGAATGTGAGTAAGCCGACCCGTGCCCAGCGCCCGTCCAGCTGCGCATATGTATCCACTCGGATGTATGGTTTTGGCGTGACATGGACAGCAGCGGTCGCCGGAGCGACCGGGTACGCCGGCGGAGAGGTTCTCCGCCTGCTCGCCGCACATCCCCAGATCGAGATCGGCGCGGTCACGGCCAACGCCTCCGCCGGCACGCGCCTGGGAGAGCACCATCCGCACCTGATCGGCCTGGCCGACCGCGTGGTGGCCCCCACCGACGCCGAGCATCTGGCCGGACACGACATCGTCGTGCTGGCCCTGCCCCATGGCGTGTCCGGCGCCGTCGCCGCCGAGTTGGAGCAGGCGGACGGCCCCACCCCCATCCTGGTGGACTGCGGTGCCGACCACCGCCTCACCGATGCCGCCGCCTGGCAGCAGTTCTATGGCACCGACTACGCCGGCGCCTGGACCTACGGCATGCCCGAACTCCTCCACGCCGGTGAGACCACGGCCGTCGTCCAGCGCGAACAGCTGACCGCCACCCGGCGGATCGCGGTGCCCGGCTGCAACGTCACCGCCGTGACCCTGGCCGCACAACCCGGCATCGCCGCCGGACTCCTCGACCCGGGCCGCTTGAACGCCGTGCTCGCCGTCGGTTACTCCGGTGCCGGCAAGACGCTTAAACCCCACCTGACCGCCTCCGAGGCGCTCGGTTCGGCTCAGCCCTACGCCGTCGGCGGCACCCACCGGCACATCCCCGAGATCATCCAGAACCTACAGGTAGCCGGCGCCGCCCTCGGCTCCGTGCGCCTGTGCTTCACCCCCGTGCTGGTGCCTATGAGCCGCGGCATTCTTGCCACCGTCACCGCGCCCGTCACCGCGGCCGTGAGCGAGTCCGACCACCCCGACGGCGTGCTGCGCGCGGCCTGGGAGCGCGCATATGGCTCAACTGGTCGGGGCGAGGCACTCATACACCTGCTGCCCGAAGGCGTCTGGCCGGTCACCGGCGCGGTCGCCGGCACCGGTGTGGCTACCGTGCAGGTTGGTTACGACGCCGCCGCCGGCGTCGCCGTGATCATCTGCGCGATCGACAATCTCGGCAAGGGCACCGCCTCCGCTGCCGTCCAGTCCCTCAACCTCGCCCTCGGCCTGCCCGAGGTCGCCGGGGTCGTCACCGAAGGAGTGGCCCCGTGAGCGTCACCGCTGCCGCCGGCTTCCGCGCGGCCGGCATAAGCGCCGGGCTGAAGGAGTCCGGCAAGCGCGATCTCGCCCTGGTCGTCAACGACGGCCCCCTGGATGTCGCCGTCGGCGTGTTCACCACCAACCGGGTGGTCGCCGCCCCCGTACGCTGGTGTCGCGCAGTTCTCTCCGGCCAGCGCGGTGCCGCCAACCGCGCCCGCGCCGTCATCCTCAACTCCGGCTCGGCCAACGCCTGCACCGGTCCCCGCGGCGACGCCGACACGGCGGCCACGGCGGCACACGTCGCTGAACTGCTTGGAGACTCCCACCCCGGCATCACGGCCGACTCCGTCCTGGTGTGCTCCACCGGAGTGATCGGCGTGCCCTTGGACATGCCCACCCTGCTGGACGGCGCCGCCACCGCGGTCGCGTCCCTGCAAGCGGGCCCGGAGGCCGGCCACGCCGCCGCCACGGCCATCATGACCACCGACACGGTGTCCAAGGAGGAGGCCCTACACCTGGACGGCTGGAACATCGGCGGCATGATCAAGGGCGTGGGCATGCTGGCACCCGGCATGGCCACCATGCTGTGTGTGCTCACCACCGACGCCGTCGTCGATACCGACACTGCCCGTGCCGCCCTGGCTCAAGCCGCCGCCCGTACCGTGAACCGCATTAACTCCGACGGCTGCATGTCCACCAATGACACCGTGCTGCTGCTCGCCTCCGGTGCCTCCGGAAAGGCACCCGCAGCGGAGGACTTCGGCGCCGCCGTCCAGGAGCTGCTGGGCCGCCTAGGACGCCGGCTGGTGGCCGACGCGGAGGGGGCCACCCACGACATCGCCATCACCGTCACCGGTGCGGTCACGGAAGCGGCCGCGGAGGCCGCCGCCCGCACCGTCTCGGCCTCCAACCTGCTCAAATGCGCCGTCGCCGGTGAGGACCCCAACTGGGGGCGCGTCATCTCCCAGCTCGGCACCGTCCCCGAGGAGGTCTGCCCCTTCGATCCCGACGCCGTCGACGTGGCCATCAACGGGGTGACCATCTACGCCCACGGGGCCCTCGGCGAGGACCGTTCCACGGTGGACATGACGCCGCGTGAGACCCGCATCGACATCGCCCTGAACGCCGGCGACGCCGCGGCCACCGTCTGGACCAACGACCTCACCCACGGATACGTCACCATCAACGCGGATTACACAACATGACCACCACTTTGCCCACCTCGCTCACTCCCACCCAGAAGGCCTCCGTCCTGTTGGAGGCCATGCCCTGGCTGCGCGCTACAAGGGCGCCACCATCGTCATCAAGTACGGCGGCAACGCCATGGTCGACGAGAACCTCAAGCGCGCCTTCGCCCAGGACGTGCTCTTCCTCCACCAGGTGGGCCTGCGCCCCGTCGTGGTCCACGGCGGCGGCCCCCAGATCAGCGCCATGCTGGCCCGTCTCGGCATCGAGTCCGAGTTCAAGGGCGGCCTGCGCGTTACCACCCCCGAAGTCATGGACGTGGTGCGCATGGTCCTCACCGGCGGCGTGCAGCGGGAGCTGGTCAGCCTGCTCAATGAATACAGCTCCGCGGCCGTGGGCATCTCCGGGGAGGACGGCGGTCTGTTGCGCGCCCGCCAGCGCCTGGCCACCGTCGACGGCGAGAGCGTCGACGTCGGCCTGGTCGGCGACGTCGTCGAGGTCGATCCCCGTTCGGTGATCGAGCTGCTCGACCAGGGGCGCATCCCGGTGGTCTCCTCGGTCGCCCCGCTCGTGGCCGACGCCACTACGGTCCTGAACGTCAACGCCGACACCGCCGCGGCCGCGCTTGCCGTGGCCCTGAAGGCGCAGAAGCTCATCGTGCTCACCGACGTGGAGGGGCTGTACTCGAACTGGCCAGAGAAGGACTCACTGGTCTCCCGCATCGGCGCCGACGCCCTCGAGGCGCTCCTGCCCGAACTGTCGAGCGGCATGGTGCCCAAGATGGAGGCCTGCCTGCGGGCCGTGCGCGGCGGCGTCGGCCAGGCTCACGTGGTCGACGGACGTCAGCCGCACTCGATGCTGTTGGAGATCGTCACCGACGACGGCGTCGGCACGGTCGTTCACCCCGACGTCATTCCGCAGTCCCGTACGAAAGGAGGCGCCACGATATGAGCGTTCCAGCGCCCATCCCCGAATCCGCTCCCACCGCCACCGCTGCGGCCGGACTCAATGAGAGCTGGCGGGGGCGCTACGCGAGTGCTGTCATGAATACCTTCGGCACTCCCACGCGCGTGCTCGTCCGCGGCGCGGGCGCCCACGTCTGGGACGCCGACGGTAACGAATACGTTGACCTGCTGGCCGGTATTGCCGTCAACTGTCTGGGCCACGCCCACCCGGCAATAATCGCCGCGGTTACCGAGCAGCTGCGCACCCTGGGGCACATCTCCAACCTGTTCACCTCTCCCGCACAGATCCGTTTGGCCGAGACCTTGGACGCCCTGGTGTTCCCCGGCGCGCCGCAGGCCTCCCGGGTCTTCCTCGCCAACTCGGGCACGGAGGCCAATGAGGCGGCCTTCAAAATCGCCCGTCGCCACGGCGGTGCCACCCGCCCGCGCATCCTGGCCCTGGAGAACGCCTTCCACGGTCGCACCATGGGTGCGCTGGCCCTTACTCATAAGCGCGCCTATCGGGAGCCCTTCGAGCCGCTGCCCGGCGGGGTGGAGTTCCTTCCCGCAGGCGACGTCGATGCCCTACGCGCAGCTCTGGGGTCGGACGTGGCCGCCCTGTTCGTCGAGCCCATCCAGGGGGAGGCCGGCGTACAGCCCCTGCCCTCCGGCTACCTGGAGGCGGCCCGCGAACTCACCGCCGCCGCGGGCGCCCTGCTGATCATCGACGAGGTACAGACCGGCATGGGCCGCACGGGTGCCTGGATGGCACACCACCTGCTCGCCCCCGGCGTGGTCCCGGATGTTGTCACCCTTGCCAAGGGCCTGGGTGGTGGCATGCCGATCGGGGCCACTGTTGCCACCGGGGAAGCCGCCCAGTTGCTGGGCCCGGGCCAGCACGGCACCACCTTCGGCGGCAACCCCGTCGCCGCGGCGGCCGCCTTGGCGGTCATCAACACGATCAATAAAGAGGAGCTGCTCAAGCGGGTTACCGAACTCGGCGACCGGTGGGCAGCGCAGCTGGCGGACGTGCCCGGGGTGACGGAGGTACGTGGAGTCGGGCTGCTGCGCGGGGTCGGCCTGACCGACACCGTCGGCCCGGCCGCTGAGGTGGCCGCCGAGCTGGAGCAGCGCGGCTTCATTGTCAACCCACCCCGCCCGGATACGCTCCGGCTCGCGCCGCCCTTCGTCCTCGCCGATGCCGATGCCGATGCCTTCACCGGTGTGCTCACCGACATCCTGACCCGGCGGGCGGCGGCATGAGCACACCGTCCGAACCTCCGGCCTACGAACCCGGATCGACCGTGCCCGCCACCAAGACGGCCCGCCACGCCCTGATAACCCGGATCCTCGGCCACGAGCGCATTCGCTCCCAGGCCGAACTGCGCGAGGCGCTGGCCCGCCGCGGCGTGGCGACCACCCAGGCGACGCTCTCGCGCGACCTGGTGGAACTGCGCGCCACCAAGGTCCGAGGCGCCGGCGGCACCCAGGTTTACGCCGTTCCCGAGGCCGGCGCTCCCGGGCAGGTGCCCCCTGCCGGAGACGATGATGAGCCCCTGGCAGAGCACACCACCGCCCGGCTGGCCCGCTGGTGTGCCGACCTGGTGGTCACCGCCGAATGGGCGGGCAACCAGCTGGTCCTGCGTACCCCAGCAGGCGCCGCCCAACTGCTGGCGAGCGCCGTCGACGATGCCATGCTGCCCGGCGTGCTCGGCTGCATCGCCGGAGACGACACCGTGCTGGTGATCACCCGCTCGGAGGCGGTGGCTGCCGAGGTCGCCGCCCATCTGCTGGCCCTGGCCGATCCCGGCTCGCGCGGCTGACCACACCCTCCCGCACCCGACCAATTCCCGATCAACGAACAACACTGTCTTATACGGACACCATAGAGAAAGAAACGGAACGCATATGAGCAAGCACCAGGACCGCGTCGTCCTCGCCTACTCCGGGGGCCTGGACACCTCCGTCGCCATCGGCTGGATCGGCGAACAGACCGGCCGCGAGGTCGTCACCGTAGCGGTGGACGTCGGCCAGGGCGGGGAGGATCTGGAGGTGATCCGGCAGCGCGCCCTCGACTGCGGCGCCGTGGAGGCCTACGTGGCCGACGCGCGCGACGAGTTCGCCGAGGAGTACTGCATGCCCGCCCTGAAGGCCAATGCGCTCTACGAGGCAAGTACCCGCTGGTTTCGGCCCTGTCCCGCCCGGTGATCGCCAAGCATCTGGTGCGCGCCGCCCGCGAGTTCGGCGCCAGCACGGTCGCTCATGGCTGCACCGGCAAGGGCAACGACCAGGTCCGCTTCGAGGTGGCGATCACCTCCATGGCCCCGGACATGAACTGCATCTCCCCGGTGCGAGACCTGGCCCTGACCCGGGACGTGGCCATCGAGTACGCCGAGAAACACGACCTGCCGATCGAGACCACCAAGCACAACCCCTTCTCCATCGACCAGAACGTGTGGGGCCGCGCCATCGAGACCGGGTTCCTGGAGGACCTGTGGAACGCCCCCACCAAGGACGTCTACGTCTACACCGACGACCCCACCTACCCGCCGCTGCCCGACGAGGTCGTCATCCACTTCGAGCAGGGGGTGCCCACCGCCATCGATGGCAAGTCGGTGACCCCGCTGGAGGCCATTCAGGAGCTTAACCGGCGTGCCGGCGCCCAGGGCGTGGGTCGCATCGACATGGTCGAGGACCGGCTGGTGGGCATCAAGTCTCGTGAGATCTACGAGGCTCCTGGCGCGGTTGCGCTCATCGAGGCGCACCAGGCTCTGGAGTCCGTCACCCTGGAGCGCCTGCAGCGCCGCTACAAGCGGCAGCTGGAGCAGACCTGGAGCGACCTGGTCTATGAGGCCCAGTGGTATTCCCCGCTCAAGCGCTCCATGGACGCCTTCATCGAGGACACCCAGTACTACGTGACCGGAGACATCCGCATGGTGCTCCACGGCGGCCGGGCCACCGTGAATGGCCGCCGCACCGACACCGGGCTGTACGACTTCAACCTGGCCACCTATGAGACCGGTGACACCTTCGACCAGTCCTCCTCCCGGGGATTCATCGAGATCTACGGCATGCAGTCCAAGCTCGCCGCTGCCCGCGACGTGCGTCTGGGACGCGGCGTGTCCTTCTAACTCCCACACCGGCACTTATAACGTGCCGCATTGCGTAGACGGTTGGCGGTCCTCAGACGGGGCCGCCAATCGCATTCATACGGCATGTGAACAACCCTCAGGGCGGGGGCTTGTGCGGCCGATTCCGCCTCGCGGACGGACGGATGCGGTTACGCTACGGCAACAGCAGGCCGGTGCGGCACAAGCCGTGTCGGCCACCCTGTTGATGCCAAATGAGCCGCACACATCTCAACCCGGATGCGGGGAACCAATACAAGGAGGAGAGCGTGCCCCCGAACGCCCACACCCCCACGGTGGCCGCGGTGCGCGGCTCGCGCCGTCCGCTGCTGCCCGCCGTGGGAACCTGGGCCTTCTTCCTGACCTTCTCCGGTCAGGGCGTGCGCAATCTCGTCGGCTGGTGGGCGTTCGGCCTGATCGCCGCCCTGAGCGGCGTCGTGCTCCTGCTCATCTTTCTTCATGAGGGACATCGCGTGCCTTGGCGTGCCCTGCCGCCGGTCACGTCCGCATACGTCGGCGTCTGCGTGCTGAGTATCATCTGGTCCAAGTACCCCGGGGACACCGCCCTGGCGGCGCTGCTCATGGTGGCTACCAGCGCGGCCGGCGTGCTGCTGGCCTGCGGCTTGTCTCTGCGGCAGATGACCGATGCCCTCAGCCGCGCACTCGAGGCCACCCTCGTGCTGAGCCTCCTGCTGGAAGCCGGTGTGGCGCTGTTCCTGCGCCACCCGCTCATACCGCTGTACATGCGGGACTGGGAGGAGGTCCCGATCTCCTACTACTGGGTCAATGGCGACTTGTTCAACGGCGGCCCGATCCAGGGGATTGTCGGTAACCGCAACCCGCTGGCCTTCATCGCCCTGCTCACCCTGTTGTGCGTGGCGGTGCGTTGGGCCGACCGGAGGGTGAGTCCGCTGGGGCTGGTTACCTGGACGGCTGTGTCCCTGCTGGTGCTGGTGCTGACCGGCTCGGCAACGGTCTCCGTGGCACTCGTGATCTGCGGTGCGGTGTGCCTGGTGCTGTGGCTGGTTCGTCGGGTTCCGCCCCGATTCCGCCCTGCCGTGCTGATCATGGCCGCGTCTGTGGGGGTGGCCCTCGTTGCTGCGGCTATTGGCTTGCACTCTCAGGTCACCGCAGTGCTCGGTCGCAGCTCGGACATGTCGGGCCGTTGGGAGATATGGCAGCGGGTGCTGGAGCTCTGGGAGGAACACACGATCCTGGGCTGGGGCTGGATCATGTACTGGGTGCCGTGGCTCCCGATATTCGCCACCCTCGTGGTCCGCCCGGACGGCACCCCTACCATGAGCGCGCACAACGCCTACATCGAGGCGCTCTTCCAGACCGGCGTGGTGGGGGCGACGCTCGTCGTCGTGCTCGTGCTGCTGCTCCTGGTCCGCTCCTTTCGGCTCGCACTGCGGAATATCGACTCCGACGCTCGGTGCTGCTGCCCGCCCTGCTAATGACTGCACTGACGGTTCAGTCCTTCACCGAGTCCCGCCTGCTCAGTGAGGGCAACTGGGTGGTCATTTGCGCCCTGGGCACCTGGCTGGGCCTGCACCGCCTGTATGAACGCAGCCGCGATGATGCCCGTGCCGATGCCCGCGACGGCGCGCGCCCTACTACCCCGCACCGGTCCACGCCTCGGGCCGGCTCACACTCACCCACGTAGATGCGCCATGATGGGCACCATGACGAGTCAGCCGTCCCCGACCCCATCGGCCCCCGAAGCCCTCGCAGCCCCCACCGGCATCAGCCTGTGGGGCGGCCGCTTCACCGGCGGCCCCGCCGACGCCCTGGCGGCGCTGTCGGTATCCACCCACTTCGACTGGCGCCTGGCCCGCTACGACATCGCCGGCTCGCGTGCGCACGCCCGGGCTCTGCACGCCGCCGGACTGCTCGACGGCGCTCAGTTGGACGGCATGCTCGACGCCCTGGACCGCCTGGAGGACGACGTCGTCTCCGGCGCTTTCACCCCGACGCCCGCCGACGAGGACGTGCACACCGCCCTCGAACGCGGAGTCATGGAGCGCGCCGGAGCAGACCTGGGCGGCCGACTGCGTGCGGGACGCTCCCGTAACGACCAGATCGCCACCCTGATCCGCATGTACCTGCGCGACCAGGCCCGGCACCTGGCCGGACTCGTGCTCGACGTCGTCGATGCCCTGATCGATCAGGCCTCCGCTGCAGGTGAGGCCATCATGCCGGGCCGAACCCACATGCAGCACGCCCAGCCGGTGCTGGTCGCCCACCAGCTGCTCGCCCATGCCTGGCCGCTGATGCGCGACGTCGAGCGGCTTCAGGACTGGGACGCGCGCGCCGCCGTCAGCCCCTACGGCTCGGGAGCCTTGGCCGGCAACACCCTCGGGCTCGACCCCGATGCCGTTGCCGCCGACCTGGGCTTCGACGCCGCCTGTGAGAACTCCATCGACGGGACCTCCGCGCGCGACACGGTCGCCGAGATGTCCTTCATTCTCGCCATGACGGCGGTGGACGTCTCCCGGTTGGCGGAGGAGATCATCATCTGGAACACCAAGGAGTTCGACTTCGTCACCCTGGACGACTCCTTCTCCACCGGCTCCTCCATCATGCCGCAGAAGAAGAATCCCGACGTGGCCGAGCTGGCCCGCGGCAAGGCCGGTCGCCTCATCGGCGACCTGGCCGGGCTGCTGGCCACCCTCAAGGCCCTGCCACTCGCCTACGACCGGGACCTGCAGGAGGACAAGGAACCCGTCTTCGACGCCGTCGACACGCTCGCGGTACTGCTGCCCGCCGTGTCCGGCATGATCGCCACCATGCGCCTGAACTACGAGCGCATGGCCGCTCTGGCCCCGCAGGGATTCTCCCTGGCCACCGACATCGCCGAGTGGCTGGTCAAGCAGGGCGTGCCGTTTCGTGAAGCCCACGAGCTCTCCGGCGCCTGTGTGCGCGAGTGCGAACACCGCGGCATCGAGTTGTGGGAGCTGACGGATGCGGACTTCGCCGCCATCGATCCGCGGCTGACGCCGCAGGTGCGCACAGTGCTGTCGACCGCCGGTTCGGTGGCCGCCCGTGCCGGTCACGGCGGGACCGCCCCGGTGCGGGTGGTCGAGCAGTTGGCTCGCGCCATCGAGCACTCCGCCGAGTTGCGCGTGTTCTCCTGGGAGGGCTCGCTGCTGGACGGCCCAGTCGGCGGCGCCGGGGAGGTCCGCATCCGAGAGGCGTGAGGGAGCACGGCACATGGCACAACCCGCTGCGGGGAAGGGGCTGCACCATGGCCTCCCCGTCATGCTCGGGGAGGTGACGTCCCTGCTTGCGGCAGACTCGGTCGCGGTGGCTCCACGACTGCTCGGCGCCGTGCTTACCACGCGCTCCCCGCAGGGAGAGGTGGCGGTGCGTCTGACCGAGGTGGAGGCCTACCGGGGTGAGGCCGACCCCGGTTCGCATGCCTACCGCGGTCGTACCGCGCGCAACGCATCCATGTTCGAGGCCGCGGGCGTGATCTACGTGTACTTCACCTACGGCATGCATTACTGCGCGAACATCGTCTGCGGCCCGGTCGGGTCCTCGCGCGCCGTGCTGCTGCGCGGCGGGGAGGTGACAGCCGGGCTCGAGCTGGCGCGACGGCGTCGTCCCGCCGCCCGCACGGATCGTGACCTGGCACGGGGACCGGCCCGGCTGTGTCAGGCGCTCGGACTGACCCGAGACGATGACGGTGTCCGGCTCGGTCCCCCAGGTTCACGCGTCACCCTGACACTGCCCGGACCGGGCCTGGGACCCGATCCTGAGCGCATCCGCACCGGCCCGCGCACCGGTGTGGCCGGTCCCGGCGGCGACGGTGCTGTTTTTCCCTGGCGCTTCTGGCTCGACGGTGAGCCCACGGTCTCGCCCTACAAGCCGGCCCGGCCACGCCGCCGGGGGAGGAACGGGCGATGAGTGCTGCAGCTGCGCATTCCAACCGCTACTGGAACCACAATGTGGCCTTCCACCGCGAACTCGTGGCCGACGCCGCTCGCCGGGGCGGGCGTGCCGTGGATGTGGGCTGCGGCGAGGGGCTGCTCTTGGAACGGCTCACGGCCGTATGTGACGAGGTCGTCGGGATCGAGACAGATCCTGCAGCCGCTCGGCGGACCAGGGAACGCCTGGCCGGAATCGACGGAGCAGATGTGCTGCTTGCCGATGTGCTGGATCCCCAGGTGGTCAGCGAGCTGGGAGTATTCGACACGGTCACCTGCGTAGCGGTCCTGCACCATCTGCCGTTGGAGGAGGGACTCAAGCGCCTGGCCGCATTGGTGGCACCGGGCGGCCGGCTCGTTATCATCGGGCTGGCCGCCAACAAGTCCGTGGCGGACTGGCTGCTCAGCGCGCTGAGCGTTGTCCCGATACGCGTCGCGAGTCGTCTGCATTGTGAGACCCCCGACATCGGGGTGCGTACCGCACCGGCGGATCAGTCTCTGCGCGAGATTCGTGCTGCCGCCGACCGTATCCTGCCCGGCACCCGGGTACGTCGCCGGTTCTACTGGCGCTACTCACTGGTCTGGGACCGGCCTGTGGGGATGGGGAAATGACCCGCGGTCCTCACCCGCTGCCAGTACGCGACCTGCTGACGCTCCTGCAAAACGCGCTCGGGGAGACCCCGTCCTGGTCGGCGCAAACCCCCTTCGAATACGTGTGTGGGATTGTGCTGGTGCAGAACACGGCCTGGACGAATGTCGAGCGCGCCCTGGCATTGTTGCGGGAGGCCACCGGCTTCGAGGCCGACCGGTTGCTGCGCCTGTCGGATGCGGAGTTGACGGCGCTGATCCGCCCGGCCGGCTTTATGCGGGCCAAATCGCGCTCGCTGCGGGCCTTCGCTGCCTGGATGCTCTCCGCCGCCGGCCGGGCGGCACCAGAACTGGACGACGATGCGCTGCGGTCCGAACTGCTGGCGCTGCCCGGAATTGGCCCGGAGAGTGCGGATGTGACGGCACTGATGGTCTACGGCAGACGCCGCTTCATCTTCGACGCTTACGGGCGCCGCCTGCTGCGGCAGGCCGGTTACGCCGTCGGCCGCGACTACGAGACCACCAGGCGCGCCTTGGAGGCGGACATCGACGCCGAAGGACTCAGTCATGCGGAGTTGGTGGACCTCCACGGACTGATCATCGAGGCCGGCAAACGTGCCCGGGCGGCCGGCGGCTGGGAGGTTTACGGTCCCCTGATCGGGGTGAGCACGGCGCCACGGTGATGGCACTCCGACTCTCTGACCGTCCTCATCGCCGGCTCGCAGGGCCACGGGCGGTGCAATGTCCGATCCGTTGACGCCATACCGGGTGCGCCGAGCGGCCGTGGCAGACTAGCCCGCGCCGGGCAACCGCCCCGGCCCCGGCCCGCATGTGCCGGGAGAAAGACATGGGAAGGCACTGGACCGTGACCGACATCCTGGACGAGCTGCAGTGGCGGGGCCTCATCGCCCAGCACACCGACATCGACGCGCTGCGCGCAGCGCTGGCCAGCGGACCGGTCACCTTCTATTGCGGTTTCGACCCGACCGCGCCCTCCCTGCACCACGGTCACCTTGTCGCGGTCAAGGTCATGCGCCACCTGCAACTGGCCGGCCATCATCCGCTGGCCCTGGTCGGCGGGGCCACTGGGCTCATCGGCGATCCGCGGGCCAAGGGGGAGCGGACGCTGAACACCAAGGAAGTGGTCGCGGAATGGGCACAGGGGCTGCGCGGGCAGCTTGAGCACCTGCTCGACTTCGACGGGGAGAATCCGGCCCGCATCGTCAACAACCTGGCTTGGACCGCCCAGCTGAGTGCGATCGACTTCCTGCGGGACCTCGGCAAGCACTTCCGCATGGGCACCATGCTGTCGAAGGACATCGTGGCCCGCCGTCTGGCCAGCGAGGAGGGCATCTCCTTCACTGAGTTCAGCTACCAGATCCTTCAAGCCAACGACTACCTCGAGCTCTACCGCCGGTACGGCTGCACCCTGGAGGTCGGCGGCAATGACCAGTGGGGCAACCTGGTGGGCGGCATGGACCTGATCCACAAGGTCGAGGGCGCCTCCGTGCACGTCATGACCAATCCGCTGATCACCAAGGCCGATGGGACGAAGTTCGGCAAGACCGAGGGAGGGGCCATTTGGCTCAACCCGGACATGCTCAGCCCCTACGCCTTCTACCAGTTCTGGCTGCAAGTCGACGACGCCGACGTGGTGCGCTTCCTCAAGGTTTTCACCTTCCTGCCCCGTGAGGAGATCGAGCGGCTGGAGGAGTCCGTGGCGAACAACCCGAAGGCGCGTGAGGCTCAGCGCGTTCTGGCTCACGAGGTAACCACCTGGGTCCACGGCGCGGACGCAACCGCGCAGGCGGAGGCCGCCACCGCGGCCCTGTGGGGGAGGGGCGAGTTGACCACCTTGGACGAGGCCACGCTGACCGCCGCCACCGCGGACCTGCCGGCCGCGCCCCTCGAGGTGGGGACGTCTACGATCGTCGACCTGTTGGTCGCTACCGGACTCGAGCGGGGACGCAATGCGGCGCGCAAGACAGTGGCGGCCGGCGGCGCCTACCTCAACAATGCCAAAGTGACCGATGAGGATGCGCCGGTCACGCAGGAACAACTGCTGGCGGGCGGCGTTGTGCTCGTGCGGAGGGGGCGGCGTAACCTGGCGGTGGCGCGGCGGATCTGACCCGCTGACAGCCGGAGCGGCGGCGGTAATGGCATGTGGCTGTTGTCACCGCCGATCCGTTTGACCGGGGAGGAAGGGCTGCGTAGAGTATTCCCCTGTCGCCGCCGCGGGGATCACCCGGGAAGGCGGCGCGGATGAACTGAACAGGACCGCTGGTCGAGGTTCGGATCACGGAATTCTGATTTGACCACAGTCAAGCGGCTCGCTAAAGTTCATCCGGCGCTTCCGGGATGAAGCAATCGGCCGTAAGGCGATGCGGAAACCCGGTGGGTGTGTTGTTTGGGATCTCGATAGTGTGTCGTGTTTGTTTGTTTTGTTGGTTTTTTGTTGGTTTCTTTGTTTGGTTTTTGTTTTGTTTGGAGAGTT
>NZ_MTPX02000060.1 GCF_002154335.2 Actinomyces ruminis
CCTGGCGCCGGGCCGCCGCCCCTGCCTGCCACCGCCCGGCCAGGCGCACCTCCAGCCCAGCCACTCATGCGCCGCGCCACCCCGAGTTTGAACCCCTTACGTCGGTTTGGACCCCTTACGTCGGTTTGGACCCCTTGCGTCGGTTTGGACCGCCCGCGTCGGTTTGGACCGCCCCAGTTGCACACAACGGCGGTCCAAACAGGGGACAGCGGTCCAAATAGACTTTCGCGGTCCAAACAGGGGACAACGGTCCAAACCGCGAAGACCGGCAGCGGGAATCCCCACGACACGCCGCTCTAAAGCACCACGCTCGCACCGATAACCCGAAGCCGCAAAAGAGTGCCGGTGGGCGACGCCCCGCAGAGGGGCGTCGCCCACCGGCACTCGGTCCGACCGGCGTCGTCGGCCGGCCGACACGGCTCAGGCGGTGAGCCGCAGCAGCGGGTCGCCCGGGGCGACCTCGCCGGAGGCGATCGCCTCCACGGAGGCGAAGGCCGCCGTGTTGGTGATCAGCACTGGCGTGGTCAGCGGGTGCCCGGCCTGCTCGACGGCGGCCCGGTCCACGCGCACCAGCTCCTGTCCCGCCGCGACGCGGTCGCCCTGCTTGACCAGGACCTCGAAGCCCTTGCCCTCCATCTCAACCGTGTCCAGGCCGACGTGGATGAGGACCTCGACGCCCGAGTCCAGGTTGATGCCGTAGGCGTGCCCGGACTCGGGTGCCACCACCACGGTTCCGGCCGCAGGGGCGGTGACTACGATCTGCTGCTCGGAGGGTTCGATACCGACGCCCTGGCCGACGGCGCCGCCGGCGAACACCGGGTCGGCGACTTCGGCGAGCGGCACCACGGTGCCGCGCACGGGGGAGACAAGCTCGGTGACCGCGCCCTCAGCCAATGCCGGCTTGGGCTGCTCGGCCTGGGCCTTGACCGCCGCCTCCAGCGCCAGGTCGGCGGCGGTCTCCTCCGGGGAGGCCTCGACCACGCCGCCGGCTGCCGCGAGTGCTTCGGCCTTCTCCTCGGCGGTGCGGTAGTCGGAGATGAACAGAATGATGAAGGAGGTGAAGAAGGCCGCTGCGATGCCGATCGCGTAAAGGGCCATGGGGCTGAACACCGGGATGGTCAGCAGCGAGGTGAACGCGAAGGTCTTGGCGTTCACACCGCCGCCCAGACCAATGACCAGACCGCCCACGGCGCAGCCGACCAGCATGCGCGGGTAGATGCGCTTGAAGCGCAGGTGAATACCGTACAGGCTCGGCTCGGAGATACCGCCGAACAGGCCGGCCACCAGGGCGCCGAAGGCGGTCTGCCGCATCTCGTTGTCACGGTCCCGGATGGAGATGGCCAGCACCGCCGCGGTAGCGCCGAAGCAGGCGAAGTTCCAGGCACCCATGGGGCCCTGAATGAAGTCGTAGCCCAAGGAGTCGAGGTTGGCCAGCATCAGGGCGTTGAGCGGCCAGTGCAGGCCCAGCGGCACCAGGAACGGATACAACAGCGGGATGATGATGGCGAAGACGACCGGTGCGGCGGTATTCAGCGTAGACAGCGCTGTACCCAGGGCCGTACCGAGCCAGATGCCGATGGGGCCGAGGAGGAACGCCGTGATCGGCATCATGATCACGAAGGACAGGAAGGGCACGAACACCATCTGCAGGTTCGGGGAGATGATCCGCGTCAGTCCCTTGTACAGCGGCGCCAGGAGCGCCACCATGATCAACGGCGTGAACACCTGGCCACCGTAGTCGTTGAGCTGCATGGGCAGCCCGAACACTGTGGCGGTGCAGAAGTCCTTGTCGAGGAGAGCATTGTGGGTGCAGACCACATTGGTCGTCTTCTCAAGGTTGCTCATGTCGATGAAGTTCGGTGTGAGGAGCGCTGCCATGATGGCCGTGCCCACCCACGGGTCGATCCGCAGCTTCTTGGAGGCGTTGTAGGCCACCATGATCGGCAGGAAGTAGAACACCGAACGGTACATCGCGTCCACGAAGGCCAGCCAGGCCGGCTTGACCTCGGCGCGGGTGTCGATGAGCCCGAAGGCCTCGGCCATCGCCTCGCCAGCGATGATCAGGGAGGTGCCCAGCAGCACCGGCAGCAGCGGCCGGAAGGAGTCGGACAGGTACTCGAAGAATGAGTCCACAAAGGCGTTCTTGCCGCGGGCCTTGGCGCGGGCGGCGGCTTTCACGTCGGCATTGGACTGTGCCGCCTTGCCGCCCTTCATGGCGGGCAGGTTCATTATCTCGTCGTACACGCCCTGGACGGCACCGCCGATGATGATCTGGTAGCGGTCGCCGGCCTGCGGCACTGCGCCCATGACCCCGGGGATCTTCTCGACCGTGGCCTTGTCGACCACGGAGGCGTCCTGGAGCTCAAAGCGCAATCGTGTGGCGCAATGGCTGAGGTTGACGATGTTCTCGGGGCCGCCTACGGCCTCAAGAATCGCTTCTGGAGCGGATGTGGTAGTTGCCATGTTGACCTTACCGTCGGCCGCCGGCCTCGCCCCGAAGGGAGGGACCGACGGGCTGGGGTGAAGGGGCCCGGTTGCATAAGACCCCGTGCGCCAGAGTAGCGCCCCTGAAGGTGATCTGGGGCATATTTCCTTGCCCGACCGCGCGTCGCTGGGCGACACGCCGAATGCCGCTGGTGAGCGGCTTGTGAGCCCATGACCGTCTGCTGGTGACGGCCCGAGAACTCACCGAAGTCCACCGGTGAGCTTCGCGGCACCCTCGGCGATCCGTATTCACAGGGGCTCGGCGCCCGGCCCCCGGGGTGGCACAGGCTGGGAGGCGACGGCGACGCCGCCGCCGTCGTAGCACCCCAATCTGAGGAGACTGATCATGACCCCGCTTGCATCCACCCCGATCAATGCACCCACTGGGGCCGAGGCGCCGCCGACACCGCGACCCACACCGCCTTCGGCGCGCGACAGGGACCAGGAGCCCGGCTTGTACGGGCCACGCGGGTGGACGGTACGCGCCGGCGTGTGGCACGCCCTCGCCGACTGTCGTGACGAGCTGCGTTCCACCGTGATCCCGGCGCAATTCGCTTCGCCCCCGCCGGCATCATTACCGACGGCACGCCGGAGGATGATTACACGCCCTTCCACGACCTGGGTCCGAGCACTGCCAGGCGCCTGCTGGAGATTCTGCCCGCCGAACAACTCGCCGACCGGCAGAATCTCGGCCCCAGCCTGGGCTCCCTCTTGCGCGCCTGCATTCGCGCCGACGGGCGGGTACGCCTATCGGGCTACGGCATTGGTCCGCAGCGAAAGGATGAACGCGTCAGTGTGGAAGGACTGTGGATCGCCGACCCCGACCTGCTCGACGCCCTGTTTGAGGTGATCGACGGCCTCGATGACGACGACGAGGACAACGACGATGAAGACTACTGCTGGGCATGTGAGGATCGCGACCCCTACGACGCCGAGGAACTGGAGGCGTTGGTCGCCCTGGGCCTGCGGGAGGTGTGGTGCTGCGTGGCCGAGCGCTATCAGTTGGACGCTCACGCCGACCCCGATGAACTCAAGCCTCTACATCGCCACTGGACCCACGGGCCGCTCGGCACCTGGCTGTGGTGGGACTGATCTTCCCGGGGCGCCGGGCTCGTCCGCGTCCTGAAGATGTGACGGACAACCGGGGTGGCCGTCGCGCTCCGACGGGTGGGTGACCTCCCCGATGCCCGTACCATGCGGGCGTGATCAACGTCCAGAACCTCACCATGCGCATCGGCGCCCGGCAACTAGTAGCCGACGCCTCCTTTCGGGTGGACAAGGGCATGCGCATCGGACTGGTCGGACGCAACGGGGCAGGCAAGACCACCATGACCAAGCTCCTGGCCGCCGCCTCGGTGGCGCAGGGCACCAGCCAGGCGGTCGCAGATGCTGACGAGCGCCATGGTCTCGAGGCCGTCGAGCACGAGGGCCTGATCACCTGCAACGGCTCGGTCGGCTACCTGCCGCAGGACACTCGGGTCGGGGACCTGAACGAGATCACTCGCGACCGGGTCCTGTCCGCCCGCGGCATCGACGCCCTGCTCGCACGCATTCGCCGGGCCGAGGAGAAGATCGCTACCACCACCGGCAACGCGCAGGCCAAGGCCCTGGACCGCTACACCCGGATCGACCACGAGTTCACCATGGCGGGCGGCTACGCCGCCGCCAGTGAGGCCGCCCGCATCTGTGCCTCCCTGGGGCTGCCCGACCGGGTGCTTGACCAGCCGATCGGCACCCTGTCCGGGGGCCAGCGCCGGCGCGTGGAGCTGGCCCGGGTGCTGTTCCAACAGCCCGACACGCTGCTCCTGGACGAGCCCACCAACCACCTGGACCACGACTCGATCCTGTGGCTGCGCGACCACCTGCGCGCCTACTCGGGCGGCTTCATCGTTATCAGCCACGACGTCGAGCTGCTGCGCGACACCGTCAACCAGATCATGTATCTGGACGCCGGCCGCGGTGTCCTCGACGTCTACCACCTCGGCTGGGACGCCTACCTCAAGCAGCGCGCCAACGATGAGAATCGGCGTCGCCGCGAACGTGCCAACGCCGAGAAGAAGGCGGCGGCACTGCGCGCCCAGGGGGAGAAGATGCGCGCCAAGGCCACCAAGGCGGTGGCTGCGCAGCAGATGTTCAAGCGTGCCGACCGCCTCATGGCGGGCCTGGAGGCCGAGCGCGCCCAGGAGAAGGTCGCCCACCTGCGCTTCCCCGACCCTGCGCCCTGCGGCAAAGTGCCGCTGCGCGCGGACGGACTGTCCAAGGCCTACGGCTCGCTGGAGGTGTTCGCCGGCGTCGACCTGGCCATCGACCGCGGCAGCCGCGTGGTGGTCCTCGGACTCAACGGCGCCGGGAAGACCACGCTCCTGCGCCTGCTCGCAGGCATTGAGCCCCCAGACTCCGGGCAGGTCGTGGCCGGCACCGGCCTCAAGCTCGGCTACTACGCCCAGGAGCACGAGACCATCGACGATTCGCGCACCGTGGTGGAGAACCTGCGCAGCGCCGCCCCCGGCCTGGACGACACCGAGGTGCGCAGCGTGCTGGGCTCCTTCCTGTTCTCCGGTGCGGACGCCGACAAGCCCGCCAGCGTGCTGTCCGGCGGGGAAAAGACCCGACTGGCCCTGGCCCTGCTGGTGGTCTCCAGCGCCAACGTGCTGCTGCTGGATGAGCCGACCAACAACCTCGATCCCGCCAGCCGGGAGGAGATTCTGCGTGCTCTGAGCACGTTCGTCGGCGCCGTCGTCCTGGTTACGCACGACGAGGGGGCGGTCAAGGCGCTGGACCCCGATCGGGTACTGCTGCTGCCCGACGGCGACGAGGACCTGTGGAGCGAGGACTACCTCGAACTGGTCACGCTCGCCTGAGACACCCGGCACGGTGAGTGCCATCACGCCCGCCGGTGTTCCTGTTCACCATGCGGCCCGACGTAGGGTGAGGGGAACATCTCGGACCGTCGGCGTGTTCGCCCCGGTGTAAGGCACCCCTTAGGAGGAGACAGACATGGCTCAGACCACCGTGACCGAGGCTTCCAGCGACACGACCGCTCCCACCCACGAGGTCTTCCTCACCGAGGCCGCCGCGGCCAAGGTCGCCGGCCTGCTGATCCAGGAGGCCGCGATGATCTGCGCCTGCGCGTGGCCGTGCAGCCGGGCGGCTGCTCCGGGCTCGTGTACCAACTCTACTTCGACGAGCGTGTCCTGGACGGCGACGCCATCCGCTCTTTCGCCACCGGCGACGCGGAGTTGGCGTCCGTGGAGGTGGTCGTGGACCGTATGAGCGTGCCTTACCTGAACGGCGCCACCATCGACTTCTCCGACACGATCGAGAAGCAGGGGTTCACCATCGACAACCCCAATGCCGTGGGCACCTGCGCCTGCGGTGAGTCCTTCCACTGAGCACACCGGGCGCTGACTGTCCTGTCCCACGTGCAGCCGGCACACGGGTGTCGGTGCCGTCAAGCGCCGGGGTGGCGCAGCGGACGCACGTTTCCCGCCTCACCCCGTCGCTATTCGCACGCATCCGAGGAGTGTTCAATTGCGCCGTGCCGCAACCATCCTGCCCGCTCTGGCTCTGACCGCTTGTCTGACCCTGGTGGGCTGCTCTGATTCGTCCGGGGGAGCCAGCGCCTCTGCGTCGGCCGAGGCCACCGTCACTCCCTTGAGCAGCGTTGATTGCTCCACGTTGACGATTGACGATGACTCCGACTCCCTGCCCACTCTCGAAGGGGAGGCTGGATCCGAGCCCACCATCACCTGGGGCGACGGCGACGCACCCGCCAACCTGACCGTCAAGACCCTTGACGCGGGAGACGGCGCCGAGGTGACCGAGGCTCCATCGTCATCGCCAACTACGCCGGCTGGGAGTGGGGCGCCACCGAGGCCTTCGACTCCTCCTATGCGCGGGGAGAGGCGACGCCGTTCAGCCTGCAGGGGGTCATCTCCGGCTGGCGTTGCGGGCTGAGCGGGCACCGTGTCGGTGACCGCCTGGAAATCGCCATTCCGGCGGAACTCGGCTACGGTCAGCCGGCGAGTTCGCCGAACGCTCCGTCCGGCGCCTGGTGTTTGTTGTCGAAATCAGGCATGCGGTAGCGACCTCCGAAGTGACAGAGACTGCCGAGTCAGCTGCTACGGCATCGAAGGATGCGGTTGCCGATCCCCAGGCGGAACAGGCACTGGCGGATCGTGGCGTAACCGTCTCCGGCGACCTCGGCGCCGCAGCCACCGTCTCGGTGGCGGACGACGCTGAAGCGCCTACCGAGCAGGAGACCTTCGTTCTGGCGCGCGGCACGGGGGAACCGGTTGCCGACGGCGACTACGTGTTGCTACACATGGCCTTTGTCAATTGGGATGACCCGGGTTCCCTGCAGTCCTCCTGGGACGCCGGTGCCGCGCAAGACATGGTGATCTCGGGGAACTCGCCCGCCGGCGCCTTGATCGATATCCCGGTGGGTTCCCGCGTGGTGTTCCTTATCCCCGGTGACGAATCCCAGGAGACAGTGCCTGCGGCCTTTGTCATGGACATCGCCGCGATTCTGTAGGTGACTCCCAAACGCCTGTGGCCCTCCCACACCGAAAGTCGGCGGGGGAGGGCCACTGCTTTTGCGTACGGGGCTGGGGCGCCGCACGTATTCGATTCGGTCAGGCCTCAGCGCACGATCAGACCCTCGGCATGGGCGACGGCGTTCGCCAGGCGCTCGGTGACGTCCTCCCAGTTGACGATCTGCCAGATGGCCGCCAGGTAGTCGGCCTTGACGTTGAGGTAGTCCAGGTAGAAGGCGTGCTCCCACATGTCGATCTGGAACAGCGGGATGGTCCCCACGGGTACGTTCCCCTGCTGGTCGGACAGCTGGAAGGTGACCAGCTTGCCGGACAGGGAGTCGTAGGCCAGTACCGCCCAGCCCGAGCCCTGGATGCCCAGCGCGGCGGCGTTCAGCTGTTGCTTGAGGGCGGCGAAAGAACCGAAGGAGTCCTTGATGGCCTCGGCCAGCTCGCCCTCGGGCTCGCCGCCGCCGTTGGGGGAGAGGTTCTTCCAGAAGATCGAGTGGTTGATGTGCCCGCCGAGGTTGAAGGCCAGGTTCTTCTCCCACAGGTTGATGGCGGCGAAATCGCCGGTGGCGCGGGCCGCGGCCAGCTGCTCCAGGGCGGCGTTCGCGCCGGTTACGTAGGCGGCGTGGTGGCGATCGTGGTGGAGCTCCATAATGCGTCCGGAGATGTGCGGTTCCAGGGCGGCGTAGTCATAGGGGAGCTCGGGCAGCGTGTACTTCGGAGTGTTGATGTCGGTCGGTGCGCTCATAGCGTCCTGCCTCGCGGTGTGCGGTTGTCGATACTGACGTCGCGGTACGCAGCCTCACTCATGGGTGCGACTGAAGTCCTAGACGCAATTCATCGTAGACGGTGATCGATTGGCTTTGAAGAGGGCGACGCCGCTTCGCGTCGCGATTACACTGACCGCTAAAGCCCCGTCGTCCACTGGAGGACCGCATGACCGATCAGGCAGCACCCGCCACCCTTGACCTTCTCGTCTTCTCCGACGACGCCACCGTGCGTCAGCAGGTGATGAACGGCGTTGGCCGCCGTCCCGCCAAGGGGATGCCACTGGTGTCCTGGACCGAGGCCGCTACCGCCGAGGGTGTCCGCCTGGCCATGAAGGACCGGCAGCAGGCCGGGCAGGATCCCTTTGCCGCGCTGGTACTGGACGCCGAGACGAAGAAGCTCGGCGGCATGGGATTGGCGCACGAGCTGTTCACCGAGCTCGAGCAGCGGCCCCCGGTGGTGCTGCTGACCGCCCGCCCCCAGGACGACTGGCTGGCCGCCTGGGCCAAGGCGGAAGTCGTGGTGCCGCGCCCCCTGGACCCGCTCGGCCTGCAGGAGGGTGTGGCCAAGGCGCTGCGGGCGCGACGCGGCTCCGTGACTCCGGCCGGCTGACCGACGGCTGCCAAAGGGGACGCTGCCGAGCCCAGTCGCATCAGGTCTCGGCATTGAGAACGCGCCGGTGTCTGGCGGCGGCTCCCACCGGCCAACACAGCGCGGCGCCGGTGCCGTCCGCCTGGGCAGCGTCGTCGAGCCCCTCGACCTCCACCAGGCGTGCCCCGGCATCCAGCACCCAGTCGGCTAGCAGTGCCGTCTCCTCCACACTCGTATCCGTCCCGATGCGCGCGGGTCGCTCCACCACCTGCGCGGTGGCGCGCAGCGTGGCAATGGTGGGGCGGGGATCCGCTCCGGGAGGAGTGACCGCCGAGCCCGCCAGGCGCCCCCAGCGCACGGTCACTAGTTCCCAGCCGCCGCGCTCGCGCCGTCGGGCCGCCATCAGGTGCGGGCAGGTCAGCAGCGGACGGACCTTCTCCGCCCGGCACGCCCCTACCAACAGCGCCCGCAGCCGCTGCGTCCACAGTCCCGCCTCCTCGTAGCGCTCCTCGTCCGACAGCTCGCCGATACGCTCCAGCAGCGGAAGCGCCACCAGATCGATCTCTCCCGCCAGCGCCCGCTCGGCTGTATCGGCATCGGCGGGTGTATCGGAGCGGCGCACCGCGCGGGCAGTGCGCCCGTCCCAGACCTCCAGGCGCAGCACCGACTCCGCTGCCCGCTGGGCTTCCCGCGCCGCGGTGCGCGAACTGAAGGGGCCGACGGCGCGGTCCGCCTCTGCCAGCGGCAGTGTGGTCGTCAGCGCCAGATGCGGGCGCGGGGAGTTGGACAAGTGCAGCCAGGGGCGGCGCTGTGGGGCGCGGGAACGGCGGTTGACCGGCGGATCCAGCTCCGCGATGAGGCGCAACTCGCGCACGCGCGCTCGATCTCGGTGGCGTCTCAATCGCCCGCACCGCCACGGTCGTGTCCAGCATGTGCGCCACTTTGGTGCGCTTCTCCGTAGCCGTGAAGTACGAGCGCACCCGCCGGTGCAGGTTCACGGCGCTGCCCACGTACAGCACCTGCCCGGCGGGGGAGAGGAACTGGTACACGCCGGGGGCGGCGGGCAGGTCGTCGGCGAGCCGGCTCTTAACCCGCCGGGATGCGGGTACGGGGTCGGTGGCAGTGGCCAGATCCTCCAGGTGAGTCACGCCCTGAGGGGCGAGCCGCTCCAGGGCGGCGTGCAGCACATTCACGGTGGCGCGGGCATCGTCCAGCGCGCGGTGGGTGGGCGCCGTCGGAGAACCCACGAGGGCGGCGAGCGTGCCCAGCTTATGGTTGGGTACCTCGGTGCGGTCCCAGGCTCGGCGGGCCAACGCCAGTGTGTCCAGCACGACCGGCTCATGCCAGTTCAGGCCGAGGGCGTGGGCCGCACCACGCAGGTGTCCGAGGTCGAAGCGGGCGTTGTGGGCGACCGCTACCGTGGTCGGTTCGGTCAGGTGTGCCCAGGCCAGGAAGGCGGCCACCGCCTGCTCCACCGCGGGGGCGTCTACCACCATGCGTTGGTGATGCCGGTCAACACGGTGATTTGGGCGGGAATGACGGAACCCGGATTTACGAGCGTGGAGAATTCTGAATTGACCACGCCGTCGCGTACCTTGACCGCGCCGATCTCGGTGATCGCGTGCGCGCCCGGGCCGCCTCCGGTGGTCTCCAGGTCGACGACGACGAAGGTCACGTCGCGAAGCGCCGTTCCCATGTCCGTGAAGGCCGCCTGGACCGGCTGAGACTGCGGGAGCGGCGTTCGCGCCGGCTCGCGCTGCCCCCGGTCGACGGCGATGCCGACGGACGGGGGCGGCGAGAGCACCTGTTGGACCACACCGCGAGGCTAGACTTGATCAGCAGCCGATCCAGCCGCGGACACGCCCGACGCGTGTACCCGGACGGCCCGGCCAGTTCCCGACCGCGGATGCACACAGGAGGTCCCACAGTGGGTTACCGAGGTATCAAGGCCGCCGTCGGCCCGGCCATGGAGATGCTGTACCAGCCCTGGATCCGCGGCGAGGAGAACATTCCCGCCGAGGGGCCGGCCATCCTGGCCTCTAACCACCTGGCTGTGATCGACTCCTTCTTCCTGCCGCTGCTGATGGATCGCGAGGTTGCCTTCATCGGCAAGTCCGACTACTTCACCGGCAAGGGCATCAAGGGCTGGGCGGTGAAGAACTTCATGACGGCCGTCGGCACCATCCCGGTGGATCGTTCCGGGGGCAAGGCCTCCATGGCGGCCCTGCAGGCCGGCATCGACCGGCTGCGCTCGGGGGAGCTGTTCGGCATCTACCCCGAGGGCACGCGCAGCCCCGACGGGCGTCTATACCGCGGCAAGACCGGGGTGGCGCGTGTCGCCCTGGCCACTGGTGCGCCGGTGATCCCGGTGGCCATGATTGGTTCCAACCTGGCCCAGCCCATTGGTCAGGTGGTCCCCTCCACCCGGCACCGGGTGGGCATCGTCGTCGGCGAGCCGCTGGACTTCTCTCGCTATCAGGGCCTGGAGAACGACCGCTTCGTGCTGCGCTCCATCACCGACGAGATCATGTACGCGCTGATGTCCCTGTCCGGTCAGGAGTATGTGGATCTGTACGCCGCGGACGTGAAGAAGGCGATGGACGCGGAGAAGAAGACGGCTGAGGAAGTCGTTAACGAAATGCTGGAAGAACTGGCCGCCAAGCGTCCCGCCGCCGCGCCCGTGGAGGCGCCCGGCGGCCGCCCCGCCCCCGACGTCGAGATCCCCGAGCCCCCGGCGGAGCCGGATGACGCTGCCGAATCGGAGGATGACCAGGCCGAGGGCTCCGAGAGGGCGCAGACGAATCCGGCTGATTCGTCGGCAGACATTGCGACGCCCGGGCAAGACGCGGACGATGAGCCGCACGTGAACGAGTCCTGACGGACCCTGCTTAAGAAAATGTCCAAGATCGGCATAAACAAGCGGTCCGCGCCGGTCGGCGCTTTCGGGAGGGTTGAAACCATGCGGTTTCTCCAAGTCGCACCGAGCATGCCGACGCCGTTCGTGCCGAATCCGGACAGTACGCCGAGCCCGTTCACAGTCCGAGCGCGGTCAGCAGGCCGGGGATGCGAACTTCGAGTGCGCGGAACATCAGATCATCATTGACCTTGTCGTAGTGGTGCGCGACCAGGTTTCGCATGCGCATGATCCCTACCCAGTCGACGTTGGGGAACTGCGCCTTGTACTCCCGGGGTAGTTTCTCGACGACAGTGGCGATCTTGATCAGCACCCGTTCACCGGCATTGCGCAGCAGCGCTCCTTCCATCGAGTCTGCTGCATATGCGTCGAAGCCGTGGCTGACAATGAAGGCGGCCTCGGCTCCGAAGCGTCTCAGATCCGCCAGGCGTCGTTCCACTCGGTCCGTGGGCGATGATGTAGTACTCATATCCCTACCGACTCCAGGGAAGTCCCGGACGTCGCGACTGAGCCGCTGCTGGCCGAGATCACGTCGACGGGCACCGTCAGAAGATCCGACAGCTCTTCCTCAAGCTCCAACAGGTCGAGGATGTCCGCATCTGCTGGAAAGCGGACCAGCAAGTCGATGTCTGATTCAGGGCGATCCTCGCCGCTGGCAACGGAGCCGAAGACTCCGATGACTTGGCATCCATGCGCAGCGGCCAACGCGATGACCTCCTGGCGTGCAGCGTGCAGCAGGTCCGAAGGACGCACCTGCAACGCCTGTGTCAGCCGCTGCAGTGTGCTCCGGGAGGCACGACGCACGCCGGACTCAATGGCTGCGATGAGTGGCTGGCTGACACCCGCAAGATCCGCAAGCTCGCGCTGGCTCAGCCCCGCCGCGTGGCGACGGAAGCGGATCCACTCACGTTCGGTGCGCTGTGTCACCCACTCATGATAACGCATATGTGATCGCCAACTGGGGCCGCCAGGGCGGTAGTCCGACCGGCCTTGGCCGGTTCCGGCACGTCACTTCCACCGGTCTCGGTGCGTAACGGGTGCCGGTCTCGGCGGGTGTTGAGGTTGGGGTGGAACGATCTGGCCGCACGGCGGCGGCATCCCGGTAGGATGACCGCGTCAAGCCCCATCAACTGACGAAAGGTTTCCGATGTCGATCCGTCGCGTCGCCCTCCTCACCGCGGGCGGCTTCGCCCCCTGTCTCTCCGCCGCCGTCGGCGACCTCATCGAGCGCTACACCGAGGTCGCCCCCGACGTCGAGATCATCGCCTACCAGTACGGTTACCACGGCCTGCTCACCGGCAACTACGTCGTCATCGACGAGGCGGCTCGCAAGAACGCGGGCGTGCTGCGTCAGTACGGCGGCTCCCCGATCGGCAACTCGCGTGTCAAGCTCACCAACGCCAAGAACCTGGTCGAGCGCGGCCTGGTCGAAGAGGGCGTGGACCCGCTCGCCTTCGCCGCCGAGCGGCTGCGCGAGGACGGCGTCGACGTGCTGCACACCATTGGCGGAGACGACACCAACACCACCGCCGCCGACCTGGCCGCCTACCTGCGCGACCACGACTACGACCTGACCGTCGTCGGCCTGCCCAAGACCATCGACAACGACATCGTCCCGATCCGGCAGTCGCTGGGCGCCTGGACCGCCGCCGAGCAGGGCGCCGGCTTCGCCTTCAATGTCATCGGCGAGCACCGTTCCAACCCGCGCATGCTGATCGTCCACGAGTGCATGGGGCGCAACTGCGGCTACCTCACCGCCGAGACCGCCCGCCGCTACCACGAGCTGCTCAAGGACCGTCAGTGGGCCCCCTCGCTGGGCCTGACCAAGGAACGCTGGGACGTGCACGCCGTCTTCGTGCCCGAGGCCAAACTGGACATCGCCGCCGAGGCCGAACGTCTCAAGGCCATCATGGACGAGCAGGGCAACGTCAACATCTTCCTGTCCGAGGGCGCCGGTGTGCCCGAGATCATTGCGGAGATGGAGGCCAAGGGCGAGGAGGTCCAGCGCGACCCCTTCGGCCACGTCAAGCTCGACACCATCAACCCCGGTCAGTGGTTCGCCCGTCAGTTCGCCGACCTGATCGGCGCCGAGAAGGTCATGGTGCAGAAGTCCGGCTACTACTCGCGCGCCGCCGCCGCCAACGAGCAGGACCTGGCCCTGATCAAGCAGATGTGCGACCTGGCCGTCGAGTGCGCGCTGCGCGGCGAGCCCGGCGTCATCGGCCAGGACGAGGAGAACGGCGATCAGCTCGGCGCCATCGCCTTCGAGCGGATCGCCGGCGGCAAGCCCTTCGACATCACCCAGCAGTGGTTCGTTGACCTGATGGCCGAGCTCGGCCAGACCCTCGAGCCCGCCGCTCCCAGCGACGGCGAGGCCTGAGACGCGCGCGCAACGGGCGCGAGTAGCCCGGCACTCCCGGTAGGCGGGTCGCCGGACGTGATCCCTCACGTCCGGCCGACCCGGCCGCGTGCCCTGCGTCCCACCTTTTGGCGTGACGGTTCGGCGGGGGCTCCGCACGCCTATGCTGAGCTCATGATGAACGAGCTCCAGGTACCCGGCGGGGCGGCCGGCTGGCGCCAGCACCACGCCGCCCAACAGCCCCGCTACCCGGACCCGCAGGCGCTTGCCGACGCCGCGGCCGACCTGCGTACCCGCCCGCCACTGGTGTTCGCCGGTGAGGTCGACTCACTGCGCGAGAAGATGGTGCTGGCCTCCCAGGGGCGCGCCTTCGTGCTCATGGGCGGGGACTGTGCCGAGTCCTTCCACGACAACACCGCCGTAAACATCCGCTTGAAGCTGCAGACCCTCCTGCAAATGGCAGCCGTGCTCACCTACGGCGCCTCCACCCCGGTGGTCAAGATCGGCCGCATGGCCGGCCAGTACGCCAAGCCCCGCAGCTCGGACACCGAGACCCGCGACGGCGTCACCCTGCCCTCCTACCGCGGTGACTCGGTCAACGACCATGCCTTCACCGCGGAGGCCCGCATCCCCGACCCGCAGCGCATGGTCGACGCCTACCTGCGCGCCGGCACCACCCTGAACCTGATCCGCTCCTTCACCATGGGCGGGTACGCGGACCTGCGCGAGGTCCACTCCTGGAACCGCGGCTTCACCGCCAACCCCGCCTACAAGCGCTTCGAGTCCTTCGCCGAGGAGATCGACCGGGCCATGCGCTTCATGGAGCCGCCGGCGTCGACTTCGAGGCGCTGCGGCAGGTCGACTTCTACGCCGCCCACGAGGCCCTCCTGCTGGAGTACGAGGACGCCATGACGCGGGAGGACTCCCGCAGCGGGCGCCTGTACGACACCTCCGCCCACTTCCTGTGGGTGGGGGAGCGCACCCGCGGCGCCGACGACGCCCATGTCGCGCTGCTGGCGGGCGTCCACAACCCGGTGGGCGTCAAGATCGGCCCGACGACGACCCGCGATGAGCTGCTGTCCCTCATCGACCACCTCAACCCGGAGGGGGACCCCGGTCGGCTCAGTCTGATCACCCGCATGGGCGCGGGCCGCATCCGCGACGTGCTGCCGCCCCTGGTGGAGATTGTCCGCGCCGACGGCCGGCCGGTCACCTGGATCACTGACCCCATGCACGGCAACACCATCACCTCCGAAAACGGCTACAAGACCCGCCGCTTCGACACGATCATGGACGAGGTGCGCGGCTTCTTCGAGGTGCACCGCTCCCTGGGCACCGTGCCCGCCGGCATTCACGTGGAACTCACCGGCGACGATGTCACCGAGGTCCTCGGCGGCGGCGAGCACATCGACGAGGCCGGGCTGGCGCGCCGCTACGAGACGCTCGTAGACCCGCGGCTGAACCACCAGCAATCCCTGGAGATGGCATTCGAGGTGGCGGAGATGCTGCGCGGCTGACCCCACCCGGGTTTCAGACCACGTTCACCGTCACCTGCGATCCCTTCTCCACGCTCTGCCCGGCAGGCGGGTCGGTGGAGCGGACCGTGTCGAACAAGCCGCCCATGAGGCGGGAGACGTGCGGATCGAGCCCTGCGTCCTCGAGCGCGGTGACGGCTTCGTTCTCGCTCATACCCACGACGTCAGGCACGCTCACCATCTCCGGTCCCTTGGACACCACCACGTCCACCGCGTCGCCGTGGTAGTAGCCCTCCGCCCCCGAGGCCGGGGTGGAGGAAATGATGATCCCCGAGGCCACATCGTCGGAGTAGGCCTCCGACTGAGTGCCGAGCGTGAGCCCGGCCGCCTCCAGCGTGGTGGTGGCATTGTCCACGCTCATGCCGGTCACGTCCGGGACGGTGGCGGGCTGGCGCCCAAGGGACACGACGATCGCCACCGCGGAGGAATGATCACCGTGGTGCCCGACTGCGGCTCGCAGGAAATCACCATGCCGGAGGCGACATCGTCGGAGTAGGTCTTGGTCACCGCCCCAAGCGTCAGCCCCGCGTCCACGATCGCGTCGGTGGCGTCCTCCTGCGTGGAGCCGACGACGTCGGGCACGACCTTCTGCTCAATGCCGCCGGATATCACCGGCGTAACCGCCTGGCCCAGGTGCAGACGGGTGCCGGCGTCGGGGGAGCAGGAAATCACCGAGTCCGCGGGCACCGTGTCGGAGTAGGCATGGGTGGGTGTGCCCCACACCAGCCCGGCCGCCTCGACCGCGTCCTGCGCCTCCTGCGCGCTCATACCCTGGATCTGCGGCACCGGGACGGTGCGGCCGGGCCCGGCGGCGAAGTACCAGGCGCCCCCGCCCCCGGCGGCCGCCAACAGCAGTCCGGCGGCGATCATGGCACGCCGACGCGGGCGCCGCGCGGAGTGGCGGGCCACCTGCTGCGTATCCCGCTCGTCCCCGCCATGGGGCAGTCGGCTGCGGTCCAGGGCACGCGTGGTGCCGTCCCGGCCCCCGCCGGCACCGTCCGGGGCGATGGAGCCGATGGGCAGGGACACGGTGCGCAGCCCGGCGCCCGGTGTGGCCGCGTCGGCGGGGACCTCGTCATCGGCATCGGGTTCGGCGCCGTCGGTGACCAGCATCGCCGTGCGGGCCGCCTCAGCGTTGGCGGCCAGCACCTCCTGGGTGCGCACCGATCCGGTGGCGCCGCCGCGTTTGACCGCCAGCTCGGCCTCACTCAGGGTGGAGACGACCTGCCGTAGCCGGTCCAGGGCGGCATCGGCGTCGGCTAGCCGGGAGTGGGAATCGCGGCGCGTCATCGCGGCCACCAGTGTGTCCACGGTCTCGGGCAGGTCGGGTACCCGCAGCGAGGGGGCGGGGATGTCCTCGTGCACGTTGCGGAAGGCGATCTGGATGGGGGCGTCTGCCTCGAAGGGCTGGGCGCCGGTCAGCAGCTCATACAGGATCACGCCGACGGAGAAGACATCGGCGCAGGGCGCGGAGGAACCGGTCGTGATCAGCTCCGGCGCCAGGTAGGCGACCGTGCCCAACACGTTCCCGGTGGTGGTCTGGGCGACCTCGGTAACGGCTCGGGCCAGTCCGAAGTCGGCGACCTTGGCCACCGAGCCGTCGGCGGGCAGTAACACGTTCTCCGGTTTGACGTCGCGATGGACCAGGCCGGCACGGTGAGCGGCACCCAGGGGCCCCAGAATCTGGGCGGTAAGCCCGAGCGCCTCGCGCACGGTGAGCGGGCCGGAGGCGATCAGGTCACGCAGATTCGGGCCCTCCACCAGCTCCATCACCAGATAGGCGATGCCGTCCAGGCTGCCCTGGTCGTAGACGGCCACCACTCCCGGGTTGGACAGCCTCGCCGCCGCGCGGGCCTCGCGGCGGAACCGGGCCACGAAGTCCGGGGAGTCCGCCAGATGCGGGTGCATCAGCTTCAGGGCCACCATGCGGTCCAGGCGGCGGTCATGCGCCCGGTAGATGGTGGCCATGCCTCCACGGGCGACGCGGTCGACGATCTCGTAGCGAGCGTCGACCAGCCGGCCGATGAGAGGATCCTTGGTCACGTAGCTGAGTGTACGGGGCCCGCGCACCCCAGCGCGTCCACGGCCGGTCCGTCCACGATCAGCTGCGCCGGGCGGTCAGCAGCTCCGCCAGGCCTTGCAGCGTGTGCCGCGAGCGCTCCGTCAGGGCCTGCGGGGCGGCCTCCAGCGCGGCCAGGCCGGTTGCGGTGTGGGCGGCAATCTCATCCTCATGCGCGGCCAGGGCCCCGCAGTCGCGGATCAGTGCGGCGGCAGCGGTCACATCCGCAGCATGGCGGCCCCGTCCCCGGCCAGCACCCGGGTCAGCAGTTTCCGGCCCGCATCGTTGCAACGCTGCCAAGCCAGGGCCACCAGCACCGTGCGCTTGCCCTCGCGCAGGTCGTCGCCGGCAGGCTTACCCGTCAGGCCGGATCGCCGAATACGCCAGAACATCGTCGCGCAGCTGGAAGGCGATCCCGATCTCCTCACCGAAGACTTCCAGGGCGGCCAGCAGCTCACCGTCCGACGCAGCGCCGGCCAGCAACGCCCCAATCAGCAGCGGATACATCACCGAATAGCGGGCCGACTTGTGGCGTACCACCTCCAGCGCGTCCTCACGCATGGCAGCGCCCGCCGCCACCGGTTGGTCCGCCGGGTCCGGCAGGGGCATCACCTCTTGGTGCACGTCCAGGAATTGACCGATGGCGACCTCGGCCGTCATGGCGTCGAAGGCGTCCCGGGCGGCCCGCGCCGCGCCGCGTTCACAGCCGGCCGCCGCCTGGCCCAGTTGTGCGGTGGCGGCCGATATCAGCAGGTCGCCCAGGAGGATCGCGGCGCTGACGCCGTAGCCGTCGGCCGAGCCGGTCCAGCCGGCCTGGCGGTGGCGGGTCGCGTAATGGCGGTGTGCGGCCGGCTGGCCACGGCGGGTGTCGGCGGCGTCGATGACGTCGTCGTGTACAAGCGCGCTCGCCTGGTACAGCTCCAGGGCAGCGCCCAACCGGGCTGCGGTGGGGCCGGCCGCCACGGTGGCGGGGTCGGCGTCTCCGCCCGCCAGGGCCAGCCCCACCGTGCCCAGCACCGCTCGCATTCGCTTCCCGCCCGCCAGGGCTGTGGCGGCGGCGGCGAACAGCTCATCGGTGACGGCGGGTGAGTCTTGCCACTGAGCGCGCAGCCGCGTCAGCACCTCATCCAGGCGGGCATCGACGGCGCCGCGCACAAGCGGCAACAGGGCATCCACGTCGGTCATGGACCAGGCTAGATGATCGGACCCGGGAATAGACACGGCGTTCGCATCGTTGCTCTTCGCGCTGGCAGTGGTGGCCGGATCTCGTTCGTAGTCCTTGTGCGTGGCGCGCGCCGGTGAGACCGTTTGGGGTCTCGCGTAGACTACGCCGAGGCTCCGTGCGCCGCTCCGGCCGAACCGTCTGCTCCGCGAAAGGAAATCCGTGGCTACTTCCACAGCTGCTCCTGCTCCCACAACCAGGCGGGAGCGTGTCGAATTCGCCGACGACGTTGACGAGGCCCTTGAGGAGAAGCAGGACGTCGACCTGGACGACCTCGACGAGGAGGACGACCTCGTAGAGGATGAGGACGACGACTTGGTGGAGGACGACGTTGACGACGACGTCGACGAGGATGAAGAGGACTCCGATGCGGACGAGCCGGAGGACTCCGAGGAATCTGAGGCCCCTGCCCCCGAGTTGCGCGACTACTACCTGGACGTGTCCTTGGAGGAGAACGGCGACGGCACCAAGCGCCACCCCTTCAACACTCCCGCCGCGCTGAAGAACGTGCGGCTGGCGCCCGGCGCCACCCTGTTCGTGCGCAGCCGCACCGTCGTCGAGGGCCTGGAGATCTCCGGTGACGGCACCCTGGAGGACCCGATCACCCTGGCCCCCTATGGGCACGGGCCGGTGCCCCGCTTCATCATCCCCGGCGAGGAGGAGCCCGTCGTCGCCCGTGAGTTCCTCACCCAGAACGGCTACATCTTCCGCGGTTGGGTGATCAAGGGAATCAAGATGAACCCCTCCATCGCCGCCCTGACCGGCGAGCTGGACCGCATCCGCCGGGAAGAGGCGGAGAAGGCGGCCAACAAGAAGTCGCGGAAGTCCAAGGGGGATAAGGACAAGGACGGCTCCTTCACGGTCTCCGACTCCGACGAGGGCGACGAGCCCGCACAGAAGGTCGTCACCGCCGGCGCCACCGCGGACCCAGTCAAGGACTACCTAAAGCAGATCGGCAAGGTCGCCCTCCTCAACGCCGCGCAGGAGGTCGAGCTCGCCAAGCGCATTGAAGCGGGTCTGTACGCCGAGCACCTGCTGGCCACCGAGGGCAACGACCTGGACGCCAAGTACCGCCGCGAGCTGCACTGGGTGGCTCAGGACGGCCAGCGCGCCAAGAACCACCTGCTGGAGGCCAACCTGCGCCTGGTCGTCTCCCTGGCCAAGCGCTACACCGGCCGCGGCATGCTCTTCCTGGACCTGATCCAGGAGGCAACCTCGGTCTGATCCGCGCCGTGGAGAAGTTCGACTACACCAAGGGCTACAAGTTCTCCACCTACGCCACCTGGTGGATCCGCCAGGCCATCACCCGCGCCATGGCGGACCAGGCGCGCACCATCCGCATCCCCGTCCACATGGTCGAGGTCATCAACAAGCTCGCCCGCGTCCAGCGGCAGATGCTGCAGGACCTGGGGCGCGAGCCCACCCCGGAGGAGCTCGCCGTCGAACTGGACATGACGCCCGAGAAGGTCGTCGAGGTGCAGAAGTACGGGCGCGAGCCCATCTCCCTGCACACCCCGCTCGGTGAGGACGGCGACAGCGAGTTCGGGGACCTGATCGAGGACTCCGAGGCCGTTGTTCCCGCCGACGCCGTGTCCTTCACGCTGCTGCAGGAGCAGCTGCACGCCGTCCTGGACACCCTGTCCGAACGGGAGGCGGGCGTGGTCTCCATGCGCTTCGGCCTGACCGACGGCCAGCCCAAGACGCTGGACGAGATCGGCAAGGTCTATGGGGTGACCCGCGAGCGTATCCGCCAGATCGAGTCCAAGACCATGAGCAAGCTGCGTCACCCCAGCCGCTCCCAGGTGCTGCGCGACTACCTGGACGACTGAGCCGCAGACCATCGCATCGGCCCGCAGCCCAACCGCCCCGGAACCACCCGGTTCCGGGGCGGCCTTCTGCTTGCTATCGTTGTGCCCACGACACGGGGTGCCGCAAGGCTGAGAACAAACCCGTTGAACCTGTTCAGATAATGCTGACGAAGGGATGTCGCATGACGCAGCACGCGTGTATCAACACGCATCCGAAGGAACGCCCGGCGGCTGCGGCACCGTCCTCGGGCCCCGCGGCTTTGCTGCAGGCCTTGCGTGCCGATACGCCACTGGTGGCCTGCATCACCAACGCGGTCGCCACGAACTTCACCGCCAATGTGCTTCTGGCCGTCGGGGCCGCGCCCGCCATGGTTGACATCACCGGGGAGGCGGGTCCCTTTGCCGCCGGCGCTCCGCCCTGCTGATCAATCTGGCACGCCCCAGCCTGAACAGCGCGCCGCCGCTTTGGAGGCCGCCGTCGCCGCGCGCGTCGCCGCCGTCCCCTGGGTGCTGGACCCGGTTGGCGTCGGCACCCTGGTTCACCGCACCGGGCTCGCTCACCGGCTGCTGGATGAGCAGCCACCGTTATCCGTGGCAACGCTCGGAGATCATCGCCCTGGCCGCGGGCGGTGCCGGCGGGCGTGGGGTGGAGACCGCCGACACCGTGGATTCCGCCCTGGATGCCGCCCGGGCACTGTCGGCGCGGACCGGTGCCGTCATCGCCATCTCCGGTCCCGTTGACGCCGTCGTCGACGCGCCCGAGTAACCCGGGTGGGCGGGGGCTCCGCCCTGCTGACCCGCGTCACCGGGGGCGGCTGCGCCCTGGGCGCCCTGGTGGCCGGGTTCATCGCCGCCGGACGCACCGTAGGTGCCGATGCCCACGCCGCAACCGTGGCCGGTCACGCCGTCTACAGTGCGGCGGCCGAGATTGCCGCCGAGACCGCCGCGGGTCCCGGCTCCTTCCAGATCGCCCTCCTGGACGCCCTCTACGCCCTGGATGCCGACGACGTCGCCAGGGTCCCGATCTCATGAGGCCCGCTCCCGACCTGCGGGTCTACCTGGTCACCGACGCGACCAGTGCGGCTCCCGAGGCCGCACCGTCGCCGACACGGCCCGGGCGCCGTAGCCGGCGGTGCCACCTGCGTGCAGGTGCGCGCCAAGCACGCCGGCGGTGCCGACTTCCTCACCCAGGTGCTCGCCGTAGCCCGCGCCGTGGGCGAAGCGGTCCCGGTGATCGTCAACGACCGCGTCGACGTGTTCCTGGCTGCCCGCCGCCTGGGGGCGCCGGTGGCGGGCGTGCACGTGGGCCAGAGCGATCTGCCTGCCGCCGTGGTGCGCGAGCTCATTGGCGACGGCGCCTACCTGGGCCTGTCCGCCGCCGCCCCCGAGGAGCTGCGTGCGGCGCAGGAGGAGGACGTGTGTGATCATGTGGGCATCGGTGTCGTGCGGGCCACCGCCACCAAGGCCGACTCCCCGCCTGGGCTGGGCGTGCATGGCGTCTCGCGCCTGGCCGCCTGCATCGACCTGCCGTGCGTCGCCATCGGTGGTGTCACCGCAGCCGATCTGCCCGCCCTGCGCGCCGGCGGACTGGCCGGGGCCGCCGTCGTATCCGCCATCTGCCGGGCGGATGATCCGCGGGAGGCCGCACAGCAGCTGCGTGAGGCGTGGGAGGCCCGGCCATGACCGCCCCGATCCCCAGGGCACTGACCATTGCCGGATCCGACCCCTCCGGGGGCGCCGGCATCCAGGCGGACCTGAAGACCATGGGGGCCCTCGGCGCCTACGGCATGAGCGTGGTGACGGCGCTGACCGCCCAGTCCACCCGTGGAGTCGCCGGCGTGCACGCCGTGCCCGCGGACTTCGTGCGCCTGCAACTGGACACACTGTTGGCGGACATCACCCCCGACGCACCAAGATCGGCATGCTCGCCACCACCGACCTGGCCGAAGCGGTGGGGGAGTACCTGCCCGGTCTGGCCAACACCGTCCTGGACCCGGTCATGGTGGCCACCTCCGGGGACCGCCTGCTGGGCGCCGGCGCCCTGGCGGCGCTGCGCCGCCTGTGCACACGGGCGGACCTGATCACCCCGAATCTGGCGGAAGCGGCCGCACTGCTGGGCTGCGAGCCGGCCGTGAACACCACCGAGATGCGTCGCCAGGCGGAGGCGCTGCTCGCCTCCGGCGTGCGGCGGGTACTGCTCAAGGGCGGCCACCTGGCCGTGCATGCCGCCGACGTGTACGCCGACGCCGACGGCACGGTGCTGCTGCCCGGTCGGCGCGTGCACACTCACAACACCCACGGCACGGGCTGCACGCTGTCGGCCGCCGTCGCCGCCCTGCGTCCGCAGCGGGACGACTGGATTGCGGCGGTACGGGACGCCAAGACGTACCTGACCGGGGCGCTCGCGCACGCCGATACGCTCGGCGTCGGCCACGGACACGGCCCCGTGCACCACTACTACGCCCTCTGGCCGATCCGGCCAGAGGGCGTAGGCAGCAAGTCGGGATAAGCCGGCAGACACGCCGGCGGTCGACAGTCGGTCAGGCGACCTCGTCGGGGCGGGTCAGGCGGTCGGACTCATCCTGGATGAACAGGGCCTGGTGCTCGAGGGCATCCCGGTGAGCGTTGCCGTGGTGGGCGCAGAACAGCAGCTCTCCGGAGGCGAGAACCACGCGCAGGTACGCCTGTGCACCGCAGACATCGCAACGATCGGCGGTGGTGAGCGGACGCGTCTCGGTCGCCGCGGAGGGGCCGGTGGCCTGTGCGGGCGCGGTCGTCGGAGCGGCGACCGTGGGGGAGATTGGAGTTGTCGTGCTCATGGCTCGATTCCACCATCATCCGGCCCCTCCGCCAACGCCGGGCAGCCCATTTCCGCCCGGGGCGCACCCCCTGCGCCCACGGCGAACGGCGGGAATCCGACCGCTGGTCGCGGACCCGCCGGTCCCGGCTCCGGACGAATGCCACATCCGCGGCAACGGCGCGGGTTTCCGCTCCCGCCCCCGTAATCGGCTAAGTTCGGGGCGTGCCAGATTCCTCCCAGTCCTACTCCGCCCGCCACCTCTCCGTCCTGGAGGGGCTCGAGGCCGTACGCAAGCGCCCTGGCATGTACATCGGCTCCACCGACCAGCGGGGCTTGATGCACTGCGTGTGGGAGATCATCGACAACGGCGTGGACGAGGCCCTGGAAGGCTACGGCGATCGCATTGACGTGGTGGTCCACGCCGACGGCTCCATCGAGGTGCGGGACACCGGACGGGGCGTGCCGGTGGACGTCGAGCCCTCCTCCGGCCTGACCGGCGTCGAGCTGGTCTACACCAAGTTGCACGCTGGGGGGAAGTTCGGTGGCGGCTCCTACGGCTCGGCCGGCGGCCTGCACGGCGTGGGCGCCAGCGTGGTCAACGCCCTGAGTGCGCGCATGGACGTGGAGGTGGACCGCGGCGGCAAGACCTATGCCATGAGCTTCAGGCGCGGCGTACCCGGCGTCTTCACCGATCCTGCCGCCGGCCCCACTCCCGCCGCCCCCTTCGCGGAATACACCGAGGCCTCCCAGCTGCGCGTGGTGGGCAAGGTGCGCCGCGGCGTCACCGGCACCCGGGTGCGCTACTGGGCCGACCCGGAGATCTTCCCCGCACCCGCCCAGTACGACATCACCGCCCTGCGCGCCCGGCTGCGGCAGACCAGCTTCCTCGTGCCCGGGCTCACCCTCACCCTCACCGACGAGCGCGCCCCGGAGGCGATCGCCGCCGCCTCCGGCCCCGCCGCAGGCGACCCGGCTCTGAGCGTCAAGGCCGCGCACGCCTCGGCGTCGGCGGGAGACCTGTTCACCGCGGGTGCTGCGGAGCGGGAGGGGACGGAGGTCTTCCACGCCGAGGGCGGCACCGCCGACTTCGTCGACTTCCTGGCCACCGACGGTTCCGTTACCGACACCTTCCGCCTGACCGGCGAGGGCACCTACACCGAGACCGTCCAGCAGCTCGATAAGCGCAGCGGGCACCTGCGGCCCACCGAGGTGGAGCGCACCTGCACCGTGGATGTCGCCCTGCGCTGGGGCATCGGCTACGACACCACCGAGCGTTCCTTTGTCAACATCATCGCCACCCCCATGGGCGGCACCCACCTGACCGGCTTCGAGCAGGCCGTCACCAAGGTGCTGCGCAAGCAGATCGACGCCAATTCCCGCGCGCTGAAGGTGACCAGCCGCGACGGGCGCATCGAGAAGGACGACATCCTGGCCGGGATGACGGCTGTCATCACCGTGCGCGTGCCCGAGCCTCAGTTCGAGGGACAGACCAAGGAAGTGCTGGGAACCGCGCCCGTGCGGCAGATCGTCGCGCGAGTGGTGGAGAAGGAACTCACCGCCCTGCTGACCTCCTCCAAACGGGACCTGAAGACCCAGTCGCGCGCCCTGCAGGAGAAGATCGTCGGGGAGATGCGCGCCCGCGTATCCGCCCGCATGCACAAGGAGATCACTCGCCGCAAGACGGCCCTGGAGACCTCCACCCTGCCCGCCAAGCTGGCCGACTGCCGCTCCGACGACGTCGCCTCCTCCGAGCTGTTCATCGTCGAGGGCGATTCGGCCCTGGGGACCGCCAAGAACGCCCGCAACAGCGAGTTCCAGGCCCTGCTGCCCATCCGCGGCAAGATCCTCAACGTGCAGAAGGCCTCCCAGGCGGACATGCTGCGCAACGCCGAGTGCTCCGCCATCATTCAGGTGGTCGGGGCCGGTTCGGGGCGCACCTTCGACTTGGACGCCGCCCGCTACGGCAAGGTCATCCTCATGACCGACGCGACGTCGACGGCGCCCACATCCGCACTCTGCTGCTTACACTCTTCTTCCGCTACATGCGCCCCATGATCGAGGCCGGTCGGGTCTTCGCCGCCGTTCCCCCGCTGCACCGCATCGAGGTTTCCGCCCAGGGGCGACGCAAGCGCGAGGTCATTTATACCTACTCCGACGAGGAACTGGTCACCACGCTGCGCAAGCTGGAGAAGCAGGGCCGCACCTTCAAGGAGCCGCAGCGATACAAGGGCCTGGGGGAGATGGACGCCCACCAGCTGGCCGAGACCACCATGGAGCCCGAGCACCGCACCCTGCGGCGCATCACCCTGAGTGATGAGGCTGAACTGGCCGAGGCGGAGAACGTGTTCGAGTTGCTCATGGGCTCCAACGTGGAGCCGCGACGCGACTTCATCATTGAGGGCGCCGCTGACATCGATCGCGAACGCATCGACGCCTGAGCCATTTGCCCGTACCCTTAAAATCGGCCCGGTCTCGTCGAAGGAGACGCATATGACACCTGTTTACGGCTCAACGCGCCGCACCGGCCCGGGCGGTCCTTGGTCGATGCTTCGTCCCGGCCCGCGCTCTGCGCTGCCCCGCATGCTCACCTGGGCGCCACTGGGTCCGCGCGACAATGCCGAGCTGGCCGAGTTGATCGCCCGTTCCGAGGCGGCGGACAACCCCCCGTACCGCACCAGCGCCCAGGAGACCGCCGAGTACTTTGTGGACCCCACCTATTCTGGGGTGGCCGGCCGGGATGAGAACGGGGTCATGCGCGCCTTCGGGCTGGTGCGACTGCGACCGGCCGGGGAGATCTATGCCTCTATGACCGGGACGGTGGATCCGCAGTGGCGCCGTCGCGGCATCGGGGTGGCGCTGCTGCACTGGCAGACCGAGCGGGCCCGCCACCTGATCGGTGCCGAGCGGGCTGGCGTATCCGCGGGGTCCGCGGCCGCCACCGCGCCCGCACACATCGTCACCACGGTTCTGGAAGACGATGAGCGGATGAAGGACCACCTGGCCGAACTGCGCTTCGAACCGCGTCGCTGGTATCGGGAGGTGCGCCGTTCGCTGGCCGAGCCCATCCCGGAGGTGGACCTGGACGGCTTTCTGACCATTGAGCCGTGGGCGGAGGAACTCGACGACGCCGTGCGCCGCGCCCACAACCAGGCCTTCGCCGACTCCGGCGGCGGCAGCATGAGCCCGGAGGAGTGGCGAGCCGGGCGCGCCTACTTCGCGCCCCAGTGGAGCTTCGTGGCGCTGGACCGATCCGGGGACCGTGCCCGGGTGGCCGGCTATGCGCTCTCCAGCCGCTACGAGCAGGACTGGGAGGCGCTCGGTTGGCGGGAGGGCTACACCGATGTGATCGGCGTGTTGGCCGACTACCGCCCCCGCGACGTCGGACCGGCGCTCCTGTGCGCCGTCATGCGCGCCTATGCGGCCGACGGCATGGAGTATGCCGCGGCCGGATTCGAGTCCGACGACCCGAGCGGCGCCGTCGACCTGTTTCTTGACCTGGGGTACACCGCCACCCGCGGCACCATCCTGTACGGCCTGGACATGTAGGTACCGGCCCGGCTGAAGTGGGCGGTCGCCGGACAGTCGCTGGAGGACGTATGCGTCGGGCGTGTTTCATCTAGGTGCTACGTTGGAGGTCCGTGAACCACACCCCTGCACGTCCGGGCGGGAAGACCCCCGCCATCCCCCGCCACATCTTCGTCACCGGCGGTGTCGTATCCTCTCTCGGCAAGGGTCTGACCGCCTCCAGCCTGGGGCGCCTGCTGCGGTCTCGCGGCATCAGCGTCGCCATGCAGAAGCTCGACCCGTACATCAACGTCGACCCGGGCACGATGAACCCCTTCCAACATGGGGAGGTCTTCGTGACCGAGGACGGGGCCGAAACCGATCTGGACATCGGCCACTATGAGCGCTTCCTCGACGTGAACCTGTCCGGGGCCGCCAACGCCACCACCGGTCAGATCTACTCCACCGTGATCGCCAAGGAGCGGCGCGGGGAGTACCTGGGGGACACCGTCCAGGTCATCCCGCACATTACCGACGAGATCAAGCGGGTCATGCGCGCCCAGGCGGAGCCGGATGAGAACGGCGCCGTCCCCGACGTGATCATCACCGAGATCGGCGGCACCGTGGGCGACATCGAGTCCCAGCCCTTCCTGGAGGCCGCCCGGCAGGTGCGCGCCGACCTGGGGCGGGACAACGTCGCCTTCGTGCACGTATCCCTGATCCCCTTCCTGCCCGCGGCCGGCGAGCTCAAGACCAAGCCCACGCAGCACTCGGTGGCCGCACTGCGCAGCATCGGCATTCAGCCCGACGCGCTCGTGCTGCGCACCGACCGGCCCCTGCCGGACGGTATTAAGAGCAAGGTCTCGCTCATGTGCGACGTCGAGCGGGACGCCGTCGTGGAGTGCAGAGACGTCGACAGCATCTACGAGGTGCCGCCCACCCTGCACCGTGAGGGCCTGGACGCTACCTGGTCCAGCGCCTGAACCTGGCCTTCCGGGATGTGGATTGGACCGAGTGGAACGCCCTGCTGGAACGGGTGCACGCCCCGAAGCACCGCCTGGAGGTGGCGCTCGTCGGCAAGTACATCGACCTGCACGACGCCTACCTGTCCGTCACCGAGGCGATCCGGCACGGCGGCTTCGCCTGCGACGCTCATGTGGACATCCGCTGGATCGCCTCCGACACCTGCGAGACGCCCGAGGGAGCCCAGCGGTGCCTGGCCGGGGTCGGTGCCGTCGTAGTCCCCGGCGGCTTCGGGGTGCGCGGCATCGAGGGCAAGGTGGGTGCCCTCCGCTGGGCCCGCGAGCACCAGGTGCCCACGCTCGGCCTGTGCCTGGGACTGCAGTGCATGGTGATCGAGGCGTCCCGCAACCTGTTGGGCCTGAGCGGCGCCTCCTCCACCGAGATGGAGCCGGACACGCCCGACCCGGTGGTCACCACCCTGGACTCCCAGCGCCGCTTCGTCACCGGTGGGGGAGACCTGGGCGGGACCATGCGCCTGGGCGCCTATCCGGCGGTGCTCACGTCCGGCTCCCTGGTCGCGGAGGCCTACGGCGCCACCGAGGTATCCGAACGGCACCGGCACCGTTTCGAGGTCAATGGTGCCTACCGCGAGCGGCTGGAGGAGGCGGGGCTGCACATCTCGGGTACCTCCCCGGACGGGCAGTTGGCCGAGTTCGTTGAGCTCGATAGGTCGCTGCACCCCTATTACGTGGCCACACAGGCGCATCCGGAGTTCAAGTCGCGCCCCACCCACGCCCACCCCCTGTTCGCCGGACTTATCCGGGCCGCCCTGGAGCGGCGCCGCGGCGTGTACGCATCCCACCGTGGCGCCGACGCGGCCGATTCCGCTTCGGTCGACTAGACGCCCGAACCGTGCCGGTGGCGGCGGCGACGAGGTGCTCTGCTGACGGGTCCGAATGCCTGGTGCGCGGGGCGCGCAGCTGGGCCACTGCCAACGGCTGAGCGGCCATGTCCCGTGACTCGCACCTTAGCTATATCTATCCGTGACGTTAATCGATTGACTTAACTTCGTCGAGGGTCGCACACTCATGCCAACGGGCGAAACAGCCCGGCTCGCTGATGAGCTGACAGGAGGAGCGATGACGACTCTCGCCGATGTTGCGGATGCCGCGCAGGTCTCCACTGCTGCTGCCTCATTGGTGCTTTCCGGCAAGGCGAAGGGACGGGTCTCGGCGCAGACCGCTGCACGCGTACGCGCGGCGGCCGACGAACTCGGCTATGTGCGTGATGCGCTGGCCGGCGGCATGCGCAACCGGCGCACCCACACCGTCGGGGTGCTCGGCGAGAGCGTGCTGTCAACCCCTTATGCGGTTGCCATGATCGACGCCATCCTCACCGCCAGTCGGGAACTCGGCTGGTCTGTGCTACTGACCGACTCCGGGGGAGATGCGGAACAGACCCGCCGGGCCGTGCGCGAGCTGCGCTCGCGCCGAGTGGACGTAATCGTCCATGCCGCGATGTACCACCAGCAGGTGCACGTCCCCGCCGAACTGAACAATGTGGCGGTGCTGAACGGCTTCGCGGATCGGGATGACGTCGTCGGCGTCGTACCGGATGAGGAGGCTGCCGCCCGGGACGCCGTGACCCACCTGCTGGACCTGGGGCACCGCAGGATCGGGCACATCACCCACGACGACACCACCATCGCCATCGGGCTGCGGCGCACCGCCTACGAGGACGCGCTGCGCGAGGCGGGAATCACCCCCGATCCCTCCCTCGTGATCAGCGGCGGCAATAACCCCGAGGGGGCCGACGCCTCCGCCCGGCTCCTGCTCGAGCGGACGGATCGTCCCACCGCCGTGTTCTGCTACAACGACGGCATGGCCGCGGGTGTGTATCGCGTGGCCGCCGCGCTGGGCCTGTCCATACCGGAGGACCTGTCCGTGGTCGGCTTCGACGACCTGCGGCTGATCTCCACCAACCTGTCGCCGCAACTGACCACCATGCGGCTGCCCCACTACGAGATGGCCGACTGGCTGGTGCGCCGTCTCATTACGGGTGACCTGCCCGACCCGGTCGCCACCCACCGCTTCCCCTGCCAGCTCATTATCCGCGACTCCACCGCTCCGGCGCCCGTCGGAGCCTGAGACCGCTGAGGGCCCGGCCCTCCCACTAAGCCCCGGGATCGCCCCGATCCCGGTCAACCATCCCGGTTAACCATCGCAATGACACACGAAGGAGTGTTCCATGTCCACCTCCCGCCGCACCTTCCTAGGCCTCGGCGCCACCGCCGCCGTGGCCGCAACCCTCGCCGCCTGCTCCTCCCAGCAGGGCAGCTCCGGATCCGCCTCCTCCGGCACCATCAGCCTGTGGACCCACAACGGCGGCAACAAGGAGGAGCTCGCCGTCGTCAAGAAGGCGGTCGCCGCCTTCAACGCGGCCAACCCCGACACCCCCGTCGAGATTAAGGACTATCCGCAGGCCTCCTACAACGACTCCATCGCCGCCGCGGCCGTGGCCGGCGACCTGCCCGACATCCTCGACCTGGACGGCCCCATCATGCCCAACTGGGCCTGGGCCGGCTACCTCGCCCCGCTGCAGATCTCCTCCGAGCTGGAGGAGAGCATCATCGACTCCGCCAAGGGCTACTGGAACGACACCCTGTACTCGGTGGGGCCCTACGACACCTCCCTGTGCTTCCTGGGCCGCAAGTCCGCCTTCGAGGCCGCCGACGTCCCGATCCCCACGATTGACAAGCCCTGGACCAAGGACGAGTTCGACGACGCCCTGGCCAAGCTGGCCGAGCTGCCCGACTACGAGTACGCCATTGACTTCTCGGTAGCGGACACCGCGGAGTGGTGGCCCTACGCCTATGCCCCCATGCTCCAGTCCTTCGGCGGTGACCTGATCGACCGGGAGACCTTCGCCACCGCCGAGGGCTTCCTCAACGGTGACGCCGCCGTGCAGTGGGGCGAGTGGTTCCGCTCCTGCTTCACCAATGGCTACGCCTCGCAGACTCCCGCCACGGACGGGCAGGACTTCCTGCAGGGTAAGGTCCCGCTCTACTACGCCGGTGGTTGGAAGGTGCTCCAGTCGCAGGAGACCTTCGGTGAGGACGAGGTCCTCATCCTCCCGCCCGTCGACTTCGGCCAGGGCGCGCACGTGGGCGGCGGCTCCTGGCAGTGGGGCGTTTCCGCCACCAGCTCCAACCCGACGGCGGCCAACGCGTTCATCGAGTTCCTCATGCGAGACGAGTACCTGGTCGAGTACTCCAACGCGATTGGCAACTTCCCCTCCGTGCCCTCGGCTACGCCCAGCACCGAGTACTACGCCGAGGGTGGTGCGCTCGAGCCCGTCTACGAGATCGGCACCAAGTACGCGCTGCTGCGTCCCGCCACGCCCGGGTACAAGGTGATCTCCTCGATCTTCGACAAGGCCGCCCGCGACATCGTGTCCGGCGCCGACGTGAAGTCCACCCTCGACCAGGCGGTCAAGGACATCGACGCCGACATCAAGTCCAACAACGGCTACCAACAGGGCTGATGCTCATGTCCATCGCATCCGTGAAACCTGCGAAGCTGCGCGGCGGGCGCTCTGCCGCGCTGCGCAAGGAGGCGCGCACGGCCTGGCTGATGTCCTCGCCGGCTCTGCTGCTGCTCCTGCTGTTCCTGGGCATCCCGATCGTGCTGACATTCGTGCTGAGCTTCACTAACGCACGCTTGATCTCGCCGAACCCGCCCGAGTTCATCGGACTGAACAACTTCATTCGTGCCTTCAGCGCGGACCCGACCTTTATCCGCTCACTGACCAACACGGCCTTCTTCGCGCTCATCGTGGTGCCGTGTCAGTCTGGGCTTGCCTTGGCGCTGGCGATCCTGGTCAACCAGAAGGTCAAGGGGGTGACGGCCTTCCGCACCATGATCTTCATGCCGGTGGTCACCTCCATGGTGGTCGTCTCCATCCTGTGGAGCTTCTTCTACCAGGACAACGGTCTGTTCAACTCCGTGCTCAACACCCTCACCGGCGGCGGCTGGTCCGCCGTCGCCTGGCTGAACAACCCCGGCACGGCCATGCCAGCCATCATCGTGCTGTCCATCTGGCAGGCCGTCGGCCTGCACATGATCATCTGGCTGTCAGGGCTGCAGGGCATCGACCCGGCGCTGTACGAGGCGGCCGCCCTGGACGGCGTCAACGGCTGGCAGCGCTTCCGCTACGTGACCTGGCCCGGGCTGCACTCCACCATGGTGTTCATCCTGGTCACCATTACCATCGCCGCACTCGGACTGTTCGTGCAGGTCGACGTCATGACCTCAGGCGGCCCGCAGGACGCCACCTCCACGCTCGTCTACCACGCCGTGCGCAAGGGCTACCGGGAGCAGGACATGGGCTACGGCAGCGCGATCTCACTGATCTTCTTCATCGCCGTGCTGGTGATCAGCCTGATCCAGCGCCGCCTCACCAGGGAGAGTGACTGACATGACCACGGCAGTGACCAAAAGCAGTAACGCCCCCTCTGTGGAGCGCTCCTCTCGCCGGCGAGGCCGCCTCGCCACCAAACGCCGCTCCAAGGTCCTGACCTACATCGGGCTGACCGTGGCGGCCATAGTCGCCGTCTTCCCCCTGCTGTTCATGATCTTCTCCTCCTTCAAGAGCGACAGCCAGATCTTCGCCGACCTCGGCTCGCTCAAGGCGTTCCTGCCGGTGGGGGATTTGAGCCTGGACAACTACGCGGGCGTGTTCGATCGCGTACCCGCCGGACGCTTCATCGCCAACTCGGTGATCGTAACCGTGGCGATCGTGGGCCTGGGCCTGATCGTCAACTCCATGATTGGCTTCGCCATCTCGCGCATGCGGTGGAAGGGCAAGAACATCGTGCTCTCCCTGGTGCTGGCGACGCTGATGGTGCCCTTCGAGACCATCGCCGTCCCGCTGGTGTTCTGGGTGGCGAAGCTGCCCTCCATCCAGTGGGCCGTCGACGGCTTCCTGCTCAAGCAGGGCATGCTCAACACCTACCAGGTGCAGATCCTGCCCTACATCGCCAACGCCCTGGCCATCTTCCTGTTCGCCCAGCACTTCGGTGACATCCCCAAGGAGATCGACGAGGCGGCGCGGGTGGACGGTGCGAGCTGGTGGACCATCTACCGCAAGATCATCGTCCCGCTGTCAGGCCCCACATTTGCAACGGTCGCGATCATCACCATGCTGCCCGCGTGGAACTCCTACCTGTGGCCGCTAATGGTGGTGCAGCAGGAGTCCATGCGTCCGGTGAGCGTCGGAATGCAGTACTTCTTCCAGCTCAACCCCGTGTGGGGGCAGATCATGGCCTACGGCACGCTGATCACCCTGCCCGTGCTGATCATCTTCGTCATCTTCCAGCGGTCCTTTGTGCAGTCGCTCGCGGGCACCGCGGTAAAGGGGTGAGCAATGGCACTGGCGCTGGCAGACCATTGGCTCTGGGATCACTGGCTCGCAGACGACGGCGAGTACTACCACCTGTTCTTCCTGCGGGCCTCCCGGGCGCTGCACAATCCCGACCGGCGCCACTGGCGCGCCGCCCTGGGGCACGCCATCTCCGACGATGCGCGCAACTGGCGGCTGCTTCCAGACGCCTGGTGCACTCCGACGGACCGGCCTTCGACGACCAGGCCATCTGGACCGGCTGCACCGTCATGAAGCCCGACGGCGGCATGCGCGTGTTCTACACGGGCATCTCCCGTGCGGAGCGCGGCATGGTGCAGCGGATCGGTTGGGCGGACTCCGCCGACGGCGTCACCTTCGAGCGCTGCTGCGTGCAGCCGCTCGAGGCGGATGGGCGCTGGTATGAGAAGTGGAACCCGGAATCCGGCTTCGACGAACCGTGGCGGGATCCCTTCGTGTTCCGCCACGCCGGGCGCTGGCACATGCTGATCACCGCCCGCGCCCGCGGCGTGGACCGCAAGCGTGCAGGGGTGATCGGACATGCCGTCTCTGACGATCTCGATCATTGGGAGGTACTGCCCCCGCTGACCGAACCGAGCGCCTTCGGCCAGCTGGAGGTCAGCCAGTCCCGCTGTGTGAATGGTCGGCACCTGCTGGTGTTCTCCTGCGGGCAGGACATGCAGGCCGACCCGGGGCCCGGGTGCGTGTGGATCGCCGAGGGGGAGGGGCCGCTGGGCCCCTGGAACGTCGCCGCCGCGCGGTACGTGCGCCCCGAGCACCTGTACGCCGGCCAGCTGTTCCGGCTGCGTGACGGGCAGTGGATTCTCACGGGATTCAACGACGTCGTCGACGGCGCCTTCGTCGGCACCGCGCCCGACCCACTGCCATGGGCCGCGATCGAGCTCGCGCAACGGCCGTAGCGGATGCGCTGACCGGCCACGCGCAGCGGCGGCCCGGAGGTCCATGAGGCGTCCGGGCCGCCATCTCGTGTGGTGATCTCGACGGGAGCTTCGACCGACCCTGACGGTAGGGGCGTTCCGGTTATGTGGCTCTTCGGGTTTGAGGGTGTGGCGCCCGTGTGGCGGTTCTGGCCCGGGGCGGTGGTCTGGTGTCGTGTTCGGGTGTGCGCGGTGGCTGTCGGGTGGGCGGGCTGGTTCGAGGACGTGGGCTGGCCCGCGAGGACGTGGTCCGACCCTCCAAGAGTCTGCCCGGGAGGGCGTTCTCGACGGCCGGCCGGCGTCCTGGAGGTCTAACCCGCGTCCTCGATTGGCCCCGGCCCGGAAGCGACACCGACCCAGCCGGCCCGAAAGCGTCCCCGCCTGCCCGAAAGCGTCCCCGCCTGCCCGAGCACGGCCCCTCCCACCTCAGCCCCGTGCCGAGCCACGGGATATCGGCTCGAGCGTGGTGCTTAGCCCTGGTGTGTAGTGGGCAGGCCTGCTGTCAACCCCCTCGGCTCAGACTGCGTTTCTGCGCTTGGACCGGGTTTCTTCAGTTGGACCGCGCTCTTGCACTTGGACCGGGTTTCTTCAATTGGACCGTCTGAGAGTGGGTCTGAGGCAGTCCAACCGCAGACAGACGGTCCAACCGCAGACAGACGGTCCAACCGCAGGCGGGCGGTCCAACTGGATGCGGGTGGTCCGAGTCCGAGACCAAGGCAGTGCCGGCGAGCGTATGGGAGTAGGTCTTGTCTGCGGCAGGCGGGCGGGGTGGGACATGCCGGCACCAGGCACCCCGGCGGCGACCCCCTGCCACCAGGGAACCAGACTGGTCGGCCCGAGACTGCCTTGCCTGCGGGGAACAGTACTCACAGCCTCTGTGGCCGCACCGGACCCGGGAACGCCACGCACCGCGCCCGACCCGTTGCTTTGGGAACAGGTTGAACTCATGGCGCGCACTTGACAGCCAGGCTGGCGTGTCCGGCAGGAGCGCGGACCACAGTGGTCCGGAGGTTTGGTGAGTGCCTCCGGGCCGGTGGTTTGTGCACGCAAAACGGTTGAGCTGCAGCGCTGACCGGCAACGTGCTCCATCGCACGTGCCGACGCCGCGGCAGAAACTTGCGAGACCGGAATTTGGGAACAAAGATGTTCGTTAAAATCTGGTGCACGCAGGCGGAGTCGACCGGAGCTCCGCTACCGCATCGCGCAGCCGCGGAGAGGAGCCAACCATGGGTCAGCCAGACGACGACTCGACCCGCTCCCGGGTCCTTGACCTTATCGCCGAGAAGGGCCCTGTATCCGCCGCACAACTGGCCAAGGTTCTGGATCTGACCCCCGCGGCCGTGCGGCGCCACATCACCGCCCTGGAGCAGAACGGTGAGATTGAGGCCCACGCCCCTTCTTCCGGCGGCAAACGCCGTCGCGGCCGCCCCGCACGCTTCTACGTCGCCACCGCCCAAGCCCGCACCACCTTCGGAGAGGGCTACTCGGAACTGGCCAACCGTGCCCTGTCCTACCTCTCGCAGATCGGTGGGGAAAAGGCCGTTGACTCCTTCGCCGCTTCCCGTGGGCGTGATCTCGAGCGCCGCTACATGCCGATCGTGGAGGCTGCCGGCAAGGACCCCGCCGACCGGGCACGCGCTCTGGCGGACGCCCTGACCCTGGACGGCTACGCCGCCACGGTCCGCGACGTGGGCGATGGCACCTTTGCGGTGCAACTGTGTCAGGGCCACTGCCCGGTGCGCGACGTCGCCGGACACTTCCACGAGCTATGCGACGCCGAGACCCGCACCTTCGCCCGTCTGCTCGGCGTGCCCGTGCAACGCCTGGCCACTCTCGCCGGCGGCGAGCACGTGTGCACCACCCATGTACCTATCGCCATGCCCACCCTGCGCAAGCGCGCGGTCCGGGCGGCAGATCAGCGGAGCCGTCGGCCCCGTACAACGGAAGGAAACTGATGACAGCACCCGTGACGGAAACCGTGCGCAGTAGCGACGACGAGATCATCGACTCGATCTCTGAAACCTATGAGTACGGCTGGCGCGACTCCGACGCCGCCGGTCTGTCCGCCCGGCGCGGCTTGGACGAACAGGTGGTCCGCGAGATCTCCGCACTCAAGGGCGAACCCGAATGGATGCTGCAGAAACGGCTGAAGGCCTACGAGATTTTCAAGCGTAAGCCCATGCCCACGTGGGGCGTGGACCTGTCAGACCTGGACATGGACCAGGTCAAGTACTTCGTGCGTTCCACGGACAGGCCGGCCTCCTCCTGGGAGGACCTGCCCGAGGACATCCGCAACACCTACGACCGGCTGGGCATCCCCCAGGCGGAGCGCGACCGCCTCGTAGCCGGCGTAGCCGCTCAGTACGAGTCCGAGGTCGTCTACGAGCAGATTCGTGAGGACCTGCAGCAGCAGGGCGTCATCTTCCTGGACACCGACTCCGCCCTGAAGCAGTACCCCGAACTGTTCAAGGAGTACTTCGGCTCCGTCGTCCCCGCCGGCGACAACAAGTTCGCCGCTCTGAACACGGCCGTCTGGTCGGGTGGCTCCTTCATCTACGTGCCGCCGGGCGTGCAGGTGGAGATCCCCCTGCAGGCCTACTTCCGCATCAACACCGAAAACATGGGCCAGTTCGAGCGCACCCTGATCATCGCCGACGAAGGCTCCTACGTGCACTACGTGGAGGGCTGCACCGCACCCATCTACTCCACCGACTCCCTGCACTCGGCCATCGTGGAGATCATCGTCAAGAAGAACGCGCGCGTGCGCTACACGACCATCCAGAACTGGTCCAACAACGTCTACAACCTGGTCACCCAGCGGGCCACCTGCGCCGAGGGCGCCACCATGGAATGGGTGGACGGCAACATCGGCTCCAAGCGGAACATGAAGTACCCGGCCGTCTTCCTCATGGGCCCCACGCCCGCGGTGAGGCCCTGTCCATCGCCTTCGCCGGCGCCGGGCAGCACCAGGACACGGGCGCCAAGATGGTTCACATGGCGCCCCACACCTCCAGCCACATCGTGTCCAAGTCGATCTCCCGCGGGGGCGGCCGCTCCGGCTACCGCGGCCTGGTGCAGGTGCAGAAGAACGCCCGGCACTCCAAGTCCAACGTGCTGTGCGACGCCCTGCTGGTCGATGAGATCTCCCGCTCGGACACCTACCCGTACGTGGACGTGCGCACCGACGACGTCGAGATGGGACACGAGGCCACCGTCTCCAAGGTGAGTGCCGACCAGCTGTTCTACCTGATGCAGCGCGGACTCACGGAGACCGAGGCCATGGCCACCATCGTGCGCGGCTTCGTGGAGCCGATTGCCCGCGAGCTGCCCATGGAGTACGCCCTGGAGCTCAACCGGCTCATTGAGCTGCAGATGGAGAACTCCGTCGGCTGACGCCGTACCCCCGTACCCTCCCCGACCACGAGCCGCCGGCAGAGCGCCGGCAAGGAGCACCAATGCCCGAACTGAAAACCGACCACTCGCGTGCAGCGCTGGAGGGGGCCCATTCGCACGGCCAGCGCCGCTATGTCTCGTCCCGCGCCGACCGGCCCACCTCCTTCGACCCGGCCGACATCCCCGCGCCTCACGGGCGCGAGGAGGAGTGGCGCTTCACCCCCATCAAGCGCTTCGCGCCCCTGTTCGACCTCGACGCCGTTGCCGCCGGCACCGCCGCGGATCCGCTGAGCGTGGATGTTGACGCCCCGGCGGGAGTCGGCGTGGAGACCGTCCCCCGTGAGGACCCGCGGTTGGGCGTCGTCGGCGCTCCCGTGGACCGCACCGGCGTCGTCGCCTGGGCCGCCTTCCGCAACTCCACCGTCGTCACCCTGCCGGCGGGTGCCGGGCTGGAGCGGGCGGTGCGCGTGACCACCACGGGCACCGACGCGGGCCTGGAACACCCTGCCGCCCAACACATCCGCGTCGCCGCCGAGAAGGACGCCGTCGGCACGGTTGTGCTCGACCACCGCGGCACCGCGGCACTGACCCAGACCGTTGAGGCCACCGTCGCCGACGGCGCCGAACTGACCCTGGTAACCATCCAGGGGTGGGAGGACGCCGCAATCCATGCCTCCAACCACCGCGTGCGGGTGGAGGGGCGCGGCACCCTCAAGCACGTCGTCGTCTCTTTGGGCGGAGACGTGCGCATCTGCTCCGACCTCGGCTTCAAGGGCGAGGGCGGGCACATCGACGCCTACGGCGTGTATTTCACCGACGCCGGCCAGCACCAGGAGCACCGCCCCTACGTGGCCCACACCGAGCCGCACTGCTACTCTCGGGTCGCCTACAAGGGCGCTCTACAGGGCCAGGGCGCACACTCGGTGTGGGTGGGTGACTGCCTGATCGGTGCCGGTGCCCGCGGTACTGACACCTACGAGCTCAACCGGAACCTGGTGCTCACCGAGGGCGCCAAGGCGGACTCCATCCCCAACCTGGAGATCGAGAACGGCAACATCGAGGGGGCCGGACACGCCTCCGCCACCGGCCGCTTCGACGACGAGCAGCTGTTCTATCTGCGCGCCCGCGGCATTCCTGAGATGGAGGCCCGCCGCCTGGTGGTACTCGGCTTCTTCAACGAGATCGTCGCCGAGATCGGCGTTCCGGAGGTGGAGGAGCGGCTCATGGCCGCCATTGAGCAGGAGCTTGAGCTGAACGCGCTCGTCACCGCCCGCGAGCAGGCCCCGACGGCCGTATAGCCCTGCGTCATCTGCCCGGCCACCCCGGCAAACCACGAACCAATCAGCCTTACGGATAAAGAAGAAGACAAGCAGCGATGAGCACTCTCGAGATCAAGAACCTCCACGTCCAGGTCGCCACCAACGACGGCCCCAAGCCCATCCTCAAGGGCGTCGACCTCACCGTCGCCTCCGGCGAGGTGCACGCCATCATGGGTCCCAACGGCTCCGGCAAGTCCACCCTGGCCTACTCCATCGCCGGTCACCCCGACTACGAGGTCACCGACGGTGAGGTGCTGCTCGACGGCGTGAACCTGCTGGACCTGACCGTTGACGAGCGCGCCCGGGCCGGCCTGTTCCTGGCCATGCAATATCCCGTGGAGGTCCCCGGCGTAACGGTGTCCAACTTCCTGCGCACCGCCAAGACCGCCATCGACGGTGAGGCCCCCAAGGTGCGCCAGTGGATCGGGCAGGTCAACCAGGCCATGGAGAACCTGCGCATGGACCCGGCCTTCGCCCAGCGCGACGTCAACGCCGGCTTCTCCGGCGGTGAGAAGAAGCGCTTCGAGATCCTGCAGATGGAGCTGCTGCGCCCCCGCTTCGCCATCCTGGACGAGACCGACTCCGGCCTGGACATCGACGCCCTGCGCATCGTCTCCGAGGGCGTCAACCGCCTGCACGACTCCTCCGACGCCGGCTTCCTGCTGATCACCCACTACACGCGCATCCTGCGTTACATCAAGCCCAGCCACATCCACGTGTTCGTGGACGGGCAGGTCGCCGAGGAGGGCGGCCCGGACCTGGCCGACCGGCTGGAAGAAGAGGCTACGACCGCTTCATCGCCTGAGCGCTCCTAATCCGCCCACGTCTCGCCAAAACCCATTCCTCCAGCAGGAGAGCAACCGCAAATGATCGAAACGCCCCAGTCGGCCCAGCGCCACGTGGGCGCCGTCCCCGCCGCGGACACGCCGCTGACCGCGGCCGAGGTCGACTCGCTGCGCGCCGACTTCCCCTACCTGGAACGTCCGGCCCGCAATGGCCAGCCGCTGGCCTACCTCGACTGGGCCGCCACCAGCCAGAAGCCGGCCGGCGTCATCCTGGCGGAGGCCGACTTCTATCGCCGTTCCAACGGCGCCGCGGGGCGCTCCACCTACCAGCTGGCCGATGAGGCGACCGCCGTGTGGGAGGACGCCCGGGACACCGTCGCCGGCTTCGTAGGTGCCCGCGGCAGCCAACTGGTGTTCACCAAGAACGCCACCGAGGCAGTCAACCTGGTGGCGCTCGCCATCGGCCACGCCAGCGTGTCCCGGGCGGCGAGCCACGGCGGGCCGGCCGCGAGGGACACCGATCCCTCCGCCCGGCTGCGCCTTCACCCCGGCGACGAGATCGTGGTGACCGTGGCCGAGCACCACGCCAACCTGGTGCCCTGGCAGGAGCTGGCCGCCCGCACCGGCGCCACCCTGCGGTGGCTGGACCTGACCGAGGACGGGCGCATCGACCCGGGGACCATCTCCGTGATCAACGATCGCACCCGGGTGCTCGCCCTTACTCACGCCTCCAACGTCACCGGCGCGGTCACCCCGCTGGAGCAGATCCTGCCCGCCGCCCGCAGCGCCGGCGCCCTGGTGGTGCTGGACACCTGCCAGTCCGCTCCGCACCTGCCCCTGGACTTCGCGGCGCTGTCCGCCGCCGGAGTGGACGCCATGGTGCTTTCCAGCCACAAGCTGCTGGGCCCGACCGGTATTGGCGCCCTGGTGGCCACCGAGGAGCTGTTGGACGCGATGCCGCCGGTGCTCACCGGCGGCTCCATGATCGAGACCGTCACCATGGCCTCCTCCACCTATATGCCGGCGCCCGCGCGGTTTGAGGCCGGCAGCCAGCCGCTGGCACAGGCGGCCGGCTGGCACGCGGCCGTCGACTATCTGGCCGAGGTGGACCTGGGACGGTTGTACGCCCGTGAGCAGACGCTCCTGGACCGGGCCCTGCGGGGCATGGCGGATGTGCCCGGGCTGCGGCTCCTCGGCCCCGCTGAGTCCCGCGACCGCCTCGGCGTGGTCGCGTTCACTCTCGACGGAGTGCATCCGCACGACGTCGGTCAGGTGCTGGATGCCGCCGGCGTGGCGGTGCGCACCGGCCATCACTGCGCCCAACCGATTCACGCCCACTTCGGGGTACCTTCCTCTTCGCGCATATCCTTCGGTCCGATAACCACGCCCGAGGAGATCGACCGCTTCCTCGAAGCCGTCGCCTCCGTCCGCGGATACTTCCAGAGGTGAACATGAACGATCTTGATCAGCTCTATCAGCAGGTAATCCTCGACCACTCGCGTGAGCGCCACGGCTCCGGCGCGTTGGACGCCCCCGACTCCACCTCCACCAGGTCAACCCGACCTGCGGGGATGAGGTCACGCTGGGTGTGCGCGTGATTGACGGGCGCGTCGAAGCCATCGGCTGGGAGGGGGACGGCTGTTCCATCTCCCAGGCCTCCATCTCCATCATGCACGACCTCGTCGCCGGGGCCGACCTGGATACCGTAGCTCGGCTCGAGGCCGACTTCGATTCCCTCATGCATTCGCGCGGCCGTGGCGTCGACGACTCGGTGCTGAATGAGCTGGAGGACGCCGCCGCCTTCGAGGGCGTGTCCAAGTACCCCAATCGCATTAAGTGCGCGTTGTTGGGATGGATCGCGCTCAAAGATGCGTTGCTGAAGGCAGGCGTCCCGTTGGACGCCGCCCCGGGGAACTGAACCCCCGCGGTCCGGATTCAGCCCGGCCGCCCCACTGACTACAGCCCCTGTCAGAACTCACCAGGAGGAGTTATGAGCGAGACCGCTCCGGCCACCAACCCGATGGCCGCGCAGCATACGCCCGCCAGCATCGCAGACGTGGACGTCGCCGCTGTTGAGGAGGCGCTGCGCGACGTCGTCGACCCCGAGCTGGGCATTAACGTCGTCGACCTCGGCCTGCTGTACGGCGTCTCGATCGAGCCCGACGGTACCGTCGTGCTCGACATGACCCTGACCACTGCCGCCTGCCCGCTCACCGACGTGATCGAGGAACAGGTTCAGCAGGCGCTCGGCCTCATCGTCGACAAGGTACGTGTGCAGTGGGTGTGGCTGCCGCCGTGGGGCCCGGACCGAATCACCCCGGAGGGCCGCGACCAGCTGCGCGCCCTCGGTTTCAACGTCTGAGCGGCGCGCGAACCGAGCTGGGTTGCCTCCCGCCGGAGGGCCGCAGATCGCGGTGGTGTGCCGCCACCGCGCCCAGCGCGACCCCGACCACGCCGATCAGCAGCAGCCAGGTAGATGCACCCTTGCCCGCCTGGGCGAACAGGCCCGCATCAATGACCGACCGCGGCAGGTTCAGGCTGGGACCAAGCTGGGCGATTCCCAGGCCAGCGAGCAACGGCACCCACGCCAGCCACCGCGCCTGAGGCAAGAGCCCGCCCAGCAGCGCGGCGATGCCCGCGCTGGCCGCTGTGGCGGGCCACTGCCCGGCCACGAGCCGCAGCGCGTCACTTGCGGTGGTTTCCAGCAACCGGGCTCCCACCAGCCCGCTGACGAGAGCCGTCGCGCCGAGCGTAAGCGCCGTCGCCAGTAGAGCGACCAGGCACCAGGAGGCCACCAGTCGCGCCGGCCCGGCCCCGGTACCGCGCACCGCCTCCACCAGCCCGGATTGCTCCTCGGCGGCGAAACGCCCGGCCAGCACCACCGCCTGTGCGCAGGCCATCGCCGCCGCCAGCACGCCGATGTAGCCGAGGAATCCCGCGCCCGGATCGCCACCGCCCAGTTGCGAGCCGAGCACGCCCCCGTCCACCGCGCCCTTCCGAGCGAAGTCGACCATGTTCTCGCCCATGGCCGTGAGCACCCCGGCGATGGCGGCGGTCGCCACCGCCCACGCCAGCAGTTGCACGCGCACCAACCGCAGTGCCAGCGTCACCGGCCCGCGTACCCGCAACGGGCGTCGACGCCGCAGCTCAATCCGAATCAACCCGGCACCCAGGTCCCGGCGATGCACAGCGGCCGCGGCCGCGGCGAGCAGTACCAGCAGTGCCGCACCCGCCACCAGCAGCGGACGCCAATCGTTCTTACCGCCGGGGTCGATTGCGCTGCGCAGCGCAAAGGGCGACCAGGCACCGGCCCACGCCCAGCCCTCGGCGGCCCATGCGCCGTGCCCGGCATACAGCAATCCCAGGGCAGCCAGCCCGGCGCCGCGCGCACCGGTGGCGTCGGCGGTGAACTGCGCCAACAGCAGGGTAACGGCGCCAAGCAGGGCGCAGGTACCGCACACCGCGGCCCCGTAGGCGAGGGCATCCGCGCGGTTCGCCCCATCCAACGCCGCCATGCCCGCTCCGGCGCACACGCCGAGCAGAAGGCAATGAGCGGCGAGCACCAGGCAAGACGCGGCCAACTCGCCGACCGGACCGGTACCGGCTCCGCGCAGCAGCTCCGAGCGTCCGCTGTCCTCCTGTGCGCGGGAGACGGCCACCGCGCGCAGCACCACCACGATCCCCAGCAGCAGGCAGGTCAGTGCCCCGAGCTCCCAGACCCCGAGCTGCACGACGTCAGCATCCGCGGGCAGCTCGCCGTACAGAGCGGCGGTGGTCTTTGACATCCTCAATCCTGCCACGGCGCGCGCCAGATCTGCGGCAGTGGCGTAAGTGGTCGCGTAGCCGGGGGCGAGTAGGCAGGTCAACAGGGCGACCGCCGCCGGCAGGGTTACCAGCCAGGCACGTTCCTCACGGGCGAGCAGACGGGCGGTGCGTATGACGCGCCTCGATGCGAGATGCGGGGTCATCGCGCTTGACCCTCGTAATGCCGCAGGAACAGGTCCTCCAGGGACGCCGGGGTGCAGGTGAGCCCTTGGGCGCCCGCGGCAATGAGGGCGCTCAACGTCTCCGAGAGCTCGGCGGAGGGCACGGACATGCGGGTGACGCCGTCGCCGTCCGCCGGCGGCGGGGCGGTACCCCGGGGCAGCGCCGCGTGGGCGCCGTCGGGCAGCCGACAGGTGATGGTCGAGTCACGCAGGTGCCGCAGTGAGGCCAACGTGCCGGACTCCACGGTGCGCCCGTCCTTAATAATGGTGACCGCGTCGCACACGTGGTCGACCTCGTCCAGCAGGTGGGAGGACAGCAGCACCGTGCGGCCCGCATCGGCGGCGGCGCGTACGCAGGCCTGGAAGATCGCCTCCTGCAGCGGATCGAGCCCGCTGCTGGGCTCATCCAGGATGAGCAGATCGCAAGGCGCGGCCAACGCGGCGATGAGGGCCACCTTCTGCCGGTTGCCCTTGGAATAGCCGTGCACCGGCTTGGACGGGTCCAGGTTGAAGGCGTCGATCAACTCCGCTTCGCGGCGTCGGTCGCGGCGGCCGCGCAGGACGGCGAGGGCATCCAGGGTCTGCGCCCCGGTCAGGGTCGGCCACAAGGCAACGTCCCCGGGCACGTAGGCGGTGCGGCGGGTGATGGCGCTCGCCGCGCGCGCCGGATCGAGTCCCAGCACCCGCACCCGCCCGGCGCTCCGGCGGTACATGCCCAGCAGCACGCGAATCGTGGTGGACTTGCCGGCGCCGTTAGGGCCGAGGAAGCCGTGGACCTCGCCGCGGCGCACCTGCAGGTTCAGACCGTCAACGGCATGCAGGCGTCCGAAGGTCTTGATCAGGCCGGAGACCTCAATGGCACCCCCGGGAGCGCGGGAGTCGACAGCGGCGGGCTTGGTAGCGGAGGCGATATGCGGCATGCGCCCAGGCTTGGGTGCGACGTCGCGTCGCAGTCAAGGTGTTGTGCGCCAGCGGGCGATCGCCTCTGTCAGCAGCCTTTCCATTGCCTCCGCCATCCGCTCATAGCCCGGCTCCACCGCGGCAATCAGCTGGAACAAGGGGCGGATACTGGCAGTGTCGAAGTGTCCGGCGAGGTCCCGGCAGCGCTGCGGCCCCAGTACCCGCTCGAAGCGCGCGATGTTGTCTGCGGCCCGCTCCCGTATCTGTGCATCGGTCAGCCCCGCAGTGTCGCGGCCATGCGCGGCCAGGGCGCCGTCGTCCTCCCCGTCCTCCGGTCCCGGGAAGAGCAACTCGGCCTCGGGCGGCATGCGTCCGCTGTAGCAGGCCACATCCACCAGGTCGCGCTCCCGGCGCACGGCCGCCCGGGTCCGCTCGTCCGGGCATGCGGCCTCCAACCGGTCGAAGAAGGCAACCATGCGCGGCGGCATGGGGGAGACGGTCAGCCCGTCGCGGGCGCGCGTCAGCAGCGAGGTGAGCATGTCGCGCTGGCGGGTCGTCTCAGCGAGGTGTTCCTCAATGGCGGCGAGCGCTCCGGACAGGTCTTCGATCACGGTCACATCTTCTGAGGACGCGTCAACGGCGGGGGAGTCCAGGATGCCGGCGATGGCCTTCAACGGCACACCGGCCTGGACCAGCCAGCGGATGCGTGACAGGCGGGCGACGTGGCTCAGGTCGTAGTCGCGCCAGCCGCCACGCTCCTCGGGCACGGGCAGCAGGCCCAGCTGATGGTAGTAGCGCACGGTGCGAACGGAGGTGCGGGTGAGTCGGGCGATTTCGGCGACGCGCATGGGACGGGTTGTCTTTCCTTCGGTTGTGTCGGGACGTCCCGGCTCAGGGCAGGTTCGGGTCTGGGGTGCCCAGGATGGCCTCGCGCAGCACCCGGGCGTGGCTGCGCAGGTGATCGTGCCCGGCGAACAACAGCGTCACCCGGCCGGTTAGCGCACGGCCGCGCAGTTCCGCGACGGCGGCCGCTGCCTCGGGCCGCTTGACCAGCTCGGCGCGGTAGGCGTCAACGAACTGCGGCCAGGCCAGCTCCCCGGAGTGGAATGCCTTGCGCAGCGCCGTGGTGGGGGCGGCGTCCTGCGCCCACTGATCCAGCGCGGCCCGCTGCTTGCTCACGCCCCGAGGCCACAGCCGGTCCACCAGGACGCGCAGGCCGTCGTCGGGCGTCGGCTCCTCACGCACACCCTTCAGCACGACGGCGTCGGGGGAGGGCAGGGCGGCGGACGGAGCGACAGCACCGGAGGCAGGAGTCATGGCACCACCGTATGCGCCTGTGGCCCCGCCGTCACCGGGCCGAGCGGCCGCTGGTTGAGTCCTCCAGGGCACGCCCCCAGGCGCGGGCGGACGTCTCCTCGCCGTCGGCCAGCGGACCCGACTGCCCCTGAACCAGGAAGCTGCCGACCACGGCCGTATCCCGGCCCCGCCCGCGCCGCAGGGCCTTGGCGATCGCCTCGGCCGCGGAGCCGCTCAGCCAGGTCCTGGAGGTCACCGTGTCGAAGACGGCAACGGGCAGGGCGGCCGGAATAGCGGTGCGTGCCAGCCATTCGCGCATGCCGCCGCTCGATGCGGTGGTTCCACCCTGCCTATGGGCCTGGGCGCGTGTGGCCGCGGTCGGCAGCCCGCGGTTGTGAGTGGGGGCGCCCAGGATCAGCAGGTCGATGCCCGCGGGCAGGGCGGTGGGTGCCTGGGCGACGTCGAAGACCCGTGCGTCCGTCCCGCCGTCCTTGAGCCCGGCGGCGACGGCCTCGGCGATCAGCCGGGTATTGCCGGAGCAGGACTCGATGACGATGAGCGCGGTGTTCATGGTTTCCTCCCGGTTGCCGACGGTGCCCCGGGTGGGGCGGACGCACTCAGCGTCGGGTGTGACGTGGCGTCGCAGGCAAGCGGGTGTCGGCCGCGAGGGCCCGGCTCAGGCTGGTAGCCGGTCCGGTGGTGAAGAGTCTCCGAGTCGAGCCGCAGCTCACTTAACTGTGTGCCCGGAGTTAGGCACTGCCTGCCACCTTGCCAGTGGGCCCGCAGAGGACTTGCAGCTCCATGTCGTGGGATGGACAGCGGCACGCCGTCGGCCTCTGCCAGCAAGCCGTTCACGGACGCGTCCGTGAACGCTACACATCCACGACCAGCAGACCAGGGAGCACAGGCATGACTGTACGAATCGGAATCAACGGCTTCGGCCGAATCGGCCGCACCTATCTCAGGGCGGCGATGGCCAATCACGCGGACGTCGAGGTCGTTGCCGTCAACGACCTAGCGGACGCCGCCACACTGGCTGTCCTACTCGAGTGGGACTCCATCAGCGGCCGCCTGGATGGCGTGCACGTTGACGGCAACGTGCTCGTGGTGGGAGGCCGACGCATCACGGTGTTCTCCGAGCCCGATCCCGCCGGTATCCCGTGGGGCAGCGTGGGGGCCGATGTGGTCATCGAGTCCACCGGTTTCTTCACCGACGGCGTCAAGGCCGCCGGACACCTGCAGGGCGGGGCCAAGAAGGTGATTGTCTCCGCCCCCGCGAAGGGAGAGGTCCCCACCTTCGTCCTCGGCGTCAACGACAGCGAGCTCGATGTCAACGCGGCGGACGTGTTCTCCAACGGCTCGTGCACGACGAACTCGTTGGGGCCGCTCGCCAAGGTCCTCAACGATCTGGTGGGTATTGAAACCGGCCTCATGACCACGGTTCACGCCTACACGGGCGACCAGCGCCTGCACGACGCCCCACACCGCGACCTGCGTCGTGCCCGCGCCGCCGCAGAGTCGATCGTCCCGACGTCGTCGGGGGCGGCCAGCGCCATCGGGGTGGTCATTCCCGAGCTGGATGGTCGCCTGACCGGGGCCGCGCTGCGCGTACCGATTCCCGTCGGCTCAATCACCGACCTGACCGTCGTCGCCGGCCGGGCCACGTCTGCGGAGGAGGTCAATGCGGCCTTCCGGGAGGCCGCGCTCAGCGGTCCGCTCGCCGGGTACCTGGAGTACTCCGAGGCGCCCATCGTCTCTCGCGACATTGTTGGCAACCCGCACTCCTTGATCTTCGACGCCCCGCTGACCGCCGTAATAGGCAACGAGGTGAAGGTCTTCGGCTGGTACGACAACGAGTGGGGATTCTCGAACCGGCTCGTCGAGTTCTCCTACATGATCGGCTCACAGCTGGCCGCCTGACGTACGACTTCTCGTCACACGTACGCGTTTTGGAGGTTTCCCCGCGCCGGGACGTCGAATACCTCACGCGTACGTGAGAGACGGAACCGTACGTGAGAGGCAAACGCGTACGCGAGATGGAGTGCGGCTACCGCGGTTGGACCCGAGCCGCGCCGGTCCGGCTCAGAGCTGGGAGCCGGCGACGGCGAAGGTGTCGCACTGCTCCAGGGAGCCAGAGTTCATGCCGGTGGTGAACCAGCGCACCCGCTGCTCGGAGGAGCCGTGCGTCCAGGTGTCGGAGTTGACGGTGCCGCTGGAGCGCTGCTGGATGTGGTCGTCACCCACGGACTCGGCGGCGTTAATCGCGGTGGCAATCTCCTCCTGGCTGGGCTCGACGAGGAAGGCGGTGCCGGTATCAGGGTCGACCGTGGTGGCCGCGTAGTGCACCCACACGCCCGCGTAGCAATCGGCCTGCAGCTCGGTGCGCACCGAGTCGGAGTCGGCGCCCGTGCCCGAGCGGTCGGTGGACTCCATAACGCCCAACAGGTTCTGAATGTGGTGGCCGAATTCGTGGGCGACGATGTATTCCTCCGCCAGTGGGGTGTCCTGTGCGCCGAGCGTGGATTCCATGTCGGAGAAGAAGCTCATGTCCAGGTACACGTTGGAGTCGCCCGGGCAGTAGAAGGGGCCGACGGCACTGGTGGCCGAGCCGCACGCGGTCGACACCGACTGCCCGTCCCACAGGATGAATCCCGGCTCGGCATAGGTACGGCCGCCCTGTGCGGGCAGCTGCTCGCCCCACACCGCGTCCAGCGACTCGGCGGTGGCGACCATGCGGCACTGGGTGTACTGGTTGGCGGCCTCGCCGCTGGTGCACATGGAGGTGTCGATCGTGGAGGCGGTGGAAGTGCCGGAGGCGGCGTCCTGGTCGCCCAGCAGGCCGGTCAGGTCCACGCCGGTCACCTGCGAGAGCAGGAACACGGCCAGGACGGCCAGCACCGAGCCGCCGCCGATCGCGGCGCCCCGGCGACCCCCGGAGCGCGTCTGCACCCGGTTGGGGTCGAGTTTGATATTGCGGTTGAATGACACGGAACCCACCTCATTGCCTAGCGTCGCTGCGCCGATCATCTGCGGTCTGCGCCCAAGGCTAGTGGACGGGGCAGACCGCGGTGACGCATCTGTGCGTCGTAGCCGTTACGACGAGTACGCTGGTGCCGTGCTGTACGACCTGCTGTACAAGACCGTCTTCAACCGGATCGACCCCGAGGCCATCCACGACGCATGCATGGAGGCGATCGAGGTCACCAGCAAGGTGCCCTTCGTGCGCGACGTCGTCCGGCAGGCCTTCGGGCGCCGCCCCGCCTTCCCCGTACCGTCCGCCAACCAGGGCGGACCGTTCGTGCGCCCTGTCCCCGGGATCCTCGGCCTGGCCGCGGGCATGGACAAGGAGGGGCAGGCCGTTGAGGGCATGGACATGCTCGGTTTCGGATTCGTGGAGGTCGGCACCTTCACCGCTCATCCACAGCCGGGCAACGATAAGCCGCGCATGTGGCGCTATCCGACCATCCGCGCCATCCGCAACCGCATGGGCTTCAACAACTCCGGCGCCGATGAGGCGGCTGAACGGCTGCGGCGGTTGCGCTCGACCGTGCGGGGCCGCTCGATCGTGGTTGGCGCCAACATCGGCAAGACCAAGACCACCCCGCTGGACCAGGCCGCCGAGGACTACGCCTACTCCGCGTCGAAGGTCGCCCGCTGGGTCGACTACCTGGTGGTCAACGTCTCCAGCCCCAACACCCCCGGGCTGCGCAGCCTGCAAGACGTCGAGGCCCTGCGGCCGATCCTGTCTGCTGTGCGCGAGGCCGCCGACGCCGCCGCCCACCGCCACGTGCCGCTACTGGTCAAGATTGCCCCGGACCTGGCCGACGAGGACGTCGACGCCGTCGCCGACCTGGTCCTGGACATGAAACTGGACGGGGTGGTCGCCACCAACACCACCATCGACCACGACCTGGGGGAGGGCGGCCTGTCCGGCGCGCCCCTGCTGCCGCGCTCGTTGCAGGTCGTGCGCCGCCTGCGGACGCGCCTGGGGGACAAGCCGACCATCATCGGCGTCGGCGGCATCTCCTCCGTCATGGACGCCGAACTCATGCTCGACGCCGGCGCCGATCTGCTGCAGGCATACACCGCCTTCATCTACAACGGCCCGGCCTGGCCCGGTCGCATCAACCGCGCCCTGGCCACGGTGCCGCGCCACCCCCGCTGACCCCACCCGGCACAGCCAACTCACCGAGATCGGCAGAAGTTACGTGCCGAAATCGGTAGAAACGACCATCGAGGTCGGTAGAAGCGGCTCGCCGCTTCTACCGACCTCGATTATCCGCTTCTGAGGAGTACGCCTCAGGCCGGGCGCTGCTCGGGGGAGACGGTCAGCGCCGGGTCGCGCTCGACGACGTCGCCGAGCGCCTGATCGATGGCGGTCATCACGTCCTCGCCCAGCTGGACGCCGGAGGCCTTGACGTTCTCCACCAGCTGCTCGGGACGCGAGGCGCCCACCAGTGCGGCGGAGATGAAGTCGTGCTGGAGTACCCAGCGATGGCCAGCTGCGGCATGGTGAGCCCGGCGTCGTCGGCGATGGGCTTGAGCCTCTGGACGGCGGTGAGCACGTCGTCACGCATCCAGCGGCTGATCATCTCCCTGCCGCCCTTCTCGTCCGTGGCGCGGGATCCCGCCGGCGGCTGCTGCCCGGGCAGGTACTTGCCGGACAGTACGCCCTCGGCCATCGGAGACCAGACGATCTGGCCCATACCGAGCTCGGTGGAGGTGGGCACCACCTTGTCCTCGATAATGCGCCATAGGGCGGAGTACTGCGGCTGGTTGGACACCAGGCGGAAGCCCATCTGCGTAGCGAGCTCCTGACCGGCGCGGATCTGCTCGGCCGTCCACTCCGAGACGCCGATGTACAGGGCCTTGCCGGCGCGCACGACGTCGGCGAAGGCCTGCATGGTCTCCTCCAGCGGCGTGGCGTAGTCGTAGCGGTGCGCCTGGTACAGGTCGACGTAGTCCATGCCCAGGCGGCGCAGGGAGCCGTCGATGCCCTCCATGATGTGCTTGCGGGACAGGCCCACGTCGTTGGGCCCCTTGGGGCCGATGGGCCAGTAAACCTTGGTGAAGATCTCCAGGGACTCGCGGCGCTGCCCCTTCAGCGCCTGCCCCAGAACCTCCTCCGCCACCGTGTTGGCGTACACGTCGGCGGTGTCGAAGCTGGTGATGCCCAGGTCGAGTGCGGTGTGCACGCACTTGACGGCGGTGTCCGCCTCCACCTGGGAGCCGTGGGTGAGCCAGTTGCCGTAGGTGATTTCGGTGATCTTGAGTCCGGAGCTGCCGAGATGACGATATGCGACCATGACCACAGCCTAACCCGGTAAGTACGTCCGTGCAACTATTTTCTGTGGGGACGCGATGCGCCGCTGCGGCCGACACAGGCGGCCTGCTGGTGGTGCCGGCCCAGGCCAGGCAGGGGAGGTGCCCGGGCTCACTCGGGGTACTGGCGGCGTGCCACCTGGGGAGCGGGCTGGCGCCAGCGCCGCAGGTTGAAGCAGCGCGAGAAGATGTACCAGAAAATGTGTCCCTGCTCCTGGACCTTCTCCCGGCCGAACTTCGCGTACAGGCGGCGCCGCAGCAGCTGCCAGCAGATCACGGCGTCGGCGATCGACACGAACAGGAACAGGTAGATCGCCAGCATGAAGTAGAAGCTGAGCAGGGTCTGCCGAGATGAGAAGGCGACGAACACGATCAGCAGCACCAGGGTCAGCGGCATGAACAGCTCACCCAACGAGTAGCGGGCATCGATGTAGTCGCGGATGTATCGCTTGATCGGGCCCTTGTCCCGGGGAGGCAGGTAGCGCTCGTCGCCGGTCTGCATGGCGATTCTCTGACGCTCCCAGGCCTCATCCTGTTTGGCGCGCGCCTCGCGCTTGGCCGCCTTGCGGTCCGCGGGCACGATCGGGTGCACATTGCGGGCCTGCGCATCCTTGCGCTTGGGCGTGGGGCGGCCCTTCTTGCCGGACGCCTTGGCGGTGGCGGCCGCGGCGGCCGTGGCCGCGGCGTCCTCGCCCGACCGGTCGCGCTTCTTGAACGGCAGCTTCTCTAACAGACTCACAGGCGACAGGTTAGCGGCTCGACCGCGCTACCCTGCAACTCATGATCAATGCCGACGCCGTTTCCGCCGCCGTCCACGACTCCTTCGACCGGATTGTCCACGACCTGACCGAGCTGGTCGCCATCCCCTCCGTTTCCGCCGCCGGGCACGATCCCGCCCAGGTGGAGCGTTCCGCCGAGCACGTGGCCGGCCTGCTGCGCGACGTCGGCCTGGAGGCCCGCGTCACCTCGGTGCCCGGCCCCGACGGCCCCGGACGTCCGGCCGTACTCGCGCACCGGGACGGCCCCGTCGGTTCCCCACGCGTGCTGCTGTACGCCCACCACGATGTCCAGCCCGTCGGCGACCCCTCCAAGTGGCGCCAGGCCGATCCCTTCACCGCCGAGCGGCGCGGACAGCGGCTGTATGGCCGGGGCACGGCCGACGACGGCGCCGGCGTCATCTCCCTGGTGCACGCCCTGCGGCTGGCCGCCGAGCTTAACGACGGCGAACTGCCCTGCTCGGTAACCGTGTTCATCGAGGGCGAGGAGGAGGTGGGCTCGCCATCCTTCGAAGCGTTCCTGGAGGCCTACCGCGAACAGTTGGACGCCGATGTGATCGTGGTGGCCGACTCCTCCAACTGGCGGGTGGGGGTGCCTGCGCTGACCACCTCACTGCGCGGCGTGATCCAGGTGGATGTGCGCCTGGACGTGCTCGACCACGCCCTCCACTCCGGCCAGTACGGCGGTCCGATCATCGACGCCGTCACCGCCATGTGCCGGCTGGTGTCCACCCTGCACGACGACGCCGGCGACGTCGCCGTGCCCGGCCTCGTCTCCCGCCCCGTGGCGGTTGGTGCCCCGGCCTACTCCGAGGCCGATTTCCGGGGCGACGCCGGCGTTCTGGACGGCGTGCAGCTGGCCGGCAGCGGCGACTTGACCGCCCGGCTGTGGACCAAGCCGGCCCTCGCCGTGATCGGCATGGACGTGACCCCGCTGTCGGTGGCGGGAAATGTGCTCGCCCCCTCCTGTACCGCCCGCCTGTCTATGCGCATCGCCCCCGGGCAGGACCCGGCCGCCGCGCTGGCGGCTCTGACCACGCACCTGCAGGTCCACGCTCCATTCGGGGCGCGGGTGACGGTGAGTGCGGGCGAGATGGGGCCCGCCTTCGACGGCGCCGCCGACACCCCGGCCGCTCGCGCCGCCCGCTGGGCGCTGACCGAGGCCTTCGGCACCGAGGCGGTCAATATCGGCCAGGGCGGCTCCATTCCCTTCATCGCCACGCTGAAGCAGACCTTCCCGGACGCCCAGGTACTGGTCACCGGCATTGAGGACCCGGACACCCGGGCCCACAGCGAGGACGAGTCCATGCACCTGGGCGACCTCGAGCGCATCGTCGCCGCCGACGTGCTGCTGCTGGCGCGCCTCGGCGGCGTGGCGGACGCGGACTGACGCCGCATAGGCGGACACCCAAATGCGCGTGCTTTTGGCGCCCGGCCCCATGTACCCCGAGCCCGGCGGCATCCCGCTGGTAGCCCCGGGAACCGGGCTGGGCGCGGGGGGCCGTCGCCGAGGCGCTCGCCTGCGGCTGGGCGCGTGAGCGCCCCGACGACACGCTCACGCTGCTGCCGCTGCCCGACGGCGGCCCCGGCACCGCGCAGGCGGTCCCCGCAGATCGGATCGACTCCCGCACGGTGCTGCAGGCCGCTGGGCCGCTGGGACAGGTCCGTGAGATCGACCTGCTGCGCCTGCGGTCGGCCGCCTCGCCCTGCGCGGGCACGACGGGAGCCACCTGGCTGCTTGACGCCGCCCGCCTGGTCGGCCTGCCGGCCGACCGCGATGAGGCGGCCCGTGAGGCCGAGACCGGGACGACGACGGGGCTCGGGCGGGCACTGGCCGCTGCACTGAATGCCATCGCTCCCGGCGACACGCTCATTGCGACCCTGGCATCCGCAGCCGTGCACGACGGCGGAGCGGGCGCGCTGGAGGGCCTGGGCGGACTGGCTGCCGCCCGCTCGTCGCTCGGCGGACGCGAGCTGGTGTTGGCCCTGGCCGACGACACGCCGCTCGGAGGTGTGTCGGGTGCGGGACAGAACCTGACCGCCGTAACCACCCTGACAGGGGAACGGGCCCAGGATCTGAACCGGCAGGCCTGCGCTGCGGCGTCGAGCATCGCCTCCCAAGTCGCGGTGCCGCGCAGCGCTACCCTGCCGGTGGTGGGCGGTGAGCCGGCGCAGACACTGTCGGCCACATCCCGGGGCACCGGCGCCGGCGGGGGAGCGGCCCTGGCGCTGCGCGCGCTCGGGGCCCGCACTCTGCCCGCCACGCGCGTCATGGCCCGGCTGTTGGAGCTGGATGAGGCCGTGGCCGGCCAGGATCTGGTGGTGACTGCCACCGGCGAGGCATACGACGTCGTCGCCGACTCCGTGACGGCGGTGGTCGGCGAGGCGGCGGGGAACTTGGCGCTGCCGACCGTGCTGGTTGCGGGCCGGCTGGCGGTGCCGCGCGGCGAGCTTGCCGAGGCGGGGGTGGTGTCCGCGTACTCGCTTGAGGCGCTCGGTGCGGTTCGAAACGAAACTTGGAATGACGGTGGCGCGCCCGCGCTGCGCGAGCGGCTGGTGGCAGCCGGCGCGCGCTTGGCCCGCACCTGGTCGCGTTGAAGCCCCATACTGCCGACCGACCTCGGCAGGTGACATCCACCGACCCCGGCGAGGGGAATCAGGGGATTAGGGGATCAATTAGGAGCTTAGGAGACCATGGTGTGCGGCGCGGGGGCCGTGGAGCCGCGCACGATCAGGTCGGGGGTGAACAGCAGTTCGGTGTCGGCGGGCTGCTCGCCGCCGATGGCGGACAGCAGTGTGGTCACCGCCGCCCGACAGATCGCCGCCACGGGCTGGCGCACGGTGGTCAGTGGCGGGTTCGTCATGGGGATCAGCGGGGAGTCGTCATAGCCGATGACGGAAACGTCCTGTGGGACGGTCTTGCCCGCGGCCCGCACCCCCGAGATGACGCCGAGCGCCATGATGTCCGAGCCGCAGATGATGCCGGTGCAGTCCTGCTCCAGGAGCCGGGCCGCGGCGCTGGCGCCACCCTCATAGGTGTACAGCGTCTCCACAATGCGCAACGGCTGGTCCGGCAGGTTGGCATGCATGCCGTCCTCGTAGCCGGCGCGCTTGCGCTGGGCGGGCACCATCCGGCCCGGCCCGATCGCCAGGCCGATGCGAGTGTGCCCCAGACTGGCGAGGTGGTCCACAGCCATGCGGGATGCCGCCCGATCATCGGTGGCGAAGCCGGGGACCTTGATCGTGGAGGCATTGCCGTTGATCGTCACTAAAGGCACGCCCCGGTCACGCAACCGCTGGTAGCGCGTGACATCTCCGCCGGTGTCGGAGTGGCGGCCGGACACGAAGATGATGCCGGCCACGCCCCGGTCCACGAGCATCTCGATGTACTCGTCCTCGCTAGTGCCACCCGGTGTCTGGGTGCACAGCAGTGGGGTGTGACCGCTGGGGGCGAGTAATTGCTCGATCTCCTGAGCGTATAGCGGGAAGATCGGGTTGGTGAGTTCGGGGACGATCAACCCCACCAAGCCTTTTGAGGTCTGGCGGAGTGATTCTGGACGTTCGTAACCGAGCAGGTCGAGGGCGACCAGCACCTGACGTCGGGTCGCTTCGGCTACATTCGACTTACCGTTGAGAACCCGTGACACGGTCGCCGTGGAGACGCCCGCCTGCTCGGCGATGTCGGCGAGGGTGATGCGCTGTTGCACGATGCCCATCCTAAAGGGAAACCAACTGATACTGCCGCCATGCGGCGGTACTTGGTACGGGTTGAGACGAGCCATGCATATCGTGCCTAGTGCGTGCGGACCTTGTCGGTGCGGGGAAGCGCCGCTTTCAGCGTGACGATGGCCGAACCGGGCCCGGTGGCGTTTACCGTCAGGTGGCCGTCGGCATCGCCGGAAGCGGTTATGTCTACGCCGTCCATCGCATACACGGCGTCTACGGTCCCGGCCGGCAGGCAGCCCAGCGGCAGATCCACCGTGGCACCGCCCGCCCGGGCCAGGGCCACCAGCGCATCGCCATCGGGGTGGGTGCGCAGCCAGACCAACAGGTCGTCGTCGGCGTACACCCAGCGCATGCCCCCGCGACGCAGCGCGGGCAGCTCGTGGCGCAGTCGCCCCAGGTGCCGGTAACGCTCCAGGACGGCGCGGTCCACCGGCCCCCAAGCCCCGGTCGAGCCGAGTTCGTCGGTGGGGGCGGCGCCCGGCGGGGCGGTCCACGGCATGGTGGTGCGGGAGTGCTCTCCGGTGCGGCCCGTGGCTCCAAGCTCGTCGCCGGAGAACACCGTCGGCACTCCCGGCGCGGCGAACAGGGCGGTGGCGGCTACCAGTTGCGCCTCCCGGGAGCCGACGACGGTACGGATACGCGGTGTGTCGTGTGATCCCAGCAGGTTCATGGAGTGGGTGATGGAGGTGGCCGGCATGTGCGCGGCGTACTCGCGCACCCCCCGGGAGATCGGCCCGCCCGGTAGCCGCGGTATGCCGGTGGGGATGCCCAGCCAGTTCAGGCCGTCGGCGGGGTCGGGGTGGGACAGCCAGGACCACAGTGGCCGAGTGAACCCGTGGTAGTTCATGGTGCCCTGCCAGCCCGCGCCGGTCAGGTCGCCGGAGGCGTCGTGCCCGTGCTCGGCCACCAGCCACAGCTCGCGCCCGGTGTCCGCCTGCACCTGCCGCATGGTGGCGCGCATATCCGCCGCGGCCTGGTGGGCTAGGTCGACCATGCCGGCGCGGCCGGTCATATTGGCCACGTCCGTGCGCCAACCGTCGGCGCTGTAGGGCGGGCGCAGCCAGTGGGCCGTCACCGACTCGGGGCCCCGCACCAGCCGGTCGCGCATGGCTCCACTGCGGTGGTCGAGCTTGGGCATCGATTCCACATTCATCCAACTCACGTACTGGTCGGGGTAGTGGTCGAAGGAGTAGAAGCCGGCCTCGGGGGAGTCGGCGTCGGTGATGGCCCGCCGGAACCAGTCGTGGGTGACGCCCGTGTGGTTGGTGGTCAGGTCTAGCACCAACCGCATGTCGCGTTCGTGCAGCGCCTGACTCAGTCGCGCCAGTGCCGCGTCGCCGCCCAGGAGATCGTCCACGTGCTCGAAACTGGTGGAGTCGTAGCGGTGCACGGAACCGGCCGGGAACACCGGGGTCAGGTAGACGGTGTTGACCCCGAGGCCCTGGAGGTAGTCCAGATGATCGGCGATGCCGTCAAGATCGCCGCCGTACCAGGCTGCACCGCTGGGATCCCCCGCGAGCGGCGGCTCGTCGAGCCAGGCGTGTGCCTGTGCCCAGGCGGGGGCGGTGCGCTCGCACGGTGGGGTATGGGCGGAGAAACGATCCGGGAAGATCTGATAGCAAACGGCGTCGAGCACCCAATCAGGGGCGTCGTCGTCGGCCAGGACTCGGAAGTCCGTGGCGTCGGGAACGTCGTGGTCGGCCAGTCCGGCGGCGTGGAACCAGACATAGGGGCGGTCGGAGTCCGGCGTCAGCAGCAGGAACCGGTAGTGATTAGTGGGGTTGACGAGCCGGATGGTCGCCTCCCACCAGGCCCCGGCGTCGGTGCGGGCCACCAGCTGCGCGGCGGACAGGGTCGGCTCGCCGTCAACCACCTGGCGCAGAATGATGCGCTCGGGCTCCCAGGGGGCGGGGACCCACACCCTGGCGGTGAGTTCGGCTCCGGGGCGGCGCGTACCCAGCAGGTAGGCCGGTCCGGTGTCGTGGTGCGGCTGGCTCAGATAGTGCGTGGTGTTCAGACAGGTCATCGATCAGTTCTTGGTATGGCCCCACGGGCGTCGTGGCTCAGCCCTTGACGGCGCCGGCGGTGGCGCCGCCGACGATGTACTTCTGCAGGTACTGGAACAGGGCGATTACCGGCACCATGGTCATGACCGAGCCGGCGGCGAAGACGCCGAGGTTGTTGGAGCGGTCGCCGGAGAGCATGCCGTACAGGCCGACGGCGAGGGTCTTCTTGGAGTCGTCGGTCAGGAAGATCGAGCCCAGCAGGAACTCGGAGATGATGCCGACGAAGGCCAGCAGGAAGGTGGTCGCCAGGATCGGTTTCAAGGAGGGCAGCAGAATCCGGTAGAAGACCTGCCAGTGGGTGCAGCCGTCGAGGGTGGCGGCCTCGTCGAGCTCCTTGGGAATGGTGTCGAAGGTGCCCTTGATCAGCCACACCTGTCCCAGGGCGCCGCCCATGAGCGCCAGGCAGTAGCCCAGCAGCGTGTTCAGGCCAATGGCGGGCAGCACGTCGCCGATGCCGGAGATCATGTTGTAGATGGCGATCATCGACAGGGTGGTGGGGAACATCATGATCAGCAGCAGCGCCAGCAGGCCACCGCGGCGGCCCTTGAAGCGGAAGCGGCTGAAGGCGTAGGCGGCCAGCACCGAGAAGAAGATCTGCGCCGCGGCCACGACCGCACACACGATCATGGTGTTCAGGTACCAGCGGGTGAACGGACCCTTGTCACCGCCGAGCAGCGTCTGGTAGTTGACCAGGCTGACTCGGGTGGGGATCAGCGAGGTGGAGGCCACGGTGCCCAGGGGGTTCAGGGACGCGGAGATCACATACAGGATCGGGAAGGCGGCGAACATGAGCGCCAGCACGCCGACGACGTGGCGCCAGCCGATCTCGCGGAACCAGCGGCCCAAAGGCATCCGGTTCTGCTTCGGTTCGGTTTCGGAGGCACCGGTGGACCGGGAGGCCGTGCGGGTCGCAGCGGTTTTTGCTTCAGTCATTTTCTAATCAGTCCCTTCCGGCGCGTTCAGTTGATGTCCTCGAGGCGGCGGGTGGCGGTGAACTGCGCCGCGGCCAGGACGCCGGTGATGACGAACAGGACGACGGAGACGGCAGAGGCGAAGCCGTAGTCGGCTCCCGACCCGCCGAAGGCGATGCGGTAGACCATCGAGATGAGGATGTCCGTGCCGCCGCGCGTGTACTCGCCCGCGGCGAAGGGGCCACCCTCGGTGAGCAGCTGGATCGCGTTGAAGTTGTTGAAGTTGAAGGCGAACGTGCTCACCAGGAGCGGTGCCACCGAGACCAGCAGTAGCGGGGTGATCACCCGGGTGGTGGTCTGCCAGCCGGAGGCACCGTCGATACGGGCCGCCTCCTTCAGGTCATCGGGGATCGACTGCAGGGCACCGGTGCACACGATGAACATGTAGGGGAAGCCCATCCACAGGTTGGTCAACAGCACGGCGACCTTCGCCCAGTTCGGGTCTCCCAGCCAGTTGATGTGCAGGTTCAGCATTTCGTTGATCAGGCCGAAGTCGCGGTTGTAGAAGTTCGACCAGATCAGCAGGGAGATGAACCCGGGCACCGCATAGGGCAGCAGCAAGAAGGAGCGGTACAGCTTCTTGCCGCGGATGCGGTCGTCGTTGAGGGTCAGGGCCAGGAAGTAGCCGAGGAGGAAGGTCAGCAGCATCGAGCCGCCGGCGAAGATCAAGGTCCAGGCGAAGGCGCCGCCCAGCTGCTTGAGCAGGCTCTGGTTGCCGAACAGGCGCTGGAAGTTGGCCAGCCCGATGTTCTGCTTCCAGGACTGGGCGAGCTTGTCACCGTTGGCGTTGACGAAGTAATCGGAGTTGCCCACCTTCTGCACCGTGTAGACGTCGCCGGTCTGGACATTGGTGATCGAGTCGGCTTCCTCGTCGTACACCATGGTCTTGGTGCCCTCGAAGGCGGAGCGCACGCCCTGGACCTTGATGGCGCTGGTGTCGGAAACTGACAGGGTCAGGTTGGAGATGGTGTCGTAGGCGGCGTTGATCTGCTTGCCGGTCAGGATGGTGTAGCCGTCGGCGGCGGTGACGAAGCCGTCGGTGATCGTCAGGTCCACGTCGGTGGCGGGCTGGACCGTCTCGCCGTCGGCTCCGTAGAGCACCTCCTGGCTCTCGGTGTCCACCAGGAACAGGGTGAAGGGGCCCTCCTCCGCGCTGCCGGTGGTGGCCACGGACAGGTTGTACAGCGGCGAGTCGGCGGCCTGGACCACGGAGTTGTTGGTGATGGTCGTGATGGCGTCTTCCTTGGTGCCGCGGAAGCCGTCGCCGAAGTTCGTGAAGGCGGTCTGGATCGTCATGACGATCGGGACGATCAGGAAGACCGCCAGGAAGAAGGTGCCGGGGAAGAAGTACTTGCCGGGGATGAACCGGTGGGTGGAGTACAGCACGAAGATGGCGATGGTCGCGGCCGCCACGATGAACAGCCATAGCCACATGTGCGCGGCGATGAGCAGCGGTACCAGATAGGCGGCCAGGGCGAGGGCGGCGCCGAGGACGAGCACCCGCCCGAGCACGGAGCGGATCGTCGTCGTCCGCTCCCGCTTCGCGCTCCGGGAGGATTCGGGTTTGTCCGCGCCGGTGGCGGCGTGGGCGCCGCCTTTGCGGGCGGTGGGGGACGTCATCGTCGAAAGACCTTTCACAGTGCTGAAAGAGGCTGAAAAGACAGGCTGCGGGCAGGGAGAAATATGGCCGGTGGCGGCGCCGGCCGGGTGGCAGTGGTATGCCGACGGCGGGGTGCCGACGGCTGCGGTGAGGGCCGGCGGCAAAGCCGCCGGCCCTCAGGCGTGATTCACAGTCCGAGCGTGGACTTGATCTCGTCGCCGGCGCTGGTCATGGTGGACTCGGGGTCCGAACCGCCGACGATGTTGGCCTCAGCCATACCCAGCGGGCCCCAGATGGCGGACATCTCGGGGATGGCCGGCATCGGGTCGGCGTTCTCCGCGAACTCCATGAACTTGACCATGTTGGCGTCGCTCGACTCCAGCTTGCTGGCCAGGTCCTCCTGGACCGGCGGCAGCGGGTTGATGGCGTACATGGCCTCGGCGATGGTGGAGTCCTTGGCGACGTCGGCCACGAAGGTCTCCGCGAAGGCCTTGTTGGCGCCCTTGGCAGCCACGTAGAAGGCATTGACACCGGCGAAGGGACGGGCGTCGTCCATGCCCTCGAAGCCGGGGATCTTGGACAGCTCGAAGTTGATGCCGGCGGTGTTGATGTCGCCCAGTGCCCAGGGGCCGGAGATCAGATAGGCGGCCTTGCCCTCGGTGAACAGGGAGATGGCGTTGTCGCCGGTGACGGAGGTGGCCAGCACACCCTGCTCGCCCAGCTCGCCGATCTTCTTCGCGGCGGCGATGGAGCCCTCGCCGCCGACGCCGACGTCGGTGGAGTCGAGGGAGCCGTCGTCCTTGGTGCCGAACAGATAACCGCCACCGGAGGTGTACAGCGGCTCCATGTGGTAGGCGTCGCCGGACTCGCCTACGGGCAGGGAGAGCACGACGTCGGCGCCGGAGGCCTGGCCGGCTGCGACCAGCTCCTCAATGGTGGCGGGCTCGGTGACGTCGGTGAGGTCCTTATTCACGAACAGGCCCAGCGTCTCCACGCAGTAGGGCACGCCATAGTACTGGCCGTCGTAGGTGACTGCGTTCAGGGCGACCTCGCTGTAGTTGGCCTCGGCGGCGGAATCAAGGGTAATGGGGGAGATGGTGCCGTTCTGGACCAGGTTGCCGATCCAGTCGTGGGCGGCCAGACCACGTCCGGGCCGTTGCCGGCCTGGTTGGCCGCGATGAAGTTACCCTGCAGGTCATCGGCTACGACCTGCACCGCCACGGTGATGCCCTGGGCATCACCCCACTCCTGGGCCTTGTCCTTGAGCGCGCCCGCCTTGACCTCGTCGGTCCAGATGACCAGGTCGGCGTTGGCGTCGCGGACGACCTGCTCGTCGGTGGACTCGTCAGTGGCCTCGACTGGGGCCTCGGAGGCGGCCGTGGCAGTGGAGGTGTCGTCGGAGCCACAGGCGGCAGCGGCGGCAAGGGTGGTGGCGATAGCGGTCATAGAGAGGAACGACCGGCGATTGAGGGACACCGTGATTCTCCTTCGAATCGGATGGGATCTGACGGGTGACAGCGAAAAATGTAACGCGCCAGTGCAAGCCGTGCAAGGAGAAGCGGCTCTAACTGCAAAGTTGTTGCAAAAAAGTGCCCTAGGCAACAGTAGCCGCGGCGGCCCAGACCGTCGTCGCTGGCGGCACGATCAGGTTGTCGCCATCTTGTCCGAGCGACCTGGATGACAACAACACCTCGGCATGCTGCGGCAGCATGAGTGCCCGCGTGGAGGTGTTGACCAGCACCAGCACGTCCCGCGCCAGCACCGCCAGCACGTCCCGGGGACACCAGTCCAGGCCCTGCACGAAGGCGAAGGGCGCCGCGGCCAGATGGTGCTCATGGCGCACATAGGTGGCGTGGCGGACCGTGGCCAGTGGCGAGCCGAACTGGGTGCCCTGGGAAGCGGCCCGTGCGTGTACCAGCTCGGCCAGGGCCAACGGATCGGTGGGCTTGTCCGCGTCGGGCAGACCGACCTCGTCCCCCTGGCGCAGGTAGACGGAGCCCGGCAGTGCCAGTGCCAGCGCCTGCAATGCTTTTGCGCGCCGGTGCAACTCGGGGACGGGAGCGGTCTCGAACCAGCGGCTCCCGTCACCGGGATTAGTCTGGCCCACCAGTCGGTAGCTGGGCAGGCAGCGCCAGGCGGGGGCGGCGCCGAAGCGGTCGTGCTCGCGCAGGGAAACGGTGATGGCGTCGGTAATTGATTCGGGGTCCCAGCGCGAGAGCATGAGTCGGTCATCGCGCAGGTGGTGCAGCCAGTCGTCCTGCAGGTGATGCAACAGGCGTCGGGGTAGCTGGCGGACACGTCGGCGCCGAGCGTTCCGTCGGGCACGTGCTGCGCCAGCAGGGACTGCATTTGCGCGAAGTAGTCACTGAGCCGCTGGAGATCCGACTCGTCCCAGACCTCGGGCGGGATGATCGTGCCCAGGTCCACGCCGTCGGCGCCGGCGGCAAGGAAGCTGCCGGCCCTGTCCACTAGGCCTTCGAAACCGCGTTCCTCGCCGACCAGAATCGGGTTGGCCGCGTGGGCGTGGGGGCCGGTCACCGGCCCCAGCGCGCCGGAGATCCGCACGATTACGCGCAGCCCCTGCTCATGGGCGCGCTCGGCGAAGCGACGAAACCCGTCCATGTCGGTGGCGGTGACGAGGCGGGAGGGGCGTATCAGTACGGCCCCGAAGCGAGGGACACGACATGCTCGCAGACATTCCCCAGAGCACCCAACTGCTCTGCCCCCAGCTCGGGGGAGGCGACCTCGTATACGAGCGTGTCACGCCACCACTCGACCGGGCCGGTGTATGCGCGGTGGATGAGCGTCGTCGTGGTGCTCACGGCAACTGGCTCCCTTCCGCCGGGTTGTGCCCCGGACCTGCGGGCTGACCCGGGCCCGCGCGGGCACGGGCGCTGCCCGATGACAAGACATCCTGCTAAGCCTTTCGGCTAGAGCGTGACTCATAGTAACCCGCTGCCAGGGACGCCGCTGCCACGTCCTGCGATACGTTGGACTCATGTCCGTCTCACATCCGCACTTCTCGACCGCGGCCGTGCCCGAGGCAGATGGCGCCATGGGTGAGGACACCGGTGACCTGGTGGGCTATGGCGCTGCAGATGTGGCGCGTTTCGTGCCCGAACCGCCCAAGAACCCGCAGCGCACCCCCTTCGAGCGCGACCGCGCCCGGGTGCTGCACTCCTCCGGGCTGCGCCGGCTGGGTGCCAAGACCCAGGTGCTGGGACCCTCCGCGGACGACTTCGTGCGCACTCGGCTGACTCACTCCCTGGAGGTCGCCAGGTGGGGCGCGCGCTGGGGCAGGCACTGGGGTGTGACCCGGACGTCGTCGACGCCGCCTGCCTGTCCCACGATCTGGGGCACCCTCCCTATGGGCACAACGGCGAGCAGGCCCTGAACGTGGTGGCCGAGTCCATCGGCGGCTTCGAGGGCAATGCCCAGACCTTCCGCATCCTGACCCGTCTGGAGCCCAAGACCCTGGACGGTCACGGCCGCGGCGTGGGGATGAACCTCACCCGCGCCAGCCTGGACGCGGTGGCCAAATACCCGTGGGCCAAGGGCGAGGGGCCGGGTGGTCCCGGTGGCCGCTCCGCGGTCAAGTACTGCTGCTACCCCGACGACCGCGAGATCTTCGCGTGGATGCGCACCGGCGCGCCGGTCAACCGTCGCTGTCTGGAGGCCCAGGTCATGGACTTCTCCGACGACGTCGGTTACTCGGTGCACGACGTCGAGGACGCCATCGCCCTGTTCAAGATGGACCCCGCCCGGCTGGCGGACGCCGCCGAGGTCGCCACCGTCGTCGAGGCCACCCGCGCCTGGTATGGCGGGGGCATGAGCGCCGACGCACTCGGCGCCGCCTGGGAACGCCTGGCCGCACAACCGTTCTGGATTCGCAGCTACACCGGTGCGCTGGCGGATGCGGCACGACTGAAGAACCTGACCAGCCAGCTCATCGGCCGCTTCGTGTCCGCCGTGGCCCGCGCCACCCGGGAGGTCTTCGGAGAAGGGCCCCTGACCCGCTACGACGCCGACCTGGTCATCCCCGAGGAGACCGCGGCCGAGATCCTGGTGCTCAAGGGTGCGGCGGTGCGCTATGTGATGGCGCCCCGCGAGCACGAGCCCGTCTACCTGCGCCAGCGCACCGAGCTGTTCGATCTCGCCGACGCCCTGCTCGAGAGCAACGGCGCTCACCTGGAGCCCATCTTCGCGGCCGCCTGGCATGAGGCCGCCGACGACGCCGGGCGCCTGCGGGCCGTGGTGGATCAGCTCGCCTCCCTGACCGACACCTCCGCGCAGGCCTGGCACGCGCGGCTGTGCGGCTTGCTTTCCGCGGTATGAGCGGTCCCTTTGCTCGCCTAGGATGAGGACATGGCGGGACTGATCAAGCGCGAGGACATCGACGCGGTGCGCGAGCGCGCCAAAATCGAGGACGTCGTCGGCGAGCACGTCACGCTCAAGAGCGGGGGAGTGGGCTCCCTGAAGGGCTTGTGCCCCTTTCACGACGAACGCACCCCGTCCTTCAACGTCCGCCCCCAACTGGGACTGTGGCACTGCTTCGGCTGCGGCGAGGGCGGCGACGTCATTGACTTCGTGCAGAAGATCAACCACCTGTCCTTCACGGAGGCGGTGGAGTACCTGGCCGGCCGCGTGGGTGTGCAACTGCGCTACGAGGAGGGCGGGACGGTTAAGCGCGGCGTCGAGCCCGGCACCCGCCAGCGGCTGCTGGAGGCCAACCGCCTGGCCGAGTCCTGGTTCCAGGAGCAGTTGGCCACTCCGGCCGCTCAGACCGGGCGGGACTTCCTGACCGGCCGTGGCTTCGACCGCAACGCCGCAGCCCACTTCGGGGTGGGCTACGCCCCGGAGGGCTGGGACAATCTGGCGGGCGTGCTGCGCTCCCACGGTTTCACCGAACGGGAACTGGTGGAGTCCGGGCTCTGTGGGCGCGGCAACTCCGGGCGCATCTACGACCGCTTCCGCGACCGGCTGATGTGGCCCATCCGGGACGTCACCGGCGCCACGGTCGGCTTCGGCGGGCGGCGCCTGTCGGACGCGGACAAGACGGTGCCCAAGTACCTCAACACCCCCGAGACCGCCATCTACCACAAGGGTCAGGTCCTTTACGGCCTGGACCTGGCCAAGACCGAGATCGCCCGCGCTCACAAGATCGTCGTCGTCGAGGGCTACACGGACGTAATGGCCGCCCACCTGTCCGGGGTGCCCACGGCCGTGGCCACCTGCGGCACCGCCTTCGGCCCGGACCACGTGCGCATCGTGCGCCGCCTGCTCGGAGACGCCGCCGACCCCTCCGCCGGGGTGATTGCCGGCAACCGGGCCCGCGGCGGGGAGATCATCTTCACCTTTGACGGCGACGCCGCCGGGCAGAAGGCCGCCCTGCGCGCCTACGGGGAGGACCAGCACTTCGCCGCCCAGACCTTCGTCGCCGTCGAGCCGCGTGGCCTGGACCCGTGCGACCTGCGCATGGAGGAGGGCCCGGACGCCATCCCCCGCCTGCTGAGCCGGCGCGTGCCCCTGTTCGAGTTCGTCATTCGCGCCTCCTTGTCCCACCTCAATCTGGACACCGCCGAGGGCCGGGTGCAGGGACTGCGCTCGGCTGCACCCGTGGTCGCCGGTATTCGCGACCGTGCCCTCAAACGCGAGTACACCCGGCGCCTGGCCGGTTGGCTGGGACTGCCGGAGTCCGAGGCGGTCGGCGCCGTGCGCGCCTACGAGCGCCGCGGCGGGCGCGCCGGCGGCTCGGGGGAGTACGGGCAGAACAGTCAGTTCGGACCGCCCGACGACTTCGCCGGAACCGGCCCGGTCGAGCGGCCCGGCCTGCCGCCGGTGAGTGACCCGGTGGAGAAGCTGGAGCGCCAGGCCTTGGAGGTCATCGTGCAGGCGCCCCAGGTGGCGGCCCGCGTGGGCGCGGACGACATCAATGCGGTGGCGTTCTCGGTGCCGGTGCACCGCGCCGTATTCGAGGCGATCGAGGCGGCCGGGGGAGCCACCGAGGTGGACGGCCTGATGCAGCAGGCGCAGGCTGCGGGGCTGGCCGGCCCCGCAGCGGTCAAACGCGCCACGACGCGCTGGCTGGAGCAGGTGCGTGCCGGCGCCATCGGACCGGTCGCTGCCGCGGTGACCGAACTCGCCGTCGCCCCGCTTCCGCTGCCCGCCCCGCGCGGCAACCGCGAGGCCGAACCGGAACCCGAGGCACTCGAGCGCTACGCCTCCGGCGTGCTGTCGTCACTGGCCCGCACCGGCATCAACCGCCGGCTCACGGAGCTGCGCTCCCGGCAGCGGCGCATGAGCCGGATGAGGACGGCTACCGGGAGCTGTTCGAGGAGATCGTGGGCCTGGAGAACCGGCGCATGCAGATGGCCCGCGGGGCCTGAGCCGAGGTGCGTTCGACGGGTCGGGACCGTCGACCAGGCCGGACTGGGCCCGCGGCCGGATTCACAGGCCGCGTTCGCGCAGCTCCCGCATGGCCTTGGCCCGGTTCTTGCGGGACAGGCGGTCCAGGTACAGGTGGCCGTCCAGGTGGTCGCACTCGTGCTGGATGCAACGCCCCATGAGCTCCTCGCCCTCAACGACCACCTTCTTGCCGTCCAGGTCGATGCCCTCGGCGCGTGCATACCAGGCGCGTTCGGTCGGGTACCACAGTCCGGGCACCGACAGGCAGCCCTCTTCGCCGTCCTGGAATTCGTCCTTGGACAGCTCCACGATCCGTGGGTTGAGGATGTAGCCGATCTCGCCGTCGATGTGCCAGGAGAATGCGCGCAGGCTGACGCCGATCTGGTTGGCGGCCAGGCCCGCACGGCCGTCCTCGTCGACGGTCTCGAGCAGGTCCTCCACCAGTGACTTGACGGAGTCGTCGATGTCGGTGATCGGGTCGCACACGGTGCGTAGTACCGGGTCGCCGATAATGCGGATGTCGCGGTAAGCCATGGGCACATCCTTGCACGTTCCGCGGTGCGTCTCGCACCCCTCCAATCATCTAGCCTGAGCGTCATGATCCGTCTCCGTAAAACTGCTGCCCGGTCCAAGACGCTGTCCGGTATCGGCGGCCGGATGCGCCGTCCGGTCGTGCTCCCGTCCGCGCTGGCGGCACTGGTACCCGACGACGGTCCGCTGCTCGGGGCGGTGCCACTTGCCGACGACGACTCCCGCTGGGCCGTGGCCACCGTCCGCTTCCTGACGGTGGTGGGACCTGGTGGCGTGGAGCTGCATCGGGGCTGGCACGAGGTGGAGCACGGCCGCTGGAACGCCGAGACGGCAACCTTTATCCTGAGCTGGACCGACGAATCTCAACCGCCACTGGAGCTGGTAGTGACCGAGACGGTGAGCCGCGGGGAGAGGGACATGACGGTGGACGTCGCCCCCTTCGCACGTGCACTGCGCCAGGGAGTCGAGTCCGCGCTGGTGCACGCGGTCACCGACGTGCTGCCGGGTGGTCGGCGGGTGACCGTCAGCGTGCGCCGCGACGTCGACGGGAGGCTGTACACGACGTCGAACCTGCCGGCGCGCGTGAACTCGAGGCTGGAAGCTGCCGATCGCGCGGCCTTGGAGGCGCTCTTCCGGCGCGTCCGCGACGGTGTGGGACTGCCCACAGGCTGACTTTCCGGCGACATTGCGCCGCGCCTGGCGCGGGTCTCGATTCGACGTGTGTGCCGGTGAGTTGTTAAAGTTCCTCCCGCGCCAAGCGCGATCCCGCGTAGCTCAATGGCAGAGCATCCGACTGTTAATCGGAGGGTTGTTGGTTCGAGTCCAACCGCGGGAGCTGAACGTAAGCCTCGTCCGCAGCGGCGAGGCTTTTGTCGTCTTCGGTAACCGTGGTGCCCGCGACCGCGACAGGTGGCTTCGTAAGCTGCTGGGAGAGCGTGACGATCTGATCGTGTAGGTCTGTGGGTTATCGGTGCGAGCGTGGTGCTTTAGACCGGCGTGTCGTGGGGATGCCCGCTGCCGGCCTTCGCTGTATGGATCGCTGTCCCCTGTTTTGACCGCGTAAGTCTATTTGGACCGCTGTTCCCTGTTTGGACCGCCGTGGTGTGCCGCGTGGGCGGTCCAAACCGACGTAAGGGGTCCAAACCGACGTAGGCGGTCCAAACCGAGGTAAGGGGTCCAAACTCGGGGCGGTTCAGCGTCGATGCGCAGTAGAAGCAGGCCTGGATGCAGGTCTGGCCGGGAGGGGAGGCAGGAGCAGGCGGCCCGGCATCAGGCGACGCGGCGGCCGATGTTCGTGGTGTTCATCGGCTGCTGGGCGTGTAGTGGTGGTGTGGCCGGGCTTCCCCCTCTCATCGGGGTATGGCAGACCGGCCAGGGCCCTTGCCGGTGGGGGGCCGTGTCCTCACCGCCCGGAGCGTGTTCACCCGCGAGAGTCAAGCACCGCCCCGGATTATCCCGCCAGACCACAACCACCCCGACCCTCCCACACCACACCAACCAAAACCCCGACCCCAAGCAAACTCGCTCACGCTAATAACTCGAGATTGCCGTGTCCGACAGTGGTGATGGTGACCAGCGACCACCACAGCGCATCCGGAAAGTCGGTTATCGAGGCTCCCGGTGCTCCGCGTTCGGCATCTAATACTGCGAGCGATGCCACAAGTGCGAGGAGGGAGACGCTGCCCGCAGTGTAGGCGGTGATACGCCCCCGCAGGGCGGTTCCGGCGCTGCGCTGCAGGACGCCGACCAGGGCCAATAGTCGCACCAGCCGTAACGGCCGCAGCATGGGCAGTGCCACCATGGCGAGTTCCGGCAGGTGGTGGGTGAACCAGTAGCGGCGGTCGGAGGCGAGGTAGAGCCGGGCACAGTAATCCACGGCGACGACGCCCCACACTACTTCGCAGCCTGACGCACCAAGCGGCCCGATCCTGCGTCGGCACGCCGCCAACCGTCCCCGTTTCCATCGCCTGCGCCGTCTGCCGGCAGAAGCAACCTCTGCGCCCTGACCCGCGGCGCGATGAAAATGTCCCAGATCGGCACGAACGAACTCTGCGTGCCCGAACGCGGTGGAGCAGTCGTTGGAATCATGCGGCTGCGTAAACGGATCAGGCCCCCAAGTCTGGCGTTTATGCCGATCCCGGACAAAACGTCCCGAGCGCGGCTGAGCCGGGAGCGCTGCCACGGCCCGGCGGCTGGCGTCGCGCCGTCGGCTCTGGCATGATGAAACCGCACGCCGCGTGCTTCACGCGAAACGCCCGGATGGTTCGAGAACGTTGGGGAAGACGAATCTCGGAACAACCAGGAGGCGATCCACGTGAACGGTGCCTACACCCGCGGTGTACTTTTCGTGCACTCTGCACCCCGTGCGCTGTGCCCGCATATCGAGTGGGCCGTGGCCGAGGTGCTGGGCAGTCGCGTCCACTTCGAGTGGACCGACCAGCCGGCCGCACCCGGATGATGCGCGCCGAGACCAGCTGGGTCGGGCGCGTCGGCACCGGCGCCAGCTAACCAGCGCCCTGCGCGGCTGGGCGAACCTCCGCTACGAGGTCACCGAAGAGGCGTCCCCCGGTTACGACGGCGGACGCTGGTCGCACACCCCCGACCTGGGCATCTTCCACGCCCAAACCGACGTGCACGGCAACGTGGTCGTCCCCGAGGATCGCGTGCGCGCCGCCCTCGCCCACGCCGACCAGCCCGCGCTCATGCGCCGTCAGCTCGACCTCGCGCTCGGCCAGGCCTGGGACGACGAGCTTGAGCCCTTCCGCTACGCGGGCGCGGGTGCGCCCGTGCGCTGGCTGCACCGAGTCGGCTGAGGTGCCGGTCGCCCGGGGCGGCGTTGTCCCCGGGGGCCGTCGCCACATCGACCGACCTCGGCACGTAGCGTCTACCGATCTCGGTGATTAGGAGAGGCGGGTGAAGGCCAGCGCCACATTGTGGCCGCCGAAGCCGAAGGAGGTGCTCACGGCCGCCTCCAGCGTTGGCGCCGCGCGACCGCCCGGCCCTACTACGTCCAGGCCGAGCGCCGCAATGGCCGGGTCGATGCCGCCGGGCAGCAGCGTCGGCGGCAGCCACCGGTCCTGCATCGCCAGCACGGTCAGCACCGCCTCCAGGCCGCCAGCTCCGCCAAGCAAGTGGCCGGTGAGCGACTTCGTTGCCGACACACCCGCGCCGGGAACGGTTCGCGCCAGCACCGCCGCCTCCACCGCGTCGCCGGCGGGCGTGGAGGTGGCATGGGCGTTCACATGTCCCACTTGTGCGGCCTCCAAGCCGGCGCGCCGCAATGCCAGGCGCAACGCCCGCTCCTGCTGGACGCCGCCTGGCTCGGGGCGCACGGCGTCGAAGCCGTCGGCGGTCACGGCGCTGCCGGCCAGTACCGCCAGCACTCGTGCCTCCCGCGCGGCCGCATGTTCGGCCGCCTCCAGCACCAGCATGCCGGCGCCCTCACCCAGCACGAAGCCGTCCCGATCCACGGCGAATGGGCGTGAGGCGGTGGCAGGATCGTCATTGCGGGTCGACAGGGCGCGCATGGCGGCGAAGGCCGCCACCACCATGGGGTGCAGGGCGGCATCCGTGCCCCCGGCGACGACGACGTCGGCCCGGCCCAGCGCAATCAGGTCGGTGCCGTAGGCGATCGCCTCCGCTCCCGATGCGCAGGCCGAGACGGGCGCGTGCACGCCGGCCCGGGCCCCCAGCTCCAGGCCCACCGTGGCGGCGGGTGCATTGGGCATCAGGGCCGGGATCGCCGTCGGCGCCACCCGCCGCGGGCCCTGCTGACGCAAGGCATCCCAGGCGCCCATAACGGACAGCACGGGTCCGATTCCCGGTGACACCGACACCGCCAGGCGTTCGGGGTCTACGACAGGGGCGCCTGCATCCGCCCACGCTTCCAGGGCGGCCACCAGTGCAGCCTGACTGGACCGGTCCAGTCGGCGCCGCTGCCGGGTTGACAGCTGAGTGTTGGGGTCGACGGCGAGCGGTGCCGCAATCCGCACCGGCAGGTCGCCCGCCCAGTCGGCGTCCAGGGCACGCACCGCCGACTGGCCGGCGTGCAGCGCCCGCCAAGTGTTGGGCACGTCCCCGCCCAGCGGGTTGGTGGTTCCCAGCCCGGTGATGACGACGGCACGTGGCTCGAGGGTCGACGCGTACGACACGGATCGCTCGGGGGAGTTGCTACGGGTGGGGCACTCAGCGCTTCTGAGCGCTGACCAGGTCTACGAGTGCGCCGACGGTCTTCACGGTCGGGATGAGCGCATCGTCGAGTGTGACGCCGAAGCGCTCCTCCACCTGAGTGGCGATGGTCAGCAGCCCCAGGGAGTCGATGTCGAGGTCGTCGGCGAAACGGGTCTCCGGCGTAACCAGAGTGGTGTCCACGTCTGCCTCCTCGGCGACGATTTCGGCGACGGCGGTGAGGACGTCGGTGGGGGCGTTGGACATGGCGTTCTCCTGGGTGGTGATTGATGGTTCGTGATGGACGGGTGGCGCTGGACCGAGTCTGAGCGGTTCAGCGCGCGCGGCCGGCGGCGAGCTACCGACGATCACGGCCAGGTGCAGCACCAGCCCGTCGCGGGCGTCGGTGGCATCCCAACCGATCTGCTTACTGACCCGCCCCAGCCGGTAGCGGACGGTGTTGGCGTGGACGAACAGGGTGCGGGCCGTCATTTCCAGGCTGCGCCCCAGTGCCAGGTAGGTGGCGACGGTCTCCTCGTAGAGCGGCCCCATATCCCGCAGGGGCTGGGTCACCAGGGTCTGAATCTGCTCGCCGGCGAGCGGGTCGCCGTCGAGGAGGCGCTCGGGCAGCAGGTCATCGGCCCGGACCGGATTGGGGGCCTCGGCCCAACCGGGCAGGGCATGCAGTCCCGCCAAGGCCGAACGCAGGGACCGGCCGGCCTGGGCCACGCCGTCGACCACCGGCCCGATCACCACCGCCCCGTCCAAGTCTGCGGCGATGCGGTCGGCGGCGGTGGCCAGCCGCGCCCGGCGGGTCGCCGCATCGGCCTGCTCATCCGCGGATTCGCCACCGAGCACCACGATCACCGAGTCGCTGTGCACCGAGACCAGGCAGTCCTGTACCCATTGGCGGCACTCGTGACGCAGGTGGGAAGTGGCCAGGGCGTCCAGCACGGTGCGCGCCACGATGGCGACGACGGGCCCGGTGCCGTGCCACCCGGCGGCGCGGCGCGGGCGGCGGCGTCGGCGGCGGAGG
>NZ_MTPX02000014.1 GCF_002154335.2 Actinomyces ruminis
ATCCGGCACACCGGGCCGCCGTGCGGTGGGACGGGAACTGCGCCGTGGCCGTGGCGACCGCAGCGCCATTCGAGCAGGTTTTGGGCGAATTGGCGGCCGAGGAGCCGGAGGGGCCGCAGGACCGGCCGGCGCGACTGTGGGTGGGCGCGCAGCTCCCGGAGTCGGGGTTCTTCGGGCAGCGCGTGCCCGACGAGCTGGTGCTGGGCGTGAGCGTAGACGGCAAGGATGTCGAGCTGGGGCGGCTGGACGGCCGCTACCTGTCCACGGAGGTAGCCGGCGGCTTCACCGGTCGGGTAGTGGGCGTGCGCACCATCCGCGGCACCGCGACCATTGAGCGCTTCGGCTACCGGCCGCTATAGGTACGGCGGAGGACGGGGCGGAAGGAACGCATCGAGTGCTTGTTCGCCGGAGGGCAGCCGGTCGGGAGCATCATCGTTCAGGACGCGAGTTCCCGTTCGAGGATTTCGCGCAGCAACTGACTCCTGGTCTCCCCACGTGACTTCGCCCTGCGGTCGAGCGCCTCGCGCCGAGAACGCGGCACCTTGAAGGCAACCGTCACGAGTTCCTCGTCGCACAGGCGTGGGCGCCCCGGCGGACCTACAACGAAATCGCCGGGCTCACCCGGATAGTCACCACGTTCCGCCGCCTGCGCGAGCGCTTCAATGTCCCCGTCTGTGAGCGTCCTGCCGCTCTTGGTTGTGTACGTCGTCACCGGTTCCTCCTAACCGAGCCCGAGTTCGAGTGCTGCCTTGTGGGTGAGCTTCATTGCATGGAATACCAGGATGCTGCCATCCTCGAGCTGGACTCCGAGCATCTCGAGCAGCCTGCCCTTCGCATCCATACCGGCTGCTAGGTAGTACTCGGGAGGGTCGAAGTTCCGTCTCCTGATACTGATCGCCTGGCGCCAGGCGGTAACAACGTCATCCGCGTCCACGTCCGGGTGCCGCTCCGCCACCCGCGGGTGCACCCGGACGCCGTCAGCCATGAAACCCACCTTTTGTGTCACGAAAATATTAGACGAAAACCCTGTGGAGGGGAAGGCCGGTCAGTCGCAACGCACGCGCACAGCCATCCAGGGGCGGCTCGGAAGCGGGACCTCCACCCGGCCACTCGCTCCGGTCACGACCTGCTCGACCGTCATGTTCCAGGTGTCGATGACATCGATCGCCGCACTGCGCCCCTCCGGCACCGTGACTGTGGTCCGGTAGGGCTGGGCACCGCCGAAATAGGTCAGCAGGTAGTCCTCCCCGTCCACCGCTGTCATCAGCCCCTTGCCGGGCGGCATGGGGGACAGCCGCCCGTGTGGCGCCTCCTGGATGAGCCGACGCAGGAAGGCGATGCGTTTCCAGCTCTCACCCCGCAGGACACCACCGTGGGACCACCAGATCCCCTCCTCATGGAAATAGGTCTCGCCGTGGGTCATACCGGCGCCGCGGATGACACCCTCCCAGAAGCGACGCAGCTCCTCCTCGGCAGTGAGGTTCCCCCAGTCATGCTCCAGGTTGCCCTCGTAGCCGTATTCGTCGATGACCACAGGCTTGCCGAAGCGACCGCGCAACTCGTCCACCTTCCGGCCCGCCTCGTAACCCCCACCCTGGAAGGACACGTGGCTTACCCAATCGGCGGAGGCGTCGAAGGGCTCGAAGATGTTGTGCACGCCGATGGGGTGACCCACCGGATCCTCCTCGGCCACGATCCGCCCCAGACGGTCCCAATCCGAGGGACGCTTAGTTGTCAGCAGCTCATACTCGTTGGCCATGGACCACCACACGTTGGGGAAGGCGGCCAGGCGCCGCACTACGTGCCGCACGTAGGCGTCGTCAACGTCCGGGGTCATCTCCGCGAAGCCCCAACGGTCATAAGGGTGAAAGAGGATCAGGTCGGCAACGATCCCGAGCCGCCCCAGTTCGCGCACGCAGTCCTCGAGCCTGTCGAAGAAGTCTGCGTCGAAGGCGTCCCAGTCCCACTCGCGCTCTCCCGAGCCGGCCGAGCGAAAGGGGACGGATTCCGGGTCGGCGTGGTTGTAGTCGTAATGCTTAGGGAAGATGCACATGCGCAGCTTGTTGAAGCCACTTCCCGCCAGCGACTCCAGGGTGCGGCGGCGCATGTCCGCGCTCTGATGAATCCAGGCGTAGGCAGTGGTGCCCAGCGGCGTGAAGGGCACACCATCGGCATGGGCGAAGTGCCCATAGACGACGCGCACGGGTCCGTGCGCGCCCACGGCCGCCGGGGCCACGGCGAGCTCCGCCTCAAGCGGGATGGTCGCAGCGATCCCGTCGACGCGCAGGTGCCATTCGCCGGGCACCTCGGGCAGGAAGCGAGCGACTAGCTCGTCCCCGCGGCGGTAGAAGGCGCGCGCAATCACCTCGATCCGGCGCCCACCCGTCTCCTCTCCTTCGGTGGTCCGGACGGCTCCACTTGCTGCTGCGTCCACCGCATTGACACCGACGAACGTGGCGGCGAGGGTAACGTTCCCGGCGACCTCGACGTCGCGCAGTACAGCGCCTGCGCCAGGGACGATGACAGTCACCTCCACGGGCTCGCAGCAGCGGGCCGACGCAGGGGCGCTCAGTCGTGCACACACCTGCTGCTCGTCCGTCAGTGCGGCAAGCGGGCGGGCCGGACGGCGCACGGGCAGCACAGTGGGATCCTCCAGCTCGGCGAGCTCAGCGAGGAGCTTGGTACGCGCGGGACTGTCCCAGCCGAGTGTGATGCCCAGCAGACCGCCAATGGGAAACTCGGGGTGCTCAACGGCGACCTGCAGGTCGGTCAGCCACGGGATGTCGCGCGCTAGGATCTCGCGGGCCTGGGGTACACGAAGGACGGCTCCCAGGGTGGATTGCGGGCTGAAGTGGTTCATATCAATCGCCTCCGGCAATGCGGACGCGGCTGGTAGTCGGGGCCGGTCTCATGGCTGCTCGATGCGGCTGGGAGCGCGCAGGGCGCGCTTGCAACCGACGACGGCGTCGGAGCGGGTGACCCGGAAAGACGCCTCCCCACGCACGTCCTCACTGGAGGAGCCCACCCGCAGATCCACATCTCCGGCCTCGACCATCCAGTGCATGTCCTCGTCCAGTAGGGCCAGCAGACTCGGGGCCACCTCGAATACGACGGTGGTGGATTCACCGGGCGCCAACTCCACCCGGTGGAATCCCAGGAGTTCCTGTACGGGCCGAGTCGTCGTGGCATAGCGGTCAGTGGCGTAGAGCTGGACCACCTCGGTGCCGGTACGTTCCCCCGTGTTGGTAATGGTGACCCGAGCGGTAACGACACCATCGGCGGATGTCTGCTCGGCGTCCAGCTCGAGTTCGGAGTAGGCGAAAGACGTGTAGGAAAGGCCGTGTCCGAACGCATAACGCGGAGTGTGGGGCATGTCGACATACTCGGGAAAACCCACCGACTCGCCCTGATGCCACTGGGAGCCGTGGGGGTGGTTGTAGTAGACCGGCACTTGTCCGGCGCTGCGGGCTACGGATACCGGCATGCGTCCGGTGGCGTCGACAGTGCCCGTCAGCACGTCCACGATCGCCTCTCCTCCGGCCTCGGCGGGATTCCACGCCTCGAGCAGGGCGTTCAGCCGGTCGGCGGCGTCGGAGGAGACGGGGCGGCCGTCCATATGCACTCCGACCGTGGGGACGCCGACTTCGACGATTCTACGCAGCAGCCCCTCCTGCGAGGCGGGCAGCCCAATCTCGGTGGAGTCGACTCCCTCCCCCATGGTGGCGATGGAGCCGGTGCCGTTCTTGCCACCCAACATGAGGATGACGAGGTCGGCGCGGGCGGCCGCGGCCATGGCCTCTTCGTATCCGGCGGCGGAGTCTCCGGCGACTTCGTAACCGCGCACCCACGTGACCTCGGCCCCGGGCATGCGCTCGCACAACTCGTCGAAGACGCTGGATGCATCGGGGTGGTACGCAGCCAGGACGTCGTCGAATTCGGCGGACTGATCGGACTGGACCAGGGTTCCGGGAATCGTGTCGTATCCAGTGGCTTTCTGCGCTTGGGTATCGATGGTACCGGCCATGGAGTTGCGGGCGGCGAGGGCGCCCTCAGCCATGGACTGATGGGTGTAGCCGGCGAAGTGGAAGCGCGGCTGGACGGCCTGCGGGCCGACCACGAGGACCCGGACGGGTGCGTTCTCGCCAGCGGCAGGGACCGGCAGAACACCGTCGTTGCGTAGCAGGACAAGGGACTCGCGGGCGCTGCGCAGGGTGGCGGCGCGGGCGACCTCGCGGGGCTCGCCCGCGAAAGCGGCGGCGATACGCTCGTTGTTCCAGGCGAAGGGGTCCTCGAACAGGCCCATGCGGAGCTTGGACTCAAGAACCCGCCGTACGGCCCGATCCAGCACGGCGATGTCTGCCTGCCCGGAATCGAAGCGCTCGACCAGCTCATTGTTGTAGCACTGTGGCAGCGGCCACTCGACGTCGAGGCCCGCAGTCAAGGCCTGCTGGCCGGCGTCGGTGAAGGAAGCGGCGACGTTCTGATAGGTGTGCATGTTGCTGATGGCGCCGTAGTCGGCGACGGTGGTTCCGTCAAAGCCCATCTCCTCCCGCAGAAGCTCGGTGAGCAGGTGCCGCGAGCCGGAGACGACCTCGCCGTCGATGGAGTCGTAGCAGGGCATGACGCCCTTGAGCCCGGCGTTGATGGCGGCCTGGAAGGGCTTGCCATAGACCTCACGCAGGAGGCGGGGCGTGACGGGGGCGTGCGCACCGTGGATACCGCCCTCGGAGCCGTGGAAGCCCAGGAAGTGCTTGGCGACGGCGTCGGTGCAGCGTCCGGAGCCGTCGTCGGCCTGCAGGCCGCGGGCGAAGGCGGCGCCCATGGCACCGGCGAGTGTGGGGTCCTCGCCGTAGGCCTCGCCGAAGCGGCCCATGCGCGGGTCGCGGGCGATGTCGAGGACGGGGGCGAGGGAGTAGGTGATGCCTAGCGCGCGCTCCTGGGAGGTGACGATCCGGCCGAGTTCCTCCTCCAAGTCCGGGTCGAAGGAGGCGCCGCGGCCTATGCCGTTGGGCAGGGAGATCGCACCGGGCAGGTAGCACCGTCTATGGCTTCCATGTGGAAGGCAGCCGGGATGCCGTGGGGCTGCCGGGCAATGATCTCTGTCTGGAGCGTCCGCTGGAAGGCGGCGGCCTCCTCCCGATCGGTAAGTCGGCGCATCTCCAGCGTGGAGACATGGCCGACGCCGAGCGGCAGCCCCTCCAGCACGCTTGTGGGGCTGGTGGCGGCGTCGCAGCTGCGGGGGAAGGTGCACTGCAGTTGGCTCATCTTCTCGGCCGTACTCATTACGGCCAACAGCGCGACGACGCGCTCCTCGGTGGTCAGCGAGGTGTCGAGCCAGGGGGCGCTGGTCATGCGGTGGTCTCCTATCAGGCGGTGCGCTTGCAGTCGGTTGGAAAATCAGGCGGGATCCGCCAGGGGCGGGAAGTCCCAGTGGAGTCAGTCGAAGTCCTCAATGCGCCACTCGTCGTACCAGTCGATGAGCACGCGATCGTCCTCGAAGCGCAGCGGCAGCCAGACGTAGTCGGCGACGGCGGTATCGGCTCCGTTCAGTTCGTACAGGGAGGCCACAACAGCCGGACTGGGTGTAGCTGCCAGGGTCGTCTCGGCATCCACGACCTGCCCACCATGGGCCGGAACCGTTCGGCAAAGCCCTGTTGGACTAGCCGGGCGTCCCCGTGCCAGGCAGGCAGCCAGCGGTCCGCGAGCGCGATATACAGGTCCCGCTTGCCCGGGTGGCGGAACACCGAGGAGATCTGCGAACGGTAGGAGGTACCGGTGGCGTCGCCCGGGTGTGGGTTTCCCAGTTCGCTCCACGGTCCGTGATAGCTGGGAGCGGCGGCAACCAGGGAAGGGTTGGGCAGGTAGCCGGTGGTGCCGGAGGTGATCAGATAGTGTCGGCCTCCCCGTTCGAAGTATGCGGGGGCCTCACGCACATAGGGCGGTTGAAGCCGCGGGAAATGAGTGGAGTAGTAACCGGTGACGTCGGTGTAGTCGGTCGTGAGATCGGCGCATATCAGTTCGGAGTGGACGCGTTCGAAGTAGTAGTAGGCCTTGGCGTCGGTGGGGTCCACCACCAGGTCGAAGTCGCCTGCGTTCATGCCCAGCGGTTTGAAGTCACGGTGGACCATCCGGTAGGGGCCGAGCAGGTCCTCGGCTACCAGCACGCTGGAGCGTTGCCCGTGCACCCCCATGACCTTGATCCAGCACACGAACAGCCCCGTGGCCGCATTGAAGACGATGTGGGGGCGGTCCAGCTTCGCGGCCGGATGCAGAGGCGAGCCGGGGTCGTCTGGTGCGGGTGGGATGATCAGTCCGCAGTCCTCCCAGTTGTACAGGTCGGTGGAGCGGTAGGCGCGCACGCCCCAGTGCCAGATCGAGCCGTCGGGGGTGGTGCGTTCCTTGTTCTCGCCGTACCAGTAGTAGACGCCGTCGACGACGATGATGGAGCCCCCGTGGGCCTGGATGCGTTTGCCTGGGTGTCGTACCAGGGGCGTCCGGGAGTGAAGCAGGTGCGGCGAGCAGCATGCTCCGAGTGCGGGAGCGAGTCCGGGTGGATGAGAGGGCACAATACAGCGTCGTTGGATTCAGGCTCTGTCCACCAAGACCGACTGGTATCGAACTACTCAGGTCGTTCATCGGGGCTCCTCGGTTGCGGCGTTGACGACGCTCTCGATCCGTTCCCGCAGCCCGGGCGGGGCGAAGCGCGGGTCGGGAGTCAGTTCGGGGGCGATGGCCGACGGCGGCTGGTCAAGCAGCGGCCGCATGCGGTGTGCCAGGGCGGTGGAGTCGAGGGCGAGGTCCCCGGCGTCGGCCATGACGGCCACGAGCGCGCCCCACGCGGCGGGGTCGTCCATGAACTCACGTACGGTGCGTGGGCGTCGACGCTTGCGGGTGGGCAGTGTCGCGCTGATGCTGTGCTGGCCAGCACCGATCTCGGTGGTCACGTCCGGCGAGCCGCCGGGCAGGCAGACCGTGCCGGTGACGCCGCGGGCAGATCGGCGGTCAGTTCCAGGGCACCGTCACGTATCTCCCAGGCGACGGCGATCCTGCCGTAAGGGCTTAGGTGGCTGGTGGCGGCGGAGGTGACGCCGTCGATGGGCGTGGGGGCGATAACGACGCGCCGCCACCCCGGCGCGGCGGGAGCCAGCCCCGTCAGGCCCCGGTGCATCCAGTCCGCGACGGCGCCCAGGGCATAGTGGTTGAAACTGGTCATCTCCCCGGGGTTGATGCTCCCGTCCGGAAGCATGGAGTCCCACCGCTCCCAGATGGTGGTGGCCCCCATGGTCACCGGGTACAGCCAAGAAGGGCATTCGGTCTGAAGCAGCAGGCGACCGGCGACGTCGGCGTGCCCGGTGGCGACCAGGGCCGGGATGACCAGTGGGGTGCCTACGAATCCGGTGGCTATGTGGAAGCCGGCCAGGCGCACCAGATCGGCCAGGCGTGCCCCGGCGAAGGCGCGCTGCTGCTCGGTTAGGAGCAGGTCCCAGCAGATGGCCAGGGCGTAGACGGTCTGGGCGTCGGAGTGGATGCGGCCTGTCGGAGTCACAAACGCGCGGTTGAAGGCGGCATGCACCTCGTCGGCCAGGCGACCGTATTGCCGCGCGAGCGCGTCCTCGCCGAGCCGGGCGGCAGCATCGGCGAGGACACGGGCGGAGCGGGCGAAGTAGGCGGTGGCAACGACGTCAGGGTCGGCCTTGGCGTCCGCCGGGTGTTCCGGCGGGGCGGTGGGATCCAGCCAGTCGCCGTACTGGAAGCCGCCGGACCAGATGCGGTCAGCCCCGGCAAGCGCAGCCTCGCGATCAACCCAGGCACGCATGGATGGCAACTGGGTGCGCAATACTTCGAGGTCACCGGTGGCCTCATAGATCGCCCACGGCACGAGCGTGGCGGCGTCGCCCCAGGCGGCCGCGGGCGCGTGTCGCACGGTCGGTTCGAAGGTGGGAATGAAGTGCCGCACACCCCCGTCCGCATACTGTTCTGCGGCCAGGTCGGTCAGCCAGGACCGCAGGAATACGGCGGTGTCGAACAGGTAGGTGGCGGTGGGGGCGAAGACCTGGATGTCGCCGGTCCAGCCGAGACGCTCGTCGCGCTGGGGGCAGTCGGTGGGATGGAGACGAAGTTGCCGCGTGTGGACCACATGACATTTTCGTGCAGTCGATTCAGCAGCGGGTGGGAGCAGGAGAAGGTGCCGGCCTGCTCCAAGTCGGAGCCGATGACCACCAGCTCAATGTCCTGCGCGGCAAGGTCCGGAACTCCGGTGACCTCGGCGTAGCGCAGCCCGTGGAGGGTGAGCGTGGGCTGAAGGATGTGCTCGCCGGCGTCAGGCAGGATCCAGGTATCGGTGGCGCGGGCACCGCGCAGAGGGCGGGTGCCGAGTTCGCCGTTCTCGAGGACCTCGGCGTGGCGGATGGTCACTTCGGCACCGGCCTCCAGGCCGCGGGCGGTCAGGCAGACGACGCCGACGGCGTTCTGCCCGAAGTCCACCAGGGTCTTGCCGCAGGGCGAGGTCCAGACCCGCTGGGCGGGCAGCACGCCGGTGGGGCGAATGGGCGGTGCGACTTGAGGGACGAGTCGCGGAGCGGCATCGCCGCGGGCGGCGCCAGTCGGCCTGGCGCGCACCACCTCCACGGGGTGGGCGGGACCAGTGGTGTTAGCCAGGCGCAGGTCAGTGGTCTGCCCGTCGTACAGGTCATTGGCGACGACGGCGGACTCGCGGGCGGTCCAGTCGGTGCCGGTGGCAATGACGGTGTTGGCTCCATCGGCAGTGGTCAGCTCCAACTGGGCGGCCAGGGCGAGCCTGTCGCCGTATACGGCCGCGTCGCCGTAGTAACCGAGGTGGCCGCGCCACCAGCCGTTTCCGAGTAGGACGTCGAGGGTGTTGGTGCCTGGGTGCAGCAGGTCGGTGACGTCCCAGGTGACCACCTGGAGGCGGTGGGTATAGGAGGTCCAGCCGGGGTTCAGCACCGAGTCGTCCACGCGGACGCCGTTGATGCGGGGCTCGCAGAGGCCGTGGGCGGTGGCGCGCAAGCGGGCCGCGGCCAGGTCCTCTGGGACCTCAACGATGGTCGAGACGATGGGGGCGCGCTCGCCGATGCCGCCGATGCCGACCGGGGCGACGAAGACGGCCTCCCATTCGGCGTCGTCGAGGAGGGCGGCCTCGACCTCGATCGGAGCGGACCACTGCGACCAACCCGCGCCTGCGGCGGGCTCGGGCGAGTTGGGGCGCGTCACGTCACTGCCGGTGGGGACGAAAACGTGAGTGGCGTCGTCCACTCCCCCGCGCACGCGAACGCGGACGATTGCCGCCTGGCGGGAGACGAGCGGCGTCGTCGGCCAGGGCACCAGGACCTGCTCGCCGGATTCGACCGTGACGCGAGTACCGTTCCCGCCGTCGTCACCGCGTGTCACCTCCACCTCGTAGGCGTCCTGCCGCCAGTCGTCTGGAGCTCCGGTAACGCGCCAGGATAGGCGTGGCACGGCAGTCTCGACGGCCAGGAGACGGCTGGTGGTGCGGTGGTGTTCGAAACGCAGGTCGGTCACCTGCGGGGCGGCGGGTACAGACATTGCGGGGTCTCCGGGTGGCATGGTTAATGGGGGCGGTGAGGATGACCGGCTGCCGGGCACGGACCCGGTTCAGGCGGTGCGAGCGAGGGCCAGGCGTGCCTCGCGGCGGGAGCGCTGTTTGATCGGATCTGCAACGGGAGCGGCCATCTGCAATCGGCGCGTGTACTCGTGTGCCGGGGCCGTGGCGACCTGGTGCGCGTCCCCGAGTTCGACAACCCGCCCCTTCAGCAGGACGGCGATGCGGTCGCTCACGCGGTTTACCACACCGAGGTCGTGGCTGATGAACAGGTAGGCGACCCCGGTGGCCTGTTGGATGTCCTCGAACAGCGCGAGCACGCGCGCCTGGGTGGTGACATCCAGGGCGGAGGTGGGCTCGTCGCAGATGATGACGGCGGGATCGAGGGCGAGTGCCCGTGCAATGGCAATTCGCTGGCGCTGTCCGCCCGAAAACTCGCGCGGGTAGCGGCCCACGGTGTCCGCCGGCATGTTCACCGCGTCGAGCAGCTCCAAGACCCGTTTGCGAGAGTTCTCAGCCCCCGCGGCTCGGAGGGGCTCGGTGAGAATGTCGCCGATGCGCATAGCCGGGTTCAGCGATGTGTACGGGTCCTGAAAAACGACCTGAATGTCTCGGGCGATGGTACGTCGTTCGGCCCGTGAGATATTGGAAATGCGTTTGCCACGGAAGCGGATCTCACCGCCGGAGACCGGAGCGAGGCCAAGGATGGCGCGACCAATGGTGGTCTTACCGGAGCCGGACTCGCCGACGACGGAGAGGGTCTCCCCGGCGTGCAGGTCAAAACTGACACCGTGGATGACGGTGGTGTCCCGGCCACGTCCGCCGCCGGGAAAGGTGACGACCAGGTCGTCTACTTCCAGGAGCGGGGTGTCTGCCGAGGTCCGCTGGTTCTTCCGGCTGGTCATGACTCGACCTCCATGAGTTCGACGCTGAGAGAGGAGGACAGCAGGTCGCGCGTGTACTCCTCGCGAGGGTGGGCGAACAGGGACTCGACGTCCTGAGTCTCGATGATCTCCCCGTCCTTCATCACCGACACGGTGTCGCACAGATCGGCGACCACGCCGAGGTTGTGGGTGACGAATATCATCGCGAGGCCGCGCTCGCGGGCCAGCTCGCGCAGCAGATCGAGGACCTCGGCCTGCACGGTCACGTCGAGAGCAGTGGTCGGCTCGTCGGCGACAATCACGTCCGGGTCGCATGCAAGCGCACCGCAGATAAGAACCCGCTGAGCCATACCTCCGGAGATCTCGTGCGGGTACAGACCCATGACCCGTTCGGCATCGTCGATGCCGACGGAGTGCAGCAGGGAGATCGTCCGTTCTCTAACCTGGTCCTTCGACAGGTTGGTAACTGCGCGCATGCCGTAAGCAAGCTGCTTGCCGATCGTGAAGGAGGGGTCGAGGTTGCTCATGGGCTCCTGCGGCACGTAGGCGACCTTGCGGCCCCGGGTGGCGCGCATGGCGGTCTCGTCGGCGAGGACATCGACGCCGTCGATCGTGATCACTCCACCCAGCTTCAGCGCTTCCTTAGGGAGTATGCCCAGTATGGAAAAGGCGATCTGTGACTTGCCGGACCCGGATTCCCCAACGAGCCCGTGGATCTCGCCCTTGCGGACGTCCAGGTCGATGCCATGGACGACCTCCCGGAAGCCGCTGTCCGTGGTGTAGCCGACTCGGAGGCCGCGGATGGAGACGGCGGCCTGCGGATCCGGGGCGGCGACGGCGTCGTCCCGGTGGGCGGTGATGGTGGCCTCCAGGGCGTCGCGGCGCTGCCGGACGGTGACGGTGCGAGAGCGGGCAGAGGCCTGGAGGGCGTCGGACAGGGCGTTGCCCAGCAGGATGAGGGCGAGGATGGTCACGGAGATGACCAGGGCGGGCCAGACGACGGCGACGGGGTTGTTGTAGATGCCGTTGAAGGAGACTTGCAGCATGACGCCCCAGGAGACGCCGGCCGGATCGCCGAGGCCGAGGAAGGACATGCCCGCCTCGGTGCCGATGCCGGAGGCAAGAATGAAGGCCCCTTGGATGACTACGGGGGCGCGTACAGCCCACAGGATGTGGCGGCCGATGATGCGGGCGTCGGACAGCCCGACCACGCGGGCGGCGTCGACATAGAGCTCGTTGCGCACGGAGACGACCACGGAGCGCACTAGTCGGTAATAGGTCGGCGCGGTCAGTAGGCCGAAGACCGCCATCATCACCGGGATGTTCGGGCCGGTCACCGCGTACAGAGCGATGAGCAGGATGATTGAAGGAAGCGACATCAGCACGTCGGTGACGAATCCGGCCGTGGTTTCGAAGCGGCCGCGGTAGAAGCCGGCCACGAGCCCGCTGCTCACGCCCACCGCCAGGGAGACTCCGAGCATGAGCAGGCAGGAGATGACGGTCTGCCGCGACCCCCAGATTAGACGGGAGAGGATGTCGCGGCCGGAGCCGTCTCCGCCGAGCGGATGCCCGGGCGTGCCCGGGGCGGCATTGGTGGCGGCCAGGTCGGTTACATTCGGACCGTACCGAGCCAGTAGCGGGGCAAAGACTGCGGTGAGGACGACCGCCGCCACAATGAGCAGGCAGATATCTGCCAGGGGGTTGTGCAGAAGCTGACACAGGACGGAGCGGTTGGCGGACTCCCTACCATCGGCGAGGATAGCCTGTGTGCCAGGGGCGTCGGCGGGGGCGGCGTCCGTGTTGGGAGCGGTTGCAGCCGCGTCGGTGGGGGTGCTCATCGTTTTCTCGCCTTCGGGTTGAGGAGGGTGATCGCGAGGTCACCCAGGAAGTTGACGATCAGGACGATCACGGCGGTGACGAGGACGGTGCCCATGACCATGGGCACGTCGAATATCTGCGCCGAGGAGTTCGCGAGCTGGCCCAAGCCCGGCAGAGCGAAGACCTGTTCGATGAATACCGCTCCGCCCAGGAGGGAGAAGACGGTGAGGCTGAGAACGGTCAGCCCCGGGGCCGCGGCGTTGCGCAGCACGTGACGGAAGATGACCGCGCGCTCGCTCACGCCGCGGGCGCGCAGTGTGCGCACGTAGTCCTTGCCGAGCTGGTCGAGGGTGGCGGTGCGGAACTGCTGGGCGGCGCTGGAGACGGCGCCGATGAGCAGGGCGAGCACAGGCAGGGTAATGGATGCGGCCCAACCGCCCGGTGACACGTCCGGGGAGATGTAGCCGGTCGCCGGCAGCACCCGCCAGAAGATCGCGAACAGGAAGACGAGCACGATCGAGGTGATGAAGGAGGGCACTGCGGTGCCGAGGATTGAAAGGAGTTGGAGGATCCTGTCAATTCGGCCGCCCTTGACTGCCGCGGTGACTCCCAATAGCACGCTAAGCAGCGCCGTCAGGACCAGGGCAACGGCAACGATGGCGAGGGTGACGGGAACGCGCGTAGACAGGGCCTCTGTCACGGACTGGCCGGTGTAGAAGGAGCGGCCGAGGTCGCCGGTGAACACTCCCTGCACCCAGTGCCCGTACTGGACCAGGAGCGGCTGGTCGAGGCCGAGCTCGGCCATCTTGGCGGCAACGTTCTCCTCGGTCACTTCCGCCTGCATCCCCATTACGGCACGCGCGATTCCCGGCCCATTGCCGTACATGAGGAAGAAGACCACGAAGGTGACGACCGCGAGCACGACCACCGACCGCAGGAGGTTCTTCCCAACCGAGGTGAGCATGAATGATTCCTTCCCGAGGTTTGAACGGGACGCGGTTCACTGGAAGTCGCGGAGCTTGGGGGCCAGCCCCTCGAGGTCGGAGACGTTGTCGATGACGACGTCTGCGGTGTGGGCATAGAAGGAGGTCGGGTTGACCATGGGGGCGAACCAGGCCTGGTCGATGATGTACTGGTTGATCGCCTGCTGCGCCGCAGCAGCCTCCTCGTCGGTGCCGGTGCAGATGATGTCCCACTGTTCGTCGATGTAGTCGTCGCTCTGGTGCTCGAGGTTCCAATAGCCGCTTGCGCGCACGACGATGTCGATGTCCTGAACCGAGTCGCCGATATTGCCCAGCTGCCAGAGCACCACCGGGTAGGTGCCGGAGAGCAGATCCCCGATGGCGTTAGCGCCGGTGAGCGGCACCTGTTTAACGGAGATATTCAGCTCGGCGAGTTGCTGGGTGACGTAGGGCATCAGTACGTCGTGGTTCTGCCCGTCCATGGTGGGCAGCTCGATCTCGAAGCCGTCGGCGTAGCCGGCCTCGGCCATGAGGGATTTGGCCTTCTCGACGTCGAACGGGTACGGGTCATCGAGGTCGTCAATGTAGGCCGTGGAGCCAGGCCGGAAGATCTGGTGAGAGACTTCGCCGTGACCGGCGTAGAGGGAGTCGACCATGGCCTGCTTGTCGAAGACCATATTGATGGCCTGGCGCACGCGAACATCGCCGAGGGCAGGGATGATCTCACCCTTGTGATCAGTTAGGAGTAAGCGGGTGGTCTGGCCGTTCATCTCCTTGACCTCGAAGCCGGAGCCGGTGACCTCGTCGTAGGACTGGGCGTTGACGAGGGTGCCGTCGATCTGGCCGGTCTTGAGTGCGTTGAGGGCCGCCGTCTCGGAGTCGTAGACCCGGCAGACGAGCTTGGCATAGGGGTAGGCGTCAGCCTCCCAGTAGTCGTCGTTCTTGGTGAAGGAGTAGACGGAGCCACGAGTAGTGCCGGATTCGTCGAGCAGGTAGGGGCCGAAGCCAACGGGCTTGTCGTTGAGGTTGCCGGAGTCGATGAGAGTGGGAGAGGTGAGCTTGACCCTGGAGACGCGGTCATTGATCAGCGGCTGCGGATCGGGCCAGGTGATGGTGATGGTTTGGGCGTCCGGGATATCGAAGGTGATGCCTTCGAAGAGGCTGCGCGTGGACTCATTGGCGGCGGCGAGCTCGAAGTTCGCTTTGACGGCCTCGGCGTCGGCGGTGGCGCCGTCGGAGAAGGAGACGCCCTCGCGCAGGTGGGCGGTGAAGCTCTTGCGGTCGTCGCTGATCTCCCAGGACTCCGCCAGGCTCGGTTCAAGCTCACCGAATTCATTCGGACGGCATACGAGGCCCCAGATGGCCTCTCCCGGCCAACCCTGATAACCGGGCTGGTTGGTTGGGTCCCAGCCCTCGATGTCTGCGGTCATGCCGAGGGTGAGGGTGTCCTTAGTGCCGCTGGCCGAGTTGCCGCCACCGGTGTTGTTAGCCCCACCGGTGCAGGCGGCCAAGGCAGCTCCGACGACGAGTGCGGCCGAGCCGCCGAGCATGGAACGACGAGTGATGAGTCGCATGATGTCCTCCCTTGGACAGATGGGGATACGGACTCTTGAGCCGGGTCGACGTCGACCGTCGGCGGAACCTTGCACAGCCGGGCTGTGAAACGTTCTACACCATAAGTTAGCAACCGGAAACGCAAGCTGTCAAGAGGACAGTCTTCCGGTACAACACTCGTGTAATGGTGACGCAGGAGCAACAGTGTCAGCTACCCACGGTCATGCTTCAACGCCACACCGTACTCGCGATGCGTAGAACGGTACACCGACTCTAGAATGTCACCGTGTCCGCATCCCTCAGCACAGCAGATCCCTCCGCCTCCCCCAAACGTGCCACCATTAAGGACGTGGCAGCCGAGGCCGGCGTCTCAGTTGCCGCGGTCTCAAAGGTGCTTCGCAACGCCTACGGGGTCTCCGACCAGATGCGGCAACGCGTGGAGGCCGCGATTAAGAAGCTGGACTACCGCCCTCGCACCGGCGCGCGCACCATGCGCGGCAGTTCGCAGACCATCGGTCTGGTGCTCACCGACTTCTCCTCTCCGTTCCAGTTCGAGGTCGCCGAGGCTATTGCCTCCCGCCTCACTGACACCCCCTACCAGGACATCCTCACGATCGCCGGAACCTCGCCGGAGGGCTACCGCAGGCGCATCGACTCGCTGGTCGATTTGCAGGTTGACGGCATCGTCCTGATCTCCCCCAGGCTGGATATGGACTCCCTCAATCGGCTGGCCCGCACCACCCCGTTGGTCACGGTGGCACTTCACGGCGAGCCAAAGCTGTTCGACACCGTCGTCACCGACGAGCACCGCGGCGCCGAGCTCATGGTCGATCATCTGGTGTCGCTGGGACACGAGTGGATCGCCCACACCGCCATGCCGGTCTCAAGCGTCGAGAACGGTTACCTGCTGTCGCAGACCGTAAGGCGGCAGGGTTTTATCCGGGCCATGGAGAACCGCGACCTCGCCCCGGATGTCATCGAGACCTACTACTCCGAATCCGGAGGCCGGGATGCCGCTAGACGCGCGCTCGCGCGCAGGCATCGCCCCACGGCCATATTCGCCGGATCCGACGCCGTCGCCTTCGGCGTGCTGGACTACATTGAGGAGCAGGGGCTCGCCGTGCCCGCGGACATGAGCGTCAGCGGCTACGACAACGTTCACGCCACGGCTTTGCACCGGGTCTCACTGACCACCATCGACCAGTCGGGCCAGCAGACTGGGCAAGCCGCAATAGAACTGCTGCTGGAGAGGATTGAGGGACGCGCCGAATCCGCCCAGCAAGTCATCAAGCCGACTCTCGTGGTTCGCAGCACCACGGCTCCACCGAGCGCTACGCAGCATTGAGCGATGGCAACGGTGCATAAGACCGCCGCATAAACCATCGCTAACAAGGCCGCATCGCGGTTCGAGGCACGGGTCAGACGCTCATGCCTCCGAACCACGCAGGCACGGGTCAAACACGTCGTCGCGCAGCAAATAGCGCTCCGAATGCGCACGCGGCCGCAGCCCCCACTGCCAACACCGCCGCCTGTATACCGGTCCGAGCCAACTCGGTCGCCGGGTTATTCTCCGCACGGGGTGTCACCGCCGTTTGCACGACGCTTTCGGACGCCGTCGAGGCCTGCGACGGATCCGACGCAACAGCGGCAGATGGAGGAGATGCCGGAGAGGTAGGTTGGGGCGCCGCGGCGGTCGTCGAAGGCGTCGACACCGGGGTCGGTCCGTCTGCCCCTCGGTTTCCTGCACGACCACACGTACCCGAGCGAGATTCTGCACCTGGCGAAGTCGCTGTCACTGCCTGCGGCGGCCGAGGTCGCACGCACGGTCACCCAGTACGTGCCCGGCTCGGTAAAGACATGCTCGACGCTGGTCTGCACCGCTGCGCCCGACATATCGGCGGCATCGATGTACTGACCGGTTTCCGTGTACGCCCATTCCAGGCGCACCACCTCTCCGGCGGCCGCCGGCATATCCGCATTCGCCTCGAAATGCACCGCCTGCCCCACCTTGGCGGTGGTTGTGTCCGCGGTCAGGGTTACCACCGGCTGCACGCCTGCGCGCTGTACCGCGGTGGACGGCAGCACGACCTGACCATCCTCAATCTTGTAGGCCGTGGACACCGGTGGTTCCACACCGTCCTCGACCCAGGCCGCCAAGTCGCGCAGGGCTCGTTGCACCATGGGATCGTAGGAGACGATCCGGGTCGACTTCTCGCCGGTTACCGGGCCTTCAAGGTGGTCGGCGTTCTCGTTGACGTAGATTCGCAACCGTTCATCCACCCCGACATCGCCCTGAGCCGAACGCACGCGCTCGACGTACCAGGGGGCGTGCCAGGTGTAGGCGTCAACATCCTGCAAATTCGACACCAGAATGACTTTCCCCTGGAACAGACCCGAGTAAGTGGCACCGCCCGAGATCGAACTAGCCATCATGCCTGCAATGCGCGACTGCCGCTGCGGATAGAGCGGCTCACCGGCGTCGTCATAGAAGCGGTCGTAGACCGTGAAGCCCTCCTCCTGGGGTGGGAGTTGGTGGCGGTAATAGGAGCGCGCCGCTATCGACCAGCGGTTGTCGGCAGTGATCTGTGCGCCTTCCGCCAGCGCCGCCAACGCCGCCGCATCGCTCCCCTCATCCAGGCGGATGCGTCCAGTTGTCGTGTCGAGCGTGCCGACAAGCTCTCCCACGGGGGCACCATCGTTATCCCGCACCTGCATGTCGAGGCCTTCAACCAACGCGCCGGCGGGAAATCCCTGCGTCTCCAGCACGGCCGGAGAGCCGGCGTCGTCGTATTCGACGGCGGTTACAGTGAGTGTGGCGTCAACCAGTGCGGCACGGACGGCTTCGCCCAGCGGGGAGTCCTCGGTACCGAGGTAACCGGGCTCGGCCCAGAAGTCATCAGCATAGGTGGGGTCCATCGCCTTGACCGTCGCGACGTATCCGAGCAGACCGTCGTCAAAGCTGTATCCGAGTAGGTAATCGGGGTCCTCCCATCCTTCGAGCTGGACCCCGAGGCCGCTCAGCTCCTCCAGCATCAGGCTCTGTGCCTCGTCCAGACCGGCGTACGGGTCAGTGCCGGTGAGCACGGCCTCGGAGATCTGCTGGCGCACGTTGCCGAGGATTAGTCGCCCCATGGCGCGGATGAGGAAGTTGTTGGGGATGGATACCGGGGTTCCCATGACGGTGGGGACAAATCCATCCCAGACACCGGTGGTGTTCTCGGCTGCACCGATGGTCTGGAAGGAGCCACCGGAGGGCCCGTACAGGTAGCCGTAGACATACCGTTCCTGATCACCGTAATAGTCGGCGGCGATCTGGCGGGACAGGCGGGCGGCCGCCGCGGCGTGCCGATATCCGGTCGGGCCGGAGGCCTGGACGGTGTATGCGCCGGAATCGACTCCGAACAGGATCGTCGCGTCGGCGGCGTTCTCATCGGTGAGCGGGTAAGTATATTGGAAGAAGCGGCCCTGCCACCGCTCAGCGGGAGGCAGATAAACGGCGAACCGGGAATTGGTGCCCTCGAAGTAACCGCGCACCACGTGCAAGGTTGTCGGCGACGAGACATCCGCCTCCGATTCGATGACGGCATTGGCGTAGGTGGCGTCCACACAGTCGGCCGTGACGAGGACGGCGCCCGTAGTCGAAGTAGCACACGACTCGGCATCTGGTGAATCCTCCGCGGCGGTCGCGACCGGCAGACCGGAGGCGATGAGCGCCAGAGCGCAGATCAGCGCGCCGCCCCAGCCGGACAGGCGGCGCAGACGGGAGAGCATACGCCGCATTGGCCCATGTGATCGGAGGTGCCGCAGCCGAGGCCGCCGTAATGGTGCATACGGTTCATGGGCGTGCGTAGATTGCGCTGACATTTGTCTTCCTATATGGGTGGGGTCCGGCGAACCAGCCGTCGTTGCGGACCCTGGCGGGAACGAGGACGAAAAACGGTATACTTGGAACAGGCATCGGCGCCTGATCACTGACCAACAGTCTGTAAACCGTTCTACACTCGAAGATACGGCTTCCTCCGGGGAGCTGTCAACACCCATCCGCCGTCATCCAACGGCTTCTCTTACCGCCGTTCCGGGCGCCGCACCCCTGCCGACCGGATGACTTGAATGCGTCTCAGTGAACTGGTCATGCTGTTAGCACGCCGTGCACGCTCGCGCTCAACGCGTGAAACTAAGCGACTCCATGTCCAGGCGACCCTCACCCCGGTAGCGCAGTGTCAATGCCCGTCCTTCCCGCGTTACCGGGCGGGGGCTGAGGCTCACAGTGACTTCAGCCCAAGAAGCCATGGGGCTACCGGAGTCTCGGCGAGCACAACGTCGTCGGCCAGAACCGTCAGTGTGCCCGTGGTCGTCCCTCGCAGGCGCAGGGTGAGGCTGACCGGGTGGACAAACGCGAAGTACTTGTAGGTAAGCGTGGTGCCGTTGCCAATCTCGGCAACGAACCTGATGGTTCCCGTCTCCGTGGTCTCGTGGGTGACGTGCGGCTTGGGCTCTTCCAAAGGCTCAAGACCGATGTGCGGCATGGCGCCGTCGGTGATATTGCATGCGATCGCGGCCGGATAGGTGCCCGTAGCCGGAAGCGGGCCGGCGTTGAGCCACAGCTGGTCATCTCCACCTGAGGGATTGAGCCGTCGGGAAGAATCTCGATCTTCTCGGCGCATCCCTGCCGACTATAGGTCGTCTTGTGGGTCTGCCTGTGGTAGAAGACGTACCACTGGTCGCCCACCTCCACGATGGAGCCGTGGTTATTCCCGGTCATCGCCAAACGCTGTGCCTCGGTGCGTCCCGCATAACCGATGTCCCCGTTGGAGATGATGACTCCCCCGTAGTTGAAGTCACGATCTGGGTGGGCGCTCGTGGCGTAGCAGAGCTCGTGACTGACCTGCGAGGAGTAGATGAAGTAGTAGGTGTCCCCGATTTTGCGCATTGATGAGGCCTCGAAGAAAGCGTGTCCCTCCCACTGGGTTCCGGCCGCGTCAAGCTGGCCGGGAACGATGCGGGTGGGCCCCTCAATGACAGTGAGCATGTCGTCGTCGAGGCGTACGACGTTGGCGCCCATGATGCCGCCGGTTGCGCTGGCCGCCTCTGCCTCCAACTCGGCCTCGCTCTTGCCGAACATGCTCATTTGGATCTCGCGCAGTTGGCGGGCGAAGCCGGGCGAGTCGAGGCCTCCAAAGGCGGCAGACACGGCCTCGAGCCGCTCGGCAGGCAGGCCCAGGGACCACCCGTAGTACAGATAGACGGTGCCGTCATCGTTGAGCAGCCCGGGATCAAAGGTGAGGCAGCGGGTGAAGGCCGTGCCGTCGGGGTTGCGGACCTCCCCGTGGTACGTGTAAGGACCGGCGGGGTGATCGGCGACGGCAACATGGATCGGGGCGGTGAAGGCCTCTTTCCCGGACAGGGAGTAGTAGAGGTAAAAGCGTCCGTCATTCCCCTGGACGACGTCGGGCGCATACATGTGCAGCCCGATCGTGCCGTGTCCCGGGTCCTGTTGGGCGCGGTAGGCGGTACCGTGGCAGCGCCAGTCCGCCAGGTCGGTCACCGGCGCGGACCAGACCTCGTAATCCAGCAGACAGAAGGCGTCCCCGCCTTCGGCATCGTGCGAGCCGTACACATAGAGCCGATCGCCGGTGCCGTCGTTGAACACGTGCGGCTCGCCGTCGGGAATGTAGGTGTCCAGCGGCAGGTAGGGATTCAACGCAGGTGTGTGCATGACTTCTACTCCGTTTCGCGAGCAGGTTGGTAGGATATGACGGTGATGGCGGAGCCGCACTCAGCCGGCCTGAACGGCGACGTCGGCGCAACCGAGCCCCGCGGCTTCCACCGCTAGGGCGATCTCCCCGGCCCCGCTGGGCCGGATGACCGCCAGCGCCCGGCCCCGATGAGTGCGGCACGTGGCGCGGTGATCGGCTCCGCACCGCGAGGGTCGGCGGAGAATACGCCGACGAGTTCCCCGGGGCCGTTGACGGCTGCGCTCACTTCCGTATCTGCCCGATAGACGCGCGCACCGGCCGCATCGGTGAGGGTGATCTCGGCGAAAACGGCGGCGTCGGGACCGGCGCGACCCGATCGCGCTCGACCCGGACCTCCACGCGCTCAGGTGAGCCCGGTGTGGCGAGGACATCGCGCCCGGTCTCTTCGCCGTCCGCATAGGCGACGGCGAGGAGCTCGCCGGGCTGCCATTCAACGGCTATGCGCGCGCGGAAGGGCTCCTCCTCACCAACTCGGGCGCGCCCGACCGAGTGGCCGTTCACAAACAACTCAACCTCCTCCGCGTCGCTGTAGACATCCACGTTGAGCTTCGTTCCGACCTCGGCGTCCAGGTCCCAAGCGTGCTCAACCTCGGGCCAACACCACTGCCCTTGCCGGGCGGCGAGAACACGCCCGAATGCCTCTGGGCGCTCGACGGCCAGATAGGGTGAGTGGCGCAGACCGAAGGCAATCTCGCGGTAGAACGACTGGGGACGTCGTTCACCCGTGGTGTCGAGGTCGCCGCAGAACGCGAACCGCCACGGGTAGGCGGCCTCAAGGGTATAGTGCCCCTCGTAGGCATAGTGGATTGCGCCGATGCCGACTTCGCCGAGGTAGTCCCAGCCGGTCCAGGTGAAATCGCCCAGCACCCGGGGGTTATCCGCAATTGCCGGCCAGGCGTGGCCGACGCGACCGGCGAAGGTCTCCGAACCCACCAGGATCAGACCCTCACCGGTCAGGTGTTCGGAGTCGTATAGCGACTCGGCATAGTTGACGCCACCGACATCGACGATGCTCAGCACCTCACGCACCCGCTCCTGGGTGGCAGGGCTGCCGGCGATGACGTCCATCATGCCGCCCGCGGTGTTGACACCGCCCTGCGCCCCACCGTTCTCCTCGGCAATCTCGTTGGCGGCCGCCTCGGGACTCCCCGCGGCGGCGATGCGCTCGGCAAAGGAGACGGCGACGTCTTCGAGGACGGACAGGAAAGCATTCAGCGCGATGGTGGTGGGGCGGGTGGGATCTAGGCTGCGAACCCGCTCGGCCAAAGCGCGCGCTTGCAGGATGCCGTCGGCCTTCGCGGTCTCGGGAATCTCGTTGCCCAATGAGTACAGCACGACACTCGGGTGGCGCCGGGCCCGCACAATCCAGGCGTCCACGTCCTCGCGCCAAGAGGCATCGAACACGGTGGCGTAGTCGTGCATGTTCTTGCTGCGGGTCCACTGGTCGAAGCCTCATCCATCACTAGGACGCCCAGGCGGTCGCAGGCGTCCAGCATGCGCGGGCTCATGGGGTTGTGGGCACTGCGCAGGGCATTGAAGCCCGCCTGTTTCAGCAGGCGCACACGGCGCTCCTCGGCGTCACCAACTGCGGCGGTTCCGAGCGGCCCGTTGTCCACGTGGACGCAGGCGCCACGCAGCTTTACGCTCTCCCCGTTTATGCGCAGGCCGTGGGCAGAGTCCAGCTGGATGGTACGCACGCCCAGCGGGGCAGACGCCGAATCCTCGGGGTCCCCGCACGGGGAGCCGTCCTCCGCCCGCTCGAACTGGTCGACGACGACCCGGTACAGATAGGGGTCGGTGACGCTCCAGCGCCGGGGCGCCGGCAGTTCCAAACGCTGGCGGACGCTGATGCGACCGGACGCGGGGACGGTAGCGGGCACCCGCGAGCGCGCAACCTCACTGCCGTCGGCATCCAGAATGCGGGCGACCAGCAGCCGCTCTTCACAGCGACGCGCCGTGCTGACCACGTCGGTGCAGACCTCGACGACGGCGCGCTCGGCGTCGACGTCGGGAGTGGTCACCACGGGGCCGAGCGGATCGAGGTGGATGAGCGGCTGGATGTGCAGGCGCACGTCCCGGATGAGGCCGGCACCGGCGTACCAGCGGGAGTCGGAGCCCGCACGCACCTCGACCTTGAGTTCGTTGCGCTCGCCGGGACGCAGGTAGTCATTTAACGGTATTAGCCGTCCAATGGTGCCAGCCTCCCAGGAGGCGATCAGGACACCATTCAGAAATACGCGCGGACTGCGGTAGGCCGCCTCAATATCCAGGGTGACCGCGCACTCTGCCCAGCCCTCCGGGGCCTGCAGTGCGCGCAGGAATTCGTACTCAACGTCGTCGGGGTAGTAGGCGATCCGCCCCGGGTTGCTCTTGGAGCGCTCGGCGCCGACGAGCGCGTCAAAGGGTAGCGTCACCAGGCGGTCAGTACCCTCTTTGGGCGTGAGCTGTTCCCAGATATTCGTCTTGGTGCGCACGCGCCAGGCATCGTTGAGTAGCACGCAGGTCATGTCCTCTCCTTTGAGCCTTAGCGGGTACGGCGACCTACCCGGAACGAAACCAGTATGTCATTCGGTTTTAGTTCGTGCAAGTACTCCCCGAATCACGCCGAGTACTGTGGCAGCGTGAGCACGAAGGCACCACATAGTCAGGGTGAGGTCGGACCCGAAGAGCCAGAGGAGGACGCCGATGTCTCGCCGGCCGACACCGTTAATGCCGCGCAGGCCAGCACCATCCATACCGCGTCAGGCGACGCGGTTCCTGACACCTCCGACCGAGACAGACGGGCCACCCGTCGTGGCCCCTACCGCAAGGGGATTGAGCGACGTCGGCGCATTCTCGACGCCGCCCTGGAGGTCATCGACCGCGACGGCTATTCCGGCGCCACCGTGAAACAGCTTGCCGACGCCGTCGGACTGAGCCAGAACGGCCTGCTGCACTACTTCGGTTCGAAGGACGAACTCTTCCTCGCAGTGCTCCGCCACCGCGATGAGGGGCTGGCCTTGGACTACTCCCCCGAGGAACTCGCAAACCATCTCGCGCTGCACGTGCGGGAAGCGGCGGTACGGCCAGAGCGAGTCCCGGGCCTGCTGGAGCTCGAGGCGAAGATGAGCATGGAGGCGACTGATCCCACCCACCCGGCGCACGAGTTCTTCCTCAACAGACGCCTGGGCACTCTTGAGTCGATACGCTCCGCCATCGTCGTACTCCAGCAGCGTGGGACGGTACGCCCGGAACTCGACGCTGCCCAGGCGGCACTGGTACTCCAAGCCGCAGTCGACGGTCTGCGGATCCAGTGGTTCTACAGCCACACACTCGACCTTGACGCGGGAATTCGTCTCACCCTAGATGCGCTAGGCATCCCGATAGACGACTTACCGGACGGACCCACGGCCAACGCGGACCGCTGAGATACACATTCCATACACACCAAACCCGAATGCGGTACGGTATTCGCTGTCCGGCAGCATCGCGGCGCCGAGCCTCGGCCAGTATCTCAAGGAGACGAGTACCCATGGCAAAGACACCTGACCTCAGCGCACAGACCCAGCCTGCTTCACCCCCGGCCGCGGTCCTTCCCCGGCCGACCTCGTGGCAGCCGGACATCAATAACGCCGAGGCGCTTCCCGCCGCCTCCCTGACCTGGGTCAGCCTCATCCCGCTCAACAGCAGCGCATCCAACCATGCCGATGCCGCCGAGAAGTCCTTCCGGGAGACACTGCGCGTCTCGCTGCAGGCCTATGCGGCCGCCACCGGAAACCATCTGACTCCGGTCGACGGCGAATACGGCGATGGGCCGGGCGTGCGCATCGAGATCGCTCCGGGCCTCGAACCCGCCGTGAGCGTGTGCGGTCAGCATCCGGACAACCACGAGCCTGGGCCCGGAGATACCCTCCTAGAGGCTTACGAGATTGAGATTGCCGCCTCCGGCGTCGTCGTACGCGCCACCCATGCTGAGGGAGTCTTTCGGGCACTGACCACCCTGGGACAGTTGGCCGCATCCGCACCGCTGCTCCCGGCCGGCCTGCTGCGCGACGCCCCGCGGTATGCCTGGCGCGGCCTGTCACTGGACGTGGTCCGGCACTTTGCCGACGCCGCCGAGGTGCGCCGCATCACTGACGTCCTGGCCGCCCACAAGCTCAACGTGCTGCACCTGCACCTGACCGACAATCAGGGGTGGCGCTTCGAGGTTCCCGGCTGGCCACGCCTGACCCAGGACTGTGAGCACTACACGCGTAAGGAGTTGCGCGAACTCGTTGCCTACGCCGCGGAGCGATTCGTGCGGATCGTCCCAGAGATGGACATGCAGGGCACGTCGGCGCAGTGCTGGAGGCATACCCTGATCTCCGTGCCCCTGCCCCAGATTACGCCGATACTCTTCCTTTACCAGTGGGCAACCTGGATCCGAATCAGCCCCGTACATGGGAGCTCGTTGACGCCGCAGTCGCCGAGTTGGCCTCGCTCGCGCCGGGCGCATTCGTGCACCTGGGCGGAGACGAGTCCTTCGGGATGGACGACGCGGCCCACGCGGACTTCATCGAACGGGCAGCGAGTGTGGTCGCCAACCACGGCAAGCGGGTCGTCGGTTGGCAGGAGGCCGCGCGTGGCCACCTGCCAGAGGGATCACTAATCCAGTACTGGATCGACTTCGTGCCCATTGAGGACGCCGCTGATACTGATGGGGCGAGGGCTGAGGCTGACGGAGGGCCGCGAGACAACGCCGCCCCCGGCAATGAGCCCCGCCAGGACGCGCCGGAGGGCGATCGCGACGCATCTGCACCCACGCCGTCGTCGCAACTCGAGTCTTCCGATGCCTTATCGCAGGAGGCCCAAGAGTTCCTGGCGGTGAACTTCCTCAAGTCACGCACCGACGTGCAGCGGGCGGCACGGCAGGGGGTGCGGGTGATCCTGTCGCCGACGTCCCACTGCTACCTCGACCAGCCACACGGCGATGCCTCATTGAACGCCGCACAGGAGGAGCGCCGGTCCACGCTCGGCCTGCCCCACTATCGGCCCGTTACGTTGGAGGCCTTCGCGGACTGGGACCCCGCGCAGATGACCACTCCCGCCCAGTCGCAAATCGCAGGGGTCGAGGCGGCACTGTGGTGCGAGACCGCCGTCACCGCCGAGGATCGGATGCTGCTGCTTCTGCCCCGTCTCGGCGTCATCGCGAACGCGGCCTGGCGTGCTGAAAATGATACATGGGCGGATCTGGCCGAGCGGGTCGGCGCGCAGGCCCCGCTGTGGAGTCGGCTCGGCCTGACCTGGTACCGGGCCGACACGGTGCGCTGGGCCGACGCCGTATAGAGCACCTCCCCCTTTCACCGAGGTCGGCCGAAGTGGCGTCCGGGCTCGTTGTCCCACAGGTATGCTCCCACCAGGACAGCCGCACCAACACACATTTGCCCCGTCTGCACACATATCAAACCTGTACGAGGCCCTCCGGCCAGGGGCCGCCGGGCGTAAGAAGGGGATGCGCCGAGGAGAATTCTCCAAACCGATCAGACCACGAGCAATCGGAGGCGGGCAAGATTGCTAACCCGCGTCAGGTCTGCGCCGTCACCGCGCACGGAGGCGACCGTCACGACGACGATGTGCTCGCCCGGCTCGTCGGCATCGATCTCCCACTCGATCGTGGCTTTACGCCCGGGGGTGATGTCCAGGACCTCGAAGTCGCCCACGCCGGCACGCTTCCAAGCGGCGGACACGATGCGTCCGGCTCCGGCCGGAGCCCCGGCGTCGGCGCGCAGACGCACCCGACTACCGTGGGTGACACAGATCGGTCCGCTGGCTTCGACGCCGTCGTCAGCGCGGTCGACGCCGTCGCTGACGGCAATGCGGACCAGCGGCTGAAGCCCGGCCCGCTCAGCAACCGTGGGGGCAAGAATCACCTGGCCGCCTGCGACTCGGTAGCCGGTGGAGGCCGGCGGCTCCACGCCGTCCTCGCACCAGGCCGCTAGATCCCGCAAGGCCTGTTCGACTACGGGGTCGTAGTTGACGAGCCGATCTCGCTTAGCGGGTGAGACGGGGCCGTCGTGATGGTCGGCGTGTTCGGTGATGTATACGCGCAGGCAGCGCTCAGCCTCCTGCGCCCCCACTGCGGCGACGACGCGCCGTCGGTACCAGTCGGCATGCCAGGTGTAGGCGTCGGCGTCCTCCTGCGAGGAGACGAGCATGACCTTGCCATCGAAACGGCCGCTATAGGTGACACCGCCGGTCACGCCCATGGCCATCAGTTGCGCGGCGCGCAGGGAGCGCTGGGGACGCAGCGACTCTCCGTCGCGTTCACGGAACCGGTCGTAGACGTCGAATCCTTCCTCCGGCGGCGGCACCTGGTGGCGGTGGTACAGGCGCACGGCCAGGTCCCAGCGGTTCTCGACGCGCACATTCCAGCCGTCGGGGCGGCCAGCCAACGCTACAAGCACTTCCGGTGGGGCGTCGGCGGGCACCGCTAAGGCCAACTCGTCTGGGGCCACGTCGCCGATCCGTCCCCGCATCTCCGACTCTGCGGGACGCAGCGGGTGCGCGGTGAGGACCAGTTCCTCCGCTCCGGGCATAGACAGGTGCAGATCGACGTTATCCGCTTGCCCCGCGACTTCCGGCAAACCGGTGACAACGAGGGCAATCGCCTGCTCACTGTTGACAACTACACGGGAGACGGTGCCGACTGCGTCGACCAGCCGGCTGCGCAGTAGCTCACCAAGTGGTGTGTCCTCCGTGCCCTCGTATCCGTGCAGCGTCCAGAAGTCCTCGGCGTAGTCGGGGTCCATCGTCTTGAGGGCGGCCTGGAAGTCCGTGAGTGAGTCGGCGTTGGGCAGGCCGTCGCGGTCAAGATCACCCAGGACATATCCCGGCTCACTCCAGGCGCTCAGCGGCACACCGAGGGCGGTGACTTCCTCGAACACCTCCATCTGCAACGGAGAAAGCCCCTCTGCCAGATCGCGGCCATCTAGGACGGCGGCACGAATCTGCTCGCCGACGTCGACCAGCGCCAGTCGCGCCAGGGCGCGGATGAAGAAGTTGTTCGGCAGCGAGACGGGCGTGCCCATAACGGTGGGGACGAATCCGTCCCAGATGCCGGAGGTGCACTCCACTCCGCCCATGGTCTGGAACGAACCACCCGACGGCCCGTAGAGATAACCGTGGATAGGCCGGTTCCCGCTGCCGTAATACTCGGCGGCCAGCAGCCTTCCGGCACGTGCCGCAGCGGCGGCGTGGCGGTATCCGCTCATTCCCGAGGCCTGGACGGTGTAGCCGCCGGCGTCCGCGCCGAAGCACAGTTTGCGGGCGGAGGCGTTCTCGTCATCCATCGGGTAGGTGTATTGGAAGAACCGGCCGCGCCATATGTGCGCCGGGGGCAGGTAGACATTAAAATGGGAGGCAGTACCCTCGAAGCGGCCGCGGATGACGTGTAGCGGCACGGGCATGGTGTCCGTGGCAGGCAGGTCTTGCTCGGATTCGATCACCGCAAGGTCATACTCGGGGTCGCGGACAGCAGGTGTGATATATAGGGCGCCGGTCGGAAGCACTTCGGCGTCGATGGCGTCTTCGGGTGCGATGTTGAAACGACGCAGCTCCGTCGCCGTGGCGTATTGCGGGTTGGTCGTGCTGATCATTGCGCTCACGGCTCCCTTAGCGACCCGAGTGAACCTTCGGATTCGGTTGCCGCGGCAGCTTGCCCGACGGCGTCGTCGGAGTCCGTCCCGTTTCCGGCAGTTTCACCTCGGCGGGCTGCTAGATCGACATTGATCTGCGGCAGGCGCTGATCGAGGTCGAAGAACCAGTAGATGATGGCGGTAAAAAGTGCGGCGACGCCTGGCAGAATGGCGAACAGGACGGTAATGGCCATATTGGCCGGTGCGGCCTGAACCTCCAGGGAGCCGTCGTAGCCGGCGGAGGAGAGAATGAGGCCTGCGATCCATCCGGCGATGCCTGCACCGAGCTTGCCGGCGAAGGAGTGTACGGACCCCATGATGGACTCCAGACGGCGGTGTCCTCTCCACTCGTTGTAGGTGGAGCAGTCAATCAGCAGGATGCCGATCATGTAGGTTCCGGGCAAAGTCCCCAGCCCTGAAACGAGTGTGGCAATGACCAGCGGGATGATATTGCCATTGGCGGCGAAGTTAATTCCCGCAGCGACGATGATCAGGAGCTGTCCGACGAAGATGATCCGGGTCAGACGGAACTTCTTCATGAGCCACGGCACTAGGGCAACGGTTGGCACCACAATGACGGCAATACCTGCAGTAACGGACTGCATACTCAGGTTGCCGACGATGTAGCGGTAGTAATACGCCGCCGCGCCGGTGTTGCTGGCGATTGCGGAGAGCAACGCGACGATGAGAAGCATCCAAATATACTTGTTGTCACGCAGCATGGCGAAGATCTCGCGGAAGGTGACTTTCTCCGTAGTATCGGCCGCCTGGGTGACAATCTCCTTGACGAACAGGAAGCGCATCATGCCCAGAATAAGGAAGACGAGCGAGAATCCCAGGATGAAGGTGGACCAGCGGCTTGCATCTTTGCCAGCCCAGTCCAGACCGATCGGCACGACGATAGCGATGAGGATTGCACCGAAGGAGATGAGGACGCCTCCGAAAGCGGCCACCTTGCCCATGGCCACGCGCGTGGGGAAGGCCAGGGCGGTGTACAAGGTCTGATTGACGTTCGCCAGGGTGGCGAATACAGAGTTGACCAGCGTATAGAGGATGAAGATCCACACGGCTTTGCCGGCTGTGCTCATGTCCGGCGTGGAGAACAGCAGCCAGGTGCTCAGCCACATACCGAGCATGGCGAACTCGTAGGGGCGGGCCCGCCCCCAGCGGGTATGGGTGCGGTCGATAAGCCAGCCGGCCACCAGGTCGGTGACGCCGTCGAACAGCTTGGAGAAGAGCATGAGCGTGCCTAGCAGGGCCGGAGTCATACCCAAGGTATCCGTGGCGTAGAGGCTGAAATAGCCCAGGATGAGGACGTTTGCGGCCATTGAGAGTCCCCGCGCATTCCAGGCCAGGTTCTTGCCGAAGGGCACGCGATCGGGATCGGCCTGCTTGGCTGGGCTGCCGCCCACGGGGGCAGCGAGCGAAGTGGGTCGCGGCGACGCAGCCGCCGAAGCCCCATCGGGGGCCGGAGTTGTGGTCATGCTGAGTTCCTTAGGCTTCAGTCATCATTGACGAAGAACGTTCTACAAACACGTAGTGAACTACGTTTTGAGGAGGCTGTCAAGGGTTGACGGCGTCCAGTTTCCACTCTAAAACTGTAGAACAACCACGTTTTGGAGGTTCTCATGCCACTCAGCAGCAGCTGGGCCCATCAACAGACCAACTCTCAGGCCGCCCACACAGGCAAGAGCAGTTCCTCAGCAGGCTCCCGGAGCAGCCGCGGAAGCAACGCCGCCAGCATTCGCGGTCCCTATGCCAAGACGGCGGGAAAGAAGCGGACGATCGCGCAGGCGGCCTTCGAGATCATTGTGGAGGTCGGACACGAGAACCTCACGAACGCCGCCGTAGCAGAGCGCACCGGGCTGACCGAGCGCACGCTCACATACCACTTCCCCACCCGCGACCACCTCCTCATCGCCGCCCACGAGTATTTCGACAGCAAGGTCGCAACCCGCATCACGCCCAGCGAGAAGTTGCTTTGGTCCGCCGACGACCAGATGACTTCCACACAGCAGCTCGAGGCGATCGTCCGTACCCTGCTACGTAGTACGGCCACAAGTCTCGGCTATCTGCGCCTGCACGTGTACCTCATCGGCCGTTCTCAAGACCCTGCTAGCGTGGCGAACGAATACTTCCACCGACACTACGAGGTCACCCTGGAAGGACTCGGACGCATCATGCTTCAACTCCAGGCCAGCGAATTGGCCCGCGCCGACCGCGACCCGTTGGACCTGGCCCGGCAGTTCCTCGCCTCCTGGGAGGGACTGCAACAACAATGGGTAGTACTGGAAGACTTCGACCTGGAGGAGGCAATGCTGCGCGCCTTCCTCGACGTAACCGGCCACGACCTCCAACGCACCCGCACCGCCGTCGAGGAGGTGCTTCACACCCTCTGACGCACGGACGGCACCGGTGCCCGCGTCAAGCGCGATCCGCCGCCGCAATCACGCGCGGGACAATGCACACGAGATGACGCTCGGTGCCGCAACTCCCCGCACCCAAGCCCGAGTTCTACTGGTCGTCTATCAATGATAGGCCGCTACCAGACCGCTGTTGCCCCCAGGAGGCCGGGGACGCGTAACGGTGGGGAGTCACCCGGCGACAACCGGATGACTCCCCGAGGCAGACGGCTCAGCCGAACCACCTGCCGAGGGCGTCAACAAGGACACCAACGGCCCGGACCAGGCGAGCGATTGCGGTAATGACTTCGCTCATCTGCCGGCCCGTTTCCCTGCTCTGCTGGACCTTGACGTGTCGACCCTTCGGCTTGGACGCGGGCCCCTCCTCCCTGGCCTCCTTCTTCCCCGGTCATCAGGACGGCGTTGTTCCGGGAGAAGGTATCGGAGAAGGCGATTCCAGGATCGCCGCATGCGCCGATACCTTGGACGGGGTACCACGGCCAACCAGGAGCGGCCGGAGCACCATCTCTACCTTGCCGCTCGCACCCGTGATGGCCTACTCGATCGTCGTGTTCCAAGTGTCAACCACGTCAATCACCGCAGCAGGTCCCTGCGGAACCCTCGCGGTGGTCCGGTACGGCTGGCTCCCGTCGCCCACAGAGCATAGTCGGAACATGCATACACGACCGCCTGTAGAGAACTCGCCGCGGACACATGCGTAATTCCGCGGGCAGCCCAAAGATCAGTTCATGGACACTATTCCCGCACCGCCGTCGTTGCCGACTATCGAGTTCACCTACGCTAGGCGCCCCAGCAGAGCCCAGGCCGGCGACGCCCGCGTACAGATAGCCCCCGGCGTCGCCTTGCTCCCGATTCCCGGGTAGGCGGTGTGGACGCAGCAGCGCGAGGTCGGCCTAGCCCGCTGCGTCGCCGCCGTTCACTCGGCCAGATCCGCGGTAGTACTCACCCATGAGGCAGCCGCGCTGGTACACGTCCTGTGGCTGCGCCGCGGCGAGACCGATATTCGTATCGCGGTGCCCACGAACCCCAAGCGCGCACGGCAGCCCTTGGTGCCCGTCGGCTTTGTGGATGGGATTCTCCCGCACCTATCCGGAGCGGGTCGAGCCGTAAGCCTGCAGCGCCGTCGTTCCCGGCTGCGTGCCGAAGATGTGGAGGTGATCAACGGGCTACCAGTCACGACCCTGCTGAGAACAGCGGTCGACTGCGCCTTCGACCTCCCGGTGCGAGAGTCGATCACGATCGTCGATTCAGCCGTGTGGACGCTATGCCGTCCCGACCGCATCAACCCGCAGCAGGCGAGGGCGCGGTGGAATCGTCTTCGTCCCCAGTTGCTGGCGGTTGAGGCCGAAGGGTCACGGCGGGGCGCGGTGCGCGCCCGTGCCGTCGTCGCCATGGCGAGCCCCTTCTCGGAGTCTCCCGGCGAAAGACTGACACGGCGGCTGATCGTGGCACTCGGATTGCCGTCACCGGATCTGCAGTACGAAATCATGCTCGACGCCGGCAGCCAGCGCTTCCTCGATCTCGCCTGGCCGGATCTGCGGTTGGCGATCGAGTTCGACGGCCGCAGCAAGTACGGCGTCAACGACGACATCTGGTAGGAGAAGCTCCACCAAGACGCCATCGGCGCCATAGGCCGGTCGTTTATGCGGGTGACCTATGCGGATCTCAATGACGAGGGGCGGTTGGCGTCGAGAATCATGGAGCGCATGCCACCGGAGGTGACGCTGCATGCCCGCCGTGTTCCCGGTCTGTGGGAGTAGTACGGATCGATTCGCAAGCGTCGGCCTATACGCCGAGCAGCACGCGGGACGTTCTCGATCCGCCAAGGACGTTCTCGGCCCGGCAAGGTTGGCTCAAGACCACCGGGCGTTGTCGGCGCACTCTGTGCTTTCCAACACCAGCACATCGGGCTGTTGCCCGTCAGAAAGTCGGCGTCCCACCAGCCCGTTGACTCCGACCACCGCGACAATTAACCTTTGAGTCGTTTCAACGCCCGCCCCTCGTCACCGCAGACGGAGCTCCGCCATGTCAACGCAGACAACGCAGACCCCCTCCTCACCGCAACACCCCGCTACTTCTCCGCATGGCCCGCTCCCCGAAGTATCAACGCTCCAACCCGGCGACGCACTCCCCCACGCCCGTCCCGCCATCCCCGCGCCGACCCTGGCCGCCGCCGACCTACCCGACCCCGTCGCGACCTGGCCGCCCCCGTCCACCTGAAGTTCGAGCAGTACCTGCCCGGCGACGTCCTGGGCGGCGCCTCCCCCACGCCCCGCCTGTCCTGGGAGATCGCCGCCGCCCCCGCCGGCTGGTCCCCCACCGCCGCCGAACTGGAGCTGACCCGCACCGACGCCGCCGGCAGCCCGCTTAACAGCCCGCAAACGCTGCCCCTGCTCACCGCCGACGGTGTCCTGGCCGACTGGCCCGCCGCCCCGCTCGCCTCCCGCGAGCGCGTCGAGGTGCGCGTGCGCGTGACCGGCAGCGTCACCGTAGCCGCCTCCGCCACCGCCCCGGCCGCTGCGGTCCCCGCCACCACCGACTGGTCCGCCCCGATCGTCTACGAGGCCGGCCTGCTCGACTCCTCCGACTGGAAGGCCCTCCCCGTCGGCCCCGCCTGGCCGGAGAACCCCGAAAGCGACCGCCGTCCACCGCGGGTGCGCCACGAGTTCACGGTCGACCGCCCGGTGGTGGCCGCCCGCGCCTACGTCAGCGCCCACGGCCTGATCCGCGCCGAGCTAGACGGGGGACGCATTGGCGCCGATGAGCTGGTGCCCGGTTGGACGGTGTACGGGCAGCGGCTGGTCGCCCGCACCTACGACGTCACCGCCGCACTACTGGGCTCCTCCCCCGCCGGCGACGGCATCGGCCCGCACGCCCTGGGCGCCCAGTTGGCCGACGGCTGGTACCGCGGCCACATCGGCTTCGAAGGCGGCTACCGCAACCTGTACGGCAACGACATCGCCGCCATCATCCAGCTCGAGCTCACTCACGCCGACGGCACCCGCACCACCATCGCCACCGGCCCTAACTGGCGGGCGGGCGCCGGGGAGATCCTGTTCACCGGCCTGTACGAGGGCGAGACCGTCGACGCGCGCCTGATCACCCCAGGCTGGTCCTCCCCCGGATTCGACGCCGCCGACTGGTCGCCGGTGGCGGTGGGCGCCTCGGACGCCGAGCGCCTGATCATGCCGCTCGACGCCCCCGTACGCACCCAGGAGACGCTGCTGCCGGTGGCGGTGACGGTGCAGGAGCGGCAGGGAATGTCCATAGGGGAGGCGGAGATTGAGATCGCCCCGGAGCGGGCGCTCATCGACTTCGGGCAGAACCTCTCCGGCCGCCTGCGGCTGCGCGTGGCCGGCCCGGCCGGCACCACCATCACCCTGCGTCACGCCGAGGTGCTGGAGGACGGCCGGCTGGGCACGCGCCCGCTGCGCGGCGCCGCCGCCACGGACCGCTACACCCTTGCCGGCGACGGCGTGGAGGAGTGGGAGCCCGCCTTCACCATCCACGGTTTCCGCTACGCCGACGTGGCCGGCTGGCCGGGTGGGGCGGAGGCCGCCAAACGGGACATTGAGGCCGGGGCGCTCACCGCCGTCGTCGTGCACTCCGAGATGGAGCGGCTGGGCGCATTCAACTGCTCGGATGCGCGCGTGAACCGCCTGCACGAGAACTCGCGGTGGTCCATGCGGGACAACTTCGTCGCTCTGCCCACCGACTGCCCGCAGCGCGACGAGCGCCTGGGCTGGACCGGCGACATCCAGGCCTTCGCCCCCACCGCCGCCTTCCATTACGGCTGTACCGGGCTGTTGTCATCCTGGTTGGCGGACCTGGCCCTGGAGCAGGCCGCGCACGGCACCGTGCCCTGGTACGTGCCCGTGATCCCGGGCGGACTCTGGACCCCGCCGCGGCCGGCCGCCGTGTGGGGCGACGCCGCGACCGTGGTGCCGTGGGAACTGTTCCGTGCCACCGGCGACCGGGGGCTGCTGGCGCAGCAGTACGACTCCGCCAAGGCGTGGGTGGACCTGGTGGACTCCCTGTCCGCCGCCGACCACGTGTGGGATTCCGGCATGCAGCTGGGCGACTGGCTGGACCCGTCCGCGCCGCCAGACAACCCCATGCAGGCTATGACCGACCCGTACCTGGTGGCCACCGCCTTCTTCGCCCAGTCGGCCCGGATCGTGGCCCGTTGGGCGGCCGTGCTGGGCGAGGACGACGACGCCGCCCGCTACGCCGCCCTGGCGGATGCGATCGGGGAGGGCTTCCGGGCCCGCTTCACCGACGGCGCCGGGCGCATGACCTCCGACACCCAGACCGCCTACTCCCTGGCGATCACCTTCGACCTGACCGGCTCCGAGCAGGCCCGCGAGTTCGCCGGGAACCGGCTGGCGGAGCTGGTGGAGGCCTCCGGCGGACACGTGTCCACCGGTTTCGCGGGCACGCCCGTGCTCGCCGGGGCCCTCAGCGCCACGGGTCACACCGACGCTGCCTACCGGCTGCTGCTGACGACGACGTGCCCGAGCTGGCTGTACACGGTCACCATGGGGGCGACCACCACCTGGGAGCGCTGGGATTCCATGCTGCCGGACGGCTCCATCAACCCCGGCGACATGACCAGCTTCAACCACTACGCCCTGGGGGCGGTGGCGGCCTGGCTGGAGCGCAGCGTCGCGGGCCTGGCACCCGCAGAGCCCGGCTACCGGGTGATCGAGGTGGCGCCGACGCCGGGCGGGGGCCTGACCCACGCCGAGGCCGTGCACCGCACCCCCTACGGCTGGGCCGCAGTGGTCTGGCGGCTGGTGGACGAGGCCGGCCGGGAGGTGTCAGCGCAGGCGGCAGCGGCCGGGCAGGGCCGGCTGGAGCTCGACGTCGTCGTCCCGGTCGGGGCGAAGGCACGCGTCACGCTGCCGGGCCGGGAGCGCGAGGAGCCCATCGAGTTGCCCCACGGCCGTCATCACCTGGTGGCCTAATGCTGTATCTGGCCCGTATCAGCAACCAAGCAACCGCAGATTACCCATGACATAAGCCATTAACCATCAAGAGAAACAGAGGAGTTCCCATGTCCCAAGCAGCCGCGGTACCGCAGGTCGGTAAGGATCCGAATATCGCCGAGCCGACCAGGCCCGGTACTTCTATGAAGTACCTGGGCGGCAGGCCCTTCTACCAGTACCTGTTCGCCTACACGATCGCGGGCATGTTCCTGTTCTCGTGCTACTCCGCGATTCCCGGGATCCTGCTGCCCAACCAGGTGCAGATGGTGGAGTTCCAGGCGTACTTCGCGGACTATCCGCACGTCACGGCCGAGGTACTCCAGCAGCTCGCCTCCGGCACCTATACCGGGGCGGACGCCGCCGAGCTGACGGACATCTACAACCAGTATGACGGGGCCCGCGCCGGGGCACTGTCCGTGGTCAGCGCCATCGGCTCTTTATTCACCATGTTCGCCCAGCCGATCGTCGGGGTCATCTCCGACCGGTGGCGCTCCCGCTGGGGACGCCGCTCCTTCTGGATCTGCTCGGGCGGATTCATGGGCGCGCTGCTCATGATCGGACTGCGTTACTCCACCACCATCCTGCTGATCACCATCTTCTGGGTGGTGGCACAGGTGGCCCTGAACTTCATGCAGGCGCCCCTGACTACCACGATCGCCGACCGCACCCCCGATCACCGTTTGGCCACGGTCTCAGCCTTCGCCGGCGTCGGCATGATGGTCGGGGCACTCGGCGGCTCGCTGGTCGCCGGCAATGCCTTCAACGCCATGGGCCTGGACGCCTACTACATCTTCGCCATCCTGGTGTCCTTCGGTGCCGCCTGCTTCGTGCTGCTGGCCAAGGACCGCTCCTCCAAGGAGCTGGAGCTGCCGCACTTCGACGTCAAGGCCTTCCTCATCGGCTTCACCATCGCCCTGCGCGACCGCGACTACCGCTGGGTGTGGTTCGCCCGCCTGCTGATGATGCTGGGCTACACCTGCTCCACCACCTTCAACCTGTACATCCTCCAGTCCTATGTGCGCCCGGCCCTGACCCAGGCCGAGGCCAATGCCATGGTCCCCATGCTGAGCCTGGTGGCCATGCCCGGCATGATCATCATGATGCTGTTCTCCGGGCGGCTGTCGGACAAGCTGGGACGCCGCAAGCCCTTTGTCATCTACTCCTCCTTCGCCCTCATGGCGGTGTACATCCTGCCGATCCTCTGGCCGACGGTCACCAGCCTGCTGATCATGTCGGCGTTGTCCGGATTCGCCTACGGCGCCTTCATGACCGTGGATCAGGCCCTGTTCATCGACGTGCTGCCCGACCCGGAGGCCGCCGGCCGCGACCTGGGCGTGGCCAACGTCGCCACGAACATCGGGCAGATGCTCGCCCCCGTGATCGCCGGTCAGCTGGTCGCACATATCGCCGGCGCCGCCGGGTACCGCATGATCTATGTCTTCGCCATGGCCATGCTGGCGCTGGCCGCGATCTCCATCTACCCGGTCAAGAAGGTCAAGTGACATGTGCGCCTCTCACCCCGCCTCCACCCCCATAGCGCTGCCGCAGACCGGAGCCGGTCCCGTCGTCGACGCCCCCTGTGGGGCGGTGCGCGGGGTGTGGCGGCGGATCGCCTCAGCCCCTGCCGACGGCGCCGATGATGGCACCGGCGCCAACGGTCCCGGCACGTCCGTCGCCGACGCCACGTCGGCCGCATCCGCCCGCTTCACTCGCTCGGCCGCCTTCTACGGCATCCCCTTCGCCGAACCGCCGGTAGACAGCCTCCGCTTCCTGGCACCGGTGCCGCGCGGGCGCTGGGACGGCGTACGGGAGGCGACCCGTCCCGGCCCCACCCCGCAGCGGCGCCCCTTCGGTGAGACCACCGCCATCCCGGAGCCCTCCATCCCCGGCGACGACATCCTCTCGGTCAACGTCTTCACCCCCGCCCCGGGGGACGCCGGCGCCCACCTGCCGGTGCTGGTATGGATCCACGGCGGCGGCTTCTACGCGGGCAGCCCGGCCAGCCCCTACTACGACGGGGCCGCCTTCAACCGCGACGGCGTGGTCACCGTCTCCGTGTCATACCGGCTCGGATTAGACGGCTTCGGCTGGATTCCGGACTCAGATGCCCCGGTCAACCGCGGCATCCTGGACCAGATCCTCGCCCTGGAGTGGGTGCGGGAGAACATCGCCGCCTTCGGCGGGGACCCCGAGCAGGTCACCATAGGCGGCCAGAGCGCCGGCGGCGCATCCGCCCTGGTGCTGCTGAACTCCCCGCGCGTCCGCGGCCTGTTCAGTCGGGTCATATGCGAGTCGGGCGGCACCACGGCCGCTACCGTCACCGACGCCGCATCATCGGGGAGCGGGCCGCCCAGATCGCCGGCATCACCCCGAGCCTGGACGGCTGGCGCTCGCTGGATGCCGAGCAGGTGCTGGACGTGTCGGAACAGCTCGGCCGGGAGTTCCCCCTGTTCGACATCTCCGCCGACCTGTCGCGCTTCATCCGCCCGCCCCGGGCGATCTCCCGCACCTTCATGCCGGTGGTCGACGGCGACATCATCCCCGCTTCCACCCTGGATTCGGCCCGAACGGCCGAGAGCGCCGCCGTACCCGTACTGTGCGGCGGGGTGCGGCACGAGATCACCCCGATCGGTGGCGCGCTCGCCGCAGCGATAGCCGGGCGTAGCGCCGCGGAGTTGTTGACGCAGGCCGGCATGAGCCCGGAGCGGATCGCTCAGTTCACCACCACCTACCCCGAACTTGCCCGGGACGAGGAACTGCTGGTGGGGCAGGTGATCTCCAACGGCCTGTTCCGCCTGCCGGTGCTGGCCTGGGTACGGCGGCGCACGGCCGACCCGGTCGCGGCCGGACGCACCTGGCTGTACGACTTCTCCTGGTGCTCGGCGCTACCCGCACCGGCAGGTGGGCTGTCCACGCACTGCATGGAGGTACCCTTCGTCTTCGACTGCCTGGCCCATCCGCATGCCGACGGCGTCCAGGGCTCCCCACGGCCGCAGGCGCTCGCCGATGTCGTGCACGCCGACTGGGTGCGCTTCATTCGCGACGGCGACCCGGGCTGGGACCCGTGGGCCGACGGCGGGACCGGGCGCCGCTACGGCGGCCCAGCCGCCCCTGTCGGCGCCATCGACGACGTCGTTTATCCCCTGGAGTCCGCCATGCTGGCAGACGCTGAAGCAGAAGAACAGGAGCCGAAGCCATGACCGATACCCACGCGGCCGCCGAGCGGCCGGACCAGACCCCGAAGCGCAGGCACCGTCGTCGGGCGGACAACCGGCCAACGCGGCCGCAACCGCCGTCCCGGCCTCCGTACGCGCCGCCCTGAAGCTGCCCGCAGCGGGCGGGCCCGCCGCCCGCGCCATCCGGGAGATCCTGGAGCTCCCCATGCCGGACGGAACCGTGCTGCGCGCAGACGTCGTGCGCCCCGACGACGCCGCCGCCCACCCGGTGCTGCTGACCCGCTGCCCCTACTTCGGGGCCTGGCGGCCCATGGTTGCCGAGACCTGTGGGGCGGACCCGACCGCGCCCGGACTCATGGCAGGCGTGCTGGGCATGCAGGCGGGTCTGAGTCTGGACCGAGCCATCGCCGCGGGCTTCGCCGTGGTCGCCCAGGCGTGCCGCGGCACGGACATCTCCGACGGCGACTTCCGCTTCTACTTCGACGAGGCCGCCGACGGCACCTCCACGCTGGCGGCGCTGGCAGCCCTGCCCTGGTGCGACGGGCGCGTGCTCACCTTCGGCAACTCCTACCTGACCACCACCCAGTTCACCGCCGCCCTGGCCAGCACCGAGCACCTGACCGCCATGACCGCCTGGGTGTCCCCCTCCACCTATGACGAGGACCTGGCCATGCGCGGCGGCGTGCTGCTGGAGGGGCCCTCGTACGAGTGGGCACGCCAGCAGGTGCGCACCGGACTGTGGCGCGACGGCCGCGCGGACGCCCCACAGGAGGCGCTGCCCGAGCCGGTGGAGGACTTCACCCCCTACCTGGAGCGGGTGGGTATCGCACAGGCGGCACGCGACCTCGCGGCCGCGCACCCGGCCGGCGCCCACGTGGTCGACTGGGTGAACCACCCGCTGCACGACGCCTACTGGGAATCCGTCGCCTATCCGGCGGACGAGCTGGCGGCGCTGGCGGTGCCGACGCTGCACGTGTCCGGCTGGTACGACCTGTTCCAGGGCGGCACCCTGCGCAATTACACGGCCATGGCCGCTGGCGCCGCCGCACGGGGCCGGCCCGGGGACGTGCGCCTGGTGATCGGCCCGTGGACCCACCTGACCTTCGACGGGCACCTGGCCGGTCGTGACTTCCCCGGCGGTGGCGTCGACGACGTCGGCCTGGGCGAGTTGAGCCTGGACTTCTGGCAGGCGGCACTCGGGGACGCACAGGCGGCGGCCCGGCTGCCGCGCGATCCGGTGCGCGTGTACGTCATGGGCGCGGACCGCTGGATCGACCTGCCCGCATGGCCCGCCCCCGACGCCGTCGAGGAGACCTGGCGCCTGGACGCCGACGGCGTACTGCGCGCACCCGGCGACGAGGACGACGCGCAGGGATTCACCGCCTGGGTGCACGACCCCGCCGAGCCGGTGCCCACCGCGGGCGGCCAGATGCTCATGGGGCCGCCGGAGAACGCCGGCCCGCACGATCAGCGCGATATCGAGGCGCGTGGGGACGTAGCCGTCTTCTCCAGCGCACCGCTGACCGAGCCGGTCACGCTCCTAGGCCCGGTGCGGCTGCGCGCCTGGGTGGAGGCCGACGCCGCCGACGCCACCTGCACGCCGCCCTGACCGATGTGGCCCCCGACGGCACCTCCACCCTGCTGACCGACGGGGTACTGCGGCTCAGCGCCCGCAACGGTCTGGATAGACGCGTTCCGCTCACGCCGGGCGAGCCGGTGGAGGTGGAGGTGGACATGTGGGCCACCGGGGTGCACCTGCCTGTCGGGCACCGCCTGCGCCTGGACCTGGCCGGCTCCAACTGGCCGCGCTACGGCGTGGCCGACCCGGCCGATGGCGCCCCGGTGACCATGCGGGTGCTGCATGACGCCGCCCACCCCAGCGCGGTGGTGGTCTCCACCGTCGACCTGGATGCCTACCCCGCCGCTCCCCCTCACCGAGGTCGGTAGTTTTAACCGCCGAGGTCGGTAGAACTTACGTGCCGAGATCGGTAGGAGTGGTTGGGGCCGGGCGGGTTACGTCAAATTCCGCGGGGGAAGGCATTGGCCTGATAGGACGCTGCCGGCGGGCAGGCGACCAGTAACCCACGGTCGGGAAGGCCGGCGTATACATATCTGTCGCGAAGGGCGGCACAGCCGTCTGCAGGGCAGCTGTGCCGATGCGGTAGAGTCATGCGCGGGATGAAGCGGAGGCTTCGGGAAGCGGGCAGGACTCGGAGAATTCCCCACCGCCGGTCTCCACCACGCGACCGTCGGGCAGACGCAGCGTGGTCGGCACCCCCGGCGGGGTTTCGCCCCGCATGTGAAAGACGCCGTCGCTGATCGTCCAGGAGGTGTCGATCAGGCCGCGGGCGGTCTCGAGGAAGGCTCGACTGCTGGTGAGTCCGCCGCCGGGTTCCGGGGAGATCTCCACCGCCGTGTAGCCGGGCGCCGCAGGCTTGATGCCGGCCACGTACTCGTGCAGGAAGGTGGTCACCGCACCCTTGGAGTAGTGGTTCTGCGAACTGTGAGGCCGTCCGTCGACGTCGATTCCGTCCCACTCCTCCCAGATGGACGTGGCGCCGCGGTCGATCATGACCATCCAGCCGGGCTCTTCACGCTGGAGGAGCACCTCGTAGGCCAGGTCGGTGTAGCCCGCATCGGCAAGCGTGGGCAGGAGCATGCCGGTGGCAAGGAAACCGGTCGACAGCCGGCAGCCGTTATCCCGGATCAGCTCGGCCAACCGCTCGGCGGCACGCTCCCGCTGGCCAGGCTCGACCAGGTCGAAGGCCAGGGCCCGCACATAGTTGGCCTGAGTCGGTTCGGTCAGTCGCAGCCCCTCCGCGTCGTCCCGAACGAATTCGGTGCGCCAGGCGGCCGTCACCCGGTCCGCCAGCTCGCCGAAGCGGGTGGCGTCGTCCGCATATCCCAGAACCTCGGCGGTATCGGCGACGATGCGGGCGGAGCGGGCGAAGTAGGCGGTGGCCACAATGCCGAAATCGCCGCGCGGATTCCACTCGACGCCCGGTTCTGTCCACTCGCCCCAGTGGAAGCCGGTGTCCCACAGGTAGCGGTCGTGCTCGCGCCACTGGGGGTGGGCCTCGGCCCGAGCCGGGTAGCGACCGGCAGCGGCCACGCGCTCCACATGTTCCACCCAGCGGCGCATCATCGGGTAGGCGGCCGCCAGGTCGTCCACATTCCCGTAGGCGCGGTACATCTCCCAGGGGACGATGGTGGCGGAGTCGCCCCAACCGGAGGAGCCGGACAGGTCCGGCAGCGGGCTATTCCCCTCCGTACCCGTGTCCGGCGCGACATTGGGGATGGTGCCGTCCTCGCGCTGGTCGTCCGCAAGCGAGCGTAGCCACTTGCGGGCAAAGCCGGAGACGTCGTCGAGGAAGGCGGCGGTGCGGGCGAAGATCTGGAAGTCGCCCGTATACCCCCAACGCTCACGCTGCGGGCAGTCTGTGGGCAGGTCGCAGGAATTGGAGCGCCAGGCCCGCACCGTATTGCGGTGCAGGCGGTTCAGATCCCGGTTGGAGCACATGAATCCGCCGCGCTGCATCAGGTCGCTGCGCACCTCAACGGCGGTGATCTTGCCCGGGTCGAGTTCCCAGTCGGCCCCGTCGATTGCCACGTACCGGAATCCGTGGGTGGTGTGGTGCGGCTCGACGACGTCGCCGGCCACACCCCGGGAGATGACCGTGTCCACCTGGCCGAGCGGGTAGGGCTCCTCCCGGAATGGCGGGGCGTACTGGAGGTGTCGGGTGGTCATGTCCCCGTGCTCATCTAGGACCTCGAAGTGGCTCAGTGTCAGGCGTGTGCCCCAGGGGCCGAGGTCGCTGATGCGCACCCATCCGCTCAGCATCCGCCCGAAGTCCACGATCTGGCGTCCTGAAGACAGGCGGGTGACGCTGATGGCCGGAATCTGCTCCCCGCGCCGCACGGGCGGTGCGGGCGAGATGGCCAGGCGCGAACGGTCGCGGGTTAGCGGCGTGTCCGCCAGTTGTGCGGGTTCCCACCGCTCCCGCCCGATGCGCATTAGGTCGGTGGTCTGCCCGTCCATCAGGTCCGCGGCGGTGATGGCGCCGACGGCGACCTCCCAGCCGGCCCCGGTGACCACCCGGCGCTCGACGGGAGCGTCAGCGGCGCCAGCCGCCGCATCGTCGTCGGGAGCGCCGTTATCCGAACTGGAGGCGCCGTCGCCACCACTCGCTTGCGGTCCGCCGCCCAGTGTGAGGGCGGCGATGACGGCGGTCGCCTCGCCGTAGTTGTCGGGTACGCGGCTGGCGCCGCAGCGGCCGCGGAACCAGCCGTCGGAGACGACCAGACGCAGTTCGTTCTCCCCGACACGTAGCATGCCGGTCACATCCCACGTCTGCACGTACAAGGTCTTGCGGTAGCTGGTGGCGCCGGGGGCCAGTTCAACGTCGCCAACACGATCGCCGTTGATGAAGGCCTCGTAGATGCCGTGAGCGGTGGCGGTCAGCCGCGCCGGACCGGTCGCCTCGACGGCGGAGACGGCCAGGCAAGTACGCAACTCGTAGGCGGGACGATTGCCCGCCGCGGGAGCGGGCGTGGGAGTGGCAAGCCAGGCGGCGTCGTCAAGGTCGGTCAGGACGGGAGCGAGCAGCGGCGCGGTTTTGTCGGCCATCGAAGAGTTACCTCAATCTGAACAGTGACGGGCACCGCGGAACTGCATCCGACGGCGATGTCGAGAATGGTCTTGTTTTACACCCACTCGTGGGCGAGTGTGAGCCGGTGGCGTAACGCATCCGGGGAGGAGCCCTGCGCACCGCCGCTCGCCCGAGTCGTTTTCTCAGTCGGACGGGTTCGGCTCATACGACGGGCGCGGAGATAAGCGTTGCTCGGTATCATTACAGGCATCGAGTGCCATCTGTATGACATCCATGGCTGCGGGAGGCAACGTGCCCTCCAATTCGAGCACCGGACGCTCGGCGGCAAACATCATGAACAACTCGTTGTCTACCAGTTCCTTGGCATACCGGTTCATGGTCGCAGCACCCTCAGGGTGAGCCATAAGTGCGCCGAAAGTAGTTTCCATATTGAACTTCTTGGGGGCGAAGTCATGCTCCGTCGCGTATTCGAAGTGATAGACGCCAGAACCGAGCAACACCTCCTCCCGCTCCGGCAGAGCGACCTCGGCGGTGGTGTTGGCGGGAATGTCCAAATCCACCACGTATCTGCCCCGGGCACATACGATCTTGCAAGTGAGTCTACCGTAAATCGTCTCGATGCGCCCCTCGATCTCGGGAATGCCGACGATCAGGCGCGGAGCGATGCGGGACTTCTTGTAGCCCGGTTCCAGCAGCTTGATACCCAGCAGGTCATGATATACCCAGCCGCCTATGGAGCCATAGCTGTAGTGGTTGAGGGAGTTCATCTCGAACCCGTTAAAGCTCCCGTCTGGGTTGACTCCGTCCCACAGCTCCCACATGGTGGTCGCCCCGAGACCCACGGGGTAGAGCCACGAAGGGCAGTCGTCCTTCAGGAAGACGGTTCCCGCTACTTCGTGGCGCCCGTTCTCGGACAGCACCGGGCAGAGGAAGGGCGTCCCGGCGAAGCCGGTGGTCAGATGGTTCCGGTGCCGTTTGAGGTTCGCCAGCAGGCGCTCCATACACACGGCGCGATCCTTCTCCTCCACGACGCCGAAGTGCAGTGCCAGCACATTCGCGGTCTGAGTGTCGTTCACAATGCGTCCATTGGGAGTCACATACTCCCGGCGAATCGCCTCTGTCAGCGTGTCATGCAGCGCCTGGTACTTGCGGACGTCTTCCTCACTTCCCAGCACCGCGGCCGCCTTCGCGGTCAACAGCGCCGAGTTCGCATAGTAGACATTCGCCACGAAGTACGGATCGGTGGCCCCCATTTTCTCATTGAGCTGGAGGTTCCAGATCTCGCCCCGATAGTTAAGCATGGGACCGCGGGGCACATCCATGCTGACCCAGTCCCCCAGCTGCTGACCGGATTCGATGAGGCCGCTACCCCTGTCGGCTACCCGCTCGGTGTAAAAGTCCACGGTCGCCTTCATGCTGTCGAATTGCCCCTCGAGCAGCTGCAGATCTCCATACGTCTCGTACAGCCTCCACGGAACGATGACGCCGGCGTCGTGCCAAATGGCTATGCCGCCACCCGGCCCAAGGATGTTCGGCACGGTGGTAGGGACCCCCTCACCCAGAGACTGTTCATACTTCAGGTCCTGCAGCCACTTCTCGAAGAAAAGCGCCACATTGCGGCAGAGCATGGCCGTAGACAGGAAGATCTGGCGTCGCCGCTGTATCCCAACCGCTCATCCCGCTGCGGGCAGTCGGTTGGTATGTCCAGGAAGTTGTCTCGCAGGCCCCAGTCCACGTTATGCATCAGGCGGTTGACTCGCTCGTCTGAACAGCTGAACGAACCGCTCTTCTCCAGGTCGGTATGAATCACACAGGCGGTGAACTGTTCGGGTCGGATCTCCTCCAGGCCCGAAACCGCGATGTACCGGAAGCCGTGGTAGGTGAAGTCCGGCAGGAATACGTCGTCTCCCCCGCTGCACACAAAGGTGTCCGTGCACCTGGCGGTGCGGAGGTTACGCGTGAAGAAGTTGCCCCTTTCATCGAGCGCCTCCGCATGCCGGACGGTGATGACCGTTCCGCGCGGCTGACGAATCTTCAACTCGATGACACCGGTGAGATTCTGACCGAAGTCCAGTACCCGGTCACCCTCGGGGGTGATGAGTAGTTCTTGCGCGGCGATGCGCTCGGTGATGCGCACGGGCTCACTCCCCTGCGCTACCAGCACAGCCTTGCTCTGGTCGTACTTGACGGCCGGTCGGGCTTCCTGCTCGCCAACGGTGTAGTCGATGACCTCGCCATGATAGATCTCGCTATAACGAATGGGCCCGGTGGTGGAGCCCCAACTCGCATCGGATACGATTCGCTCGCTGGTACTGTCGGCGTAGTCGATATCAAGCTGGGCGATCAAGGCGGTGCGCTTGCCGTAATGCTCACCGGAGTTGAAGAATCCCAGAATACCCTTGTACCAGCCGTTGCCCACCGTGAAAACGAGCTCGTTCTCACGGCCAAGCAACTCCGTGACATCATAGGTCTGGTACTGCACTCGTGCCTGGTAGCTGGTCCAGCCCGGGGCGAAACGCACGTCGCTGCCCTCTTTGCCGTTGACCGTGAAGCGGTACACTCCAAGAGCGCTGGCATACAGGCGTGCTCTGACGATGTCTCCCCGAGCGGAGAACCTCTTCGTGAACACCGCCGGAGCTTCGAGCCCGTCCGCAAAACCGTGGGTGATCCAATCCGCCGCCATGTTCTGGTACGACATGAGGCCGGTTTCGAAGCCGCCTTGAACACAGGCAGACTCGCCGTAGTTGTCAATTACGCTCACCACGACTTCGTACTCGGCCTGCGGACGAAGCGCCTCGCCCGCATAGCGCACGCAGACGCTTTGATCGCTCTCGACTATCCCACTGTCCCACATCACTCCGTCGCCGTGCGTCACGCGGATTCTGTAGCTTCTCTGGGCGACATTCTGCCGATCGCTCCTTAGCTTCCAGCTGATGCGCGGCGCCTCGGCGTCAATTCCGATGGGATTGTTCCGATACTCGACCCTGAGGTCATATAGGCTCAGCATGTTGTTCCTCCCGGTTGTCTCGTGGCCCTTCACGCAGTCACCTCGATCTGAGCGGTGAAAGGCACGGCGGAGCTGCCGCCGACGGCGATATCGATGACGGTCTCGTCTTGGACCCATTCACGGGTGACCGACGACCAGTAGCGCAGTTGCTCCGGGCCCAGCGGCAGCTCCACGGTTACGGTCCTCCCAGCGGGTACATGCACCCGCCTGAAGCCCTTGAGTTCGCGCACCGGTCGGGTGGAGAGGCCATAACGCTGGTGGATGTAAAGCTGGACGACCTCGTCGGCGTCGACGTCGGAGGTATTTGTGACGTCCACGCTCACCGTCGCGCTCTCGCCCACTGCCATCCGGGCGGGCACGCATGCGTCCCCGTACTGGAATGTCGCATAGCTCAGACCGTGCCCGAACACGTAGCGGGGCGCACCGGAGGCCTCGTTCCAGTAGCGGGTGTCCGCGCCCTCGGGGTCGAAGGTGGTGCGGTGGGCGTAGTAGACCGGCACTTGCCCCACGTGCTGCGGCCAGGTGAAGGGCAGACGCCCCGCCGGGGAGACGTCCCCGAAGAGCGCGGCGGCGACCGCCTGGCCCCCTCGGGTACCCGGATACCAGACCTGGAGTATGGCGGCGGCGCCGTCGGCCGGGCGCAGGTCGAGGGGACGACCGCTCATCACCAGCACCACGGTGGGTGTGCCGGTGGCAATGACCCGGCGCAGCAGCTCCGCCTGGCGGCCGGGCAGGTCTAGGGTGGAAGCGGAGGACTTCTCCCCGATCATGTTCTGGTTCTGGCCTACGATGACGATCGCCACCTCGCTAGTAGCGGCCACGCCAGTGGCCCGGTCCATTTCCACATCCGCATCGAATCCCTCCGGAGTGGCGGGCAACAGGCCGGCGTCCATGTGGTCGAACATAGAGGGCTGAGAGCGCTCGGCGGTGGCCAGAGCGCGGACGTACTCAACGGTGACATCGGCCCCGGCACGAGCGCGGATGCCGTCGAGGATCGAGACGGACTCTTCTACGTCCTTGTCAAAGGTCCAGGGGCCGAGCATGTCGCGCTTAGACTCTGCCAGGTCCCCGAGCACGGCAATGCGCCGGACCGCAGCGGAGCCCTGCGCAGCGAGTGGCAGCGTACCGTCGTTCTCCAGCAATACCAGTGTTTTCTCGGCGGCCTCACGAGCCGCATCCCGGTGGGCAGGCGTATCCAAGACGGCGATGGAAGCAGCGACGTCAGCGTAAGGGCGCTCGAACAGGCCGAGGCGGAACTTGGCGGCCAGCACGCGGCGGACCGCCGTATCCAGGGCGGCCTCGTCTACGCACCCCGTCTTAAGGGCGGATTGCAGGTGCTCGTAGGCTGCGGGGCCGTTGGCCATCTCCATGTCCAGACCGGCGGTGAGCGCCCGCGCCGCGCCCACCTCCGCGTTGGGCACGAGGCGCTGAGTGCTCAGGTTGTTGACGCCGTTGGCGTCCGAGACGACGAAGCCATTGAAACCGAGCTCGCCGCGCAGCACGTCGGTCAACAGGTGGCGGTTGGCGGCTGCCGGCACACCGTTCAAGTCCATGTAGGCGGCCATGACGTTGCCGGCACCAGCATCGATTGCGGCCCGGAACGGCGGGTAATAGATGTTGTGGAGGGCGTCGTCGGACAGGTCGACGTCCTCGTAGTCTCGGCCCCCGTCGACCGCACCATAGCCGGCGAAGTGCTTGGGACCAGCCAGGACGGCGTCGACCGGGAAGTCGACAAGGTCGGAGTCCGGAGCGTGCGAGTCCTGAGGAGAGACGGTCCCAGCGGCCCCGCCCTGGAAGCCACGCACCTGGGCAGCGGCCATGGCGGCCCCGAGCAAGGGTCCTCGCCGGAGCCTTCAATGATGCGGCCCCAGCGGGGATCGCGGGCAATATCCACCATCGGGGCGAAGGTCCAGCGGATGCCGACCGCGGCAGCCTCCCGCGCAGCGATGCGCTGCGCCGCCTCGACGCCGTCGGGATCCCAGGAGGCAGCGGCCGCGATGGGCACCGGGAAGATGGTGCGCAGCCCGTGGATGACGTCGAAGCCGAACAGCAGCGGTATGCCCCACCGACTGCCGGCGATGGCGCGCTCCTGCAGTCGCCGGATGAGCGCGGGATCCGTGACGAATAGCAGAGAGCCGACCTCACCGCGGTCGAGAGCGGCACGGATGCGGGCGGGTTGGCGGGCATACTCCTGGTGCTCGGGCGGGAGGGCGGCGATCAGTTGCTCGGGCACGTCCTCGTCGGTTGGGGCCACGTAGAAGTACTGCCGCAACTGGCCGATCTTCTCAGAGGTGGTCATGCGGCCCAGAAGGTCCTCGACACGTTGCGCGATGGGCAATGCGGGATCCCGGTAGGGATGGTCGACGACGTCGCTGACGGTCCGGTCGGTGCTATCGGGGTGGATGGTGGTGTCGTTCATCGGATCAGACCTCCTGGTCGTGGCTGGCGGTGACGTTGAGGCGACGTCGGTAGGTGTGGGCCGCGAACCTGTCGTCGCCCCGCCGCCGGCCCTGGCGGCTGCGGAGGCCCTCCGGGCCGCAAGCTCCTCGTTGATCCGGGGCAGTAGATCCTCAACCCGATAGAACCGGAGGAGTAGAGCCATTAGCACGGCGATCACAGCGGGAATCCAACTGAATAGGGCGCGGATGGCGAAGATCGCCGAGTCGGGCTGGGCGTCCAGCGAGCCGTCGTAGTGGAAGGCGGACAGGAACGCACCCGCGCCCATCAGGCCTATACCGGCACCAATCTTGCTGGAGGCGGACTGGACCGCGCCGAGAATGGACTCCAGGCGGCGGTGGCCGCGCCATTCGTTGTACGTGGCGCAGTCAATCAGCATGATGCCGATCATGTAGGACAGAGGCAGAGCGCCCACGGCTGCGAATAGCCCGCCGCTCAGGAGCACCACGAGGTTGGCACCCGCCACGTAGTAGAGCATGCTGCCGATCGCCACGAGCAGCTGCCCGGCCATGATCAGGTGCGTCAGCTTAAACCTCTTCATAAGCACTGGGATGCCTAAGACGGCAGGAATAGCGACGACGGATACCAACGCGAGCGTGGATTGCATGCCGAGGTCGCCGACGACGTAGCGGAAGTAGTAGGCGGGGGCACCCACGTTCATGAGCAGGTTCTGCAAAATGCACAGCACGAAGATGACCCAGATGTACTTGTTGTCGCGCAGCATCGCGAAGATCTCACGGAAGCTGGCCTTGTCCATGGCGTCGGCCGCCTGGGTGACGGTCTCCTTGACGAAGATGAAGCGCATCATGCCGAGGATCGCCATGGGGATCGCGAGGCAGAGGATGAAGGTCGACCAGCGCCCGGAGTCCTTACCCGCCCATTCCAGGCCCTGCGGGACGACGACGGAGATAATGACGGCGCCCACGGAGATGACCACGCCGGTGAAGGCCGAGACCCTGCCGATGGCCACGCGTGTGGGGAAGGCAAGCGCGGTGTAGAGCGTCTGGTTGGTGCCCGCCAACGTGGCGAACACCGAGTTGACCATGACGTACAGGACGAACACCAGGGTGGCCTTGGCGCTTATGGAGAGGTGGGCGGGGATAGAGAAGAGCGCCCAGATGGAGATCCACATGCCGAGCATGGCGAACTCGTAGGGACGAGCCCGCCCCCATCGGGTATGGGTACGGTCGATCAACCACCCGGCCACGAGGTCGGTGAAGCCGTCAAAGACCTTGGAGGCGAGTAGAAGCGTGCCCAGCAGGGCGGGGCTGATGCCAAGGGTGTCGGTGGCGTAGAGACTGAAGTACCCCAGAATGATGGTGTTAGCGGCCAGAGACAAGCCACGGGCGGACCAACCAAGTTTTACGGGCCAGGAGACGTAGTCGGGATCGGTTCTCCGGCCGGCGTCGAGGCCCTTCTTCTCAGGACTCGGCTCAACGGTGGTGGAGGGCGCGTTCCCCCCGGTGACGGATGTGGTCATGAGCTTCCTTCTGACTTCGGTCGTCGTTGACGAAGGTGTATCTGCGAAACTGAAGTAAAGTATGAAATTGAAACGACGTCAAGAGCTTGACATGGAGTCGATCGCGCCTGAAACTGATGTACAAGCCAATTTTGGAGGAGGAGCATGACGAGAACGCCACGCCCGCGTGGCCCCTACGCCAAGACCGCCGCCAAACGGGAGGCGATTGCTCGCGCCGCCTACGAGGTGGTGCAGGAGGTCGGCCACGAGCACCTCACAACCGCGGCCGTTGCACAACGGGCCGGCATGGCCGAGCGCACGATGCTCTACCACTTCCCCAGCCGTGACCACCTGCTGGTAGCCGCTCTCGATCACTTCGATGAAGTGGTGCAGGGACCAGGGGCACTCGCCAGTTTCCGGGAGCGCGAACCTGCAGAAGGGCACCAGCCCAGCGCGCAGGAGGCGGAGGCGACCATAGCCCGTTTGGTCCACACCACCGCCTCAGACGACGCCCGGCTCCGCTTGTATGCCTACCTCGCCGGTCAGGCACAGGTTCCTGCTCGGCCGCGCACGAGCACTTCGCCACTCACTACGCGGAGGCCACCGCCGGCATCGGCGTCCTCATCCGGGCGCTGCAGAAGCGGGGCCTGGCGCGTGCCGATCACTCCGCTGAATCGATGGCGCGCCGCTTCCTTGCCGCCTGGGACGGCCTGCAGCAGCTGTGGGCGGTATCCCCCGACTTCGATCTGGAGGCAGAGACCCTGCAGGCGTTCACAGACATCACCGGTCGGGACCTGCTGCGTACCCGTGAGGCCATGGCCGAGGTGATTCGCGGTATCTGAAAGTCCCGCCCGACGTGGCCTCTCCCCGAACAAGCCTCTTCAAAGACGAAAGGACCAACCATGACCATCCTGCGCGACGACTTCATCTGGGGTGCCTCCACCGCCGCCCACCAGGTCGAGGGGGACAACGTCGCCTCCGACTTCTGGGCCGTGGAACACTCCCCCGCCGGCCTACTACCGGAGAAGTCCGGCTCCGCCTGCGACTCCTTCCACCGCTACCGCGAGGACATCAGCCTGGCCGCCGCGGGTGGGCTGAAGGCCTACCGCTTCTCCATCGAGTGGGCGCGCATTGAGCCCGCCGACGGCGAGTTCTCCCGCGCCGCTCTGCTGCACTACCGGGACATGATCGACGCCTGCCACGAGCACGGTCTGGAGCCGATCATTACCCTGCACCACTTCACCTGCCGCTGTGGTTCACGCTCGGCGGTGGCATTCAGCGCACCGACGCCGTCGAGCGCTTCGCCGCCTACGTGCGCTACGTCGCCGAGATCCTGCACGACGTGCGCTGGATCGTCACCATCAATGAGCCCAATATCCTCAACCTGATGAGCGGCTTGACCGCCGTCGTCGGCAAGACTCCCGCGGAACTGAGCGCGCTGGCCGAGACCATGACGGCTGGCGCTACCGGCGCCGGCAGGGACGACGCCGCAGCACCTACTGAGCAGATGGCCGCCCTGCCTGCCCCGTCACTCGACCTGGCACCGAAGCTCATTGCCATGCATGGCGCCGCACGGGCGGTGCTGCGCCAACTCGTGCCGGAAGCACGGGTCGGCTGGGCGATTGCCGCCCAGGCCTTCACCCCCACCCCAGGCAATGAGGAGGTGTTCGAGCGGGTCTTCCACCAGTGGGAAGGCGTCTACCTGGACGCGACCGCCGAGGACGACTTCATCGGTGTGCAGGCCTACACCTCCCAGCCCGTGGATGCCTCCGGCCCGGTCCCGCACCCCGACTCCCCCGACAACACACTGACCGGCTGGGCCTACCGGCCCGACGCGTTGGGCATCAACCTGCGCCGCTACTGGGAGCGCTGCGGAAAGCCGCTGCTGGTCACGGAGAACGGCATCGCCACCGCCGACGATGCCCGCCGCATCGCCTACACCACCGAGGCGCTGCGGGGTCTGGTCGCCGCCGTCGCCGATGGGGCGGATGTGCGCGGTTACTGCCACTGGTCTCTGCTGGACAATTACGAGTGGGGCCGTTGGGAACCGACCTTCGGGCTGATCGCCGTCGACCGCGAGCGCGACTTCGCCCGCACGCCCAAGCCCTCCCTGGCCTGGCTGGGACGCATCGCCGCCGAGAACGCCGCCTCGCTGGAGCCCAGCGCCTGAATCACCTCTACCCCCATCTGCAAAGGAGCAGAAGCATGCCCATCACCCTCTTCGACACAGGCTGGCAGTTTCGTACCGAGTCCGCCGGTGCCCCTTCGCCCCGGGAGGCGGGCCCCATCCTCGGCGCTCCGGAAGCCCACGGCCCCTGGAGCGACGTCGATCTGCCGCATGACGCCATGATCCATGAGCCACGCAGCGCCGCCACGGCCAGCACCCCCGGTGCGGGCTGGTTCCCCGGTGGAACCTACCGTTACCGCAAGAATCTGCACGTACCCGCCGACCTGGGCGATGACCGTCTGTCCCTGGTCTTCGAGGGCGTGTACAAGAACTCCACGGTGTTCGTCGACGGCGCCCACGTCGGCGGGTGCCGCGGCGGCTACACCGAGTTTGAGGTCGATCTGGGGGCGCTGACTCCCGGCGCTGATGCCACCGTTGAGGTCGTGGTGGACAACTCCCGGCAGCCTTCCACCCGCTGGTACTCCGGCTCGGGCCTGTACCGGCACGTGTGGCTGCGCCGCACCGGGCCGGTGCGGCTGGCCCGCGGCGGCACCGCCCTGACCACCACCGCCCTGGGGCGCTCCGCCGCCGGAACCAGCGCAACAGCCACGGCGCGCATCGAGATCGATAACCCGGACGGCGGCACCGTTACGGTCACCGCGCGCCTTATCGAGGCCGGCAGTGAGGCCGCGCGCGGCTCGGTCACGACCACGGGCACCGTCGTCGAGATACCGCTGAATGTGGCCCATGCCCGCCTCTGGTCGGACGCCGACCCGCACCTGTACGACCTGACAGTCACCCTGGCAGGTGCGGACGGCGCGGTTTTGGACGAGGAGGCGAGCCGCACCGGTCTGCGCTTAATCGAGGTTGATGCCGCCGAGGGGCTGCGCATCAACGGGCGTCCGGTGAAACTGCGGGGCGCCTGTGTCCACCACGACTCCGGGATTCTGGGAGCGGCGACCTTTGCCGACACCGAACGTCGGCGGGCCCGCATACTCAAGCAGCAGGGGTTCAACGCCATCCGCTCGGCCCACAACCCCGCCTCTCGGGATCTGCTGGCCGCCTGCGACGAGGTGGGCCTGTACGTGATGGACGAGCTGTGGGACATGTGGTTCCAGGCCAAGAACCCGCACGACGACGCTCCCATTTCGAACAGTCCTGGGCCGGTGACGTCGAGTCACTCGTGCGCAAGGACCGGCTGCACCCGTGCGTGATCATGTACTCCATCGGCAATGAGGTGGGCGAGTCCGCGACCCCGCGCGGCATCCGTACCGCACGCCAAATCGTTGAGCGGCTGCACCGTCTGGACCCCGACCGCCCAACGACGGCGGGTATCAATCTCATGATCAACATGATGACCGCCCGGGGCCGGGACCTCGTCGCGGAAAACAACATGGCCGACCAGCGGCGCGAGCAGGACGCGGACCGGGCACGTGGCGACTCCGACAGTTCGAAGGGGCAGTCCACCTTCGGCTCCACCGCCTACAACCTGTTCGTCTCCCGGATGGGTTCGCTGATGTCGCGGGCCGCGGCGACGCGTGCGGCCGATCGTGCCAGCGCGGGCGTGCTCGACGCCCTGGATGTGGCCGGTTACAACTATGCCGCGGCCCGCTACCGCAAGGATGCCCGGCTCCACCCGGGGCGTGTCATCGTGGGCAGCGAGACCATGCCGCACGAGATCGTGCGCAACTGGCGGCTGGTGGAGGAACTGGACCACGTGATCGGCGACTTCATGTGGACCGGTTGGGACTATCTGGGAGAGGTCGGCATCGGGCTGTGGACCTACGGCGATGAGCCGGAGGCTTCGCCAAGCCCTACCCGTATGTAACGGCCGGCGTCGGCGCCATCGATATCACCGGGCATCCGGACGGGTCGATGGCGCTGGCGCGCACCGTGTGGACCCGGGCTAAGAACCCGGAGATTGCCGTGCGGCCCCTCGACCGGGCGGGAGAGCGCGTGCACAAGGCCGCCTGGCGCGGCACTGACGCCGTCCCGTCGTGGATCTGGCCCGGCACCGATCCCGGGACTCGGGCGCAGGTGGAGGTGTACTCCTATGCCCCATCGGTGGAGCTGTTCTTGGGTGACCGTTCCCTGGGCACGCGGCGGGCGGGCGTCGCCCACGGCTGTGTGGCCCGCTTCACCGTCCCCTACGGCGCGGAGGACCTGACCGCCGTTGCCAGGGTCGGCGATCGCGCGGTCGGCCGGGCTGCTCTGCCCGCCCAACAGGGCGCGCTGCGCCTGCGGGTGGCGGCCGATCGCGAGAGTCTCACGGCCAACGGACAGGACCTGGTGTTCCTGGAACTGGAGGTGGTGGACGAATGCGGTAACGTCGCCATGGTCAGCGATACGCCGGTGAGTGTGGATGTAGAGGGTGCAGGGGTCCTGGCGGCCCTGGGCTCGGCTGACCCCCGCCCCACCACCTCCTATGACCAGTCCACCACCCCGCTGTATCGCGGGCGCGCCCTGGCAATCATCCGTGCCAGCAGCAAGCCCGGAACAGTACAGGTCCATGTCCGTGCCGGGGAGCTGGGTGAGCAGCGTCTTACGCTCCCGGTCGAGCGGGTCGCGCGTTAACCGCCGCACACCCCGGCCTCAGACGATGTTCAGCACCACGCGCTGGTAGCGGGTCAGCGGCGGGGTGCCGGTGTCGGTGCCCTCGACGATCACGTGGATGGCCTGCCCGGGGCGCGCCTCGGCGGGGACGGTGACCACCGCGGTGCCGGCGCCGTCGTCCCGGATGCGCGGCGGCACCGGGCAGGGGTTCGGACCGGCCTCCGGGTAGGCCCACCAGCGCAGCAGCACGTGGTCGCCGTCGGGGTCGGTGGCCGTGGCGGTCAGGGTGACCACCTCGCCGGGGCGCACGCTGCGCACCAGCCCGCTTCCGCCGTCGGGGTGCTCAACGACGACGGCGGGCGGGTGGTTGGCGTCCTCATAGCGGGGCGTGACAGACCAGGCCAGGCGGGCGGCGAACTCGTTCTGCAGCGCCCGCCACCAGCGGGTCATGTGGTACTCGGGCGGGGCGGAGCCGTCGGCGGCGCGGTCCACGACCAGCGGCGGATAGTCCGGCTGCGGCAGGCCGGGCAGGTCGAAGCGCATGTCGGAGGTCAGCGTGTCCGGCAGCTGCGGGTGCGGCACCTGGCGGCCGCCCCAGCCGCCGAAGGTGGCGTCCTCCCAGGAGTGCAGGCCGTTGGGGATCAGCAGGGTGAAGTTGGAGGTGTCGCCCTCGGAGATGAAGGCGCCGGGCTCCTGCACCGGGCACCACACCTGGTAGCCCTCCGCGCGCAGCTGATCCTCGGTCTTGCCCGCCTCACCGAAGTAGTCCTCGGGGTCGAAGTCGGCTGCCATGCGCCGCCCGTCGCCCCATACCCGATAGGCGGCCCCCAGCGGGCCGCGGCTGCTGATGTGCTCGCGCGTCCACTGCGCACCGACCAGTTCGAGGTCGGCGGGAAGCAGCACGTCCCGGGTGGTGTATCCCCAGGTCTTGGTAGCGACCTCGCGGTGCTCCAGTCCCGGCCAGTGCGGGCGGATGTAGTCGCCCAGGGTGGAGTCCTGCTCCCCGAAGGAGGACAGCACCACCCGGTCCAGCACCCGCTGCTTGAGCACCGGCCAGTCCGCGCGCCCGCCGACCTCCTCTTCCAGGCTGCGCAGGGCGCGGGCGAGAGTGGAGATGCCGCCCCAGGCCTGGATGAACAGGGGGCGGGCGGCGTCGAGCAGGGCCCCGCCCGCGCCGGTGGCGCCGTCGGGGGTCAACGCGATATCCCGCAGCAGGTCGGCGATGAGCGTGGAACCGGGGGTGACCTCGTCCATCTCCCCCTCGGTGGCGACGTTGCCCATGCGCACCAAGGAGCGCAGGTGGGCGGCGGTGGGGAAGCGGGGGTCGTGCACGCGCAGGGTGTCCTCCACCTGGGCGTAGGCGTCGATTACCTCGTCGATGTGGAGTCTGTCGCCGGGGGCGGGCCAGCGGTGGTCGGCGATGCCGCGGTCCGGGTCGCCGGTGTAGTGGAACTGGCTGCCCGCGTACACCAGCCCGCACAGGTCGATCTCGGCGGCGTGGGTGAGCAGGCGGATCATGGAGTTCAGGTCGTCCAGCTCCGGGTCGGTGGTGACGACCACCCGCGGCCAGTCGGTCCGGGGAAAGGCTTCCTTGCGCATGCGCCCAGCGTGCCACATGCGGGCGGCTTGGGCGCCTTCGGCGCCTACCGGAGCGGAACATTGTCGCAGATGGTCACAAACGCGTACGCCGACGTCGAAGGCACTTCACAAAACGTTGGAATCATGCGGGCGCAGATTCTGGCTGGGCAGGCAAATCCGGCGTTTGTGACCGTTTGCGACAATCAGGCCATCTCGGATTGTGTTGCAATAGCCAAGTGGACCGCACCGACGCCGCCCCACCGACGCCCGCTCTGACAAAGGTGCCCGAGTGGCTCTATGAGCCAGCAGGCGAGCGCGCCCTGGCCTGGGCGGCGGCACGGACGGATGAGACGCTCTCCGCCTTCAATGACGACGTCGGCTACCTGCGCCTGACCCAGGCCCTTCAGGAAATCCTAGACTCCCCCGACCGCATCCCCGCCGTCACCGAGGCCGCCGGCATGGTCTACAACTTCTGGACCGACGCCGAGCACCCCCGCGGGTTGTGGCGGCGCACCACCTGGCGTCCTACGCCTCCGGAGCCCCCTCCCGTCCGCCACGGCCCGACGACGACGCCACCGAGTGGGAGGTGCTGCTCGATCTGGATGCCGAGCGCCGTCGGCGCGGCCGCGACCTGGCCTGGGCGGGGGCGCAGGTGTTTCAGGCCGGCCCACTGGCCGGGCGGCGCGCCTGGTGAGCCTGTCCGAGGGCGGGTCCGACGCCACCGTCACCGAGGAGTTCGATCTGGATGCACGGCGTTTCCTGGCCGCGTCGGAGGGTGGCTTCCACAAGCCGTCCTCCAAGGGCACGCTTACCTGGGGCGCCGACGCCGACACCTGCCTGCTGTCGGACAACTTCGGCGCCGGCTCGCTGTCCCAGGCCGGACTACCGCGGCAGGCGCGCCGCCTGCACCGCGGCCAGGCACCGCAGGACACCGAGGTGCTGATCACCGGCGCCGCGGACGCGATCATCACCCGGTCCAGTTGCGACGCCTGGGGGCGCACCTGGCTCATGAGCATGGGGCCCACCGGCGACACGCGCATCTGGTGGCTGCCCGACGACGCCGACGTCCCCGCCGGCGAGGAGGCCGCCCGACGGGCGCTGGCGGCCGACTGCGAGAGCGTACCCGCAGCGGCGGTCGCCCTGGACGTGCCAGCGTCGGCGTCCACCGGGGTGGGACGGGACTGGCTGACGATCCAGCTGCGCGAGCCCTGGCAGGTGTCGGGAGTCCGTTACGAGGCGGGCATGCTGCTGGCCGCGCCACTGCGCGAGTGGCTGCGCGGCGAGCGCGACGGTCTGGAGGTGCTGTTCGCCCCGACGCCGTCCTCCGTACTATCCGCCGCCGCCTGGACCGCGAACCATCTGGTGCTCACGGTGCTCGACGACGCAGTGGCCCGCCTGGAGGTCTGCACCCCGCCCTCGCAGTGGGAGTGGGATGCGGGCGGGCACGCGTGGGGCCACCACTGGATCGATCTAACCGGGGCCGCGTACCGACCGCGCGACACGGACGGCAACGACCCCACCGAGCTGCGACCGGGCCGGCCGCTGCTGGAGGTGAGCGCGCAGGCGGTGCGGCAGCGGGACACCGACTACCTGTTCATCTCCGCCTCGGGGTGGACCACGCCGCCCACGCTCGCGCTCGCCCGCCTGACCGAGGAGGGCGAGGTGACCGGCATGTCAGTGCTGCGGCAGGCGCCCGCCCGCTTCGACGCCCGCGGCGTGCGGGTCAGCCAGCACGTGGCGGTCAGCGCGGACGGTACTCGCGTGCCCTACTTCCAGATCGGTCGACCGCGCAGCGGCGCATCCCAAGAAGGCCCCGTAAGCGGCCCGACCCTGCTGTACGGCTATGGCGCCTTCGGCACCAGCCAGACCCCCTGCTACCAGCCCCTTACCGGTAGGGCATGGCTGGAGCGCGGCGGCACCTACGTCGTCGCCTGCACCCGGGGCGGCGGCGAGTACGGGCCCGCCTGGCACCTGGCCGGCACCGGCCAAGGCCGCCACCGGGTGGTGGAGGACTTCGCAGGGGTTGCCCGCTCGCTTATCGACCGCGGGGTGACCACACCCGGGCAGCTGGTGGTGCACGGCTCCAGCGCGGGCGGGCTGCTGGTGGGTGAGATGCTGACCTGCCACCCCGAGCTGATCGGCGGGGCGATCGCGGAGGCGCCACTGCTGGACCTGGAGCGGTACACGCACCTGCTGACCGGCGCCATGTGGCGCTCCGAGTTCGGAGACCCGGACGATCTCGACGACTGGGTGACCATGCGGCCCCTGTCCCCCTTCCACGCCCTGAGGCCCGAGGCCGAGTACCCGCCGCTGCTGCTGCTCACCTCCACCGCCGACGACCGCGTACACCCGGCGCACGCCCGCACCATGGCCTACCGCATGCGTGAGCTGGGACTGGAGGTCGGCTATGTGGAGCAGAGCGAGGGCGGGCATGCGGGGACGGCGGTGCCCGCCCAACGTGCCGCCACCAGCGCCCTCATCCACACCTTCGCCTGGCGCGCCGCCACCGGTGGGGACGTGTTCGGGTACCCCGGCTCATAGTCGAAACCGTAGGGTCACACCCAACACAGCCCTCCCTACAGCAGAAGACGTCAGTTCTTACGCTGGAAGCGGGTCTTGAGGCGGGCGACGCGCTCGTCCCAGGCATCCTTGCGCTCCTGACGGCGCTGCTCGCGCATGATGCGGCCGGCCTCCCTGTCCGCCGCTTCCGCGGCGGCCTCGACGGCCTCCAGCTCGGCGAGTACGTCCACGGCGGGACGCCGCAGGACAACACCGCCTTGGGATGCGGCCAGCCCGTCCAGCACCTCGGGAGCGGCCTCCTCGACTTCGGCGAGAATCGCCGTCGTACCCGCGGGCAGACGGGAGCTGAACTCACCGACAATGGTCGCGTTGCGGTCGACGCGCCTGCTGTCCGCGAAGGATCCCACCAACGCGCCAGTGCCCCAGCCGAGCAGCACACCCAGCGGGCCACCGAGAATGCCCACGAACATGCCCAACAGGCCACCGGCACTCGCTCCCGCGCCGATGGTGGCGTCCTCGCCCTCCGCCAGGTGCAGGTGGCCGTCGGGCTCGCGCTCCGCAATGATCGCCGAGGCGACGCCAATGCGCCCCTCACGGGACGCCCCGCGCAGGTCGCTCAGCGTCTCATAGGCCTTGCTCGACTCCGCAAAGGTCACGACAGCAAAGTTATGGTCGGTCATGTTCTGCTCCTTCCGTAACGCGCGGCGTCCTTCACCGCACGTTCGGCGAACAGTCAACCGGCCGCATCCCGCAACATCCATGGTCCCGCGACCAGAAATCACCCACGTCGTCGTGCAACTTGCACAAGGCGGGCGTTGCACGCACAGTGTTCATCATGACCCCCGTTGACACCGCACCGGAGCCGCTGGAACTTCCCGAAGAACTGCGCCACGAGCTCACGAGCAGACTCATCAGCCGCGCAGACGCCGAGAGCGACGCAACTCTGAGGCAAGTCGCGCGCGACCTGCCGGACCTGGTGGTCGACGCCGATCTGCGACGATTGACCACTGCGGTCATCAAAGCCTCCTATCAGTCACTCAGCACTACGGTCCTGCTGGAGACCACCAGGCAGGACCTCCTGCTCACGGCGACAGAGGAGATCGTCCAGCGCTTGGCGGATCGGGGTGCCGCAGCGGACATCGTCGAGTCCGTGTTCCTCAATGCCAGCAGGGTGCTGGTCAAGGATGTGGTGTCCACGGCGGTAGAAGTGCTGCCCGCAGACATGACGCCGCGGGTACTGCCACCTCTGGTCGACGTCGTCCTGGCTCAACTCGCGACGCGGCACCGCAAGACGGTGGGGGCCTTCCTCGAACAACGGCAGCGCCGTCAGCGGCGCAGCGACGCTGCCTTCCAGGCGCGCATCCGCTCGGTTCTGGACGGTGAGGTCACCGACGGCGCCGTGGCCTCCAGCCTGCTCGGACATCCGGTGAGCTCTTGGAATCTTGCCGCCGTGGTGCGGACCAAATATGACTTCGACGAGGCGATCAGCGGATTGGAGCGACGGCTGCGTGAGGCGTTGCCGAGCGGCAGGACGCTGGTCGTAAACTTGGCGGAGGACACGGCAGCCCTGTGGGTTTCCTGCCAATCGCAACCCGCTCAACAGCACTGGGCGAAGCGGATCCTCAAGGGCAAGCCCCTGGTCGGCGCCTTCGGGCAGCCGGAGTGGGGCATCACCGGATTCGTGCGAACCTATGAGCAGGCCACGGCGGCGTTTAGGGTAGTGACCGCATCGGCAGACGGCCCCGGTGCGGCGGACTACAGCGAGGTAGCACCGCTGACCTTCATGCTGCACAACCCGGAACACGCCCGGCGCTGGCTCAAAGCCACGCTCGGCCCGCTGGCGAGCGGGGGTGAGGACACGGAGCGGTTGCGCTTCACCCTGCGCCACTATCTGGCAGCGGGAGAGAACGCGAGCGTCACCGCCGAACACCTCTACATCCACCGCAACACGGTCAAGTACCGCATCGCCCAGGCGATCGGCATGCTTCCGGATGGGTTGGGTGGACACCGCACCGATATCGCCCTGGCGCTCGACCTGCTGGCATGGATTCCCGACGCCGCCGACCCGGAGGCAGATTAATCGAATGCCCGCGCCTCCTGAAATGACCGCGGCCGAGGAGGATGTCCATCGCCCCCAAGCTTCTCCCCGGAGCGGGCGGAAGGCCCCACTCCCACCCTGACCAACCGCCAACGCGCCGCCTACAGTCGTCCCATACGCGGCGGCGGCAACGAGGTCGCCGCGAGCAGCCAATCGCAGTCGGCAAGCAGCAGCCGAGCTGCACAAACACTTCCGGAGGTCATCGTGTCCGAGGAATCCACCCGCAAGCCCGACCCAGCCCACATCCATAAGCTCGCCGTCATCGGCTACGGCACCCAGGGCGTCTACCACACCCGCAACCTGCGGGCGCTGGACGACGTCGCCATTGACGTCGTCGGCATCTACGACATCGACCCGCGTGCCAACGAGGACGCCGCCGACGACGGCCTGCACGTGTACGCCTCCGCGGCCGACATCCTGGCCGACACCGAGATCGACATCGTCTTCATCTGCACCCCCAACGACTCCCACCACGACTACGCCATCTCCGCCCTGCGCGCCGGCAAGCACGTGTTGTGCGAGAAGCCCGCCATGATGAACGCCGCCGAGATGCGCGAGGTCGCTGCCGTCGCCGAGCAGACGGGCCGGATGTTCATGGTGCACCAGAACCGCCGCTGGGACCCCGACTTCAACGTCATCAAGAAGGTCTATGATGAGCAGCTCATCGGCTCCCCCACCTACCTGGAGCAGCGCATCCACGGCTCGCGCGGCATCCCCGGCGACTGGCGGCAGCTGCCCGAGCATGGCGGCGGCATGATCCTGGACTGGGGTGTGCACACCGTCGACCGCCTGCTGACCATGGTCGACTCCCCGGTGGTGGACGTCTACGGCGAACTCTCCTTCGCACTCGGCCACCAGGTCGACGACGGCTTCCGCGCCCACCTGACCTTCGCCAACGGCTTCCACGCGATGGTGGACGTGTCCACCACGTCCTTCCTGCCGGAGGCCAAGTTCTGGATGCAGTCCGCGCAGGGCACCGTGGTCATCGAGGACTGGGAGATGAACGGCCGCATGGTGCGCCGCACCGGCGCCGAGGAGGACGACGCCACCCCCGTGCAGGCGGGCGTGGGCCTGACCAAGACCATGGCGCCGCGCATCCTGGACTACAAGACTCTGGCTACCACCACCCCGCCGGTGGAGGTGCTGGACCTGCCGGAGGTGGACGTCGATGTCATGGACTTCTACCGCAATGCCCGCGACGTGGTCGACGGCGTCGCCGACCCGGTGATCACCAACGAGTCGGTGATCCGCTGCCTGACGGTCCTGGAGGCCGTTGTGGAGTCCTCCCGCACGCACGAGGTGGTCCACCCCGAGCAGGCCTGACCGCCCTCTCACTTATCGTCACAGTCCCGTGGGCAGTTCCGCAACACCCGGCGCCGCGAGCGCACCTGCGCCCGCGGACGACGTCGTCGGCTCTCCCCCCGACGACGCCGTCGCCCCCTCCTGGCTCGATGAAATCAATGGGGACCGCGCCCGCGCCTGGGTCACCGCCCGCAACGAGCGAACCACCCGGGAATACGCCTCCCGCCCCGACTTCAGGCGCCTGACGGCCGATATCGCGGACGTACTCGACTGCCCATGCCGCATCCCCGCCGTCGCCGACCGCGGCGGCATGCTCTACAACTTCTGGACCGACGCCGAGCATCCGCGCGGCGTCTGGCGCCGCACCACCTGGGAGTCCTACGCCGCCGGCGCCCCATCCCGCGCGGACCGCATCCCCGAGCCGACGCAGTGGGAGACCCTGCTCGACCTCGATGCCCTGAATGAGGCCAGCACACTGCCTCCGGAGATCGAATGCACCGGCGACACCGAACTGGTGTGGGGCGGGGCGCAGGTGCTCACCACCGGCCCGCGCGCCGGCCGCCGCGCCCTGGTCACGCTGTCCCCGGGCGGCGGTGACGCAAGCCTCACCGTGGAGTACGACCTGCATTCGCGCAGCTTCATCTCCCCGGACGACGGCGGCCTGTTCCGCCCGCTGTCCAAGGGATCGATGACCTGGGGCGACGACGCGGGCGAGGCCGCCATAGTCTCCGCCGACTTCGGCCCCGACACCCTGTCGGGGGCGGGCTACCCGCGTCAGGTGCGGCGTCTACGGCGCGGGCAGTCCTTGGATGAGGCGGAGGTGCTGGTGACCGCGGGGAGCGGCGCCGTCGCCGCCTTCACCTCTCGCGACCCCTGGGGCCGGACCTGGCTGACCACCATGCCGAGCTTCCAGCACACGCATATCTGGCTCCTGCCCGACGACGCCGGCTGCCGTCCGGAGCCGCGGCCGCCCGCGCCGCGCTGGAGGGCCGGGCGCGCCCCGGCACGGTTGCCACCCCCACCGGTGACGTCGTCCCGGCGGGAGCGATCCGGCTGGAGGTTCCGGAGAACTGCCTGGCCGGCGTCGGGCGGGAGTGGCTGACCATTCAGCTGCGCAGCCCCTGGGAGGTCGGCGGCAGCACCCACCCGGCCGGCGCCATGCTCGGCGCGAAACTGGCCGACTACCTGGCCGGGGAGCGGAGGCTGGAGGTCCTGTTCACGCCCACCGCCTCATCGACGCTCCTGTCGGCCGCCTGGACTGCAAACCATCTCGTGCTCACCGTGCTCGACGACGTCGCCGACCGCCTGGAGGTGTGCACGCCGCCCACGCACGGGCGGGACGGGGCCTCCGAAGAGACGGGGACCGCCCCGGACGAGTGGTCGCATCACTGGATCGACTTGACCGGAGCCTCCGACCTGCCCGGCTGCCCGAACGGCGATGAGACCGCGCTGCGTCCCGGGCGGGCGCTGCTGTCGGTGTCCGCGACGCCGCTGCGCCCGACCGACTCCGACTACCTGTGGATCTCGGCGTCGGGGTGGACCACGCCCTCGACCCTGACGGTCGCCCGGCTGATGCCGTCCGGGGAGCTGACGGGCATGGCGGTGGTGCGGCAGGCGCCCGCCCGCTTCGACGCACGCGGCATCACCGTCACCCAGCACGTGGCCACCAGCGCCGACGGCACCCGCGTGCCCTACTTCCAGATCGGCCGGCCCACTTCTGCGCCGACGCCGACGCTCGTGCACGCCTACGGGGCCTTCGGCGAGTCGCTCACGCCCGGGTACGAGCCCGTCACCGGGAAGGCGTGGCTGGAGCGGGGTGGCACCTATGTGGTGGCGAATACGCGTGGCGGCGGCGAGTACGGGCCCGCCTGGCACCTGGCGGGCACCGGCGCCGGCCGACGGCGGGTGGTCGAGGACCTGGTGGCGGTGCTGGACTCGCTGGTGGCGCGCGGCGTCGCCGCCCCGAAGACGATCGCGCTATACGGCTCCTCAGCTGGGGGCCTGCTCGCCGGGGAGGTGCTGGCCCGGCACCCGGAGCGGATCGGGGCGGCCGTGCTGGAGGTGCCGCTGACGGATATGCGCCGCTACACGCAGCTGTCGGCCGGGGCGGCGTGGACCTCGGAGTTCGGCGATCCGGACGACCCCGAGCAGTGGGCCTGGCCGCGCGAGCACTCACCGCTGCATCTGCTCGAGGCGGGGCGTGACTATCCGCCGGTGCTGCTGCTGACTTCGGCCGCGGACGACCGCGTGCACCCGGCGCACGCCCGCTCCCTGGCCTATCGGCTGGACCGGCTGGGGCAGAACGTCACCTACTTCGAGACCGCCGCGGGCGGGCACTCACGCGCGGCCACCCACGCGCAGCGGGCATTCGTCAGCGCCCTGATCCATGTCTTCGCCCATCGCCACACCGCATAGGCACTCGCCGCCGCTCCCCTCCCACCGAGGCGGGCGCTAGTTGCGCCGAAAGCGCCGGTAACACGTCGAGACCGGCACGAATGACATGCCGGTCTCGACGGTTGGGAGGGTCACGCTCAGGAAACGTCGGGGATGGTGGCGCGTTCGCGACGCATGGGCAGGCGGAAGGACATGAACAGGGCCAGCGCCATGGAGATCGTCGGCATCCAGAAGGCTCGTCCAAAGGCTCCCGCCGCCTGGGCCAGGCCGGTCGTCAGCTCCGCCCCGCTCAGCTCGCCGGCCACCGCCGCCGCACCAGAGTCGGTCGCGGCCAGGAACAGGGCGAGCAGCACGGAGACAATCGCGATGCCGACGGCGCCGAAGACCTGCTGACCAATGTTGAACAGAGTGGTGGCGTTGCCGACCTCCTCGCGGTCGACCGCCTGCAGGGCCGCCGTCGACACCGGCATCATGGTGCCGCCGATTCCCAGCCCCTGCACCATGAGGACGGCGCCCAGCCACCACAGGCTCGTGTCGGCACCCACCTGGGTCAGCGCGAGCACGGAGGCGAACATGGCGGTCATGCCGAAGGGCACCACCCGTCCGGCGGGCAGCCGGTCGACCAGGTTGGAGGCAATGGGCATGGAGATCAGCGCGCCCAGGCCGGTCGGGGCGATGAAGAAGCCGGCGGCCATGGCGCCCAGGCCGCGCACCTGCTGGAAGTAGGCCGGCAGCAGCAACAGGTCGGCGGTGAAGGCGGCCTGGAAGAACACAGCCAGCAGGATGGCATTGCGGTAGCCGCGCAGACGCAGGATCGTCAGGTCCAGCAGCGGGTGCTCGGCCCGCAGGCTGCGACGCACGAAGGCCGTCACCATCACCAGACCGAGTACGAGCGGCGCCCACACCATCGGCGCGGTGAGCGACGCCCCGCTGCCGGCGTTGGAGATCCCCCAGAGAGTCAGGGCCAGGCCCGGCGACATGAGTACCACGCCGGGGACGTCCAGGCGCACGGTGCCGCGGTCGTCGTCGCGCGGGAGCAGGAACAGCCCGAGCCCGGCAGCCGCCAGCCCGAAGGCAGGTTGATGAGGAACACCCAGTGCCAGGAGGCGACCTCCACCAGCCAGCCGCCCAGAATCGGTCCCATGACCGGGGCGATCAGCATGGGGACGCCCATGAGGCTCATCATGCGGCCTAGGTTGTTCGGCCCGGCCGCACGGGCGACCAGGGTGGTGCCCACCGGCATGATGCAGCCGCCGCACAGGCCCTGCACCACGCGCATGAAGATCAGGAACCCGAGGCTCGGGGAGAGGGCGCACAGCACGGAGGCGATGGTGAACAGGGTGATGGAGCCGATGTACATCCAGCGGGCGCCGATGCGCTTGAGACCCCAGTCGGTCAGCGGAATGATTGCCGCCACCGCGAGCGCGTAGCCGGTGACGGTCCAGGAGACGGCCGAGTACGCGGGCAGGGTGCCGTCGGGTGCGGCGAAGTGACGCTGCAGCGCGGGGATGGCGACGTTGATGATGGTGCCGTCCAGGACCGACATGAATGAGCCGATCATGACGACGGCGGCCACCCGGTAGGGGCCGGGCGCCTTCCGGGCGGGGGTCGGAATGGAGGTGCGGGAGTCCGCAGTCATTGGGGGTGCTTTCTATTAGGAGGGGTTGATGCGGCGCCTTGAGCGTGCACGGGGCGGCGCACCGAAGGGGTACAGCCGATGTGCATTGAGGGACGGTACGCCGGGCGGGCCGATGTGGGCGGACCGTCCCGGCAGTCAATGGCCGTCCGCCCCTGCGGGGCGCTGCTCGGAGCCGAGGCGCCCATAGACGGCGGAGGTCGGGCTGTGCACCGAGTCGGCCTCGGTGATCTCGCGTACGGGGCGGGCCGGAACGCCGAAGGCGAGCCAGCCGGCCGGCACGTCGTGGGTGACCAGGCTGCCGGCGCCGATGACGGCGTCGTGCCCGATGGTGACGCCCGGCATGACGGTCGCATTGGCGCCGAGCCAGACGCGATCCTCGATGACGACGGGATCGCCGTATTCGGCGCCGCCGGTGTGGCCGTCGGGGTAGGTCAGGTGCTGGCGCTCGGCGGCGAGCAGGGGGTGCGTGCCGGCGGCGATGGTGACACCCGGCGCGACTTGGACGTCGTCGCCGATGGTCACGGGGACGTCGTCCAGGAGCGTGAAGTTGAAGTTGGCGAAAAAGCGCGCCCCGATGCGGGTGTGGAAGCCGCAGTTGACGTACAGCGGGCCACGCACGTGGAAGCCCTCCCCGATCTCGGCGAAGATCTGGGGGATGAGCTCGTCCCTCTGGGGGTCAAGGTCATTCAGGGCGTTGTAACGACGGCACAGGTCGTGAGCGCGGGCCTTGAGCTCGCGATAGGGCGGCCAGGCGGTGTCGAACAGAAGCCCGGCACGGGCGCGCGCGTCCTGGTTATCCATGCCGCACCTCCTCGTCGCGTACCTGACGGCAAGTCGTACATTACCGGGCCTCTCATCCGGCTTTCGTCGGTGTTAGGACCGCTTTCGCCCGCTCAGGGCGGAAGCAGATAGCGGGCGCGTTGTCGCCCAATTCGTGGGTTCGTACGGTGAGCTCAGCCAGTTCGCAGTGCTGCGGCGCGGGCCGCGGCACAGGGGACATTTCGCACCATCACTAATAGTCAGCACGGGCCGCACCGGCCACGTAGCAGGACCACAAAGGACGTGGACAGCATGAGCAACCTGAACCAGACGAGCAGTGCCCCGAACATCGACCGCCACTTCGATGCCATCGTCATCGGATCCGGCCCCGCAGGTTCGACGGCGGTGCGCGAACTGACCGCCGCAGGCATGGACGTGCTGCTGCTGGAGGCCGGCCGTGAGCTCACCGAAAAGGACTTCACCCCGCCGGTGTACGGCAAGCCCAAGCCCATGGGCATGGACATCATGACCCGCGCCAAGCGGATGCTGGGCAGCCGCCAGTTCAACCAGGCCCGGCGCTCCTTCTACTCCGACTCCTCCTCCCGGTTCCTCGTAGACGACCTGGCCAACCCCTACACCTACCCGGTCGACGCCCCCTACCTGTGGGTGCGCTCCCGGCTGCTGGGCGGGCGCATGCACGCCTACGGGCGTGTGCTCCAGCGCATGAGCGACGTCGACTTCAAGGCCGCCAGCCTCGACGGCGTGGGCACCGACTGGCCCTTCGAGTACGCCGACCTGGCCCCCTACTACGACCGGGTGGAGGAGCTCGTCGGCGTTTACGGCGACGCCGACCCCGGCGTGGAGCACCCGCCGGCCGGCAAGTACGTGGGCCCCGGGCACCTGAACGAGATGGAGCAGGAGTTCAAGCAGGTCGTCGAGTCGCGCTGGCCGGAGCGGCACGTGATCTCCTGGCGCTTCCAGGCCCCCTTCCTCGACCGCGTGCCCCCGGGCATCCGCGAGGCCCGCAAGACCGGCCGCCTGACCATCCGCACCGGCGCCGTCGTCTCCCGCATCACCACCAACCGCCGCACCGGCCTGGCCACCGGCGCCGTCTTCATCGACGCCGACACCAAGCGCGAGCACCGGGTGACCGCAGACGTGGTCATGCTGTGCGCCTCCGCCATCGAGTCCGTGCGGCTGCTGCTGAACTCCGGCTCGGGCCGCCACCCCGGCGGTCTGGCGAACTCCAACGGCCTGGTGGGCCACTACCTCATGGAGCAGTCCATGACGCTCGGCTTCGGCGACGACGCCCGCCGCCCCGGCTACTTCGGCCCCTCCTCCCAGTGCGAGCCGGACCCCTTCTACGGCAACTCCGGAGGCTTCCTCATCCCCCGCTACCAGAACCTGCACGGGCAGACCGAGGCCTACAAGCGCGGCTACTCCTTCCAGGGGCTGGCCGGGCGCGTGCCGGTGCCGGAGGACTCCCCCGCCATGTTCGGCTTCGGCGCCGGTGGGGAGATGCTGCCCCAGTACGGCAACCAGGTCTCGCTCTCGCGGCGCGTGAAGGACAAGTGGGGCATTCCCGCGGCGCACATCGTGTGCCGCCCGGATGACAACGACCGGGCCATGGTCGACGCCGCCGTGCGCGACGTCACCGAGATGATGGAGGCCGGCGGCTACCGGACGAACTTCGTGGCCTCCACCTTCGGGGTGCACTCCAAGCGGGTGTGGCCGGACTTCAACCCGGTGCAGCGGGCCATGTTCCGGGTGGGCATCCGCATGAGCCTGATGATGGGCGTGTCCATCCACGAGGCCGGCGGCGCCCGCATGGGCCACGACCCGGCCACCAGCGTGCTCAACGGCGTGTGCCAGTCCTGGGACGTCCCCAACCTGTTCGTCACCGACGCCGCCTCCTTCCCCACCGGCTCCACCGAGGGGCCGGCGCTGACCATCATGGCGGTCACCGCCCGCGCCTGCGACTACGTCGCCCGGGCGCACGCATCCGGCGAGCTGACCCGGCCCACCCAGGACGTGGTGCTGTAAGCAGGCCCGGGCGTCCGACGGCGCCTGGGATGCTCCGGCGGCCGGCTCTGGCCCGCAGGTTGTTGCCGCGGGCCAGAGCCGGCCGCCGCCGTATCTCACCGCCGCCGTGTCTCACCGCCGCCGCTTCACGCCGCCTGCCCGGTCACTGCTGCGCCTGCTGCGGAGCAGCTGAGCGGCGAGGGTCACCGGTTATGCCCGCTGCGGGAAGAACTCCGCGGGCCGAGGACGGGACCTGACAATGGCGACCTTTCAGCGAAATCATGCCGATTGGCCGACGATCGCAGGGGGCCGAGTGGCGCGGGCCACCACGCCTGAGGAGCGTTTTTCCTTCCGATGGGTTGGTAATGTGATGGCACAGCCGCTCGGCAGGAACGAACCGGGAAGATCCCAGTCGAAACCGGCCCGGCGGAGGTACCACACATCAATCCGATATTCGAGTAAATCAAAGGAGCACCTCATGTTCTTCAACACCATCGACGCCAACACCGCTCGCGCCATCGCCGAGATCGTCAACGACCGTCTCGCCGAGAAGACCACTGACGAGCAGCACTGAGCTCACCAAGCCCCCGCAGCGGCCATTGCGCCGCAGCAGCGCAGAGCAATCCCGCCACGCGGGACGGGGCACAGACAGCCAGGCCGGAGACATCGGGGTCTCCGGCCTTTGTTGTGCCAATACGCCGAACACGCACACACCTGCGACCGTAGCCGCCGACGGCCTTCCGGTCGCGCCACCCGAGCCCACCTAGACTCGGCCGACTCCCGTCCACACCCCGTCTCAACGACGGACGGCAGGGCCCTGCTGGGTGGGACAGGCGATCAGCTCCTGCCTTGTGCTGGCCGGTCAAGGGCGTCGGTACCGGGCAACCGGCCGGGCGGGATACGAGGAGCGTCGTACAGGCGGTCCCAGGGGTGCTTCTCGGCGCCGCCTACAGATGGATGCGGGTGAAGGCCCCGGCCGGTAAGCATGGTTGGTCATGTTTCCGGTCTGGGCGAACTCGCCCCTGCGGGCACAGGGCCACAGTGGGCAACAGTGCCCGCTCTCAAAGAACCCCGCCGGCTGCACGGGCCTCGCCCGCCGGCCTTGCGGATCCTGACGGGTGTTGCACAGCAGCGGGCCCTTTGTGACGCACTTGCCGCCCAGCTGGTCCTTGGCCCTTGCCGGGCGAGATAACGGTTGCTGGTCGCCGCGCTCAAGGACACCCGGCTCACGCCGGACCTCCTGGCCGTAGCGGCCAACACCATCGACAAGCTCATCTGCAGCCTCCAGCAGACCCCGATAACAGCGGCACGGACCTCACACCGGTGTTTGTCGCGTCTGCCCTGCCGCCGCCCACGCGCGCTGCAGGACATTTTGGACGTCGCAGCGAGTGCTCTGCGCACCCTGGCCTACACCAGTCAACCCACAACTGCATGCCCACAACGATCCACACCCCTCACGGGCGGTTTTAGATGAGGCACCGAAACCCTCTTCGCGGGCGTCCAAGATGCGCTTCGTCGACGGGTTGACGTGGGGTTGGTGGGTTGTTATGTTTGATGGTACATCAAACGGGTGGTGGTCAGTGTTGATCGCTGGGCCGGTGGTGGCGTTCGTGCCGTTC